>NZ_JAPDPJ010000177.1 GCF_026013605.1 Plebeiibacterium sediminum
TCCGGCCCACGAAACACCCAAAACGGTAAACGTTTCAACCACCTTATAAAAAAGGCAAACGGACAGGACACATTTATAAAAAACGGCAACGTAATTGAAACCGTTGAAAGTTGTATTGATATTATTGGCACACATTTTCGGGAAGTCGAAGAACTGGCAAGTATGCTTCAGGGTGATTCACTCAAAGAATCTTGCCGAAACATCTTCAACTTTTCGTACAACTATTTGCAGTACCATAAAGACGATGACGGAACGGAACAGCTCCGAACGCCATCACGCTCCTGGTTAGACGGACAAATCAAGTTCAAACAGAAAGGCAAATCAGATTCAGGAATTGACTGTGATGATTACAGCATTTTTGTGGGTTCGCTTTTAAAGTGTTTGGGTATTCCATTCAAGCTCCGTATTACCAAGTATGACGGTAAAAAGAACTTTCAGCATATCTATGTGATTGTTCCTGCGGTTGGCGATTCAGAAGATGAAATTGTTATTGACCCTGTTTTATCAAAGTTCGATTACCAAAAGCCATACAGTTTTGAGCGTTCGGATTTTGATATGTCTCCGCTACAATTGGCAGGACTTAGAGGTATTGATGGTATCACAGGTACAAGTGCTTTAGGATTACCCATATCGGTTTTATCAGGCATTGATTTAGCTGGCGGCGTTCAGGCACAAGCCAACCATGAAGACCTTATTGCCATTGTTTCAGGTGTTGACTTTGACGATGCCATAAACGGATTGGGTGATGCAGAAGATGCCACCTACAACTATTTAGTCCGCACCCGGAATTATCTTTTAAAGAACCGGGATAACAAGGACAAAATGGCTCACGTCCAAAACCCTGACCAATTCATATCCATGTTGGACCAGGCTATCAAGTTTTGGAATACTCCACAACGTGATGCCGTATTGGATAAGCTATCGGATATTGAAGAAAAGCTTGCCGAAAAAGGTCTGATTAAATACGATTCAGAAGCCATTCAGGGATTGGCGGAATTGGATGAGCTGGACGATGAAATGGACGGTTTGGGAAGAAGGAAAAGACGTAGAGGTCGATTCTTCAAGGCAATTAAACGTGTTGGTAAAAAGATTGGCAAAGTAGCCAAGAAAGTCGTTAAAGCAATTGTAAGGTTTAATCCTTTGTCCATTGCAATCAGAGGCGGATTATTGGCAGCCTTACGCTTAAATATGTTCGGTATTGCTAAGAAACTTCAATATGCCTATCTGCCTGATGACCTTGCAAGTAAATACAACATCGACCCGGCAAAACACGCCAAACTAAAAAAGACACACGGCAAGGTTCGTAAGCTATTTAAAGGCTTGCAGGGCAAAGAAAAGAACCTTAGAAAAGCAATCCTAAAAGGTGCAAAACAAAAGAGTTCCGACTTCTCCCTAAAAGGCATTGACGGTTTACTTGCCGATTTAAAAGGATTGGAAGCCATTGGCGAATTGGCAGAATTGGGCAATATGGGTGCAGTTGCCACAGCAGCCTCAGTAACCGCAGCAAGTGGTGTATTGGCAAAAATTGGAAGCTGGTTAAAGCCTATCAAAAACATCTTTACCAAGGTTAAAAGTAAATTCAAAAAAGCAGCTCCGGCAACAGAAGCAGTATCTCAGTTTACCAATCAGGCAGCTCCAACAACCGAGGCTTATGCTCCACCAACAAACAGCGTGATGCCTCCATCAAATAGTATTATGCCACAGTCCGGCAGTTATACTCCCCAACCCATAATGAAATCCGGGAACTACACACCCCAATCGACTACAACGAGTCCTACTGCAACAGGCAAGAAGAAACTGAGCAAGGGCGCAAAAGTCGGTATTGGTTTAGGTGTTGCAGCTCTTGTTGGTACAGGAGCTTATCTCATGTTCCGCAAAAAAGAAAGCACTCAGGCAAAACGGAAATCATCCCCCAAGAAAACTACCAATAAAGAAGATTTAGGAAGCATTAAGCTTCAATAAATAATTGTGAATCAATAATTAAAATTTAGAAAACATGGCAGTTAAAAAATCAACGTCAAGTACCCCAAGGAGAACTTCAAGAGGTACAAAGATTGACTTTATGAAAGCTACCAACAACATAGGCAAGCCCATTGCTGCCGTAGCAGGGTTTGCAGTTGGCAA
>NZ_JAPDPJ010000178.1 GCF_026013605.1 Plebeiibacterium sediminum
ATCATTAGACTCCATCCTTCTAGTCCATCTTTTGCCTCAATAATTTGAAAGTTTAATGAAAACAGAAGCTTTTTTATCATTACTCTCGAATCAATGGCATCGTCAATTATTAGAATCTTTTTCATCATTGTATGAGATTACAGTTACATATCTAGGTTTTTAAGTATATACGGTTGATCATATGAAATAGCTGAATGTTTATGACAAGTAATCTCATTTGCTAGGTCAATACCGGATAAATTGGGTTATATGGCATAATTCATTATCTTATTATATCTGTTTTAACACCCAATTGCGACACTAATCTTTATATGGAACTAATAACCTAATTTAGTACTTCATCACCATAAATAATGATTTAATCAAACTGCTCAAATTTTCCAAAAAAACATCTGTTAGTTTTAGGTGTTGATATTAAGCAGATTACGCATCGAATTAAACTATTGATATATTTAGTTCAAATAGTTCGTCATTATAATGGTAACTCTTGCTACAACAATTCGTTATCCCTAATATATCAGTATAAATTCACTATAATATTTGAATCAATACTTCATTAATTTCCGGGGTTATTCCAAAATTTGGATAGGGTATAAGGTCCTATCTAAATTATCCACCCTTTGGAAGATGCAGGTATTGACTTATTATATTGTAGCGATCTATGCATGATATACAATAGAACTAAAAGCAGAAACTATATTAATTTTTATGAAGAGATTCCATGATGTGAGAATAGGTTTGCGCCTAGGGTTAGTCATTATAACTTTTATTGTTGTAATATTGTCAATATTAGGTATTTATATAACCAATGTTGAGATGAATGCAAGTGAAATTACAACAAATGAAAGAATGCAGGAGCATGTAAAGGATTTGAATATTCTGATATCTCAAAATATTCGTTCCAATCAACAAAATGTTTTGGTAGGTATTAATGCGGCAGACCAATATGTTAAAAATCTGGGCAAAATTAGAATTAGCTCAGATTTAATAGATATAAAAGCTAAAAATCAAGAGACCCAGGAAGAACAAGATGTAAAGGTACCAGAATGGATTGTACAAGATCAGTTAATTCAGGCTAGTGCAAAGTATGTAGACCAAATAAAAGATTTAGTTGGAGGTACAGCAACCATCTTTCAAAGATTTGATCAGGGATTCTTAAGGATTGCTACCAATGTATTAACTAAAGATGGAGAAAGAGCATTAGGTACATTTATTCCTAATACATCAGAAGTTATAAAGACCGTTTTAGAAGGAAAAACATACACAGGAAGAGCATTTGTGGTGGATGACTGGTATCTAACAGCATATCGCCCGCTTGTCATAGACGGAAAGATTGAAGGTATTCTGTACGTGGGAATCAAAGAAAAAAATATGACTGAATTAAGATCAGTCTTTAATGATAAAACCTTTTTTGATTCAGGATATCCGTATATCGTTGACAATAATGGGTTATTAATTATTCATCCCAGGGACGAGGGTAAAAGTATAGCAGATCAGGCATTCTTTATTAAAATGAAAAGTTTAAATGCAGAAAGTGGTTTTACCATAGATCAAATAGAAGGTCAAAAAATGTATCAATACTATCGATTTGTAGAAGAAATACAATCCTATGTTGTTGTTTCTGTATATGAAGATGAACTATTTGCCAGTGCTTATCATATCAGAAACGTTATTTTGATTAGCCTCTTAATTAGTTTATTGATATTATCCGGACTAATATATTGGATATCCAAAGACATCTCTAATAGTCTTAGAAAAGCAGTTGTAATATCAGAATCTATAGCAGCAGGAGACTTAAGTATTAAGCTTGATATCGACCAAAAAGATGAAATAGGTCAATTAGCATCAGCCTTAAATAGAATGGTTCATGGTTTAAAAGAAATTGTAACCAGTATTAAACTGGGAGCTGATAGAATAGGGGTAGCCAGTCATCAATTAAGTGGTTCATCCATGCAACTATCCCAAGGTGCAAATGAACAAGCAAGTTCCATCGAAGAAGTGAGTTCTACTATGGAGGAAATATCTGCCAGCATACATCAAAACTCAGATAATGCAATTGAAACAGCTAAGGTCTCAGAGGAGGCCAACAATGATTCAAATAAAGTTAATGAGCATGC
>NZ_JAPDPJ010000179.1 GCF_026013605.1 Plebeiibacterium sediminum
TTAAATACGGACTGATTAGAATCGCAAACGCGTTAATCAATCCAATAAATAACAGCGATTTAGATGAATGTTATAAACTTTTGTCATGTACTTAGCTGCCAGTTATAAAAAAGATATTGAAATTGATCCGTTTGCAAATACATTCTTTTCATTTAATGATACTGAGTCTGAATTGAAATTTATGCAAGCTAATGCCAATATGTTTATTTATACCATAAATGGATCCAGCGATAATCAGTTTGAGAAACCTACTTTAATTGTTCTGCCGGTACCTTATGATAATATGACTTCTTTAAAAAAAATGGCTGAGTCAATGATAGAACAGTTTAAAGGTAAAGGATTAACGGAAGTAGAAGAGGTGAGTTACTCAGGAGATTCTGTAAATGGTTATAATTCATATCAAAAAGTAGTAAAAGGAACAATGGGAGGTAAAAAAGTAAATCTGTTTATTAAAATCATTACAAAAGGAGACAATCAACTGATATTACAAGGACTTCAAAGTGGTGAGAATTTAGATTTGGATAAGTTTAATGCACTTATTAATACTGTAAAAATGAATTAAATATAGGTGTTTCTATGCCATGTTTATAGTGAATACATGTATCGAAATTAATTTTTCTGAATTTACTAATCATCTTATTAAAGAGTCACAATATATTTATTGTGGCTCTTTGTTATTTATAGATGAGGTAAATATTAATAGAAGAGCATTACTTCAGTAATGGTGAGACCGTTGCAGCTCTAATTCTATTGCAAATTTCTTATGTTTCTTTAGTAGCATAATTTGCAGTTTGATATGTATTGGCTTCGAGAAGGCTTCGTACTAACGTTGGTATTAACCCATATTTTCGTCATATTTTCGTCATACTTAAGCCATACCAAACTCATTGATTAATGACTTTAATATGGGTTTTATTTGTATTTCCTATAATCTATATATGAGTTGGTATGCTATTTGTATGCTACTTAATACGAACCTGGTCCGTAGCTGACCCTTTAATTTTTATTACTAACCTTTAAAATTTTGTACTATGGCACGTTTAAAAACAAATATTCTAGATGGTGGTTTTGGTAAAGTAGGAACTGTTGTTTTATATGAATGGCGAGGCATATCTTGCATGCGAAGCCTTCCAAGAGATTATAAGGATAAAAAAAGTAAAGCGCAATTACAGCAGCGGCAAAAAATGAAACTGGTACATTCATTTCTGTATAACTTTAAACCTAATCTTAATTTAATGTTTAATGAGGGAAGTATTGGCAGAACACCGTACCAGGCTGCAGTATCCTATAACCTAAAATATGGAGTGATGGGTGATTACCCTGATCAGAAGATCAATTATAGATCTGCATTAATTGCTAAAGGTACTTTACCCTTACCTGATTCTATGGAACTAATAGTTACCGGCGATGATGTTAAGATAGAATGGGATACTAGTTACTTTCATAATTCAAAGAATGTCAATGATGAACTTAATATTTATATGCTAGGTAAGGAAATCGGGAGTTATGCAAAGCGGTATAACACTAAAATAAAACGTAAAGAGGGTAGTTGTATTATTAATGAATGGTTAACTGAAAAACTTGGAGATTTAATAATATGGGCCTTTTTTGTAAATAAAGGTCAAACAGAAGTAAGCAATAGTGTTTGCTTAGCTTATTGACGTTATAATTATAGCGATTAGATAGTTCCTTTCTGTTCGCCGTATGCCTCTGGCTAAATCTTATTGTACCAGGCCTTATGCCTAAAAATAGGAATTGAACCAGACAAACTTATTCGGATTCGTTTGATGTGTATTTTAACTAGCAAATTGATATGTGTTTTGATATGTGTTACAATATTAACCTGTAAATTCTGTAAATCCTGTCCTTACTTTTTTTGACAGGATTAACAGGATCAACAGGATTAATTTACTTAGTAAATATGTTTTGCGATGAGGATCGTAATGTTTTGTAAATCTTACATTGGTAATTATAAATAGCTATTAAGTCATGTAACTCCATTCGGCGTATTACTCTATATGAGCCTAGTTCCTAAAAATGCAAATAAGGCCTAGGCTATGACGTTATACATCTGACATATTGATATGTGTTTCAACATTAACCTGTAAATTCTGT
>NZ_JAPDPJ010000017.1 GCF_026013605.1 Plebeiibacterium sediminum
TCTTATTTAAACTATCAAACACCTGATGAGTATGGAAAGGTGGTTATCAGAAATGTGGCTTAACTTTTTGTCTAGTTTTTTATTGCAATTCCACTACTGTTATTGATCGTTTTCATGTTCAAAAATTGGCTTGTGATAAACGTATTTAATATATGTTATTCTGTTTGAAAAATTGTTTTATTTAGATATTTTCTCTGAAAATATAATTTTGGTTATAAGTTTTTTTGAATGCACTATACAATAATGTGTTACTTTTAAAACATCTCTATTAATATTTATTATTAAAGCTAGTCTGGATTTAATCCTAGCACGTCTCTCTTTTTTTAACTTTAAATTATATTCTTCCTTTATAATAGCAGGAATTATTAATGATAAAATTAATAGTATTCCAACGATTATCTGAGTTAATACAGTTTCTTTATTAAGATTAAAATTTAACTTTAAAATATATATTAGAATAAGGTGAAAGGTAAAAACATCAAGAGAATACTGTCCGATGTATGAAAAAAAATTCAGTTTAATATTTGAAAAATATTTATTAACTATACAAAATAAATATGCTATTAACATAAAGTTTATCAAACGAAATGGTTGCAAAATACGTTTATTATTGTAAAGTAAACTAAAAAGATCGTTATTATATTCAGGTAGTGTATGTCTAAAAATGAAAAGAGTAAAGACTATAATTAATGTGGAGTATACAATTTTTGAATTGTAACTAATTTTGAAATTATGATAAAAGTTTTGATATCCTAAAAATAATCCAATTGTAAATAAAAATTGCCATCCAAATATATTAAAAGCACCAAGATTAATATCCAATTTAGATAAAATTCCATAATATATAACTTCAATAGAAGTAAATTGAATTAATGCCCATATAGTAAAACTAATAAGCAAAGTAATTTTGTAATTGTATTTAAAACCAATTAAAATAATTGGACTAAATGCTATCAGTATTATATATAAGGGCAGTATATCGAGACACCAAGGCTGTTTTAGTAATAGTACAGTCTTTAAATTATAAATTAGAGAATATATTTCTATACGAAATATATTAGGGTTTATAGACGATGATGGAATGAAAATAATAATACTATATATAAGTAGATGCAATACAACTATTGAAGCTATATGATACTTATAAATACACCATACTCGTTTCATCGTTTTTTGTAAAAGCATATTTACATTATTTAAATATTTAGAATATATTAAACCAAATAAATATGCTGATATAAATATAAAACCTTCAGCAGCTGAAAAAAATCCTAAAGGATGGTCGGTGTAATAATTAATAAAAGATAATGAAGTGTGATCAATTAGCATAGTAATTAGAAGTAAACCTCTAATTGAATCAATAAATAAATTTCTTTTCATTTTATACATTTTAGCTCATTATTTTGGTCTAGGACTATTAGGTTTATGAGGTTTTAATTAATATTAATTTGATAAATAAATGTGCCTTAATAATTATCATCTAACACTTAGTGGTATTTATTAATTTTAAATTGCATAATCTTATATAATACCATTATGACTACGAAATAAGCCTTATTTTAACTATCTTGGCATTACGCCAACGACGTCAAAAATTACAGTTTCTGAAAATACTAAGATATTAAGAAAATTGCTTCAATCATCAAACAATCAAAAGGTTAGATTAAAAATCAGAAGCCTTCTTCTTTTACAATCAAAAGATTTCAAAAAACAGAAAGATATTTCCACTCATTTAGGTATAGGATATTCCACCTTAAAAAGTTGGTACAGAGACTATTCTAAGAATGGCCTTGATGCTTTTTTGAAAATTAAAGAGAAAGGTAAACCAAAGAGTATAATCACAATGAAGTACATGAAGCTTTAAAACAAAAACTTAATAATTCTGAAGATCCTTTGCTAGGATATTGGGATGCTGTTTTATGGGTTAAAAAACTATTTCTCTTGGATGTTAAGTATGCTACACTTCGAAAATATATGATCACCAATTTTGGCACCAAACTTAAATCTCCCAGGAAATGGCATTATAAAAAAGATGATCAGGCTATTTAAGCCTTTTTAAAAACTACCAAATGAATTCAAGTCGATTAGAACAAGTCTAAATAAAAATAAGTATAAATCCATTAATTTATATTTTCAAGACGAAAGCAGATTTGGTCTAATGACACCTATTGGTATATATCTGACTGCAAAAGGAGTTAAACCAATTGTTAAATATCAACATGGTTTTAAAAATACCTACTTATATGGCGCGTTTTTACCTGTTGATGGAGATGCATTTGTATTAAAATTGAAGTCACTACAAGCGAGATATTTTATAAATATATAGAGCAGCTTTCTTTGCATAGACCAGAAGAGTTTAAAATAATGGTCATTGATAATGCAGGATTTTATTCTCTACAGAATTATGAGATTCCTGATAATATTAAACTATTAAGATTACCCCCATACACACCGGAATTAAATCCTTCTGAAAAAATCTGGGCATTTATAATACAATATTATAAGAACAATATATTTGAAAATATGGTACAACTAAAGAAATGGCTTAGTGATTTTATTGTCAATAATATTAATCCTAAAATCTTTAAATCGATTACGAACCATCTCATTTACATGAAATATTATAAGGCCAATTTCATGGTTTAAATGGTATAATAACATTTGTATGTCAATTTTTATAATAGCTTTGGGTAATTATTTCTTCGGAAAGATTTTTATCCGACATATTTAATAGGATTATTAAGAAATTATATCATCTAGAATTTGGAAATTATTTAAATACTGTGATATATTTATAAGTTATGATGTTTGCCTACCATAGAAACAGCATTGATTCGTTGCACTTCAATCGACATGTCAGTATGGTTCCTGCACTATAATCAAGATTTTTTTTCATATGATTGTGCAATACTTCTTTTAAGTACAACTTCTACAGAAATTTAATTTCCTCTTTTATCTCAATCATTGATGATTTTGACATGAATTGTAAATATGAAAAATACAGAACGACATTACAATTATTTAATGTATTATGATACAATGGGGTTCTTTAAGAGGTAAGTTTGTGATACTTTATTTGAATAGATGAGTCAATTCTTTCTACATAAAGCATCTAGGCTTTGATTATTTATGTAGGAAGCTAACAAACATTTCAGAGCAGTTTATGCGTTAATACAAGAATAAACTATGCAAATTTCAAAATGGAAAATAATAAGAATACACCTAATATATACTTGTAAATAATAAAATAGTACATTAAATCAATTTGTTATGAGATAGAAAGTAAATAGGAAAGATAATTCAATAATTACCAATAAATTCAAAAAAAAGGGTAGATTGTTCTTAATTAAAGTTGAAGTATTATTTGAATATTGTTATGCGAAAAAGCTCAATAAGATATATACTTTGACATTATGATACATATTATCATGTATAATGCTAATATTTATGTTAATATTTGGCTTAACATTCTGTTTCTGGATAAAACCTCGACAAAAACTAGTGAAATGAAATATATTATAATTGGAAATCCAATTTCAAATATAGGATGATAGTATTTAATAAAAAAAGGTTTTAAAATAGGAATAAGTAAAACATGGATTGCATATATGCCTAGTGTTTTTTGTCCTACATAATTAAAAAATGGGATATTAAAAAAGTTTTGATTAGATAGTGAAATAATAGCAATACCTAATCCCATAAAATACGTAGCAAATACATAGTCCTGATTCCCTGATGTATTGTAATATTTTTTTAAGATAAATATCTCTAAAAAATGGAAAAATAATCCTAAAATAAAAATTACAAATCCTATTTTTAACCATTTCGTCTTAGGTGTAAATGATGCTATTTTGTATCCTGACACAAAAAAAATTAAACCTAAAAAAAGACTATTTCTTGTATCGAAATGTAAATTTATACCTAAAGGGGTATTAATATAAGCTTTTGCTAAAACACCAATAATATATAAAAATATAGCAATCGTAATGAGCGATTTATTTAGGTTGAATTTTATAAAAATACTCGTTGTCAGGATTGAAAAGAATAATGAACTCAAAAACCATAAATGTATGCTTGTTCCTTCTAAAAGAAGAATTTTTGGATGACTTATGTAATATGAAATTCTCTCCAGTACATTATTTCCCATTTCTAATACACCTGCATCTAGCAAAGAATAGAATTTATAAAAAGGGAAAAGGTATATTAAATTCCAAAATATCCAAATGATTGCAATACGTAATGCCATTTTTTTTGTTGTTGATTCTATTGAATTACTTTTATTTATTTTAACACTATAAAAATAACCAGATATTACAAAGAAAAATGGCACCGCAAACCTTGCCAATTGATTAATAAGTCCAAATAAATATATATTTCCTTGAGAATTATCAAAGGCATTAGGAAGAAAAGGATTTGTATGAATTGCTATTACGAAAATAATTGCAACTACTCTCATAAAATCTACACTATTTATTCTTTTCATTTATAGTGGATGTTATTTTTTTGGAATTGAAAGTTAGATAAGATTCAATAAATCAGTGCTGTAGAGTTCGGTTATCCTTAAATAATTGAAGTTTAAGACCTATTCAGACTTAGTATTAACCTTCTTATTTAAACAATAGATTTACTCGAACTTTGGTTAGAAGTAATCTAATTTATTTGATGGTTTCTCAAATACTAAAATAAAATATACAATATAGTTTAGTGTTTAATAAATTGTAGAATTTTTTGTGTAAAGAGTTGAGCTCCACTTTTATTTAAATGATAAGTATCTGCAAATAATTTTTTATTATTTAAGAAATCAGTATCTTTTGAATAATCAAGAAATGTTACATTATTTTTTCTGCATATTTCGCTACAAATATCAATTGAATAATCTTTATTATATTTGAAATAAACTGGAGAATAAATAATTGTTAGGGGAATATTTTTTTCGTTACATAACTTAATAAAATCATTAAATGCATTGTATTTATGTTTATCAATATTATATTTTTCAGGTTTGTCTATAATGTTAATATTATATTCCCATGTGTTGGTCAATGGTACAAATCCCTTATAAGCACCTTTATTTACACTCCTAAATTTATTTATTTCTAAATTACCTATGATTATTGTTGTTAATAATGAATTAAAGGGATATATCTTGGAAAACAATTTGTATTTTTCAAAAGGTGATTTTAATTCAATTAAATCTTTCAATTCGTTATGAGTTCTATAATAAGGTAATAAACATGATAAAGCATCATAATCCTGTTGTGAAAACTCAAAAGTTCCATTGAAATCAAGTATTATTTTTTTGGGGGTATATCTTTTTAATACTGATTTTAATACTGCAGTTTGGTAGAATATATAATGTCCATCACTTCCTGTATTATAGGCAGATAAGTTTGTGCTATCTTCAATTATTTTAACATTATAATGATGGTTAGCTCTTGAGGATCCAAAAATTAGTATATCTGCTTTTGTACTGTCTAAAGAATAGGTTGTTCGATAAAGAAGGCCAGAAGTATTTTTTAAATAATAAAAGTTTAGTCCTTTGCCTATTAAGTAATCACAAAGAGCTAATATAAAAAAAGATATTATAATTATTTTGAAATATTTTTTCATTGTAACTTTAAATTAAAATTGAAAATAAATGAATTGTCCACCATCAAAAACTCCTATCATCAATATAAGTATCGTTAATGTAGCGTACCATGTATATTTTATAATTTTATTGTTTTCAAATGTTAAAGTAAATGAGCATTCGTCATAAATATCTTTAATAATTAGAATTATCAAACCAATAAATCCGTAAATAAAAACCTTATTATCTCCAAAAAATAATGGACCATGTTTTGTGAAAATATTTTGTATTACTTTTATTGCATCAGCAGAGTTATTCGCTCTGAAAAAAATCCAGGTAAAATCTATTAGTATAAAAGTACTTATAATCTGAATCAGATTGGTAAATCTATTGGACAGCTTTATTCTAAAAGGTTTAAAAATGCTGTAAACAACTTGAAAAATTCCGTTTAATCCACCCCATATAACAAAAGTCCAATTTGCACCATGCCATAAACCACTGACTAGGAATGTTATAATTAGGTTTAGATATTTCTGTTTTTTACTTACTCTATTGCCTCCTAATGGTATGTATACATAATCCTTAAACCAAGTGGATAATGATATATGCCATCTATGCCAAAAATCCGGACAGTTTTTTGCAAAATACGGTCTGCAAAAATTTGTCATTAAATCAAAACCTAAAATTTTAGCACACCCAATAGCTATATTTGAATATCCTCCAAAATCACAATATATCTGAAAAGCAAAAAAAATAGTGGCTATAATTAAGGTGGGTGAATTATGCATATTAATATTGTTGTATACAGAATCAACATAAATTGACAGTCTATCTGCTACCACAACTTTCATAAAATAACCCCATATAATTAGTTTCGTTCCTTCTATTGCTTTAGCATAATTGAAAACGATTTCTTTACTAAATTGAGGTAAAAGATTTGTGGCTCTTTCGATAGGTCCTGCAACTAATTGAGGAAAGAAGGATACAAACAAAGCATACTTACCAAAATTGTTTTCATGTTTTAGTTTATTATAATATACATCAATTGAATATCCTACTGCCTGAAAAGTGTAAAAAGAAATTCCAACAGGTAATAGAAGCTTAAATTCAGGAAAACGAACTCTTATATTAAAATAATTAAGAAAGTTAAAAAGCGAATCGGTTAAAAAATTATAATATTTAAATAAAAATAAAATTCCGAAATTCAGGATAATACTGGCTATTAATAATACTTTTCTAACTTTAATATCTTTAACTTTATCTAATTTAAATGCACATAAATATGTTATAAAAGTTGATAAAAATATTAATATAGCATAAATGGGTTCCCAATTCATGTAAAAGAAATAACTGGCTAATAATAAGAATACCCAGCGAAATTTATTAGGAATTAAATAATAAATTACACAAACAACAGGGAAAAATAGCAGATAATTAAATGAATTAAATAGCACAAATTATATTTTTAAATTTATTATGGAACATGAAAAAAATGGCTAAAAAGAAATGATTTATTATGCCGACCGTCTAAACAATTTTTTCCAAAAATTTACCTTCTCTTCTATATCATCATAATACTCTTCTTTATAATTACCATATTTTCCATAACCTGTATTATATCTTTTGTCACTAGTACCATTCAGAATAATTGCAGGATTATTAAAATTATCTTTATCCTTTAATTGATTGATAAAAGAAGTCTGCTTTTTATGACTATATCCATGTCTAACAACAGTTATATTGATGTCAGCATATTTTCCAATTAGAAAACCGTCCACAACAAAGGATAAAGGTGCATTATCCAAAACAACATAATGAAAGTCCTTTCTTGCCTGATCTATTAGATCTTTAAATTTACCATTGCCAATAAGTTCTGCCGGATTAATAGGGATAGGACCTGCATTAATATAGTAAAGATTTTCCTGTTCGGTTGCTTTAATAATTTCATTATAATTATGTTTTCCTATTAAATAGGATGAGACTCCAATATCATTATTAGAGTTGAATATTTTGTGTAATCTAGGTTTACGAAGATCACAACCAATTAACAGTACATTTTTATTATCCATAGCTAAAACTGATGCTAGGTTTAAACATGTAAATGTTTTTCCTTCACCAGGGATTGAGGAATGAATAGCAATAACTTTTGAATCTTTAGAATTGGATAAATATTGTAAATTCATTCTTAAGTTTCGAAAATTCTCAGCAATGCTTGAACGTGGATACTTAACAATTGGAATCTCCATTGAATATTTACTTTTGGGAATTTCAGCTATGATTGGAAGTTTACTGATCTTTTCTAGCTCGTCATAACTTTTTATGGTATCATCCAGGAAATCATATAAAAAAATGATGATTAAGGGTATTGAAAAACCCAGTAACAGACCAATTATTAAATATATTTTATTATTAAGGCCTGTATGGATTACTGTTTCAAGTCTAGCTGGATCCATAACTGTTGCGTCAGGAATATTAGATGCGGACGTAATAGCTGCCTCTGCCCTTTTTTGTAAAAGGAAGGTGTATAATTCATTATTTATGTCAAAAGTTCTTTTTATATTGATAAGTTGCTGTTCTGTTTTAGGTAGCGAAGCCAATTTTACTTGTACTCCATTCATCTGCGAATTGATATTTCGGAGTTCAATAGATGTGTTTTGAAGAAGGTTTTTTATATTTTCACCTAGAGAATTTAAACAGTTATCTATTTCATTATTAAGGATTTTTATTGCAGGATTTTCTTCTTTTACAACAAAGGACATTGTTGATTTTTTATTATATAGTTCACCCAATTTTACTACCAATGCATTTAATCCAGCATCCGCAATTCCTAATACTGAAGGTACAGCTATATTTTTCATCTGATCAGCATCATTCATATAGGTTTGCAGATTTTTAAAATAATCCATTTTACGTTGGGCTAATTCCTTTTCTGTTTGAAGAACCTTTAGTCTGTCTGCAACCTGACTTGCCTCCTGACTTAAATTAACAATTCCTTTTTTCGAGCGAAACTCAGTGAATAAATTTCCTGTTATAGTAAGAGAATCAACTACTGTTTGTATCTGGTTATCAATAAATCTAATTGTATTTTCTGATGTGCGATTTTTTGATTCTAAATCATATTTTAAATATACATCTATTAAAGCATTTAAATAGTCAACTCCTCTTTGTGGAACTGTTTCTGTAAGAGACAAAATAATACCATTAGTTTTTTTATTCACTTGAGATACGCTTAATCTACTTTTAAATAAATTTGTCAAATAATTAAGATCATTTATTTTAAAATAATATTCCTTATTTTGCTGAATGTTAAAGTTTTTATTTTTTGTGATAGTAAAATTGAATAAGTTACTTTCAAAAGGAACTCCATACTCTCCTTTTTCTATTGAATCAAGATTATACTTAACACCATTTTCTATATATACACCTTGCATTTTCAATAAAAATGATTTTGGGGATTTAGGTAGGATGAATAATTTGATACCTTTTAAGTTTTTCGAGTTCTTATTAACATCTACTATATATGGAGAAGAGGCATATAACTCCGGATCGTTAAAAATTCCTTTATAGTACCATGAAATATCCATATTTAGACTTTTTACGGCTTGTTGATTTAATGAATAAGATTGTAACATAAAGATATGATTTTCAACACTAGTCTTACCTCCTACATCTAAACCATCAAAGATCTTATCCATACTCATACCCGTATCTTTATCCTTTATAAGAACTGTGGCATTCATATTATATGTTGCTGTTTTTCTTTTGGCAAATAAAAAACCCAAACATAATCCAATAAATCCAAAAATTACAAACCAGTACCACTTTGATAAAACTCGAAACAGAAAACTTTTAATATCAATAGTTTGCTCATTATTCATATACTCAATTATTTCGTCGATATTTTGCATTGTAATATTTTGTAAAGTTTATGGTATTTTTTATTAACAATTATTTTATACTGCTATTTATTTATAAAATTAACTAATAAAACTAAAGTTGAGATAGATGAAAATACCAAGGAGTATACAGTACTATTTATTTTTAAACTCTTGTTTTTTTGAGGTTCAATGTATACGATATCATTTGGCTGTAGATAATATGCCTGGGATTGTAATAGGTCTTGGCCGGAAGTGAGATTAATGCGATAATATATCATTGTTCCATCCTTTGTTTGTCGAATTATCAGCGCACGTTTTAAATTACTATTATCGGTTTCTCCTTTTGCCATACTAATAGCATCTAGTATAGTTATATAATTATTGTAATTATAATAAATACCAGGTATAGTAACTTCACCTAATACTGTAAACTTAAAATTTAATAATTTAACCTTTATAGTGGCATCCTTAATATATATTTGAGCTTGGACTTGAATAGATTCTCGTGCTTCTTGAATTGTTTTATTCTTAACATTTACTTTTCCAATTATAGGTAAAGTAACATATCCGTCATCATCGACAAGAAAACCATTTATATATTGTCCTACTCCTTCCCCATAAGTCTGAGAAGTTCCATTACCACCTCCATTTCCAGTTGAAGGATTAAATAATGCATTAATCTCAGGATTTAAAGTTTGGATATTAATGTATAAGTTATCTTTAGGTTTGATTCTATGAATTGGAGCAGGAATTGGCATTGCTTGCTGGAAGTCTTTGTTTTCAAGATCATTAAAGTATGTGATATTTTTTCTTGATGTGCAAGAATATAATAAACAAGTTAAAAAAACAGTAAGAATGAGTTTGTTCATGAATTCGTTATGTTTATGATATTTGGTACTTATTTTTTCAGAATTAGTGTGCAATGTTAGTTTTTTTTTCTTTGTTAAATTTTTTTCTTTGATAAGATGATCATAAAATTAAGTTAATGTAGGAAATTTGAATATTGATTAGAAGTATTAATAGATAATATTAGATTTAATATTCTTCAATTTTATATTTCGTCCGTCGATAGTTTTCATAAATGGACATGTACTTATGATTTTTTTTTTAAAGTGTTTTATTATATTATAAATCCAGTTAATAACCATTATCAACCTACTGTCCATCTCTAACCAGCATTACTTTAAATGTTTTAAGGAATAGTTGTATATCGAGTTTTAAAGACCAGGAATCAATATATTGCATATCCATTTTCATCCATTGTTCAAATGGAATATTATTTCGTCCTGATACTTGCCAAATACATGTGATACCTGGTTTCATACTTAATCGTCTCCTCTGCCATCTTTCATATTCTTCAACTTCTGATGGTACAGGAGGGCGAGGACCAACAATACTCATCTCTCCTTTTAAAACATTAAAAAACTGAGGTAATTCATCTAAAGACGACTTTCTTAAAAATTTACCAATTTTTGTAACTCTCGGATCATTTTTCATTTTGAAAACAGGTCCTTTTTGTTCGTTTTGATCCTTTAAAGTAAGCTTTAACTCTTCTGCATTAGTTACCATTGTTCTGAATTTTAAACAATGAAACAAACGCCCATTTTGACCAACTCTGATTTGTTTGAAAAAAACAGGGCCTCCATCATCAATTTTTATAGCAAATGCAATAATTAATAGTAAAGGAGAAACTAAAAGTAGTATCAGAAAGGCTCCTAAATAATCCATTAGTGCTTTCAGTTTTAATGCCAAATAATTACTTGGCGTATTCATTACAGTAAGAAAGGGTAGTTGATTAAAATAGGATAGATGAGAACGATTTCCGGCCAAACTAAAAATTTCAGATTGCATTCTAAAAGTAACACCTACTTCTGTACAAAGATTTACAATATCTCTTATTCTATCCTGATTGTAACTGCCTTTACAGAACATGACTTCATCAACAACTATATCATCCAATATTTTTGTTAAGCATTCATTTTCAGATATAATTTTAAATTTTCTTCCATATTTTTCAATTATCTCATTACTATCACTAACTATTGCCAATATTTTAAAACCCCAATCTTTTGTTACAATAAGTTGGTCTATAAAAAAATCTGAATCTTTATCTGCAATTATAACAACGTGTTTGTAATTATATCCTTTTCCTCTAAGTATTTTCATTGTTTTATATACAAATGACTTGTATGCAAATAAGAAAAAGAAGTTTAAGAAAATAAAAAGAATTAAAACCCAGCGAGATATCATAGTAAATTCCAGAGTACCAACTATTATAAAAAGTGTTGCAGATCCAAATCCAACAACACTAAAGTATTCAAAAAAAATAGTAGAATACATTTTGGTTCTAAGCATTCTTCCCATGCCAAAATGATCTAATAACAAGTACCATATCGGTCCAATTAAAATAAAAATAGTTTCATATTCTCGTCTTCCTACTAGTTCTGATCCTAAATAATAATTGTTAAACTGCCAGGCCAAATAAAAACTGCCAAGGCTTAGAAATGTTTGGAAAATAACACTCCCTTTAGCGATTACTTTCTCTCGTTCACGTATCATGGATTACAGTATTAAGGTTAAATCATTAATTATTAAGCAAGTAAATTTTTTGGAATAAGATTTATTGTTAAGATTTTAAGATTTTGATTAGTATAATTAATTATATAAAATGATTTTACTGTAGATATACTAATGCTGTTTATTTAAAAGTTTTATTTATTGTTTAAGACAAAATACAGACTTATAGAAAAAAATCATATTTTGTAAAATTAGTGACCAATTAATTAAATATACTGTTTAATTAATATCACCTAAAAAAACATTTTCTGTTTTTATAAGATCGAATAGATCTTTAATAGAGATTTCTTTTCCTGTTCCAATATTTATATGGGTATTTCTTATCTCATTTTATTTAAACTAGACTCCTTGAGAATATCATTAAAATTTCTATACTTTAACATGAAAATACATGCATCTGCCATATCTTCTGAACAAAGGAATTCGAGCATTGGTTTCCCAGTTCCCTATAATGATAGTAAAATAGAAGGAATAAAAGGATTTGTTGAATTTAGAATTCCGTAATCACTAATAATTTAGAAGATATTATTTTTAGAAATTGAATCATTATTACTATTGATAGACTTGTTATGGTTTACTCAAAATAATTCATGACTCTAAAACCTTCTGCTTTTAATAAAGCATCTTTTTTAAATAAATGTAAATCTGCTTCTACCATATCTTTTACTAAAGCAGGTAAGTCATATTCAGGCTCCCATCCTAATATTTTTTTTGATTTGTAAGGATCTCCAATCAATAACTCAACTTCTGTTGGTCTAAAGTATTTCGGATCAACGACCACTATACTTTCTCCTATACGTTTGGTTATTTCTTTTAAATAATCATTGCCAACTTTTTCTTTAAAAATATTAGTGTTTATATCACTTAAAAAACCTTCTTCATGTTCAGCTTCTCCATTGAAAGTAATAGTTAAACCGCATTCAGCAAAGGCAATTTTTACAAAATCTCGAACTGTTGTAGTAATTCCTGTAGCAATAACATAATCATCAGGGGTATCTTGTTGTAAAATAAGATGCATAGCTTTGATATAATCTTTTGCATGCCCCCAATCGCGTTGAGCAGAAAGGTTTCCTAAATATAATTTATCCTGCATATTTAATGCTATATGTGCTGTAGCACGTGTAATTTTACGAGTAACAAAAGTTTCTCCTCTATTGGGAGATTCATGATTAAATAAAATTCCATTTGACGCATGAATATTATAAGCTTCACGATAATTAACTGTTATCCAATAAGCATATAATTTTGCAACGGCATAAGGAGAGCGAGGATAAAAAGGGGTTGTTTCTTTTTGAGGTACCTCTTGTACTAATCCATAAAGCTCAGAAGTTGATGCCTGGTAAATACGTGTTTTTTGAGTTAATCCTAATAACCTAACTGCTTCAAGTATACGAAGTGTTCCTATACCATCTGCATTAGCTGTATATTCCGGCATGTCGAAACTAACAGCAACATGACTCATGGCTGCTAAATTGTAAATCTCATCTGGTTGAACTTCCTGAATAATTCGTGTTAGATTCATACTGTCAGTTAAATCTCCATGATGAAGAATAAAATGACGATCTTTAATATGTGGATCTTGGTATAGATGATCTATTCTGTCGGTATTAAATAAAGAGGTTCGTCTTTTAATGCCGTGAACTTCGTAATTAAGGTTTAAAAGATATTCAGCTAAATAAGCTCCATCTTGGCCGGTGATACCTGTGATTAAGGCTATTTTTTTGACATATTAATTGATATTTTGTTATTAACTAGTTAAGAAAAAAGCTATTTTATGAAGCTTTTTTTCTATATATCATTTTATGGAACATATCAATAAATATAACAGGAGTACTGATAAAATATCGGTGAAACATTCTTCTAGGTTCTTTAATGAAACGACCAAACCATTCTAATTTATATTTAATCATCCAATTAGCTGGACGATTTTTTGTGCCTGCATAAAAGTCAAACACAGCACCAATACAACAAATAATTGGAACATTTAGCTGATCTTTAAACTGATGCACCCATTTCTCCTGTTTAGGTGCCGTCATCCCAACAAACAATACATCTGGTTTAAACGTATTCACAACTTTGCACATTATTTCACTTTCTTTTTGCGAGAACTCATGAACAAAAGGAGGGGAATAAGATCCTGCAAGAACATTATAGAAATCTTTGTGCAAACGTCTGTCTATTAATTCAAGTGTTTGAGGTTGCGCTCCTAAAAAGAAACAAGATCCATTTTTATCATTGAGCTCTTTTAACAAATGAATATACATATCAAAACCTGCAATTTTCTTTATTTTATGACCATATAATAATTTTGCTCCTAAAACAACAGCTTCACCATCAGGTAATAAAATATCAGAATCTCTTAATGCCTCTTGAAATAATTTATCTCTTTTAGCAACACTATAAGAATGTCCGTTTAGAGTGTTAATTATCATTTTATTGAAGTGAGTAAAATGATTTAAATCTCCTCCAAAAACATGATAACCTAACACTTCTGTGTTAGAATAATACATATGCAAAAATTTAAAGTTAGTACTATTAATATCAAGGATTAATTCCCTTGATAACAATAATGCTTAAAAAGTATGTGAAGTGTTGAAAGAACTTATTGGTATGACATACTAATTATAATATACTTAAAGAAGTATTTATAATTTGAGATGTGAAGTTTGTTTGGATCAACTAATTATAACTTATTTAAGGCAGGACTTGTATATTGAATCCAATTGATTATTTATTTTATTAATATTTAACTCACCATCAGATAATTTTAAAGATGCTTGTGATAATTTAATTTGTAATTCTTTATCAGATAATAAAGTATCAAGTTTACTCGAGAGATCTTTAATATTACCAGGGGTGCATAAGATTGCATTCTCATTATCTATTGCCACATCGGGAATACCACCAACTGAAGTTATGATTGAAGGTAATCCATAAGACCAAGCATCTAGCAAGGCCATTGGTAAACCTTCGGCATAACTAGGTAGACAGAAAACTGAAGATTCTGCAAATAGTTTTTCTTTTTCTTTCCCCGAAATCCAACCTCTCATAACAACTTGGTCACATATATTTAAATTTTTAGCTAATTTTATTGCATTATCAATTTCTCCATTTCCAGCAAATACAATTTTCCAATCTAAATATTTATTACAGATAGGAGCAAATGCTTGTAATAAATCTGCATACCCCTTTCGTTTGTTTAGAGTTCCGGCAAAAAGAATATAATTTTTCTTATTAGATTGAATTTTTTTTCCAGGTACAATCGGATTTAACAAAACTTTAATATTGCGGATTGCAGGATAAAATTTTTCTAATTCAATTTTCCAATAATTAGATAGAATAATGCAAAGATCTCCATGCTTAAAGATATATCGGTACAACCAACTAAAGTTGCTATATAAAGTTGTTTCTATAGAGTATGAATGGAAATGAAGAATAACTTTTTTTCTTAAAATCTTTGCTATAAAAATAAATAATGATTTTCGAATGGCACTAGGAGGCTCACTAAAGTGAATATGAACTGCGTGATAAAAAGGGATTTTAAATAAAAATATAAAGATTGATTTTAAAAAGTAAAACAATTTGAATAATACATTTCTATCAACATGAGTTTCAATCCATTTGCAATTGTATTTTTCCCATTGATCACCTTGTTCATGAGCCTTAACTACAGATGTAACACCTCCTTGAGTTTTGCGAGAAGTTGCAATAATAAGTATTTTAGACATATTCGTTCCGCTTTTTATTTAAACATAACTGATTTCATATTTTTATAACACTCTTTAATGTTATATGTAGATTGCGGAATTTTGCTTTCCATTAATTGTATTTCTTTGATAGCTTTTATCCAATCACTCAGATCTTCTACCACATGCATGAAGTTTAATCGATTTTTGGAATGATATGGATTACGAGTAATAATCAGAGGTTTTTGAAGACCTTCTGAATCAGCAACAGACGAGATTCCTACACAATAATTTAATTTGTCCGATCGAAGAGGACATACAATGGCTTTTGCGCTTGCCATAGCGTATAACATATGCGGATAAACTTCACCAGTATTTTCGGTGATAGTTACTTCAATATTAGGAATGTCTTTACATTTTTTAGGTAAATCTTCGTGATTATTACCTGCATGATTTTTACTTGTAATTATTTTTAAAGAAGCACCAGTTTGTTTGAAGGCTTCAATTAATAAGTCAAAATCACGTTGCTCTTTACCTGTAGAAACGAATGTTCCGTTATCTTCTTTTGGAATATTATTAAAAAAGTCCATGTCCGCACCCCATCCTGGAGTAGAGCATTTGTTGCTACTTATGTAACCTCTTTCTACCGTTTCTTGCATCGAAAGTTCCGAAAGAAAAAACATATGATTTACTCCGCTCATAATAAAGTGGTAAAATAGCCATTTTATTCCCTTATTTTTTTTAGGACTATGATGTAAGTATGCGAAAATAGGAATCCGTATGATTTTACAAGCAGCTAAAATTAATAATAATATATGCGCGTGAAGATTTAGATTTGGAATAAATATTTTATCAGGTTGGTACTGATTAATTAATCGTAAGTCGTTAAAAAAATCATATTTTTCCTGAGCCCATAATACTTTATGACCATCATTTTCCATCTCACATGCTCCGTATAACCAATGAGACGGGTTTTTTCCTTCCTGCCATAAGTAATAATTTTGCGATGAGCCTATGTATAAAATTTTCATTTTTGGGATATATTATAGCTATCTTTATAAGTGGTTAGCTATTGCTTGTTATAAAGATTTTCTAAGTATTTATTATATGTTTCCGGATTGTGATATAACCTAATACGTTCTATACATCTTTTTGCCTTTTCTTTAATGTCTTCCGTATTATTAAAAATATCCTCGATTGTTTCTATTAAACCCTTTTCAAGTTTATCTTTATAATTACAATATTCTTCATATGTATTATTTATTGGGCATCCAAATTCATTTACAGGAACATCTATTGTCCATCCACAACTATCATTGTTTATTTCAGACAAGGCTCTTAAGTTTGTTGTTACAACCGGTGTTCCACATGCTTGACATTCCAATGTTGAATAGCCATAAGTATCCATCCAAGTAGGAAGAAAAGCAACATGAGCTTTTTTTATTAGTTGCATAACCTGATTATTTGGCAAGGATTCATAGTAAGTTATGTATTCTTTATTTTCGTTAATGTTTTTTTTCGTTACTAATATATCATCCAAATTCTGTTTATAACGAGAGTCCTCATCTTTATGGTTTAACTTTCCAACTACTGTTATATGAAAAGTATACTTGTTTTTAAATTGTAATAATGAATTTATGGTTTCACGACCGCCTTTTCTGTTCATTTCTCCTCCAATAAAAATGAAATTAAGATTTTTGGTGTTATATGAAATTCCTTTTTCCTCTACACTATTAACATACAATTCCTGAGGAGGGTGTAAAGTGGTAGTTTTTTTTAATATGGCTTGTTCATATTCCGGGAATTGATGAATAATTGCTTTTTGAATCTTTTCTGAAGATTTACTTAGGCATAATAAGGCTAAACATTGTTTTTGTGCCAATAACTGTATTTCCTGTTTAACTCTTGGTATATCTTTTAAAACTGATAAATCAGGCTTGTTGTTTTCAATAGCTTTTGTAACATCAATAGTCCATGGTACACCACTTTCAACACTTAAGACCCAAGGTGTTTTTTTTGAGTAATTTACCGTATTGAAGAAATGATAGATATTGCATTTTTCAGGTAAAATATTTTTATAACGATAAAAAACTTTTTCAACTAATTCTTCATTGCTTATATTTTTTAATAAACCTAAATTTTTAAGAATTAGAATAGGAGTTGAAATAATTAGAAAAAGATTATTAAATCGAATATTCTTGTATTCAATTGTCGGTATTCTATCTAAAAATAATCGTTTTGAAGCGTAGTTTTCTGATAATAATCCTAATTTCATTTATTTATAATTTTAATATAAAAATTTAATAGAATTAGTTATTTTTTATTTTATTTATGAACCAACATAAAAATAGAAAGATAAATGGTTTATTCTTTAAAATACAATAACTAATCAAGCTCTGAGGAAAGGGGAGATCATTTGTTTTATATCCATTTTTTATATCTTTCCAAATTATAGAATTTAATACTTCCTTTATTAAGGAAAACTTTTCGATTAAACTATATGGAGCTTTATCTACAACATCTCTAATTACATAGGTCCTTGTATATCCTAATAAAAACCGTATTGATCTTTTGGAATCAGAGTCAATGTCTTTTGTTAGATCTCTCAGTATTTCATATAAATAGAAGAAACATTTGTATTTATCCCGAATAAATGTTTTTGTAAGAGAAACTTCATTATAACAATAATGATATAAATTATTTGGCAAGAAACAGGCTTGATTTGAATTCAATAAGAATTGAACCTGAAAAGCTATGTCCTCTGAGGCAACTTCTCTTTCTGAATAAAAGCGAATGTTGTTATACTGAATAATCTCTCTTTTGTATATAGAGTGCCAAACCGACATGTCATGTAAACGTTCTGCTTTTACTTTTGGAGCAGAAGCTATAAAATCCAGGGCTGTTTGTATTATTTCTTTATTGTTGTTTATTTCTTTTTTTTCATTATAGTCCGAAATATTAACAAATTTATTTGTTGATATCTCTTTTACAAAACCACAATACACAACATCATAATGAAATTTCTCTGCCTCATTATATAATGTATAATACATATTTAAATCAACATAATCATCTGAATCTACGAAAGCTACATATTTACCCGTAGCTATTTCTAATCCACTATTGCGAGCAAAACCTAATCCACCGTTTTTTTTATGGATAACTTTTATTCGTTGTTCATGTTTTGCATATTCATCACACATTTCCGGACAATTATCAGGGGATTCATCATCTACCAGAATAATCTCAATATCTTTTAATGTTTGATTTACAAGGGACTGTATGCAACGATCTAAGTATGATTCAACTTTATATATAGGAACAATAATGGAAACCAATGGTGTGTTCATCATTTTTATTATTTAATTTGTTTGGCAGGTATCCCACCTATTGTTATTCCTTCCTCATAAACGGAGTTTACCACTACTGCACCTGCGGCAATTTTTATATTATTGGCAATATTTATATTTCCAATAATTTTAGCTCCTACTCCAATCATTACGTTATCTCCAATTACTGGACATTCTGGATTTTGTGGTCCAGAGTTGCCTATGCAATTATTCCCATGCATTCTACAATTTTTACCAATCATTGTTCCGCCATTAATGACTGTTGCTCCAAAATGATAAAGTAAGAAACCAGGTGCAATGTTCGTAGTTGTTATTTCTATTCCCAATCGATTGGCTTTAATATTTCGTTTCCGTATGTAAAAAAGGTATAGTAGTTTGTCTAAAATATTACCTCCATGATGTGAAGCATATAAGTAGTAATCTGCTATTCGGGAAGCCTTTTGCCATTTTAGAATCAGATAAATAGGTTCATGTTTTAACCATCCCATAAACAGTCTAGAACGTGTTTGAAACATATAATCATAATACATCTGCTTCTCATGTTTCAGAACTGATGAGAGTTCTTTTTTTGTGGTTATCACACTCATATTGTTGTTTGGGTTAAACTTTTAAATAATAAATAGTTTTCTAAAAAAAGGATTTGGATATTACCTAAGGTCTTTAATTTTATCAAACTATGATTAATAAAAAGAAAACTATTCTCAAGTATCTAATTCAATTACTTATCAGTGAAATCGTTTAGCCACATTTTTGCTTTGCTAATGAAAGCACCTTTTCTGGTTTGTAACTTGAGTTTCCAACCCATCCAAGATTCTGTGTAATGATGAATTGATCGTGTATTTGCACTGATCTCTAGTTTGTTAGATAGATATTCGATTGGGCAAAAATATTCCCATGGGTAAATCGTAAAATTTTCATTAATCTCAATAGGTGTATCTGATTCATATAAACCATGTAACTTCAGTACATCTGTTGTTATAGGTACAATAGGAATAACATCTTCTTGATATGATTTACTTTTTTCATAAAATGTCATTATTTCCTTTATGATGGGATTATTTTTGTTAGAAGCATAGCCAAGTCCTGGATTTACGTAGTGAGCCATTTCGGGATTCATAAGGTGTTTTTCGAAAGCCATGAATGGACCCTTATCTAATATATCATCCATTTCACGAATGACCTCTACATCAGTATCGAAATATATACCCCCATAATTGTAAATAATCCATAAGCGTGCATAGTCACTCACAAAGGCATATTTTTTTTCTTCATAAGCTTCTTTAGTAAACGTATTAATATTTACATCAAAATTTTCTTCATTCCATTCTTTTATTTCATAGTCGGGTAAAAATTTTCTCCAGGAGGCAATACATTTTACAGCACTCTTTGGAAGTGGATTTTTGCCAAACCAACAATAGTGTATTGTTTTAGGTATCATATTAATTTTTGCGTTTTTTTACAAAACCATTTATCCATATTTTGGTTTTGCTGATGAATGCACCTTTTCTTGTTTTTAATTTGAGTTTCCAGTCCATCCAGGATTCTGTATAGTGGTGAATTGTACGTGTATTTGTTGTAATTTCTAAATTATTAGATAAATACTCTATGGGACAAAAGTATTCCCATGGATAAATGGTAAAACCACCATCAATGAGGATAGGTATATCAGACTCATATAAACCATGTAATTTCAACACATCTGTTGTTATCTGCACAATAGGAATTACATCATTATGAAAAGAACGACTTTTTTCATAAAAGACCATAATTTCTTTGATAATAGGATTCTTTTTTTTACCAGCAAAACCAAGGCCTAGTGCTACATAGTGAGCCATTTCAGGATACATAAGATGTTTTTCGAAAGCCATGAATGGACCCTTATCTAATATATCATCCATTTCACGAATAACTTCTACATCTGTGTCGAAATATATACCCCCATAATTGTAAATAATCCATAAACGGGCATAATCACTGACAAAGGCATATTTCTTGTTATTATAAGCTTCTTTAGTAAACGTATTGATGTTCACATCAAAGTTATCTTCGTTCCATTCTTTTATTTCATAGTCGGGTAAATATTTCTTCCAGGAGGCAATACATTTTTTTGCACTCTTAGGAAGTGGATTTTTACCAAACCAACAATAATTTATGGTTTTAGGTATCATACCAATAAGCGAATTTGTAATTTAGAATATATAAAATATGATTAGATATATAACTACTGAAAATACATGGCTGTTAAGCAAAGGCCAGCTCACTACAGAGGCGTTAGTATGAATAATTCAATTGACATACTTTAATTTTTAACGATCAATTAAAGTTATTTTAGTTTTATAATGAGATATTCTTATTGATTTATCAACAATATTTTTACCTTCAATCACTCTTTTGGGTATACGACCTAATATAATAAAGTTGAGATAAGGATTCTTTTTTAGAAAATTTCCAATATTCATACAAAAAAGAATATTAATGCTTGAAACTATGACAATAGTAGTAAATGATATGATAAATGAATTAAATATAACCTCTTCTTGAGTTTGAATATTGATATATTCAAGTCCAAGTAAGAAAAAAAAGTGAAATATATAAATCTCCAGTGTATTATTTCCTAGTGATTGAAATAACCTTCCTATGCGAGATTGAGTATCTAAACGTTTGAACATTCCGTAAAAAAAGATCACACATACATAAGAGAAAAAGGTTTGAAAGATGATGTTCTGATTACTAATGTCCAAATTCATAATTTGTGTATAAAAAAACAGAACTATCATAATTATAAACGCAACCGTATTTACTAAAGTAGAGCTTAAGAAGCTTTCCATTTTAGAAAACCGTTTTATAAAAATGCCAAAAAAATAAAAATGAATGAAATTTGTAAGAAAAAACACACAACCAATGTCATGCAAAAAAGTGTAATGAGCAATCACTTTCAATACAAATGGTGTTAGAATAAAAGTTATAACAAAAAATAAATCGGTATTTTTTGAAACAAACGAACTATATCCAGAAATACTTTTTAATACTAAACCAATAAATGAAGTAATTATTGTAATAGCAAATAATACGGGTAAGAACCAATAGCCCCACATGGTCGCCGGAGTAAGCCATACCTTAAGTAAATTCACAGGGATATCCCAGTTATGAAATATATGACTTGTAAGAACATAACTTAATCCTACAACAAAAAAAGGAATCAATAGAGCAATAGCCTTTTTTTTAAGTTTTATAAGTACTGATTTAATAGAATCTGCTGTAACAATTGAATAGTTGACAAAACCACTTATCATAAAAAACATTGGCATGCGTAGTGGGTTTACAATAGGATAGATAAAACTCTTTTCTAATGGTCCTGTGAAATGGGGTAGGGTGTGAGTGAAAACCACTAAAAACATAATAAAACCTCTTATATAATCTATGTATTCTATTCTTTTTTTCATGTGTTTATTTTTTCTTCTAATTGCCACCTGGAACTCGCCGAAAAAACAATCATTCTCCTGTGTGAGAAAAACTTTCTCATGGCTCGTTTCATGTATTTATAATATGTAAAATATAAAATTGTTTTTAAGCATTCCAATAGAGCTATTTTTTTAAAAACTTTTGCTATTTAAAAGAATACGATTTTATTTAATCAATTTCATTTTTGTTTTTTATGATATGTGAAATCTTACTTCGAAGTAAATGTTGTTTGTAATAAATAAAAGGAATGGATAAATATAGGAACAGGAACCAACAATCATCTCTTACCAAGGAAGCGTTATACCAAATACTCAGAATGATTTGAACTAATAAAATAATACTAAAACTTTTCCAAAAGTTAAATTCCTCATTTTTAATTTTTAAATTTCTTAATCGAAACACTAGAATAGTCCATATAGTAACATACAGAAGGAAGCCTAACCAACCTTGTTCAATCAAAAGGTAAGATGTTAAAAAGTAAAAATAGCTTAGTTGTGATCCGTAACGATTAAAAAATGAAGAATTAATAAGTGGGGAAGGACTGGCAGAACCTATGCCCATACCAAAGTATCGTTCAATAGGATTATTATGATAAAAAATATTGTCTATATCTGTTAGTGCTGTACCTCGGTTTAAACCTCCTTCCTGAAAATTGTAATGGCCAGCTTCAAATGCATAGGCCTGTATTTCCTCTTGATCAGTTAAAAAACTTGTATACTTTGCTCCATAAAAAAAAGTAATTAAAAATAAACCTATAAAACTAAAAACACTAATAAAAATAATTGAAGAGACTGTTTTTATTGACTTTTTACCAATTATGATACTTAGAATATAAGTAAATGGTATCAAAAAGAATATAACTTTAAGTTCAGAGAATATGGCAATCAGCAATATCAATGATATATATATAAACATTGTTTTCAAGCTAATTCGATTGTAAATATATGCCAAAATGAAATAAGCTAAACAAATGTAGCACAAAATATACAATCCACTATTATCACCCAATGTCCCTTTGTTTAAATCACCTCTCTCATTTAGAATAAAGTATTGGATTGCACTTACAGCAAAGTTGATGATTAAAATTTTTGGTAACCATTTATTGTAATATTTTATATCCTCAATGCTTAAAACAGCAATACAAGCCAGAAAGAAAATTGAAAAACGGTAAAAGGTTCTAAATCCCCAAAATATAGTTATCGGGGATAATGAATTTATGATACCAGAAAAGAGTCCTACTATTATTAGTACTAAAAATAATACACTAACAGGTTTTCCTATTACAGATATTATCGAAGAAATCTTTTTGCTTTGAATCAAGTATATAAAAAGGGCAATATTTAAGATGTCCGTTATAAATGCAATTGAATTGCCTGCAAAAACCTTTGCATACGACATAAAAAAAATCGTAAAAAGAAAAAGAATTTTAATAATATATTTTACTCTCATTACTTTTGGGATGGGTATAATTTTTAATTAAACCATTTTGTTTTGTCATTGTAAATGAGTTTGTACAGTTCTTTTTTGGCTTGTATTCACTCTGTTACCTTTTGATATCATAAAACTTAATAAGATTCTTATATTTTTCTTACGACGTTATAATAAGAAGCAATATCCTTTGTTTAAATCTCATTTGGGTAAAACGTTTTCAATGCTTTTTCAACCTCTGTTGTCCGTAGATGTTTCTAACAAATGAAAGTTTTTGAAGAATTAAAAACAGATTGAAATTCTTGTGTAAGAAACTATCTTTTTTGTGAGTTATCCTTTTTAATTCATGATTTCTCATATAGCTATTAACCATTGCCTCAAAAGGATTCCCTCTCGGATATATTCTGGAGGAAGAATGCATTTCATTATAGATTTGTTGTTTTAGATCTTTAGTTCTTACTAAAAAACATTGGTCACTAAAACCATATCCAATAAAAAATTCATCAACTTCTCCGAAAGATGCATAATCTGCATGTTCATACTCACCATTCCATGTTGCGTTAGCAACTAAAATATCTTTTCTCTCTTGTAAAACTTTAATGCCTTCCTTTATCCAATTACTACTATTCCTATAGAGATGTGCATCTCCCTTGAAATAAAGTAAGTAATCTGTTTGGCATAAATATATTCCAACTAATTCAGAAGAAGAAACATAATAAGCTCCTTGAAATGAATCCTTAGTTAAAGAGAAATAATCGAGAACTTCATCAATGTAATCTTCTACAAAGTAGTACTTATCTATAACGCCCTTATTTACTTTTTTATCTAAATGTTTTTCTACTAACTTTCTATTCTTTACATTATTTACAATTATTTCTTTAGACTTAAATTCTTGTTTACAACGTGAGATGATTTGTTCAAGATAGTCTTGAGCTAAAATTATTCTCCAATCTTTTTCCCAAATATTTGTTTGAAATGTTAACATCGTTATTTTTTTAGGGTAGATAATTAGTGATCTAAATTTATTATGAAATTATTGGTAATTAACGGATAAAGTTTGTTTGACTACAATTATTTATTGCCAGGTTATTATGCTTTGTTTTTTAAGTTATAAAGGTTTAAAGTAAATCTGGTCAACCCCTTTGATGCAAGAAATAAAAGTATACGGTTTATTATTGATGTAGTCATATTAAATATATATCGATTTGTTTCAGGATAAAGAGCCTTAAATTCTTTATTATTTAAAAGACCTCTTTCAAAAACCTCAAATTTAATTCTTAGCTTATTTTTTATAATGGTTTTGCCAAATACATCAGCATCCAATGTTCTTTCAAGTGTTGCAATATAGTTTTTACGTTGTTCTAATGTTTGTAAGGTATATTGACGTGTAATTGAATTGAGATTAAAATTGTATTCGTAGTGATAATAGGCTTGAGGTAAATATGCTATTGTAACATTGTGCTTCAAAAGTTCTACCCACATAAGTACATCCTCGCAATAATTTATATTTTTTGGAAAATGTATATCATACTGTTGATAAATACTTGTGCGTACTAATTTATTCCATGTTGCCCCATGTAATCGGCCATTTAATAAGTCGTGTAGTACCTGTAAAGGTTCTAATCCTGTAGGTTTCTGACATTGATAGGATTCCCCCTGTTCATAATCTACATAATAATCAGTTAGTACTATATCCGCTTTATTTTTTGTAGCCGGAGCTACCATTTCGGTTATCATTTGTGGTTCAGCCCAATCGTCACTGTCAAAATGTATTAGGTATTCACCAGTGGCTTGTCTAACGCCAAATTCCCTTACGGAACTGACTCCCTGATTATCTTTGTCAAAATAAATGATTCGTTTATCCCTGTCCGAATAATTTTTACAAATATGTCCACTTTCATCTGTACTTCCATCATTGATAAGCAATATCTCTAAGTTTGTATATGTCTGATGTAAGATACTATCTAAACTCCTCGCCAGAGTTTTTTCAGCGTTGTAAATAGGAACAATAATTGAAACCTTCATTTGTTTTATATTATTTTCATTTTTAATAAAAACCATTATAAAGAATTCTTAAACGCTCTCCTTCAATAGCAACTTTACTTTTTGAGACCAAATATCCCAGTTTAGTTTTGTGTTGTATAACTCTTTGGCTCCTTTGCTAAGAGTGTCGAGTTCATTTTTTTCAATTATTTCAATTATTTTATTTGAGAAATCATTTCCTGTCGAATCCAGAGATAACATATAACCATTGATACCATTCACAATATAGTTGGGTGTACCTCCTGTCTCATAGCTTATTGCAGGTAATCCAAAACCAGCAGCTTCACAGAGAGCAATACTCGAACATTCAGCTTTGCTTGGAAATAAAAATACATCCATTTTACTGATCAATTCAACGTATTTTTTGTATTCATCAGGGTTATCTTTATCATAAAAACCATATCCTTTGATACTGGAGTAATTGCAGTATTTATCAGGTATTTTCATACCTACAATATGTAATGTAGTGTTGTATCCTTTTTTATTTAGCTCAAGGCAACATTCTGCTGCTACATCTCCTCCTTTTCTACTCCATAAAACGCCTACTAATAATAGATTAATTTCATTTTTTTGTTTAATCTTATCATTTAATAGTAACGGATGAGACGGTAAATACTCGTCTTCGATGTTTGCACCAAATTCAATTACTTTTAATTTTGAAGTTTCAATTTTGTAATCTGAAATTACAGCCTTTTTTGCCCATTCTGAAGATAGGATACACGTTTTTGACCTTTTAAAAGCCTTTTTGCTAATCCAATTTCCAGTTATTTCGTTCCATTTTAAAAGATTAGTGTTTTCCGGATAATAATTTATTAAGGCACTAAATGGAGCATCAGACAAATAAATTATCGGAGTTTTTGTTGTAGGTAAAGAAGCTACAATAACTGCATATCCAGAAACAAAAATTGCGTCATATTTATCAAAGTTGATTTTTTTTAATTTTTTTGAATATAATCGCTTTGCATATAAAGTGTCTCCCATACATAACGGTTTATTTAAAAACCGAGGTAAATTTAACCAGAATTTAACCAGAATTTTTCCTAAGAAATCATTTTGGTTTGCAGCACTAATGAATGTAGTATCAGGAAAAACCGTTTTGATACTCATATATGATTTATATATTGTACCTGACCAGGTTTTCTTGTTATTTTCATTTTCCGAAATCGATACAAATGCAATTTTCATAATGTATAATATATTTTATAAGATTCGGGGAATCATAAAAATGTTATCTAAAAGAATAGGTAAAAACAATAATATCAGCTTATTTTTTGATATGAAGTATAGTAAATACTTTGTTTGTTACTATTTTCTTAACCTCTGGATTAAGTGCAAAAAAATACATAATTGTGATTGTGGAAATAACAGAGCTTGAGCAAACTACGAGAAAACGTATAAGGCTTTCTTCTATTATTCTGTGAATAAGAAATGGAATAATAAATGTTAAAATAATTAAAAAGGTATTCTTTAGAAATATCTTTACGAAATATTTCCGAGCAGGAAAACCTGTATAATGAGATAAAATTTTAAGATTAATTAAAAAATGAATAAGAGCTGGAATTGAAGTGACAAAGTATACTACAGGAGGATACCACCCTAGTTTTAATACAATATAAACTAATGGTAAAGTCATAAAATAGAATGGTATCGCGTAGATATTCATTTCTTTTACCCGACCGGTAGCTACTATACCGGAATCAACCATGCTGTTAGAGTAAACTATGATATCGCAAATAGCACTTATCTTAATGAACTCAGCTGTATATTGAGGTACTTCTGAAAGCCATAATTTAAGAACATAATCAATTTCAAGCAAGACTGGAACCAAGAAAATGGACATCAGAAAAATAGTATATTGGGAAATATTGAAAATAAGTTTCTCGAAATTAATTTTATCACCTTCCCCATAGTATTTTACAAGTTGAGGATTTGCAGCAATAAGAAAACCTCCAATAAATTGTTTAATAGTGAATGATACCGTGTTTGCGAGTCCTCTTGCTGCATTCATTACAGTATTAAAAAATAAATTAAGAAGTATACTCATTCCCTGATCGTTAACCGCAACAGTTAAGTGTCCTAATGTAGTCCAACCAGAAAAATGAAGCATTTCTCTTAGAAGTAATTTATCTACACGTAATGACAATCCACATTCTTCGAATTTTCTGATGCAATAAATACGATATATGATTAGGCTACTAGTGTTTACTCCCAACAATAATGCTGAATAAATAATTAATTTATCACCTGGAATAGTGACTAATAGATATAATATAATAAGTTTAGCAACAGCATCATAGATGCTCATATAGGCATACATATTAAAATGTTCATGCGCAGTTACCGCTGCTCGATAGGGAGTTTGAGTAATTCCTAAAACGGTTGTAATTACTGCAAATTGGAATACCCAATTAGCTGCATGTATACGGTCTGGTTCAATGTTTAATTTGTGGTTTAGAAACCATATACCTAATGTTTCTAATACAATAAAAACCAATAAACTAATGGATAAATGTATGACGAATGATGTAGAAAAAGTCTTTTTTATCTTTTCTATTTCTCCTTTACCAAGACTGAGTGCAAAAAAACGATTTGTTCCGGAAGCAAGTATGCTATCAAGAACTACAAACATAGAAACGAACCCTCCAACTACATTCTGAACACCGTAATCTGAAGCACCTAGTTTCTCTAATACTACACGTGTAGTTATAAAACTTAAGGCCATGGTTACTAGCATACGAACATACAGATAAACTGTGTTTTTCATAATGCGTTTGTTATTTTCTTGCATAGAAAAGAATACTAATGAAATGTATAATACTAATAAAAAATTGTAGTTCTGGGTTTCTTTTATTTAAATCTTACCTATAACAAAATATAGCGATTGTAACTAACATATAAAACTATGCGCTTTTTTTGTATACAAACGGGTGCTTTAATCGAAATAATTGTTCATCTTGCCAAGGAATATTTTTGCAAGATATTTGTTTTGATCGTGTACCTTTCGTACAACTATGCATATATAGCAAATTGGCAATGATGTTATTAGAAGTACAACTGTTCCGGCTATTATATTTTACTTACCACTAATATTTACATCAGAGGTTCTATGTTTAGGTAATGCACCAGAAAGTAATGTATTGGTTACTTAACCTATTATTTAGTGCTCACCAAATAGAAACATGGCAATATACGACCAAAATTATGTCCAAGCCTTTTAGCTGATCTATGTATGGAAATTTTTTTTATCATAATGTTAGTTTTTAAGTGTAGTGATATGATTATCAACTAGATTGAATATATTAATACGATTGAGTATATTCCTTGTTTATTTATTTAAGCCTTGTTATTGTGTGGTTTGTAAAAGAAAGAGAGTCTCTAAGTTTATAGTTAACTACCAACAAACATACATATGAACTGTTTGTATTATGATGGGTTATTTGTATTTTAATTATCTACTTTACCCAGAAATATCCTTGAAAGATATTTGTTTTGTTTTAAAAGTTGTTCTGCTAGAATACACACTAGACATATTGAGGAAGATATCACTATTAGTAAAGCAGCTTCTGCTAAAATATTTCTACTTTCTACTAATATTTTCATTATAGACTCTATGTGTATGTAATCTATTAAGAAATAATGCATTACATAAATACTTAGGGTGCTTTGTCCTATATAGGAAAGCTTATCTGTGATCCAATTGTGAGAAGTTGATAGCTTATAGAAAAAGCTAAAAATAATTATAACAATGAAAAATGCAAGGATCATATTTTTATTAGCGAAATCTATGTCATAAATTGAAAATCCGAATATAACAGCTAATGCAAACACAAATAAAAGATTTGATGTAAACAACTTCTGTGTTAGATCATACTTTTTTATAATTACGCCTGCCATGAAAAAAGGAAGATTGTTAATCCAGTATAAGTATCCTAGGAAATTATTAACAGTATCAGAGATGAAATGATAACCAATTTTTAATGCAATAAATGCAATTAGTAAGAAAATGAGATCTACTATAATTTTTTTCTTGATGTTTATTAATGCAGAAAGGCTATCGAACAACACTTGGAAGATATAAAATTCGAATAGGATCCACAAAAACCAATATCCATCTTTGTTAAAATCAAGCAAGAAATCTAAATAGGAATTACCAGTACTTAACTCTCTAAATACACCCCATGCAAAAAATGGTATAAGAATAACCTGTAATTTTTTTAAAAGATATTTTGTTTTTTCAGTCCAGTTTTTTTGATATTGAAGACTAACTACCAATCCTGAAAGTAAAAAGAATAAAGACATTCTAAATAGAGAAATATATTTGTTACAAACTCCAATGTTATCTCCACTAAATTTAGAAACGTGACCAAATACTACTAAAATTATGTCTAAGCCTTTTAGCTGATCTATATATGGTAATCTTAATTTTTTCAAAATGTTATTTCTTAAATTTACTTCGTCAAGTAATCCTCATATTGTAAAATACCAATACGATTGAGAAAGTCCTTGATTTGTTTGTTGAACCGCTGACGAAGTGTAAGTTGTTCAAAAAAAGGAAACTTTTTAATATTACCCCAGGCTGTAAGTTTAAGGTAACGAAGATATTGATATCCTAGAGGGTGATTACAATCGCGAAACCAAGGCTTTATGGGGCATGCAAAATGTATTATGCCAGGATTTTGTTTTGCCTCTTTTAGTTGAGGAAGATACTTATCAAAAATCATTGGTACTCTGCGAAAATAAAATGTGGTTATATTCCAACGAATTGGCAAACATTTTATTTTATTTTTAAAATACATCGCAATTACATCCTGCTCATTTTGAATTTTAGAAGCGACATTACGAGTAAAGTCGAAAATAGGTTGTTTATATTCCATTTCTCGCCATACTTTCAAATCACATACCAGAACTCCTGAGTTAATATATAGATCTTCAGGTATTAATCCTAGACGAGGTTTGTAATCCATACAGTCTGGTATATCTTCAGCTGCGGCCAAAACATGGCCGTTTAAATCAATATTGTAAAGAGGAGCAATATCAGCATTAATAATCATATCAACATCCAGAAACAAACAACGGTCTTCATCATCCGGCAATACATTTGGCATGTAGAGTTTTAAATACATAATAGTATGCCATTGTCCTACAGGTAAGTCAATAATGTTATCTGTATTAATTTGTTTTATTATAAATTCTGAACTGTATAAATTACAAAGATCTTCTAGCTTTTCTTTAGAATCATTGGTAATTCCAGTTGTTAAAAAGTATATATGAAAAATTTTATCTTTATTAGTTTCAAATAAGGAACATAACATTACTGCTGTATGTTGTACATAACCTTCGTCGCTTACGCAAACTATATTATAGATATTGCTATTGATCATGATTTCATGAAATCTATTATTGTACACTTACTAAAATATATTCCACGCTTCGCCCTTTCAGTCCCACCTAAATTGATGCTGTTTATAGGAAATACCTGAAATACATCAAGTATCATATTGAACATAGAATATATTAACAGTATCGTATTATATTCTGGTGTGTAAAAATAAAAGAAAAGTAGTTGGAGTAATTTTGTACTTGACAAAATGCATCTTTTACTTGATGTATGTATCATATTTCGCAAGTAGACCTGATGTATTTGTGGTAATAATTAAAAAAAATATGTTTTTCCGATTTTGTAGCTACTTACTTTGAGAATAAGTGGAGTCTATTTTTGTTTTTTGGGGAAAAAATAATGGTCGCTAATGAATTACATTGTCAAGAGTTAATAATTCATCAGAATAAAGGAGTAAAACGCGAATGTGATGATTTATTTATTGAGTAATGGTTGACTAAATTGATTGGTCAAGTTAGATTTTATTAGTTTAATTGAGTAAAGGGTGATTTTTGACAAAGTTTTAGTGTAAAAGTATATATTATTGTTATTGTATTTCTCTCTTTCACCACAATAAAATTAGGTTAAACAAAGCGTCTTGATTCTTATTAAATAATGATTTTTAGGAATTTTAAAAGTTAACTGTTTGTATGGAATAAAAGAAAAATTAATTTTTTATGAAACAACAGTATATTACTTCTGGCAAAATAAAAAAAACAATAGTTTTAGAAAGTCTATTAGTTATCATGATATTTAAAATAAGAATATTAGGGATGAATATTTTTATTAATAGATAATATCTCAGAAGGGAAAAAGACTCGGTTCGTAATTAGATATATGCAAGAATTAGGGTTAAAAATATGTAAAGAGTAATATAAAGAAAGTATTTCCAGATAAAATAATTTTGGATTAAGAAATGGTTTATGGTAAATCATTAAAATTAATAATTATATATTGCCTTAAAATAAGTTTTAAATAGCAATGAATAAAAAGAGTATTTTATTTGTCTGTCTAGGCAATATTTGTCGTTCTCCAAGTGCAGAGGCTGTAATGAAGGCTTTAGTGAAAGAAAAAGGGTTACAGAGTCAATATTATATAGATTCTGCTGGCATTACTGGATTTCATGCTGGAGAACCTGCTGATTCACGTATGAAGCAACATGCATTAAGACGAAACTATCATTTAACAAGTAGTAGCCGCCCGGTGGACCCTAAAATTGATTTTGAGGAGTTTGATTATATTATTGGAATGGATGATCAAAATATAAGGGATTTGAATAATCTTGCAAAAACGGATCAAGATAGATCTAAGATTAGTAAAATGACAGATTATTGTACAAGGTTTGTGCATGACTCTGTACCTGATCCATATTATGGAGGAGCTTCGGGTTTTGAGCTTGTTTTAGACTTATTGGAAGATGCCTGTGAAGGATTGATCAATAAATTGGAGAATGAGTAATAGAATTCTAAAAATAATATCTGAATTTTTAGGTGAAAGAATTATTTCATCACAATCTATTGGAGGAGGATGTATTGCTCAATCAGGGAAGGTAATAACAGACAAGGGCAATTTATATTTTCTTAAGCAAGGGTATGATAATGGGATGTTTGAATGTGAAGCCAATGGTTTGAAAGAAATCGCCAAGGCAGATTGCATAGAAACCCCTAACGTTATTCTTGTTGATAAAGATTTTTTGCTATTAGAATTAATACCGCAAGGTGTTAAGAATTTTCGATCAATGAAGGAGTTTGGGAAGGATTTAGCAAGGATGCACCAATTTACTTCAAATATGTATGGATTTATGGAAGATAATTTTATTGGAACATCAATTCAATATAATTCATATTCGTCAAACTGGACAGAATTCTACTTTCAGAACAGATTACTTTTTCAGTATAGATTATCTGAAGCTAATGGAAATGTAACAAAAGAGTTTAAAAATCTCTTTTTGAAGATAGAATCTGAAATAAGTAATATATTGGATGGGAGTGAAGATACTGCTTCTTTACTACATGGAGATTTGTGGGCAGGTAACTATATGATAAATAATGAAGGAAATGCTGTTTTAATTGATCCAGCTGTTTATTATGGAAATAGAGAAGCCGATTTGGCTATGACTAAATTATTTGGTGGTTTTAATGAAGAATTTTATGAAGCTTATAATAATGAATATCCATTGACAAAAGATTACAAGTATCGCGAAAATATTTATCTATTATATCATGTCATGAATCATTACAATTTATTTGGCAATAGTTACTATGGGCAAATGATTGATTTAATGAATAGTTATATAAAGAAAGGGAACTAAACTTAGTTCCCCTCTAATTAATGTAATATACATAGTGGTTTAAATAAAACCTCTCGTTTCAGCTATGATAACTATAAGTTCCACAATTTCATCATCTGTCATTTCTCTACAGTTAAAACAAGCATCATAGAATTCTACATCAGGTACATCTTTTTCAAAATAATGCCTGAATTGAGCTCTACGTCTGTCCATTTCCATTGCTTCCTTTTTCGCTTCAGATATAGTTTTACCATAAGTATTGCTAATGATTTCAGCTCTCCATTCCAAAGGGGCCATTAGTTTTACATGAAACGACTTTTTAAAATTTTTAGTAATCGCCTCTGCAGCTCTACCAACAATAACAACATTTCCTTCACTGGCCGCTGTATATATAAAATTAGCAATCGTATTATTGATCTTTACATCTCCGGGATAGTAGGTGTCTGAGAAAAATAATGCCAGATTATCAAAGAAGGTTCTGTTTTTATATTCAGAAAGATCTTTTATTAATTGAGGCGATAATTTTAACTCGCGTGCAGATTCATCAATAATTTCTTTACTGAGCCATCTCCATTCTTTATTACTGTCTTGTCTTTTTAATTTTTCAGTAAGAACTTCGGATAAATATTTCGCAATTCTTTTACCTGGGCATCCATATTCGCGAGATATGGTTATAACTGGACCTTCGGATTGCGCGGCTATAGGATTGTCGGTTTTTCCTACCCTTTCTCGCATATATTTTAAGAATACATTTTCCATATAATGTGCTTTAGGTTATTTTATCAAAATATAGCAAGAAAATATTATATGAACAAGGAAATAGGAGAGAAGTATGGGCATAAAAAAAGGATAGACCTTTGTCTATCCTTAACCCTTAAAATCAGTCTTGTTAAATCTAAATCTATGAAAAAAAATCTACATTACAAATGTACGGTAAATATCATCTAAATTTATTCAATTAAAGTTAAAGCTTGTTAATAGCTTGATTTTCTGTTTTATTGAAAATTTATAAATGATTTATAAAGTCAAATAAATTAACCTTTTGCAAAGAATGCTTTCTTTTATTCAATCTAATTTTACTACTTTTGAGCTCTATTACATCAGGATATTTAATGGCTAAGAAATCAGGAAAGAAAAGCAACCTTCCAATGGATGGAGTTTCTCGTATAAATTCTCTTAAAAGAAATCATCGAACGGCATTTATGCTGAATGATAAAGAAAAAGAGGCGATCGAATCTTATTGTAAAAAAAATAAGATAAGAAATAAATCGAAATTTATGAGAGAAACTCTTTTAAGAACTGTTATGGATCATTTTCTAGAAGATTATCCTACCTTATTTGATAAAAAAGATATGGATAAAATTCGCATCTAAATTATATATTTAATGTTTTAACCCACTCCTGTAGCCTGTAGTCTGTTAAGTCAGGTTCGTTATCTTCATCTAAAGCCAAACCAACAAAACTATCCTCTACTACTGCTAATGATTCTGAAAAGTCATAAGAGTCGGTTGGCCATTTACCTACAAACTTACATCCTTTATCTTTAATAAGATCGTATAGTTTACCCATTCCATTACAAAATGTATCCGGATATGTATACTGATCACCTAATCCGAAGAGCGCAATTTTCTTATTATTAAGATCTGATTCTATTAGCGTATTTACAAATATTTCAAAATCATCTTGTAAACCACCTACACCCCACGTAGAGGTGCCCAAAATTAGAAAATCACAATTTTCAATGTCTGATTGATCCGCTTTTTCAACTGCGATTAATTTAGAATCAGGTATTAAGTCATATAGTTTTTCTGCAACAAATCGTGTGTTGCCAACTGATGAGCCATAGAATATACCTATTTTATTCATAGTATTATTTTATTTCGTTATGAGTATTAAAAACACTCAGATTTATGGATAGTTCAAAGGTTTGATCTATTTCTTTCGGATAACAAAGATTCCATCTCTAAAAGGAAAAATTACTTTTTCAACACGCTGATCTTCTTTTACCATTTGATTAAACTCCAAAATTCCCTGAGTGTATAGATCATTCGGGTGTACTGGTTCGATAATTTTACCATCCCATAAAATGTTATCTGCTAAAATGTATCCTCCAGGATTTAAAATGTCAAAAACTTGTTTGTAATAATTGGGATATTGCCTTTTATCACCATCCATAAAAATTAAATCATACTTTTTATTTAGGGTAGGGATCACATCAAGGGCATCTCCAAGGTGAATTTTTATTTTTTTATTAACTCCGGCTTTATCAAAGAATGACTGTGTAAACGGAATAATCTCATCATCAATTTCAATTGTGTCAATTGTTGTTTCTTCAGATGTACTTTGTGCCATACAAATACTAGAGTAGCCTGTATATGTTCCAATTTCCAAAATACTTTTGGGTTGAATCATCTGACATAGCATTTTTAATATTTGGCCTTGCAAATGACCAGAAAGCATCCTGGGTCTTAATACATGTAAATGAGTTTTTCTGTTTAGCTCGTATAATATTGAATCCTCAGGATCAATATGATCAAGTATATAATTTTCTAATTCTATTGATGGGTTATTCATAACAGTGTACTACAAATAAATTAGTTGCGATAAATTATCCGGATTAAAAGTTTCGTTTGCTATATCAAGTAAATCAGAAGATGTAAGCTGATCGATCTTATGGTATACTTCAGTCAAAGAATCTACTTTATTATACAAAAGATGACTCTTTCCGATGTTTAACATTAAGTTTTCTCTATTTTCTGACGATATCGCAATTTGACCCTTTAATTGTCTTTTAGCTTTGTGAAGCTGCATACTTCCTAGTTCCTGAGTGCGAAGCTTGTTCAATTCATTAAAAACTATTTTAAGACTTTTTTCAACATTTTTTCGGTCTGTACCCCAATAGATTGAGAATACACCAGTTCCGTATAATGGTGTATAAGATGATTCAATATTATATGCAATACCTCTTTTTTCGCGAAGGCACATATTTAATCGGCTATTCATCCCTGGTCCGCCTAATAAATTATTTAGAAGATGTAAACCAAGTCTTTTCGGATGATTATAATCATAAGCTGTACTGCCAATGATAATATGACTTTGATAGGTATCTTTATCCGTTTTTATAATAGATGGTTTTGAAGCTGGTATATCTTCTCGTTTGCAAACTCTTCTGTTTTCTGGTATATCTCCGAAATATTTTTCAGCAAGCTTTATAACTTTCTTGAAGCTTTGACTACCTACCGAGCAAAATACAATCTGATCTGTATGGTAGTTTTTATTAATAAATTTAAGAATATCGTTTTTAGTAAACTTCTTTAATCTCTTTGCTTCCCCTAAGATGTTTCTACCGATAGGATGATTAGGATATAAAAGTTCTTCAAAATCATCAAATATTAATTCAGCGGGAGAGTCTTTATATGAATTTATCTCGTCGATGATTACTTCTTTTTCTTTTTCAAGTTCTTTTTCCGGAAAAATGGAATGAAATGAGATATCCGCAATCAATTCCATTGATCTTTCATAGTCTTCTTTTAAAAAAGATGCATAAATACATGTTTCTTCTTTAGTTGTATAGGCATTTAATTCACCACCCACATCTTCTAATCTACTCAAAACATGAAAGGCTTTTCGTTTTTTTGTGCCTTTAAATATGACGTGCTCGATAAAATGAGCCATTCCATGTTCCTCTTCCTCTTCGTCTCTGGAACCGGCATTAATTATAATACCACAATATCCAACTTCTGATTTTTCAGACTTGTGAATAATTCGAATTCCGTTTTTTAATGTATATGTATTAAATTCCATGAAAAATTTATTGGAGTGCAAAAGTACTAAAGAACAACGTATTTCAGTAATGATGCAAAAAAAATAATACAGTTTTTTTTTCAAATAGTTTTGCAGTAAAAAATCTTTGTGTATATTTGCACCGCCTTACAGAAAAAGGGTCACTGTTAAAAGAAACAGTGAAGAGCAAAAGACTGAAAAAATATGATGGTACCATAGCTCAGTAGGTAGAGCAATGGACTGAAAATCCATGTGTCCCTGGTTCGATCCCAGGTGGTACCACATTCATAATATTGTATTTAAATACAGCCTCATTAAGGGGTACCATAGCTCAGTAGGTAGAGCAATGGACTGAAAATCCATGTGTCCCTGGTTCGATCCCAGGTGGTACCACTCAAAAAGATCAAAAGATTTATTCTTTTGATCTTTTTTTGTTTTAAACTATTCCAATTTTACTTTGGAATAGAAAAATAGAAAGAGGATCCTTTATTTACTTCTGATTCCACCCACATTTCACCATTTAAAATTGAGACCAGTTTTTTACATATTGAAAGTCCCAGGCCTGTTCCTTTGTTCGTAGAATTATTATGTTTTGCCTGAGTAAACCGATCGAATATCTTAGGTAAATATTGAGCATCAATACCAATTCCACTGTCTTTTATTTCAAAAATTACTTCGTGCAGATTTGTTTGTATAATGATTTCAACAGTTCCGTTTGAAGTAAATTTAAGACTGTTATTTATGAGGTTGGTAAGTATTTGTTGAATTTTAGATCTGTCGCTAAATATTTCCAGAACATTAGTATTTGGTGTATGTATTAAAATGCGGTTATTGCTTTGTTGTGCCATTGGAGCAAAAAAGCTCTTGATTGTATTCAGTAATTCAATAAGGTTAAAGTGCGATTTTGTAATTTCAATTTGGCCTGTTTCAATTTTTGATATTTCCAGAACATCATTAATAATATCCAGTAATTGTTGACCACTTGATAATATCAGGTTTAGGTATTCTTCTTTTTGTTGTGGAGTTAAGCTTTGATTTTTCAGAAGTTCAGAAAATCCGATAATCCCATTCATTGGAGTTCTGATTTCATGACTCATATTTGCCAAAAATGATGACTTTAAACGATCGCTCTCTTTGGCTTTTTCTATAGCAATTTGGAGTTCGTTATTTCTTTCCCTTAATTCATTCTCCGCTTTTTTTCTATCCCTTAAATCTCTTATAATTGCAAGGTAATGATGCTCATCTGGTTTTTTTGAGTTCATTTCTATTGGAATTACTTCCCCATTTTTACCAATAATATCTCTTTCCAGAATTACAGACTGACCAACATCAACCAAATCAAAACGCATCGGTTTACCTTTTATTGATTCGGGCGTAAATATTTTAGATATATGTTGATTAATAATTTCATCTTTACTAAAGCCTGTTATATTTAAAAAGCTTTGGTTTGCTTCAATTATTTCACCTTTTTTATTTCCAATTAAAATTCCATCTCCGGCATTCTCAAATATTGTTTTGTATTTAGCTTCACTTGATTTTAGTTTTTCAACTGTATTTTTAAAGTCAGTTACATCTCTTATTGAAAGAATTTTAACGTGTTTTTCATTGTAGAAATGACTTTTACTAATGACTTCAGCAAAGAATGAGCTACCATCTTTTCTAACAACTTCAACTTCATAAGGCTGCCCGGTGGTGTTTTCAAGTCGTTGAATCGCAAAATCTCTGTATTGTGGTTTTGTAATATTGGGAGCATAAAATCCCATAAGTTCATCGTGTGAGTAGCCCAACATTTGGCAACCTTTGGTATTTGCTTCAATGCAATAACCATTTTCAATTACAAAAACTCCTTCAAAAGTAGTTTCCGATATGGCAATGTATTTTTCTTGAACAAGCTTAAGCTCTTCAGTGATATTGTTTATGTTTTTGTTGTTGGATGATGCTCTCATGTATTTATTTATTCTTCTTATAAAACCAAACGCAATTTAAAATGTTTATGTAACGAATTAAAGCTTTAGAATTATTTTTAAAGATTGTTATAATTTATTTGGAGGTTGATAAGTTAATTTAAATTAAGTAAACAGCTTAATGCTTTGTTTTTAGCTTATAATTAGATATTTTTGCGCCTCGATTCAAACTACTTTAGCGGATACAGAATATAAATATATAATAATATAATAGCCATGGATAAGAAAACAATTCTTGTTATTTTGGATGGATGGGGATTTGGAGACAAATCAAAATCAGATGTAATTTCAACAGTAGAAACACCTTATTGGGATAGCTTAATTGCTAAGTATCCTAATTCAAAATTAAATGCTTCCGGAGAATATGTAGGTTTACCTGACGGACAGATGGGTAACTCAGAAGTAGGTCACTTAAATATTGGTGCCGGTAGAGTTGTATACCAGGATTTAGTAAAAATTAATCGTGCTTGTGCAGATGGTTCAATTGCTAAAAACCCTGAATTAGAGAAAGCATATAATTATGCAAAAGAAAATAACAAGAAAGTTCACTTGTTAGGTTTAATGTCACAAGGTGGAGTTCACAGTTCTCAAGAGCATATTCATACTTTATTAAGCGTTGCTAAAGACTATGGTTTGAGCGATGTTTTTGTTCATGCTTTCATGGATGGACGTGATACTGACCCTAAGAGCGGTAAAGGTTTTATGACTGAGTTATTGGCTCACATGGATAAATCTGTTGGTAAAGTAGCTACTGTTACTGGTCGTTATTATGCAATGGATAGAGATAAACGATGGGAGCGTGTTAAAATTGCATATGATGCAATGGTAGCTGGAGTAGGTGAAGAATCTACAACCGATATTTTAGCTGCTATTCAAAATTCATATGATGCAAATGTAACAGATGAGTTTATTAAACCTATTGTTCAGGTTGATGCAGAAGGAAATCCAGTTGCAAAAATTGAAGAAGGAGACGTTATTGTATTCTTCAACTTCCGTAATGACAGAGCAAAAGAGTTAACAATTGTATTAACTCAACAAGATATGCCAGAAGAAGGAATGAAAACTATTCCTTTACATTATTGCACAATGACTCCTTATGATGCTACTTTTAAGGGTATGCATATTTTATTCGATAAGGATAATGTACAAAATACAATTGGTGAAGTTGTTGCAAATGCAGGATTGAAACAGTTAAGAATTGCTGAAACAGAAAAGTATGCACACGTAACATTCTTCTTCTCAGGAGGTCGTGAAGCTGTTTTTGAAGGAGAAGATCGTATTCTTGTAAATTCACCTAAGGTTGCTACATACGATTTACAACCAGAGATGAGTGCTTATGAAGTAAAAGACAAAGTGATTGCAGAATTAAACAATAAAAAATACGACTTTATTGCTTTAAACTTTGCAAACGGTGATATGGTTGGACATACTGGTGTTTACGAAGCAATTGAAAAAGCTGTGAAAGCAGTAGATGAGTGTGTTGAAGGTGTTATTGAAGCAGCAAAAGCAAATGGATACGAAGCAATTATTATTGCTGACCACGGAAATGCTGATAATGCAGTAAATGCTGATGGTTCTCCAAATACAGCTCACTCATTAAATCCAGTTCCTTTTGTTTGGGTAACTGAGCGTGAAGGTGAAGTTAAAGATGGAGTTTTAGCAGATGTTGCACCGTCAATTTTAAAATTAATGGGAGTTGCTCAACCTGAAGATATGACAGGTGAGTGCTTAATTGATTTAAAATAATAATATAGAATAATATACAATATAAAGCAGTAATTCATATGAATTGCTGCTTTGTTTATTTCAGAAAGAATTTTATTTGCGGAATGATTCAAATTGATGATAAAATTATAAGTCTTGAACTTTTTCAAGAAAAATTTATTTGCAACATAGCTAAATGCAAAGGTATTTGTTGTGTAGAGGGTGATTCTGGAGCTCCATTAACAGAGGATGAAGCCAAAGAATTGGAAGAAATCTATCCGAAAATAAAGCATTTGTTGTCGGAAGACTCCATTAAGGTTATTGAAGAAGAAGGAACATCTGTAATAGATTTTGAGGATGAATTAGTAACGCCAATAGTTAATGGACAAGAATGTGTTTATACTTATTTTGATTCAAAAGGAACAGTACATTGTGCTATAGAAATGGCTTGGAAACAGGGCGAAGTGAATTTTAGAAAGCCAATTTCTTGCCATTTATATCCAATCAGAACAAAAAAATTAACGCAGGGTGAGGCTTTAAATTATGATGTTTGGCCAATTTGTGCTGATGCATGTATTTTAGGTGAAGAAAAAGGTGTTTCTGTTTATCAGTTTCTTAAAGAGCCATTAATCAGAAAATATGGTGAAGCTTTTTATCATGAAATGGAAGAGTCTGAAAAAATTCTTAGAGAAAGAGGTATGTTATAATTGATTCTTATAAGGATTAATTACTAAATAAAAGATATTTTTATAAAAGGCTGTGTTTGAGAAAATCGAATACAGCCTTTTTTATATTGTATGGTTTAAGAATAGGCTTGTGATATAATTCATATATATTACCTTAAACCTTTTGTATATTGTATCGTTTTTTAATAAAAAAGAAAAATGGAAGGATTAAAAACATATATAAGCGAAAACAAACAACGTTTTTTAAACGAACTTTTTGAATTATTAAGGATACAATCGATAAGTAGTATCGAATCGCATAAGCCGGATATGTATCGGGCTGCAGAAAAGTGGACGAAAATATTATTAGATGCTGGAGCAGATAAGGCAGAGGTGTTTGAAACAGAAGGGAACCCAATTGTTTTTGGAGAAAAGATAATTGATGAGAAATTACCTACGGTTATGGTATATGCTCATATGGATGTAATGCCTGTAGATCCCATTGACCTATGGAATTCTGATCCTTTTGAACCATTGGTTAAGGATGGTAAAATATTTGGGCGAGGTGCCGATGATGATAAAGGCCAAAGTTTTATGCATGCAAAGGCCTTCGAGTTTATGGTAAGAACAAATCAGTTGCCATGCAATGTAAAGTTTTTAATAGAAGGAGAGGAGGAAGTCGGATCTGTGCATCTTCCAAAATTCTGTGAAGAGCATAAGGATATGCTACAAAGCGATGTGATTCTTGTTTCTGATACATCTATGATCGCACCTGGTATTCCATCAATAACCACAGGATTGCGAGGTCTGGCATATTGGGAAGTTGAAGTAACAGGCCCTAACCGAGATTTACATTCAGGTATATTTGGTGGTGCTGTAGCAAATCCAATCAACGTATTGTGTAATATGATTTCGCAAATGACGGATGAAAAAGGAAAAATTACCATTCCTGGATTTTACGATGATGTGATTGAAGTAACCGAAGAAGAGCGTAAAAAAATGGCTCAGGCACCTTTTGATGAAGAAGGATATAAAACTGCTTTGAATGTTAAGGAATTAAAAGGTGAAGATGGATATACCACTAACGAACGTACAGGTATAAGACCTTCGTTTGACGTTTGTGGAATTTGGGGTGGTTACACAGGTGAAGGAGCAAAAACAGTTTTGCCATCAAAAGCATATGCAAAAATTTCTTCGCGTTTGGTTCCGAATCAGGATCATGAAAAAATAGCAGACTTATTTAAGCTGCATTTCGAATCCATTGCACCAGCAAGTGTAAATGTTAATGTAAAATCATTGCATGGAGGACAAGGTTATGTTTGTCCAATTGATTTACCTGCTTATCAGGCAGCTGAAAAAGCTTATGAAAAAGTATTTAATAGAAAACCTGTGCCGGTAAGAAGTGGTGGATCTATTCCTATTATTTCAACTTTTGAAGAAATTCTTGGTGTAAAATCAATATTAATGGGTTTTGGATTGGAATCAGATGCAATTCATTCTCCTAACGAAAACTTTCCATTGGAGCAGTTTTATACAGGTATTGAAGCAATCCCATATTTCTATAAATATTATGTAGAGTCCAATATATAATATATTATAAATGTATTATTTATCCAGAAGCAGGTTTTGTACAAAGCCTGCTTTTTTTATGTAGAATAAATTATAGAGCATAATGTACCAATATAATTAAATGTCATTCCATTTGTTTATTATTTTCAGGTTGGTGTTTTAAATAGTAATAAAGAGATGTGTGTATCTTATAATTTATAAATAAATCACTCTTTTTGCTTTTAATATTTACTCGAATAAATTTTTAAACTGTTCAAAAATGCTTTTTTTTCAAAAAAATGCCGAAAAATCTCATAAAAACTCAAAGTGATCTAATAAAAAAAGGGGTTTTGTTTTTAGTAGGTTAATTTTTATGAAAAAAATCATGAAAACGAAAGGTTTTAATTTAGAATTATTTATTTTTGCTTCGCTAACTCGAAAAAAAAATTAAAATTTTTTATTAATTATGGCAACATTAAGATTTCAAGCATTAAATGAGTTGCTTTCAAGAGCACCAAAAGATGTATGCTTACCTTCAAATAAGGTAACAGATTATTATGGCGAATTAGTATTCAATGCTGAGGCGATGAGACAGTATCTTTCTAAAGATGCTTTTGCTGCAGTTAAAGCTGCAAACGCTAAAGGAGGAACTATTGATCGTAAACAAGCTGATGGTATCGCTTCTGGTATGAAAGCTTGGGCTATTGAAAAAGGAGCTACTCACTACACTCACTGGTTTCAACCATTAACTGATGGAACTGCAGAAAAACATGATGGTTTTATCGATTATGGTGATGATGGTAGTATTATTGAAAACTTCTCTGGTAAATTATTAGCACAGCAAGAGCCAGATGCTTCTTCTTTCCCATCAGGAGGTATTCGTCAAACTTTTGAAGCTCGTGGTTATACCGCTTGGGATACTTCTTCACCAGCTTTTATCGTTGGAACAACACTTTGTATTCCTACAGTATTTATTTCATATACAGGTGAAGCATTAGATTACAAAACACCTTTATTAAAAGCACTTTCTGCTGTTGATGAAGCTGCTACTGCTGTATGTCAATATTTTGATAAAAACGTATCAAAAGTACATACCAACATGGGTTGGGAGCAAGAGTATTTCTTAATTGATGAAGCTCTTTACCAAGCTCGTCCTGACCTTGTGTTAACTGGTCGTACTTTAATGGGACACTCTTCTTCTAAAGATCAACAATTAGATGACCACTACTTTGGATCTATTCCAGAGCGTGTATCTAAATTTATGATTGAGTTAGAAGTTGAAGCTCACAAATTAGGTATGCCTATTAAAACTCGTCACAATGAGGTTGCTCCTTCTCAGTTTGAGGTTGCTCCTATTTATGAAGAGGCTAACTTAGGTAATGACCACAACCAAATCATCATGGATTTGATGAAGCGTGTTGCTCGTCATCATAAATTCCGTGTATTATTACATGAAAAACCATTTGCTGGAATCAATGGTTCTGGTAAACACAATAACTGGTCATTAGGAACTGATACAGGTGTAGTATTATATGCTCCAGGTAAAAATCCTAAAGGAAACTTACAGTTCTTAACTTTTGTGGTTAACACATTAATGGCTGTATACAAAAACCAGGATTTATTACGTGCATCTATTCTTACTGCTTCTAACAGCCACCGTTTAGGTGCTAACGAAGCTCCTCCTGCAATTATTTCTGCTTTCTTAGGAACTGAAGTTTCTGCAATGTTAGATAAAATTGTAGCTGAGGTACCTGATCACAAAATGACTCCGGATGAGAAAACAGCTCTTAAATTAGGTATTGGTCGTATTCCTGAAATTATTCTTGACAACACTGACCGTAACCGTACTTCTCCATTTGCATTTACAGGAAACCGTTTTGAGTTCCGTGCTGTAGGTTCTTCAGCTAATGCTGCTGCATCAACTACTGCTTTAAGTGCTGCTGTTGCTGTTCAATTAAGAGAGTTTAAAGTTGAAGTAGACGGATTAATTGAAAGTGGAGTTAAGAAAGATGAAGCTATCTTCCAAGTTCTTAAGAAATTAATCATTGAGTGCGAACCAATTAAATTTAATGGTAACGGTTACTCAGATGAGTGGAAAGAAGAAGCTGCTAAGAGAGGTTTAACAAACATTACAAGTGTACCTGAATCATTAACTAAATATCTTGAGCCAGAAGCTAAGAAAACTTTAGTTGAGGGTGGTATTATGAGTGAAAAAGAATTAGAAGCTCGTGTTGAAGTTGAAATGGAGAAATTCGTTTACAAAATTCAAATTGAGTCTAGAGTTCTTGCTGATCTTGCAATTAACCATATTGTTCCAACAGCTGTGGCTTACCAAACAAGATTAATTCAAAATGTTCAAGGATTAAAGGATTTATTCTCAGAAGAAGAATTCAAAGAATTAGCCGGAGCACGCATTGAATTAATTAAAGAGATTTCGAAACATACTTCTTATATCAAAACTAAGAGAAAAGAAATGATCGAAGCTCGTAAGGAGTGTAATAAACTAGAAGAAGGATCAGAAAAAGCATTTGCTTATGATGCAAAAGTTCGTCCTTTCTTAGATGATATTCGTTACCACATCGATAAATTAGAATTAATTGTTGATGATGAGTTATGGCCATTGCCAAAATATCGTGAATTATTATTCAACTGCTAGTCTTTAAAAACTAGATATACTCAAGGGATAACTGTTAAGGTTATCCCTTTTTTTGTTTTTAATGAATTCATTACTCTTAAATGTTATGTTGGTTTTATATATTTGACAAAAATCTACATATATGATACGTTTTCTCTATACAAGTATATTTTTATTGTGTATATCTTCCGGTTTAATGGCTAATAGTGAAATTGATACACTTCTTGTTAAGCTGGAACAGGTAATGAGCAAACGTGATAGTTTTGATATTATCAGACAAAACAGATTATTAAATCTAAAGGAACTGCTAACGAAGAATGATATTGGTGACGATCAAAAGTTTTATCTTCAAAATCAGCTGATAGAAGAGTATCGTACCTATAATTTTGACTCTACATTAAATTATATAAACAAGAATCTATCTCTTGCTAAAAAGATCAACAAACCAACATTAATTAATGAATCTAATCTTGAGATGGCGCGATTACTAGCCTCATCAGGCAGATATCTTGAAGCATTGGATGTACTCAAATTGATTGATAAAAGTTTATTGGATAAAAATCTTTTAATAGATTATTATAATGATTTACTTAAATTATATTCTGATCTAAGTATTTATTCCCCGTCTACTGATAATGCAAATTCTTACTCATTAAAGTCGGCAGCTTATACAGATTCATTGCTACGTATATTAGATGAAAAATCAGAGCCTTATTTGAGTCTTATGGAGAAGCGGTATAGAGATAGCAGAGATTTGGATAAATGTGAACAAATAAATTCACAAAGACTTTCAGGCGCTAAAATAGGAACACCTTTATACTCAATGATTACTTTTGAAAGATCTCTTTTATTCGGTCTGAAAAAGGAACCTGAAAAAGAAAAGAAATATTTGATTCTTTCTGCAATTTCAGATATTATGGCTTCGGTAAAGGATAATGCTTCTCTGACTATCTTAGCTCTTATTTTACACGGAGAAAAAGATATTGACAGAGCCCATAAGTATATTAAATTCTCTTTTGAAGATGCTTCGTTTTATAATTCAAAGCTTCGTTTTATTGAGTTGTCTAATATAATGCCTTTAATTACTGAAGCATATCAATTAAAGAGCGAACAGCAAAGCATGAAATTAAAAAGGTACTTAATCATTATAAGTCTGTTAAGTTTGGTGTTGACTTTGGCATTTTTATACATTGTTAACCAGATGAAAAAATTAGCTAAAACAAGGAATGACTTGCAAACGGTTAATTCAAGATTAAACCAGTTAAATACTAATTTATCAGAAGCAAATACAAACCTTCATAACTTAAATGTTGAGTTATCGGAAACCAATCATGTGAAGGAGCATTATATTGGAAATTTTTTAACCATATGCTCTGATTATATTGATAAGATAGATGATATTCGACGAAATGTTAATAAGCAAATTTTGGCAGGAAAAGTAGAAGAGCTTTTAAAAACTACTAAATCGAGAAAATTAATTGATGACGAAGTGAAGGCTTTCTATGAGAATTTTGATTCTGTCTTTCTGCATATCTATCCTAATTTTGTTGAAAAACTAAACTCATTACTAGAAGAAGGTGAACAGATTGAATTGAAGAAGGATGAAATGCTAAACACTGAATTAAGAATATTTGCATTAATACGTTTAGGTATTTCTGATAGTTCAAGAATTGCAAAATTATTGAGGTACTCTGTAAATACAATTTACAACTACAGAGTAAAGGTAAAAAATAAGGCACTTTCTCGCGATGATTTTGAAGATCAGGTGATGAAAATAGGGGCCATTCTTCGCTAAATTACCCTCAATTTCTCTTTAGATTCTTAAATATACATTAAAAAGCTTCCACTTTTTTAAGATTTGTTAACAAATTAAACTGCTTGTAAATGAGGTAGTAATGGATTTGTTGTATCTGTATTTATCCACTTTTTCACTATGTAAGTTAGTAAATCCCTACTTATTCAATTCTCTTTGTAAAGCGCAAAAAAATCAATTGATAAAATGCATAATGAGATTTACCTGCAGTAAAAATCTCAAGAATGTTTTGTTGTTAATTAATCTATGAAAAAGAGAGATGAAAGGATTTTTAAAAAAGGAAGAAAGGGAGTTTAGGTGAATATAATAAGTGTAAAATGCCAATACTAAAAAGTGAAAATCATTTCACCAAAAATGTTTTATCTGCATTACAAATAATAGTTTAAAAAAATCTTCAAATGCAAATTAGTAAGTCAATACATAAAGTAAACTTAAGATGGTCCTTAATACTGGCGTTCTTATGTTTTACAGTAATAACTTTTGCTCAACAGAAAACTGTTGAGGGAAATGTTGTTGATACAAACGGGGAAGGGATTCCTGGTGTTTCTGTCGTGCTAAAAGGTACTTCACAAGGTACAATAACTGATATAATGGGGCATTATTCTGTTTCAGGAGAAATAGGAGATGGTGCTATTTTGGTATTCAGTTTTATAGGGATGCAAACGCAGGAAGTTATTGTGAAAGGTGAGCAAACCCAATTAAATATTACCTTAATTGAGGAAGTTTTAGGATTAGGTGAAGTAGTTGTTGTGGGTTATGGAACTCAGGAAAAGAAGGATATTACAGGTTCTGTAGCTTTAGTTCAGGCTGATGAATTAGAATCACGACCAAATACACAGTTGGGATCATTAATTCAGGGTAGGGCAGCCGGTGTTCGTGTAGCATCAAGCTCAGGTAAACCATCTCAAGGATTAAGTATAAGGATCAGAGGTACAAACTCTATTACTGCGGATAGTGAACCTTTATATGTAATTGATGGTATTCCAACTACTGATACACGCTCAATTAACCCAGCAGATGTTGAAACAATGACGGTTTTAAAAGATGCTTCTTCAGCTGCAATTTATGGCGCCAAAGGAGCAAATGGTGTTGTTTTAATTACTACAAAAAAAGGTACTTCGGAAAAACCTACTTTAACCTTAGATGCTTATTGGGGATTCTCTGAAGTTTGGAAGACTTTGGATGTTCTTAATGGAGAGCAATATCGTGATTTAATGACTGAGTTAGGTCAGTCTACAGATTGGAATAAGTATAATGCTAATACCGATTGGCAAAATAAAGTATTCCAAAGAGGTATGTCTCAAAACTATCAGTTATCCATGTCAGGAAGAAAGGATAAAACCTCTTATTATGTTTCAGGAGGATGGGTACAACAAATTGGGGCTGTTCGAAGTTCTGAAATGGACCGAGCCAACTTTAAAGTTAATCTCGATCAGGAGATTAATGATTGGTTGAGTGTGGGTACCAGAATTTCATATACAAAATATAAGGATGTTGATGTAAATGATAATAATGCGGTTAACAAAGGTGGCGTTATTAACGGTGTTTTAAATACGCCTTCAGTTATAAATGTATTTAATGAAGATGGCACATTTACAAGTAATCCATTTCAAAACTGGGAGAATCCTTTAGCAAGTACAGATGGTTCTGACAGGGAATACAATAGTGAGCGATTCTTGGGGAATATGTATTTAAATATTAAGTTCTTAAAGGATTTTAATTTTAAGTCGAATTTCGGAATTGATCAAAGTAACGGAATGTATGATTACTTTTTAGATCCATACAGAACTAGTTATGGTATTGCAAAACAAGGTATTGCTACCAATAATACAGATAAATCAAGCTTCTGGATTGCAGAGAATACATTATCATTTAAGAAAAAAATCAGTAAACATGCTGTGGAGGTATTAGTTGGTTCTGTTATTCAAAAATATAAGTGGGAAAACAGTTATATCACTACTGAAAACTTCGCCAGTGATGGTATTACAACAACCAACGCAGGATCTGTTATAGCTTCAGCAGGTAATAATAAGTCAGAAAAATCAAATGAATCTTATTTAAGTAGATTAAACTATGCTTTTGCTGACAAATATTTAGTCACAGCAAACTTCAGAGCTGATGCTTCAAGTGCTTTTGGTCCGGATAACAGATGGGGATATTTTCCTTCGTTTTCATTAGGATGGCGTATGTCTCAGGAGTCATTTTTAAACAGTATCGATTTCTTAAATGATTTAAAAATTCGTGCAGGATGGGGACTTGTAGGTAATGATCAAATCAGTAATTATGCTTATTTCGGATTGGTTGGATCAAATGATTATCCAATTGGAGGTGTTTTATTGCCGGGAACTTACCCTTCATCAATGGATAATAATACTTTAAAGTGGGAAGAGTCTGAACAAACAAATATTGGTTTGGATGTTAGCATTTTTAATGGAAGATTAACGCTTACTGCAGATGCATATTTACGTAAAACACGCGATTTATTATTAGATGCTCCACTACCAACAAGTACCGGTTTTAGTTCAGCGTTACAAAATATTGGAAACCTGGAAAATAAAGGTTTAGAGTTAAGTTTAAACACTGTAAATGTTGATAAAGCAATCAATTGGAGTTCAACTTTTAATATTTCATTTAACAGAAATAAAGTTACCAATCTTGTTGTGGAAAGCCTTGCAATGGGTGATGTTGCCGGCAGAGGTGAAGCTGTTCTTTTGGAAGAAGGAAGATCATTGGGTACACTTTACGGATATGTTTGGGGAGGTGTTGATCCTGCAACAGGTAATGGATACTATGTAACAAAGGATGGTGAATCAACTTTTGATCCTGAACCGGAAGACAGGACGGTAATTGGTAATGCAAATCCGGACTTCTTTTATGGAGTTAACAATACGGTCACTTATAAAGGCCTTGGTTTAACTGTATTTTTAGAAGGAACTTATGGAAACGACATGTTAAATGCAACCCGTATTGAATCGGAAGGTATGACAGATCCAAAGAATCAATTATTAGCTGTTACCAAAAGATGGCGTACAGCAGGCGATGTTACCGATATACCAAAAGCAAGTTGGGCAGATACAGATAATTCAAGAATATCTTCTCGTTTTATTGAAGATGCATCATACCTACGTGTTAAAACAATTAGTTTAAGTTACCAATTTCCTAAAGCATGGATTCAAAAAGCAGGAATTGCTTCATTGAAAGTATATGCAACTGGTGAGAACTTATTTACACTGACTGACTATTCCGGATTTGATCCTGAAGTTAATGCCTATGGAGCTTCAAATACGATGCAAGGGATTGATTATGGAACTTATCCTCAAACCCGAAATATCATCTTTGGTTTAAATGTGGTTTTCTAAAATTAAAATTTGATAGCAATGAGATTTAAAATATTTCTAGTAGGTTTTGCAATGACTTTGGCAATGAGTTCATGTAATGATATTCTTGATCTTGAGCCAATTTCAGATGAAACTTCAGCAAGTGCTTATGATAAGTTAAGCCAGATAGAAGCTGCTTTAACAGGAGCTTACGCAACATTTCAATCCGATCATTATATCTGGAATAATGTAATTTTTCAGGATGTTAGAGCTGATAATCATTACGCTGGAGGTGATAATACAAGTATCTATGAGGTTGATTATTTAACTGTTTCTCCTACCAATTCAAAAATAAACCAAAGTTGGGGTAATCTTTACAATGGTATTTTAAAAGCCAATTTGGTTATGGAAAAAGTGGTTGAAGTATCAGATCCTCAATTAAGTGATGAAAGAAGAAATCAAATTATTGGAGAAGCTTTATTTCTAAGAGCTTATCATTACTATAATCTGGTAACACTATTTGGGGGCGTTCCTTTAATTCTGGAAGCCACAAATTCAACAGAATCATCAGCGGTTAATGTACCAAGATCAACAGCAGCAGAGGTTTTTGCTCAAATTATTACCGATTGTGATGCAGCAGCAGATCTATTACCTGATGTTTATGGAGCAGATGCAAGCATAAATAAGGCCAGAGCAACAGCAGGTGCAGCATATGCTTTAGCTGCAAAAGCTTGTGCTCAAAAGCCAAGTCCCGATTATGCACAGGTGTTAAACTTTATCACCAAGGTTGAGGCCAGTAAAGCAAATTATAAATTGATAGATTATACTGAATTATTTGATGGTGCACATTATAATAATGCAGAGTCAATTATGGAAGTTCAGTATTTATCAGGTAGTGATGGTAATTGGGGACCTCAATGTTTATTGCCTCCTTCAATAAGTGGTGATACATGGCGTAAATTTATAACTCCTTCTCACAATTTAATTGAAGCCTTTGATGCAGAAGGTGATGAAATAAGAAAAAATGCGTCCGTATTGTTCGAGTCAGTAAGTTGGGTTGATGAATATTGGGGAAATGCTATAGGTAGCAGTATTCCGTTTGCTTACAAGTGGAAAAATGCCAGTGGATGGTCAAGCTCCGACAGACCTTACCTTTTAAGATATGGAGACATGGTTTTACTAAAAGCCGAAGCTTTAAATGAAACTGGTTCTCTTGATTTGGCTGTTGTTGAAGTGAATAGAATTCGTAACAGGGTTGATTTACCTGGTTTAACTGCTGATCAAAAAAGCTCAAAAGAAGTATTGCGTAATGTCATTTTAAAAGAAAGAAGATTGGAGTTGGCTCAGGAATCGCAGCGTTGGGATGATTTGGTTCGTTATGGTGTAGCTGTTGAAACAATGAATAATCTTCAGGAGATTGATTTAAGAACAGGTTCTGCTACAAACTATCAAATGACTGAGGCTAAAATTCTATTACCTATTCCACAACAAGAAATGGATAGAAATCCGAATCTGGAACAAAACCCTTTATAACGTAACGAATGAAGAAGATAAATATTAATTGGATATTGGCTGTTTTTGTTCTGTTTACAGCCTGGAGTTGCTCAGAAGAAAGCAACTTGCAACCGGAAGGACAATGGGATTTAAGTGTTCCTTCTGTCGCTCAAATCAATGGAGTTACTCTTGACGAGGCAAATCCTAATGAAAAAATTTCCTTTCAATGGGATGCTGCAGTTTCATCAGCACGCTATGGTGTTTACTATACTTTAGTTATTGATTCTGTGGATGCTCAGGATTTATCAAACCCAATTCTTACGGTTAAAGCCGATAATAGTGGTAAATCAACGACTGCTTCTGTAACATATTCAGATTTGAATGATGCATTGTATATGGCAGGTTATAAACCAGGTGTTGATATTTCTTTGAAATATTCAGTGGTTGCAGATTGTTTATCAAAGTCTACGACTGATGAAAAACAGTTTACTGTTGTTAGATACGACGATGATCAATTGTTTTTAGCCGGATCAGCAACTGAGGTAGGAGATAATGTAACTAATGCCATTAAGTTTAAAAGACTTAAAGATGCAGCAGCTGAAAAGTTGAATGTCTATGAAATACATACATCATTAAAAGCCAATAAATCATTTATGGTTTATAATGGAAAAAGTGCTAAAGCAATTTCATATGGTATAAACGAAGATGGTTTATTGGAAAGAGGAGCTAATCCTTTGAGTGTTGAAGAAGAAGGTGTGTATAAAATTATTATCGACTTTGATGCCATGTCGGTAACGTATTTTAAAATTGAATCACTTGGGATAATTGGTTCTTCATTAACAAATGGATGGAATTCTGATGAAGATTTGGAATACCATGGTGATGGTGTTTGGCAGTCAGATATCAGTTTTGTGAGTTCCGGAGATTATATTATCAGAGCGAACAATAGCTGGGATGGAATTATAAAAAAAGTATCAGGGACTTCAAATACTGTAGCATATGAAAGCTTTGCTAATGATAAAGGTATTGGCATTGAAAATATTCCTCAGTCTGAAGTAGGCTATTATACTGTTACTCTAACACTAAATGCAGATGAGTATAGTATTGACCTGGAAAAAGCACCTGACGAGAGAATGTATGTGATCGTAAATGGAACTGATACTTATGAATTAAGTATGGTTGGAGAAGGAACTTTTGCAACAACTTCATACATCGCATTACAGTCATCTGATCAGGTAATTATTAATACAGAATCTGATGGAAGCGGCATAAGTTATTCTACAACTGATGCTATTGAAGCAGGAAGTGGAGACAAGGTAAGTGGTTCTGGTGTAGCGCAAGAATCTACAAATCCTTTCTCAGTTTCACTAGACCAGGCCTTTGGTTTTGTTATTAATGTGAACGAAGGTACATTGGATTGGCACTATTATAATCTGAAGTTATTCCACTGGGATGATGATGCAGATGGGGGATGGGATGCTAAACTTGAAGCAGAAATGACTTATGCACATCCATTTACTTATACAGTAACAGCAGACCTATCTGCAGATTTTGAAAGTAAGTTTTTCTCGCCATGGGATATTCAGTTTGGAGCAGGAGCTACTGATGATATGAACGCTTTAGTAGGTACCATGACTAATGATAGTGGAGCTTCTAACTTTAAGAATATTTCTGAAACAGGCACTTATAACGTAACCGTAGTTGTAGCAGATGATTTTTCTACAGCCACGTATGAGTTTGTTAAACAATAAAAATTAAATGGGCAGCAAAAGCTGCCCATAATTAAGAAAAACTATGCTGATAAAAAGTAAAAAAATAATAGTTCCTTTTGTAATTACCTTGATTTTTGGAATAACAGGGGCTCAATGTAAAAAGGATAGTGATACGCCACCACCTCCTCCAACACCACAGGAGGATGCCTTAAGTGTTACAAAATATTTATCAACCTCAGATGGAAATGCCAAATTTAATAAGCAGGACGATAGTTTTTATAATGCAGAAACAAATAGTTTCGCTTCCATAAATGTTGATGTTTCCACTGAGTATCAGGAGATGGATGGATTTGGATTTTCGTTGACAGGAGGTAGTGCCCTTCATTTGTTCAATATGTCATCATCAAAAAGAAAAGCGTTATTAAATGAGCTTTTTGCTTATGATGAAGAAAATATAGGAATTAGTTATTTGCGAATAAGTATAGGTGCTTCTGATTTAGATGCAGCGCCTTTTTCTTACAATGATTTATTGGCGGGACAAACAGATGTTAATCTTGATCAGTTTTCAATTGAACCGGATAGAGATCATTTGATTCCTGTATTGAAAGAAATTTTGGCGATTAATCCTAATATTAAAATACTAGGCTCACCATGGTCTGCACCAACGTGGATGAAAACCAATGGAGCAACAAAAGGAGGTGAATTAAAGGAAGAGTATTACGAAGCTTATGCAAATTATTTTGTGAAATATATTCAGGCAATGGCCAATGAAGGAATTACCATTGATGCCATAACCATACAAAATGAGCCATTGCATCCGGGTAATAACCCAAGTATGTACATGGAACCGCAAGCACAGGCAAACTTTGTAAAAAATGCCTTGGGACCAGCATTTGAAGCAGCTGGTGTCTCAACCAAGATTATTGTTTATGATCATAATGCTGACCGAACAGATTATCCGATTACTATTTTTAATGATGCTGAAGCCAATAAATATGTTGATGGTTCTGCGTTTCATTTATATGGAGGTTCAATTGATGATTTGAGCAAAGTTCACAATGCTCATCCCGATAAAAATCTATATTTCACTGAGCAATGGATTGGAGCCCCTGGGAATTTTGGTAATGATATTGTTTGGCATACTGAGAACTTAATTATTGGAGCTTCTCGTAATTGGTGTAAAACTGTATTAGAATGGAATTTAGCCAGTAATTCAAAATTAGAGCCTCATACAGATGGTGGATGTACACAATGTTTAGGTGCGTTGACTATCGATGGTGATGATGTAACACGAAATCCGGCTTATTACATTATAGCGCATGCATCTAAATTTGCTCGCCCTGGCTCTGTTCGAATTGCAACCAATATTCCTTCCGGATTACCTAATGTGGCATTTTATACACCTGACGGAGAAATTGTGTTGGTAGTAGTAAATACATCAGGTTCTGAAATACGTTTTAATATTGATAAGGGGTCGGAAATGTTTGTTGATAAATTAGCTGCTAATTCTGTAACTACATATGTTTGGAAATAAAAGCTTTGTAAAATTAGAGGTAAAGTATTGAATATGGATATAAGAATTTTGGCATTCTTAGGGGTGATATTTTTCGCATGTAAACCTCTGTCTGTTGATACAAAATCGAAAGAGGAACTTGTTTTTAATACTAAAAATAAGATGATAGATGTTTATTGCACTTCAAAAGATGACAATAAACGACTAACCTTGGTGGGGAGTCATGGTTTTACAGATGCAGAACAACCATTGGAAAGCGAAATCAGTGTGTTTGTTAATCCACAAAAGCAGTTTCAAACTTTTTTAGGTATAGGAGGAGCAATCACAGATGCTTCTGCTGAGGTTTTTAGTAAGCTTCCCGAAAAGAAACAAAAGGAACTGTTGGATGCCTATTATGGAGCGCAGGGTATTAACTATACGTTAATGAGAACAACAATTCACAGTAGTGATTTTAGTTCAGAAAGTTATACATATATTGAAGAAGGCGATAAGGAATTGAATTCATTTTCAATTGAGCATGATCAAACGTATCGATTGCCAATGATAAAGAGGGCTTTATCGCAGGCAGACTCAGCAATCAAAGTGTATGCTTCACCCTGGAGTCCACCAGCTTTTATGAAAGGCAGAAAAGATATGCTAAGAGGAGGGAAGCTTCAGCCTGAGTATTATCAATCCTGGGCATCTTACTATGCTAAATTTATTAAGACTTATGAGGCAGAAGGTATTCCTGTTTGGGGACTAACTGTTCAAAATGAACCAATGGCTGTTCAAACATGGGAGTCGTGTATTTACACAGCTGAGGAAGAGCGTGATTTTATTAAAAATTACTTGGGACCAACACTTCAAGCTGAAGGACTTCAAAGTAAAAAGCTTATTGTTTGGGATCATAATCGTGATTTAATATCACATCGTGCCAATACAATACTTGGAGATCCTGAAGCGGCAAAATATGTTTGGGGAGTTGGTTTTCACTGGTATGAAACCTGGGCAGGAGGAGATCCTTTATGGGATAACCTACGAAATGTAAAAGAGTCGTTTCCTGATAAACAATTATTGTTCACAGAAGGATGTAATGAAAAGTTTGATGCAAATGAATATCAAAGATGGTCAAATGCTGAGCGCTATGGAAAATCAATGATTAACGATTTTAATTGTGGAACAGTAGGTTGGACGGATTGGAATATTTTGCTGGATCAAAACGGAGGTCCAAACCATGTGGGTAACTTTTGTTTTGCACCCATTCATGGTGATACTAATACCGGGGAGTTAATTTATACTCCGGCATATTACTACATCGGACATTTTTCAAAGTTTATCAGACCAGGAGCTCATAGAGTAAGTACAACAACAAGTTTTAGTGATATCATCAGTACATCTTTTTTAAATATTGATGGAAAAATGGTTACTGTTGTTATGAATGAGTCAGAAAAAGAAATGGATTATAAATTAATAATAGAAGGAGTACACGCAAAACTAACTATTGCACCTCATTCTATTCAAACATTAGTTTACTAATTAACTAAGCACGGGGCAATTTTTATAACTGTCCGATTCTTTGTATTTGCTAAGAATCGGCAGTTATATTTTTTATTTTGAAAGAATTTCCTGAATACTTGATGCAGCCAAACGGACACATTCTTTGCAGGATAATTTTCTGTTTTTCTTCAGTTCTTTACATTCAATGCTTCCTCCAAAACGAATGAATTCAGAATTTATAAATTCAATATTAGAAGGTTCATCAATTAGTTGATGAGCAGCATATAAAGCGCCGCATATTCCATTTTTAGCTTTTCCTCTTCCTTTGTCTGATGCTGACTTTATTTGATCTTCACTGATATCATATTCTAATTGAAAAGTTTTAAAGATGGCCTGAGCACAGTTATACCCTTCTTTACCATGGTATAATTGTTCAGCTATATTTATTTTCATAAATATTAATTCTTCGATCTTCTGATTTGTTTAAAACTAATCTTTAGTGCTTTTTCAAAATGTCTGACCGATTTAATTTCCTTAGAAGTTATCAAAGCAAGTGAATAGCCTTTTTTCCCAGCTCTCGCTGTTCGTCCACTTCGGTGCGTATAATATTCGTCTTTATCCGGCAATTGGTAATGGATGACAAAAGACAAATCTTCAATGTCAATACCTCGTGCTGCTAAATCTGTTGCTACTAAAATTTGCATATTTCCTTTTTTAAAGGAACGCATAATCTTATCTCGTTCTATTTGTTTTAAATCACCCTGAATGGCGTCAGTTTTTATGTTCTTTGCATTAAGTTGTTTTGCCAATGTAGTGGCTGCAACTTTTGTTTTACAAAAAACAATACCTCTGTTACCTTTTTCAATTTTAAGTATTTGTAAAAGGATATTTAGTTTCTCCGCTTCTTCACAAATTAAAAACTGGTGGTCAATATTTTTGTTGACAATGCTTTTTTTACTAACCTCTATTCTTATTGCATTTTTTGAAAGGTGATTGTTTACAATTTTTCGGATTCCATCAGGCATTGTGGCTGAAAAAAGCCATTTGTTATCAATCTTTTCAAGATGTTTTAATATTTGATCCAACTCTTTTTTAAATCCCATACTAAGCATCTCATCTGCTTCATCAAGTATTACTGTTGAAACATCTTTTAAGTCAACCGCTTTACGTTGCAACAACTCAATTAAGCGTCCAGGAGTTGCAACAATAATATGTGTAGGCCTTCTTAAAGCATTTATTTGTTTTTCAATTTGAGCTCCACCAAAAATAGCTTCAGTAAAAATCTTGTCAGAATATTTAGTGAATTTAAAAAGCTGTTTAGCAATTTGTTGACCTAACTCACGAGTAGGACATAAAATTAAGCCCTGTACAACTTTTTTATTAGGATTAATACTGTGCAATAAAGGTAAGCCATAAGCTGCAGTTTTACCTGTACCTGTTTGTGCCTGAGCAACCAGGTCGGTATTACTTTGCAATAAGGCAGGAATAACCTGTTCTTGTATTTCAGTAGGTTCAACAATATTCATTTCGTTTATTGCTTTACAGAACTTTTTGTCTACTCCTAATTTTTCAAACTGCTTCACGATCTCGTATTTATAAATTTGGTGCAAAAATACCTTTTTTAATGTTGTGTGCTAATTTTTACGTAGTTAATGATTATATAAAATGACTTTAAATGGTAAATATTTTTTAAAAAGAAAAGAGTTACCGATACAGATTATGTTATAATACTGAACTCTATATAAAAAGAAAGCCTGTCTGAGAGTAGACAGGCATGCGGAAACATTCTAAAAAAACTAACCTAAACCTCACACACATTTTGAATGTTCCTATTATTGGGGACCAGGAGAGCGTTTTTATTAATGACAAATTACGACCGTTTTATCACCTTGTCAATGGTTTTTTGCCTTCTTATTATTGTTTTATCATTTTTTAACATTTGAGCGAGCGATGATTAATTTGTGATTAATCATATTCATACACTGATGCTTATCATTTAGATTTATTTATAGTTACAATATCTTGTGTTGAAAGTTCCAAAGTTTAGAATTCAATAAAAAACTGTGCTATGCAACAATTAATAGAGTGTGTTCCTAATTTTAGTGAAGGACGCAATATGAATATAATCAATCAAATAACTGCCGAAATTGAAAAAATAGATGGTGTTAGCTTGATAGATGTAGATCCGGGTAAAGCAACAAACAGAACTGTTGTAACTATGGTGGGTACTCCGGATGAAGTTTTTGAAGCTGCTTTTCAAGCTGTAAAAAAGGCAAAAGAATTAATTGATATGCGTGGGCATAAAGGAGCACATCCCAGATTTGGTGCAACTGATGTTTGTCCCTTGGTTCCTGTGTCAAATATATCAATGGAAGAAGTTGTTGTTTATGCACATAAGTTAGCAGAACGGATCGGACGAGAGTTAAATATTCCGATCTATTGTTATGAGTTTGCAGCAAAAACAGCAGCTCGAAAAAATTTGGCAGTTTGCAGACAAGGTGAATATGAGGCATTGCCAGATCGTATCACAACAAGTGAATGGAAACCTGATTTTGGACCTGCAATTTGGAATGAAGAAGTTCAAAAAAGTGGAGTGACAGCAGTTGGGGCAAGAAATTTTTTGATAGCATATAATGTTAACTTAAATACAACAAGTACCAGAAGAGCTAACACAGTAGCTTTTGATATCAGAGAAAGAGGCCGGGTTAAAAGAGAAGGAGATCCGCTAACAGGTAAAATTGTTATGGATGAAAAAGGAAATCCGGTTAACGAACCTGGATTGTTGAAGTCCGTTAAAGGAATTGGTTGGTATATTGAAGAATATGGCATTGCTCAGTTGTCACTAAACTTAACGGATATTTCAGTTACAAGTATGCATAAGGCCTTTGATGTAGCCTGCGAAAGAGCAACTCATCATGGTTTAAGGGTAACAGGTTCTGAATTGGTCGGTGTGGTGCCTTTGAAATCAATGCTTGATGCAGGTAAATATTTTCTGAAAAAACAAAACAGATCAACGGGTATTTCAGATAAGGAGATTATTAAAATTGCAGTAAAATCCCTGGGATTGGATGAGTTATATCCATTTGATCCGGATAAAAAAATCATTGAATATATTCTTGAAAAAGAATTTTCAAAAGGAAAGAAAAAGCTGATTGATTTATCATTGACAGATTTTGTTTTTGAAACGGCCAGTGAATCTCCCGCTCCGGGTGGAGGCTCTGTTTCTGCATATTTAGGAGCTATAGGAGCTGCTTTGGGAACAATGGTTGCTAATTTATCTTCGCATAAACGTGGATGGGATCACAGAGCAGGGGAGTTTTCTGATTGGGCCGAAAAAGGGAAGTGTTTCCATGATGAATTACTCAAAATGGTAGATAAGGATACCGAGGCATTTAATCAGATTATGGAAGCTTTTCAACTACCGAAAGGAACTGAGGAAGAGATAAATAATAGAAAAGTAGCTATTGAGGAAGCCACTAAAAATGCAATTTTAATCCCATTCAATACCATGAAGTTGTGCTATGAATCAATGGAAGTCATGCAAAAAATGGTAGAAATTGGAAATCCAAACTCGATAACTGATGCAGGTGTTGGAGCTATTAGTGCCAGAGGTGGTGTTTTAGGTGCCTGGCTGAATGTAAAAATAAATGCAAAGGATCTTCAGGATAAAGCCTTTGTTGCAGATATTTTATCAAAAGGTCAGGAAATTGTGGATAAAACACTGGAGTTAGAACAAAACATCCTAAATAAAATGCCTTAATGGTTTAAAAATTCATATATTTAACCAGAAGCATGAAAAGTTCATTTTCATGCTTTTTTATTATTTCGAGATTTGTTTTTGACTAATCATAAAAAGTAGAATTCCAAAGAATGAAAGTATTAGTATTTTACATTAATAGTTTTGCTTATGAACCACAGGTAAAAAATGTGGAAACAGCTCCGGATCCGGGATTAGGACAGGAAATTAACAATGCGATACTGGCTTTTATTCAGGTGGAAGAAGAGGATGAAGAAAGAGATTTGAAGAGCAGAGAAAAAAAACTTGTTAACCATTTAAAATGGACCGCAAGAAAGAATAATACCAAACGAATAATATTACACTCCTTTGCACATTTATCTGAATCAAAAGCTTCATTTGATTTTACTGTTGATCTATTTAATGCCAGTCAATCCAGGTTAGAGAATGCTGAATATGAAGTTTTTCAAACACCGTTTGGTTACTTTTTGGATTTAAAGATAGATGCCCCTGGTGCTTCATTAGCAAGAATTTGGGCTAGTTTATAATAATGATTGTCTGACTTTAAGAATAAGCATTATATTTGTTAAGATTTTGTTTTAAGTATGAGAAAACTTTGGTTAATATGTTTATTGTGTTTTGTGGTTTCGGGCATTAATGCTGAATCTTTGGATACTGTAAAAATACAGCTAAAGTGGTCTCATCAGTTTCAATTTGCAGGATTCTACGCTGCACAGGAATTAGGCTATTATAAGGAAGTTGGTTTATATCCAAAATTTATAGAAGGGAAAGATAAAGACGACTTTATAAGTATTGTAGAGGCGGGTGAAGCTGATTTTGGAGTTGATTCCCCCAGATTATTAGTAGCACGAAATGAAGGTCATAAAGTTGTGGTTTTGGCAACCGTATTCCAACATTCACCAGAAACATTTATTACGCTTCCCAAATATAAAATTAATACCATTGACGATTTTAAGGGGCGTAAAATCAGGATATCATCAGGAAGTTTAACTTCAACAAAAGCTTTGTTGATAAAAATGAACTTTGAAAATGAAGTACAGAAAGTTGCTTATGGTGATCGTTTGGAGGGATTGATTAATGGTAAATATGAAGTAATTGATGGTTATGTAACAGATATTCCATTTATATTAAGTCAGATGGGGCAGTTGCCTGTAATTATAAATCCATATACCTATGGCGTGGATTTTTATGGCGACTGTATTTATACTTCCGAAAAACAAATAGAGCAAGATCCGGAGAAAGTTCAGGATTTTGTAGATGCTACCTTAAAGGGATGGACCTATGCAATGAACCATAAGGATGAAATTGTAAGGTTGATACAAAAAAAATACAATTCAGAACTTTCTTATGATGTATTAATGTATGAAGCGATGAAAATGGAAGAATTAATTCTTCCAAAATTTGTGGAGATAGGTCATACAAATAAAGAAAGATGGAAACATATTGCAGATTCATATGTAAGTCTGGGAATGTTAGATCCCAATTATAGTTTGGATGGTTTTTTATTTGAAGATTATAAAGAACGTAAGTTAGATGGATTATATCTGGTATTAAAAATTCTTGTTGCAGTACTGATTTTGGTTTCCCTCATAACAGCTTACTTTTCATTTTTCAACAGAAAGTTAAAGCAGGAAGTGAGGAAAAGAACAAAAGAACTGAGTGAGGCAAATGAAAATTTAAAAGAAAAAAATACAATTTTACAACAGCATAATCGTCAGATCGAGCTCATTAATGAACAGCTATCAGTTGCAAAAATAAAGGCTGAGGAAAGTGATAAACTCAAAACAGCATTTATTTCTAATATGTCTCATGAGATTCGAACCCCAATGAATGGCATTATTGGATTTGTTGATATTTTAAGATATCAGGACTTAACGAATGGAGATGCAGAAAACTATCTGAATTTAATTGAAGATAACTCAAATCAGTTGCTTCACATTATTTCAGACCTGATAGATATTTCACAAATTCAGATCGGACAACTGAAAATTGAAAAATCAAAAGTTTCAATAGAAGAACTGTTTAAAAATCTGTATCAGGTTTTCGAAATTAGAATTAAGTCTATAAAAAAGAATAGTATAGGTTTTTCATACTCCGTTGGTGAAGGAGTAGATGAGTATATTTATACCGACTATAATAGAATTCGTCAGGTATTGGGTAATTTGATTGAAAATGCCATTAAGTTTACCAATGTTGGAGAAGTGAAATTTAAGGTGGAATTAAGTGAGGATGGAAAGTTTTATAATTTTTGTGTTTCAGATACAGGAAAAGGAATTCCAAAGGATCGTGTGAATCTGGTCTTTCAGCGATTCTTTAAAGATGAGGAACAATATAGCCTGGATATGGGAGGTACAGGATTGGGCCTGTCTATTGCTAAAAATATAGTAGAGCTTTTAGGAGGAAAAATATGGCTCGAAAGCCAACAGGGCAAAGGCTCCTGTTTTTATTTTTCTCATCCGGTATCGTTATAAGTTATCTATTTGTTCGAGCTGATCTTCTGATAGCGATCTTTCTTCGTTCATTAAATGAGTTATAAAAGTCATTTTTGCAGCGTTTTCAAGAACCTCAATTCTATTAAATGCTTTTATCATTTCTGAGCCAATAGCTGTAATACCGTGATTCTCCATTATCAGTACTTTATTCTCTGCAAAGGTTTCACTTACGTTTTTAGCTAATTCCGGCGTACCTAGAAGGCCATAGGGAGCAACTACAGGTTCTTTAATAATCATTCTTGATTCTGCAATTAAATGGGCATTTATAGGAATATCCATACCTGAAAATGAAGACGCAAAGATGGTGTGACAATGAACTATGGCATTAATCGTTGCATGATCCTTATATATTTGAAGATGCATACTGGTTTCGCGACTAGGAGTAATCCATTGGGTAAGATTATTGCCGTTCTTGTCTAAAATAATAACATTTTTAGCCTTTAACGTTCCTTTGTCAATTTCGGATGGGGTAATTAAAAAGTGTTCACCAACTCTTTTGCTGATATTGCCACCTAAGCTGGTTGTAAGTCCTTTTTTGTATAATCTTCGCATAAAGCGAGCAACCTCTTTTCTCTCTTTTAAATAAAGATCTTTTGTTTCCATAACCGTATGCTTTAGGATTAAAGCTATAAGTATTTATTTTGTTATGAAAGAAAAAAGCATAAAAAAACCGCATCGTATGATGCGGTTCCATATATAAATTGATTATTCTTATTGATTTTTGTAATCCTTACAAGCATTGTAGATTCCTTCAAACAATTCTTTTGCATCAGATGCTGCCATAGCAGAAAACGCAACTCTTAAAATATTATTCAGGTTGATAATACCTATGCTGTATTTATTAATTAAGATGTCGCGGATGGCTTCTCCATCAAGTCCTTCAGCTAATTGTACACACATAAAGTATCCGGAGTTATAAGGAAGAGCAGTGAAGAATTCTTTATATTTATCCTCGCTTAAAGCTTCTTTAATAGCCAGGTAGCGAGATTTCATGATAATGAATTTACTGTGTTTCTGATCTGCATAATCAGGAGCTTCAAAAGCGTGTAATAATAAAGATTGACTTAAGTTCGATGAGTTTGAAATATTACCACGAACAGCACCAGCTGTCTTCATTTCTAAAGCATGATATAATTCTTCAGTACCCCCTTTTATTCCATAAGTAATAAAACCAACTCTGAATCCCCAAACATAGTCTTCTTTGGTTGCACCGTCAATTTTAACAGCTAATACATTTTCATGAATATCTGATAAGTAAGCAAAAATGGATTGAGGTTCAACTCCATCTTCAAATACCAATCCAAAGTAGGCATCATCTGTAATGGCTACAATTTTTTTACCTGCTTCAGCAGCATCTTTAACTGCAGATACTATAGCTTTCATTTCCTCAGTTGTTGGAGTATACCCGGTTGGGTTGTTTGGAAAGTTTAAAATAATAACTTTCTTTTCTCCATCACTCAACAAACTTTCTTTCAAAGAATCTACATCAAATTGATTGTCTTTGAATAAGTTGAATTTAACAAGTTTAGCACCATAGGCATTAGATAATGCCAGGTTATAGTTACCCCAAAATAAATTAGGCACAATCACTTCCTGATCCTGATCCATCCAAAGATATCCAGCCATACTGATACCATGAGTTAAGGCACTGGTTACAATTGGTAAGCTTAATTCTTTAGTTTTTAAGGCAGGATTTTTTTCGTATATCATCTCCTTCCATTTAGCTCTAAGGTCTGGTCGGCCAAAACTAGGAGCATAAGGGAATGATAATGATGGATCCAAATCAATTTTAGAGGCAATAGATTCAAGGCGCATTGGTGTACCATCATCTTCAATTGCAGCACCAATGGTAGCGTTTATTTTTGTACCCTTTGCTTCGGCTGTTTGACCTAAAATACCTTTTTTAGGAAAGAAAATATTTTTTCCTTTCTCACTTAATAAATCATAAACAACCGGATTTTTAGCTAAAATCACCTCGTTTAATTCTTGTGCTTGCGGATTCATCTGTTTTTAAGTTTTCTGTTTAGAATAAATGTTCTAAATAAATTTAATCATCTTACCTTTGAAAAAGAAAGAATCATTATCCTTATTTATTCATTTCGATTTCATGAACGTTTTTCCAATCATCTTATGTGCCTACAAAATTGCTAAAAAATGATCATTTAATGATTAAATAATTTTGTAAAAAAGATTCTTTTTAATAAAAACGCTAAATATCCTCTTTCGAATAGATTCCCTATAAATTCCAAAAGGCTTCAATAATCCTTTTAATGGAGCCTGCACTGATGTTATTCCAATCGATGTTTTGCTTGGTAACAAAAACAATATCAGAGATGTCATCCTGGATATGCATATTATTCCAACCTTTAACTTTACATATAAATGCAATATCAGTGGTGTAAACTGAAAAATTTGAAAATACGTATTCGTTAGGAAATGAAGTTAAATATTGCATTTCGGTAACCTCAAGGTTGAGCTCTTCTTTTATCTCTCTTTTTAATGCAGCCTCAGCAGATTCCATCGGATCAACAAAACCTCCCGGTAAATCGAGCATGCCTTTGTTAGGATTGAATGCTCTCACCGTGAGTAACAGTTCTCCTTTTTCATTTTCAATTAATCCGGCAACCGCAGCTGAGGAATTAATAAAGTAATGAAAGCCACAATCTGAACAAAGAAAAGATCTGCTTCCTTCAAAATTAAAATGCTTGGAGCCACACCTGGGGCAATATTTAAATACATTTTGGGGTTGTGTCATAATTCATAGTCTTCAGCACACAGTCTTCAGTAGACAACATACTGCCAACTGCTTATTGAAGACTGAGTACTAATTTATATTATTCCCAAAGATTAGCTGGATAAACTCCTTTTTCAATAAGCGAATTTAAGCTTTGCTGAACAATCGGTTTATCTTCCTGATAAGTTACGCCAAACCATTTTGCATCGCTGCTTAATACTTTTGTTGAAGCTTGATCAGCTTTAATCATTTTATCTACTAAAGCATTGAAATAAAACTCTGATTTTAGTTCAGTACCTTTTTCTTTTAAAAAGGCTAAAAATCCATCCTCAAGCGCTTTGAAAAAAGAGTTTTTAAAGGCCCAAAAATTCATCGAAACGGGTTCTTTACCCGTAAGTTCAGTTGTTTTGTCATCTTCCCAATAAACAACTTTACCATCAAGATACCCTATTTTTGTTCTTTCAATAATATTTACCAGATTATCATTGGCATCTGTTTCACATACGCCTCTCGATACTGTTCCGTGTTCCGAAAGTGTATTGTCAAGTGCATAGCCAACCATACCGTATTCATTATCATCTTTACTGTTTTCAACAAAATCAACAACCGTTTGATATGCTTCTCTACCATAAAAATCATCAGCATTAATGATTGCGAAAGGTCCTTTAATAGCATCTTTGGCCATTAACATCGCATGCCCGGTTCCCCAAGGCTTTTCTCTTCCTTCTGGTACCGAAAATCCTTCTGGTAGGTTACCCAACTCCTGATAAACATATTCAACCTCAATTTTTCCTGCTAATTTCGGATCAAATCTTTCTTTAAACTGATCAGCAAATGATTGACGAATTACAAAAACTACTTTTTCAAATCCGGCCTGTATGGCGTCGTAAACAGAATAATCGATAATTGATTCTCCATTTGGTCCTAAAGTATCTAATTGCTTTAATCCTCCATATCTACTACCCATACCGGCAGCAAGAACTAATAATGTTGGTTTCATAATTTTAGTTTAAGCGTTGTATATATTTTTTGTTATTTATTATTTGATTTGTAATCACTCAGCAATCCCTCATACAACCAGTTGGCAAGTGCCTGACGATTGTTTTCAAGAATAAAACGTTGTTGATCTCTATAGTTACGAATATTGCCCAATTCAATAAATACTGCAGTAGGGTAGGTTTTTCGTAATAAATACAGATTACGGGAAGAAACAACACCAGAGTAACCTCTTGACGGTTGATGCTGACTGTATTTAGCATCAAATATGTTTAATAAGGATTGAGCAGTGTTTTTTCCGGAATTACTCTTGGGTGAATGATAAAAGAAAACATCGATGGCTTTCCCTTTGCTTCTTGAATCAACATGGATAATAACACATCGTTGATAAGCAGGTTTATTTTTTAAGTAGAGCTGATTAATTGCTGTAGTGCGTTGTTTTAATCGGTTAATCTGTTCCAAAGGAATTTCTTCATCATTACAAACTTCATCCTTATCCATCTCTAAATAAGATTCATCTCTAATGCCATCATTCTTATCCTGAATAATCATATTTACGCTGGCTCCATTTTCCTGTAGCTTTTTGGCAAGTCGGAGTGTAATGTCATAGGCATATTCGTCTTCCGACAGCGTTTTATCTCCATATTGCCCTAAAGCTCCCGGATCAGGGCCTCCATGTCCGCTAACCAAATAATAAACAGCCCCATTCAGGTTATCACTTTCCACTTTAAACTTCTCGCGATCTTTACCATATAAGGGTTCAAATAAATAGGTTTCTGATGAGGGAATTTTATATTTTACTCCAAGTAGTAAAGCGTTGTTTTTACCAAACTTACCTTTATTTAAATCCAAAAACTGTTGAGTGAACTTATCCGGATTCAGATTATTTCGACTTAAAAAAGCATATAATCCTTCTCCCTTTTGGGGAATAGATGTTTTATAAGGAGTTTCTTCTTGCGCCAGAGCACTTATTATATATAAGCTACACCATAAAAAAAGCACTAACCTTTTTATGTGAATCATACGAATCAAAATTTTCTTTGCTAGGTAATTGTCGCAAAAATAAATGAATTATTGAAGAATAGCATAATTATTACACGAATGCTGCTTTTTTATATGCCTTTTTGAAAAAGAACTATAAAATCGCGTTATTTATTGGAAACAAATTTATTTTTTTGTTGTTTGTAGTTATTCGTAAATTTTAAAATCGACTGATAATATTAATATTATGAATATAGATCATATTGAATTTAGTAATATTCTGGTTGCATTTGGACTTACTTTGTTTGCCGGTTTGGCAACGGGTATAGGTAGTGCCATGGCCTTTTTTGCAAAGAAAACAAATACGAAGTTTCTGTCCTTAGCGCTGGGCTTTTCAGCCGGAGTAATGATATATGTGTCATTTGTTGAAATTTTTATAAAAGCAAAAGACAACCTGATTGAATCTTATGATGAGGTTTTAGGAACCTGGATTACCGTTGCTTCGTTTTTTGGAGGAATGTTATTGATAGCTATAATTGATAAATTTATTCCATCGGCAGAAAACCCTCATGAAATGGAAAAGATTGAGGATATGACTGAAGAGAAAAGAAAGAAAAGTAACCATTTAATGAGGATGGGATTATTTACAGCCTTAGCCATTGGTATACATAATTTTCCGGAAGGTTTAGCAACTTTTACAGCAGCGTTGACAGATCCCAATTTAGGTATTGCTATTGCCGTGGCCATTGCCATTCATAATATACCAGAAGGAATTGCAGTTTCCGTTCCTGTATACTTTGCAACAGGAAGTAGAAGAAAGGCATTTAGATTAAGTTTTTTATCGGGTTTGGCTGAACCTATTGGAGCTATAGTTGGTTACTTGGTTTTAATGCCTTTTTTATCACCAACCATGTTTGGGATCATATTTGCCGGAGTAGCAGGTATTATGGTTTTTATTAGTTTGGATGAATTATTGCCGGCAGCACAAAAATATGGCGAACATCACTTATCTATTTATGGATTGTTTGCAGGGATGGTAGTGATGGCATTAAGTTTATTGATGTTTTTATAATAGACCAATAGAAATTAATAAATAAGAAGGTAATTGTATTCATTACTTTTATAGAGGCATATTTTTGATTAAAAAATGTTGTTACTAAAAATAATATAGGTAACATGTGATGCTAAATTAATTATGACGAAGAAAGAACGTTTTGAAAATATAATAGAGTGGTTTAAGGTAAATATGCCTATTGCCGAAACAGAGTTACATTATTCTAATCCCTATGAATTATTAGTAGCAGTAATATTATCGGCACAATGTACCGATAAGAGAGTAAATATGATTACTCCGGAATTGTTTCAGCGTTTTCCAACACCGGATAAATTAGCTGAGTCAACACCAGAAGAGGTTTTTGATTATATCAGATCATGTACTTATCCAAATAATAAAAGCAAGCATCTGGTGGGAATGGCAAAGATGTTGGTTAATGATTTTAATAATGTAGTACCTGATGATATTAAAGAATTGCAAAAGCTACCCGGTGTAGGTCGAAAAACTGCAAATGTTATTGCCAGTGTCGTATTTGAAAAGCCTGCTATGGCTGTAGATACTCATGTTTTCAGAGTATCAGAGCGTATAGGTTTAACAACAAACTCAAAAACACCATTAGAAACAGAAAAACAATTGGTAAAATACTTTCCTGAAGAGTTATTACCCATAGCCCATCATTGGTTAATATTACATGGGCGATATGTATGTATTGCCCGCAAACCGAAATGTGCAAAGTGTGGTTTGCAGGAGTATTGCAAGTTTTATCAGAAGAGTATGAAAAAAGTATTGAAATAAGTTATTCTTTTTTCTTTAGAGTAAAGCCAATTGCTATTACACAATCTCCAACTATAAGTAAGCTTATATATGAGCTCCTTGAAGCTATGAGTAATACTAAACTTTATAGTATTAGTATTATACCTAATGCAATGGTGATTTTTTTCATTTTGACTTAAATTAAGTTTAGTTAAATTTTTTATGGCAATACAAATATATAATGCTTTTTTATTGAATTCAAGATAAGATTTTTTGAGTCTTTAATTTTATATCTTCATCTTAAATCCAATACCGAAACTCCAGTTATTAAACTTCATGCCACTTTTATTAGAAGGAATATCATTGATGAAATAATCTATATTCTTATTAGATATGGGTTCGGATGCATGTTTTCTGAATAAGAAAAATCCTGAACGTTCTTGTAGTGTGATAATATCTACTGTTTTTATTGGAGATATGTAGTTGGTTGATAGTACAAGATGAAAGATGTTAGAAAATTGAAATTCAATATCGGAACCAAAGGTTAACCCATTAATTTTTAATCCGGAATAGGCTTGAACTTTATTGTTTTTAAATTTCTTACCTCCAAATTTAAAATTGGTGTTTGAATTTTTAGTTCCTAAACTTTGTTCTAGGCTTAACCAAGAATAGCCCGTTGATAAGTTGATAAAAATATTTCGACCAATTGTTTTTACAGGAATTCTGTAATTATAGTATAGGCAGTTATTAGAGGTTCTAAATGCTTTGCTTAAAGAAAAATTTAATTGATAACCGATTCCGTTTCTTTTATTTAATTTATACAATATCGTCTCGTCAAAATTAAGTGAGGCATTTAATTGATTTATTTCTTTATTAAAAGAAAGGTGTTGGTAATTAAAGTCAATTTTTGACTGTTCTATAGAATTTGCAAAGTACCGTATACCAATAGTAAACTCCATTTTTGTCATTAACTTTTGTATCATTTGTTTGGTTGTAGGTTTGGGGGATGGTGATATAAATAATTCTTTAGTAGTAGTATCAATTTTTATCGCATCGGGAATTGTCGCATAATCTTTCCAATCACTTTTCGAATATTCTTTAGCTTCAATAGTAGGAACATAGGTAATCGGAACTTGCTGGTTAAAGGGAATCTTATTTACTTCATCAATTTGTACTGAGGTGACAACATTTTCATCAACAAAGTAATAAGTGCTGTCTCTGTGGTTAATTTTCTCTTTATAGTATGACGATTGATAATAAAAGACAGAGTCTTTAATACTATAATTAACAACAAAGTCAAAGTCTTCTGCTTTAATATTAGAGTGTAGACCTAAAACATCATTATATCTTTCTTTTAACCATTGTTCTGTTGGACTCAATTCTATTTTTAAATAACCTAAAGTTTTTGCATCAATAAAGATTTTGCCTTTATATTTTAATTTTTTGTCAACTTTTGGTTTAAAGTCAATTACATATACTTTTCTATTATTGTAATATTCTACGCCATATAATTCGTAGTCATAATTTTTATCCGGCTTTAAATACTTTCTTCTATTTTTAATTAAATCGTCATGGTGTATATCATATACAGCGCCATAATAGACATACTGAAACTCATTACTTTGATTGGGTTCAATGTATTTTCTGGTTTTAATGATACTTACTGTACCTTCTGTTTTATCATCATAAGATGATTTATAGGCATTTAATAATACTTCGTTAAGTCTTATATAATCTTTGTCACCATTTTGTAATCCACTTCTGTGGAAAACTTCATACGTAGTTGGTTGTTTGGGATAATTATCAGCAATTTTATTGTAGGCTTTACTCAAGAAACTTCGCAAAGTACTATCTGGCATTATTACAATCTCATTTAATGGTGTTATTGAAGGAGTGAGTATTATATCAGACTTTTCTTTTAATTGAATGTAGCTGATTTCTACTGATTGATAGCCAATACAACTAAAACAAATAATGTAATCGCTTTTATTAGGAACCATTAACTTATATCTTCCATTAGCGTCAGATACTGTTCCACTGTAGGTTCCTTTTAAGCTAATATTAACAAAAGGTATGGGATGTAATGTTTTGGAGTCAATAATTTTTCCACAGAAAGATTCTGCCAAAGATAATGTTGATATCGTTAATAGTAATATTAAGATAAAAAGGTTTTTCATGTATATGGTTTAGCTTGTTTGGTTAAATTGTTTAATATTAATGCAATAATAATTTAAAATATCAGATAAAAGAAATGTTTATAAAATAATTATGTCAAAAAAAAGGCCATCATAAATGATAGCCTTCGTTATATTAAATTTGACTAAGCAATGCTAAAATCTGTAGCTCACACCCAGTGTTAAGTAACTTACTCCATAGCCAGCTTCTGCATATACCCCAAACTGATCAGCAAAAGCATAACGTATACCTACAAAAATATCTGTAATTAAATTGGTTTCAGTTTCTTTGTAAGTTTGTCTGTCCCCCCAAACATCAGTATACTCATACTTTACTCGCTCAAAACGTAAGCCAGACATAACACCAGCATAAACATCTACAACATCCCAGGCTTTGTCACCTGTAATATCAGTCATGTCAAAGTGGTATGAGGCTCTTGGTCCAACCAGGGAGTATCTGTAATTTCCTCCTCTGTAATCAGCCCCTGCAAAAGAAAAAACTGCTCCACCACCAATATGTCCAATACCTACTTTGTCGGTAAAACCATATTCGTAAAAACCGGTAATCGACGGTGTTTTGGAGTCTACAGAGTAGTTTGAAATGGCCGGTATACCTATACCAATACCAGCTGTTTGTTCTCCTGAGTGCAAAGTTTGACTAAACCCATTTGTTCCAAAGGTTAATACTAAACCTAATAAGATTAATACTTTTCTCATTGAATAAAAATTTATTGTGTTAATTGATTTATATAATATTCAACGACCAAAAGTATAAAATATTTGAATGATAAAATATTAAAAATTGTTGGAATGAATTTTTACTTGCTTAAATCGAATTGTAATTAGTAACTTTGCCGAGTTGAACAAAATTTCACGGAAGATTTTCCAATATAACAAGACACAAAAATATAAGGATTATGTCAGTAGCGATGAATCGCCAAAGAAAGGTGACCACTCATGTGTTGAGCGAGATGAAGCATAACAATGAAAAGATTGCTATGTTAACAGCTTATGATTATTCAATGGCTAAAATTGTTGATCAGGCTGGGCTGGATGTGATATTAGTAGGAGACTCGGCATCAAATGTTATGGCTGGATGGGAAACTACTTTACCTATCACATTAGATCAAATGATTTATCATGGAGCATCAGTGGTAAGGGCGGTAAACAGAGCATTAGTAGTTGTTGATTTGCCATTTGGTACCTACCAGGGTAATTCAAAAGAGGCACTTACGTCTGCAATCAGAATTATGAAAGAAACAGCTGCAGATGCTGTTAAGATTGAAGGTGGAGAAGAGATTATTGAATCTGTAAAGCGTATTTTATCTGCAGGAATTCCTGTTATGGGCCATTTAGGATTAACCCCACAATCCATTCATAAATTTGGAACATATACAGTAAGAGCAAAGCAGGAAGAGGAAGCAAATAAATTAATTGAAGATGCACGTTTGTTGCAGGAAGCAGGCTGTTTTGGTATAGTTCTGGAAAAAATTCCAGCTAAATTAGCTACTCAGGTAGCTCAGGAATTAACAATTCCTATTATTGGTATTGGTGCTGGTAATGGTGTTGATGGACAGGTATTGGTAATTCATGATATGTTAGGAATCAATCAGGAATTTTCACCTAGATTCTTAAGAAGATACCATAATTTGTATGCAGAAATGACTGGTGCAGTTCAAAATTATATTCAAGACGTTAAGTCCGTTGACTTCCCAAGTGAAAGAGAACAGTATTAAAATATAACAGTAGGCAGTTAACAGATATCAAACAACAGTATGATGTACTGAAAACTGAATCTGTTTACTGATATTTGTTAATAAATAACCGTTTACTGATAATTATAATTAAAACTGAAAATGGAAGTATTATACGAGGATAACCATATTATTGCTGTAAATAAAACGAACTCTGAAATTGTTCAGGGTGATAAAACTGGTGATGAAGCATTATGCGATAAGGTAAAAGCGTATGTTAAGGAAAAGTACAATAAACCTGGTGATGTTTACTTAGGAGTTGTACATCGTATTGACAGACCTGTAAGTGGGGTGGTTATATTTGCGCGAACAAGTAAAGCTGCTACACGCCTGAGTAAAATGTTTCAGGATAAAGAAGTGAAAAAGACCTATTGGGCTATTGTTAAAAACTTGCCAAATGAAGATGAAGGTAGGTTGGTTCATTACATGATTAAAAATCAGGAGAAGAATAGATCCAAGGCTTATGATTCACAAAAGAAGGGCTCAAAAGAAGCTGTTTTAAATTATAAGTTGATTTCAAGTTCGGCAAATTACCATTTGTTGGAAATAGATTTAGAAACAGGTCGTCATCATCAAATTCGCTGTCAGTTAGCAAAAATTGGTTGTCCTATTAGAGGCGATTTGAAATACGGAGCATCCCGCTCATTAAAAGGAGGAGGAATCAACCTTCATGCTCGCAAGGTTGAATTTATGCATCCGGTAAAAAAAGAAAAGATTATTATTACTGCTCGTGTTCCAAAAGAAGAATCTCTTTGGAATGAGTTTGATAATGTAATGTAAAATATTAGGCTACAGGTTTTAAACTTGTAGCCTATTTTAATTCATCTGCATTGAAATAAAGAGGAAGTAAATCAGATACTTTATCAATAGAAATGATTTTGTTTTCTCCATCAAGAATTGTTTTTATTGGCTGTTTAAACCGTAATTCAGTTTCTATCATTACCTGTCTGCATGCACCGCATGGTGTAATCAACTGCGAAAGTTTATTGTTTTTATTCAACGAAGATATGGCCATCTTAACTATGGCTTTTTCCGGATATTGAGAGTTAGCCCAAAAAATTGCGGTTCTTTCTGCACATAATCCAGAGGGGTAAGCAGCATTTTCCTGATTAGATCCTGTAATAATTTCTCCATTCTCTAATAATAAAGCAACGCCAACTTTAAATTCAGAATAAGGAGCATACGCATTGAAACAAGCCTCTTTTGCTTTTGATAATAAATTTTGCTCATCCAGCGGAAGTTCTTCCGAATGTTCGTATTGTGTGATTTCAGTCTTTAATTCGAATTTATTCATGAAATGTTTATTTGTTCCAAATTTAGACTTTTGATTGATAATATCCAGATTTCGACATAAAATTTAGAAATGAAATAATTACGAAGATATCTGATTCCATTTTTTTATATTTGTCTTCAATTAAAAACATCATACCATTATGAAGCGATTTGGCATATCATTAGTACTTTTTGTTTTAACCATCCAGTTATTTGCTCAATCTTATACCAGACAGGATTATATTGAGAAATATTGTGATTTAGCAGTGAAAGAAATGAAAAGAGTTGGTATTCCGGCTAGTATAACCTTAGCACAAGGGATGTTAGAGTCTGGTAATGGAAACTCTGTTTTGGCTAAAAAGTCGAACAATCATTTTGGAATCAAGTGTCATAATGATTGGGCAGGCAATCGGGTTTATCATGATGATGATAGTAAAGGCGAATGTTTCAGACAATATCAAACTGTTTACGAATCTTACATAGATCATTCTGATTTTTTAGCTACAAAGCAAAGATATGCGTCTTTGTTTTTTCTTAAAACAACAGATTATAAAGGCTGGGCTCATGGATTAAAAAAAGCCGGGTATGCAACTGATCCCAGATATGCAAAAAGATTGATAGAAATTATTGAAGCCAATAACCTGGATCGTTTTGATAGTGGAAACATTAAAATTGCCAGAGAAACAAAAAGTAAAGAAGGTACTTATAAAACAACAGGGAGAAGTGTTGATAACTTTTCAGTAGAACCATTTGCATCTCATAAATTAGGAGTAAATAATGGTATTAAATACATTACCATACAAGAACAGGATTCCTTTACTGATATCTGTAGTGAATTTGGCTTAAAAGATTGGGAGATTTATTCTTATAACGATCTGGATAAAAATGCTAAGATTAATGAATACAGGTATTTATATGTTCAGCCCAAAAGAAATAAGGCGCATAGAAAACATAGTGTGCATAGAGTGAAAACCGGAGAATCGTTACACTACATCTCACAAAAGTATGGTGTAAAATTAAGTAGGTTGTATAAATACAATCATCTGGATAAAAGTGAAAAAATTGAGGAAGGACAATTGATTCAATTGAGAAAGAGTAGAAAAGGATGATCAGGGAGGTCAAGGTAATTTGTTTACTTCTGCTGGTCGTATTCAATATTCACGGACAAGAATTTTCTCCACAACAAAAAGCATGGTTATATAAGGTTGTAAAAAAATCATCCTGCTTAAATAGCAATATTGGTCCATACTTTAATTATTCCGGACCGAAACCAGAATTGCCAGACTTTTACAGTTTTAACAATAAACTCAGGGATAAATTTGAAACTCAGCTATGGGATTCAATAGAATACAGAATTGTTAATAGTCCGGAATCATTAAATGTAAACTGGGATGCAATAAGTTCTGCCTCGCCGGGTGTTTTGGCTGAAGCTGCTGTTAAGCTTACCCTTTGGGAATTGTATTGTGAAATTAAATCAGGTTATCAGGAAAATCCTCAATTTTCAATAAATACTACTGCCAGGTATATTTATGATGAAATGTTTAAATCGCTGCCCGCTGTTGTCAAGTCAGGAACAACACTTAAATCAAAATATCAGCCAATTTTTCTTGATCTTTTAAATCCCAGTTTAAATTTTATAAAAAAGAAAGAGGCTTTTACTAAAATCAATAAAGTAGATGCAGCAACGCAAAAACGTTTCTTTGAAAAATGGTATCGTATCGTTAATCAGATAGTTGAAGAACGTTCAGAGGCGTATTTTAATATTCTTTGTAAAAAGAAAATATTTCTATCCGGAGCATTATTGGCTGTGGGAGAAGGTAGTGGTTCTTCTGGATTACTCCATGAATATGAAGATGTAGAGGATGACAATACAGGAACCGGAACAGGTAAGGGGATTGGGTTGTTTACGTATAAGATGTCTGTTAAAAAAAATGAGCTTGAGCTCGAATCAACAACAGAAACTGAAATTCCTCTGTTACAAGATCAACCTACGTTATTGCATCTTTCTTTATGGGGAATGGATGGTTTAAAAAAGCCTTTGGTGGTAATTGAAAGAGGGAATAAATCGTATCTGCTTTTTGGAGGAGATGAGTTTTCACCTGATAGGAATTGGAGTAAAGGCACTTCTTATTTTGATTTTCTTGAAGAATATCAGGAACGAAAAATAGATCAGATTGTAAATGATCTTAATAAGGAAGGAGGACTACTTTCTGTTTATGAAAGAGAAAGTGATAATAGGAATAAAATTCAGGCACAAATTGACAAACTGAATCTGGAGATAGACTCTATTAATAAATTGAAGGAGCCAAGTGAGTTAGCAATTCAGCAACGTAAAAATAGGAATGAGGTAAATCTGAGTAATCTTGAAGTGAAAGAGAATAGGTTGAGTTCATTACAAAAGAAAATTAGTATTGAATATCAGAAAATAGATAAAGCAGAAAAAGAACTGGAACAGAAAAAAGACTTGTTGGGAGAAAATATTCAACAATGGGTTTTAGAAGATTCTATATTTACATTTGACGATGGTAACATGTTTAATATGAAGACTCAAGATCTGATTATTAAGGATGATTCTTCTAATATAGATAAAGTAAATGTAAGATTATTGGCTGCAAATTATTCTATATATAGCGACAAAAAGGATGAGGTGCAGCTTTATATTAATATTACGGAAGGGGTTGAATTGCCTCTTGAAAAAACAAATAATATCCTGATTCAGGATACCATTCTAAGCAAGAAGATTTATTTTAATTCTGATGAATTTAGCTGTGAAAATTGCTTTAATCAACAAGAAAAACTCAAACTTCAGAAATTTGCAAAGGAAGTAATTGAAGATAAAAAAGAAGTAAATCTCTCTTTAACTGCAGCAAGTATAGATACACTTAATCATAGTAATATAGCTCAGGATAAAGTTAATTATCAATCAAAAAAAGAATTGGATAGATATATTAATTCAAGAAGAGTGGAATTAACTATTGTAGCGCAAAATCAAAGTTATACAATCACGATAAAGGGATTTACAGATGCTGGAAATACAAAGTTATCTAAAGTCAATAGTGAGTTATGGTCTGTTGTAAAAGAATATCGCAATAAAGAGCAAAGTTTAAATCCGGCATTAAGTATTCTAAGAGTAAAATCAGTTTTAAGTAACCTTGAATCAGTTATGGGGATAGAATTTTCAGAAGCAAAAATTCAGGTTCCGATTCTTCAAAAAGAGATTAAAGTACAACAGTTAAAAGAAATAAAATAGCAGAGGTTTAGTTTGAACCTCTGCTATATGTAATTATTGAATTATTATTTTTTCGATATATTGGTTGTTGTTGGAAGTTATTTTAACAATATACATTCCCGGCTTTAAATCATCTACATGAACAGATTTTGTTTGAACAGAATTTAGAGTTAGATCTTTTACTAACAATCCTTTAGAATCTATTATTTGAATATAGCTGGCATAGCTGTTATTATTGACAATATTTAAGAAACTGCTTGCCGGATTTGGGAATAATTCAACATTATTCTCTTTCATTCCCTCTGCGTTAGTTGATAAATCCACATGAAATTCAGATGGAAATGGATATTGACTGAAAGGCGTTGAATTACTGGTTTCCCAGTTTAAATAATTGTTTATTTCACCTAACAAAACGCTCTTGGTGCTGTTTGTTGTAGATCCATTGTATATGGCATTATCACTTTCATTGTATGTAGAAAGATTTACAATTTGAACGGCTGAGTAGCCAATACTCAGCTCATCAGGTAATGCAGATGTGGAATTGGAATAGGAATCTCCATCAAAATTATCCCCCGGGGCTAATAAGTCATTTTTGTTAAAACTAATTGCAGCAATAAACGAGGGTGATGACTTACTGCCCTGATAAGCTAATATTTGATCTCCGGCAACTGAAATGGTCATGTTTTCACCAGAAATTGTTCCAGAGTTAGCAACAGGTAACTGAGTACCGTTAAATGTTTTTATCTGTATTATAGTTCCTGCATCTAAATCTTCTGTCGCCAGCCATTGTATATGGCTTTCCGGATATATATTATTAAATGCCCCACTACTTGTCCAGCCATTATCAGTGAAGTTTATTGAGGTATTCACGTCAATGTCTTTTAGTAAAATAAAAGAAAAATCATCAGTGTTCCCATCACTATTAATAGCAACAAATGCTACATCGCCAGTTTGCAACGTTGTTTGAGAAAAGCCTGTGAAGCAGGTAAATAATAGATATATACTAACAATTATTTTTTTTATCATATTGTTAATTTCTTGATGGGAATACTCCTGAAGTGGCGATTATGAAATTTATAGTCAGGGAAGGTTGCATGTTATTTACAGGTTGCGACCCTCCTGCGTTTCCAATTGTGATTTCAGGTGTAGCACCATTCGTATTTGTTTCATCTGAGTACATGTTTTCTCCAGAAACAGCAGGGTACCTTCCTGTAGGATCATCAGAATTGGCTTCGTCATCATAAACAGGATTTGTGACTGTTACACTATGTGTGTGTGAAGGTATTTGAGTAATATTGAGCGTATTGGTTTCAGATCCTGTTTTTTGACCTAATGATCTTGAAGTCAGATTTGTTCCACTTCCTGCATGCATAGGAACTCTGCCTCTTAAATCAGGTAATGCAAATGTGGTTCTGCCATCTCCACCATAAGTTGTACCTAAAATTGAAAATAATGCAGTGTTTTGAGAGATGGATAGTAATTGGCCATCACATAATGCCCAGCCTCTTGGAGCAAAGTTACCTGCAAACATTCTTATTTCACCTATCATTGCTTCCTGAGCAAAAATGCCTGATGTTAACAGGCTAATAGAAAAGAGTAGTAATAGTTTCTTCATTAGTTCAAATTTTATTGTTTTAAATGTTATTGGAAAAATCAAACGTTCTATTTAAAGCTCGTTTTTTAATTTTGGTGTTATATAGTCTGGGATTAATAATAACCTGAATTCCATTAAAATTTTATGCTGAACTTAGATTAATATGTTGTCTTTGTAAATAAAATTTTAGATAATAACCGTAGGAGGGAATGTATTGTTTAAAAAATCGAATGAAATATTTTTTATGATGTAGTATGTAGTTGATATATTGTGAAGTATAATAATTTAGATAGATCTGAATTTATGTGTGGAGAAACTCGTTTTAATTCAGTGAATATGCTATTGATATCATTTGCACTTACCAATATATTTAAAGCGAAAAGTCCTGACTTCTTAAGAAAGTAGTCAGGACCTGTAATGTTATTATTGATTTATAATTATTCAGCTTTACAATCGTTTAAGTTTTTAAAGCCATTAAGAAATTCTTTAGTAGTCATCCTCTTTTTTCCGGCTAGTTGCAGCGTATTTATTTTTAAACACCCATTGGAGCAACCTATATAAATCAGGTCTTTATCATTTGTTTCTATTTGACCGGGTAAAAGATTTTTATCTGTAATGATTTCAGTTTCAAATATTTTTAAACTGGTCTTTTTCCCATTGGCGTCAATTAATTCTGTCCAGGCGGCAGGGTATGGACTTAATCCTCTGATCTTATTATAGGTAATCTCAACATCTAAACTCCAATCTAATTTACAATCTTCTTTAAATATTTTTGGAGCAGGATTTAATACAATAGCTTCTTTGATGAAATCTTCTTGAGAAACAGGTTTAATTTTGTCGTTGCAAATGTTATCAACAGTTTCAAGAACCAATTCGGCACCTAATACCATCATTTTGTCATGAACTGCACCTGCATTATCTGTCATTTCGATGGGTAATTTTTTTTGATCGATAATGTTACCGGTATCAATTTCGTGCTTTAAGAAAAATGTAGTTACTCCAGTTTCTTTGTCACCGTTGATTACAGCCCAGTTTATAGGTGCAGCACCGCGATATTGGGGAAGCAAAGAACCATGAAGATTAAAAGATCCCATTGGAGGCATATTCCAAACCACTTCGGGAAGCATTCTAAAAGCAACGATGATTTGTAAATGAGCATTTAAGTCTTTCAGTTCTGCTAAAAAGTCTTCGTTTCTTAATTTTTCAGGTTGCAACACTTTAATACCTGCTTCCAGTGCATAGTCTTTTACAGGTGATGTTTTTATTTTTTGCCCTCTTCCTGCTGGTTTATCAGGTACAGTAACAACTCCAACCACATTGTATTTATTTTCAACCAAAGCTTTAAGGCTCTCCACTGCAAATTCCGGAGTTCCCATAAATACAATTCGTAAATCTTCTTTTTTTATCATCTGTAAAATTTTCTATTCTAAGTTTGTGTTTCCTTTTTGATGCTTAGGGAAATAGGGGCAATTTTTACAACCATTTCCGCAGCAATAACCTCTTTGGGTTAAATACTTTTTTGTCATTACTCTAAAACCTCTGGGATCCATTATAAAATCTATTCCTTCTTTCAGAGGTTCCTGTGGGTAATAATCATCTATGTAATTCATTCTTTCAAATTTGTACAAAGATAAAAAAGACCTATAAATATTTATTTAAAGGTCTTTTATCTTAAACTTAATTTGCGTTTTTATTTCTGTGAAAAATGCTTCATAAACTGAATTCTAAGATAACCTGCAGGGTTTATGGAACGTGATTGACTTAACATTCCTTTTATCTGCTTAATATTAGAAAAGTCTTTTTCTTCCATCCAGTTTTTAAGCTCATTAAGCATTAATTGCATATGAGCAAATCCATTTTTGTATAATGTCGAAGCCACCTGAACAGCAGCAGCTCCTCCTAAAATCATTTTAATCAAAGTATTTCCGTCATGAACACCTGTTGATGCAGCCAGATCACATTCAACTCTTTCAGACATGATTGAAATCCATCTCAGCGGAATAACATAGTCGTTGGGTGTACTGAATAAAGGTGCAGGAATCACTTCAAAATTATTAACATCAATATCCGGTGAATAAAATCGATTAAACATTACAATGCCATCTACTCCGGTTCTGGATATTTGAGAAACAATACCTGCCAGATTGGAAAAGTAACTACTTATTTTTACTGCAATAGGAATAGTAACTTCGTGCTTGACAGCCTTAATAATATTAAATAGCACCTTTTCATTTTCAACACAGGTCGATTCTGTATCTGATGGTAGAATGCTTATGTTCAACTCTATTGCATCAGCTCCTGCTTCTTCAAGCGATTTGGCAAAGTAGGGCCAGTTGTGAGACGTGATACAGTTAATACTGGCTATAATTGGAATACTAACATTCTTTTTACAATCATCAATCAATTTTAAGTAGCTGGTTAATGTGTCCTCAACATCATAATTCTCGTAAAACTCCATAGTTTCCGGATATAGATAGTTTTCAGACTGCATTTTATTAAGTTCATGCTCCATTTCGGTAACAATCTCTTCTTCAAAAAGGGATTTTAATACGATTGCACCGGCTCCATTTTTTTCAAGCTCAATAATATCCTGAAGTGAATTTGTTAAACCTGAACTTGAAGCAATAATTGGACTACAAAGTTTTAGTCCCATATAGGAGGTTGATAAATCTGGCATAATTGTATATTTGGATTATATTATTTAACTAAAATCCTAAATTATGAATAATTTATTAGATGCAGTATAATATTAATCATCTATTTAGTGCATTTTCAATTCAACTTAATTATGAATATGAAACAATATAGGGTTATCGGAGTTATGAGTGGAACCTCGTTAGATGGGTTAGACATAGCTTTGTGTAATATTAAAAATGAAGAGAATAAGTGGTTATTTGAAATTGAAAAAGCCACAACCGTTGCCTATGAAAATGAATGGAAGGAGAAGTTGGAAAATGCACAAAAATTAAGTGCTGCAGAATTTATTCATTTACATAGATTGTATGGTGCTTATATAGGCAAAAAGGTTGCTGAGTTTGCCCAGAATATGACAAATTTAGATTTTGTTGCTTCACACGGGCATACTGTTTTTCATAAGCCTGAAGAAGACCTTACATTTCAGATAGGGTGTGGAGCTTATATAGCGGCAGAGTGTAAAATGCTTACCATATCAGATTTCAGAACACTGGATATTGCTTTGGGAGGACAGGGAGCACCTTTGGTTCCGATAGGTGATCAATTATTATTTTCTGATTATGATGCATGTATAAATATTGGTGGCTTTGCTAATATTTCTTATGATGTGCAGGGTGAGCGAAAAGCCTATGACATCTGTCCAGTTAACTTTGTTTTAAATCAGTTGGTTCAATCAGAATTTAATACAGCATACGATGAGGATGGATTGATAGGGCGAAAGGGGTGTCTGGATTTTGATTTGTATAGAAAATTAAATGCATTGGATTTCTATAATCAAAACGGACCAAAATCTCTTGCCAGAGAGTGGGTAGAGAAGGAGTTTTGGCCTTTAGTGAAGCAATCTGATGGCCCGATAGAAAATATTATTACTACCTGTTATCATCACTTCGCACAACAAATGGCCAGTGTGATAAAAACAAATCAATTAAGAAATGTATTGTTTACAGGAGGAGGTTCTTATAATCAATTTTTATTGGAATTGATATCTGAAAAATGCCGGGCAAAATTAGTTGTTCCGGATAATAATCTTGTGGAATATAAAGAAGCGCTCATCTTTGCTTTTTTGGGAGTATTAAGAATTGAAGAGCAGAATAATTGTTTGAAAAGTGTAACCGGAGCTAGTAAAAATAATACTGGTGGTTGTATTTATTTGCCATAAAAAAAGCTGCCTGAATAAGGCAGCTTCGTTATGTATATTATTTGTTTTCTTTTTTGTTGTATTTAAAGAACTGTAGGTTGTGCCCCATACGCTCTTTTTTTGTTTGCATATAAAATTCGTTGTATTGATTAGGCTTCACTTCAATAGGTACATTTTCAGTGATCTCAAGTCCGTAACCTTCTAATCCAATTCGCTTAACCGGATTATTAGTCATTAACCTCATTTTTTTAACGCCTAATTCTCTCAATATTTGGGCTCCAACCCCGTAGTCTCTTTCGTCGGCATCAAATCCTAACTCAACGTTTGCATCTACAGTATCTAAACCTTCTTCTTGTAGTTTGTATGCTTTAATTTTATTCATTAAACCAATACCTCTACCTTCCTGGTTCATATAAACAATAACACCTTTGCCTTCATCTTCTATGGTTTGCATGGCTTTATGTAATTGCTCACCACACTCGCATCGTTTTGAATGAAAGATATCTCCGGTAGCACAAGATGAGTGAACTCTGACCAGAATAGGTTCATCTTCATTCCATTCGCCTTTGATTAAAGCCATATGCTCTAAACCATTTGACTTTTGTTTGAAAGGAATAAATTGAAAGTTACCATATTCAGTAGGCATATTTACTTTTACACCTTTAATAACTAAACTTTCTTGTTTTAGTCTGTAGGCAATAAGATCTTTTATCGTAACAATTTTAAGGTTGAATTTTTCTGCAATTTTTACCAACTCAGGTAATCTTGCCATCGAACCGTCTTCGTTCATAATTTCAACCAAAACACCAACAGGACAAAGACCTGCTAATCTTGCAAAATCAATGGCAGCTTCGGTGTGTCCTGCTCTGCGTAAAACACCTCTGTCTTTAGCTTTTAGAGGGAATATATGACCTGGTCGGCCTAATTCCTCAGGTGTTGTTTTTTTATCGCATAATGCTAAAATTGTTTTAGCTCTGTCTGAAGTGGAAATACCGGTTGTACAACCATGTCCAATTAAGTCAACAGAAACAGTAAACGGAGTGGCGTGAAGTGCAGTGTTTCTTCCAACCATTAATTCCAGGTTTAACTCATCACATCTCTTTTCTGTAATTGGAGTACAGATTAATCCTCTACCGTGAGTAGCCATGAAGTTAACTTTTTCCGGAGTAATTAACTCACCTGCAGCAATAAAATCACCTTCGTTCTCTCTGTCTTCATCATCAACTACAATAATCAACTCTCCCTTTTTAACAGCTTCTATTGCTTCTTCTATTGTGTTTAATTTATATGATTGGTCGCTCATGACTTATTTTAATAAAATCCTGTAATATATAAAATTGGTTGGCAAAGGTAAATAAATAATTTGCCTTCAACAATGAAAAGTTTCAGGTTGAACTTGTTCCCAATTATTTCTTCTTATTTCTTTTAAACTTCTTAAATAGTTTTTGGAAAAAGATTAGGTAGGCATCAGAATTTAAAATAGCCGAATCAGTTGCTGCTTTATAAGTTAAAAATACACCAATAGGAAATAGAACTACTGAAGATAGCCAAATACCAAAATGAGGAGGCCAAACTTCCTTTTTACTTACATTATAACCAAAGGTGTCAATAATATAATAAATGATAAAAAACACAACTGATATCACAACGGGCATACCTAATCCTCCTTTTCTGATAATGGCACCAAGAGGGGCTCCAATAAAAAAGAATATAAGGCAGGCTATAGATAAGGTAAATTTGCGGTGCCACTCAATTTTATGTCTGACAATGTGGTAATTCACACGTCCCATGGAATTGAGCTGATCATCTATTTTCGTTTTAGCATCTCTTGATCTGCGTATCGCATTGCTTAATATCATTACCTTTTTTTCTGCACCAAAACTATCAAATACACTATCTACATTAACCGCTTCATACGTTTCTATTTGAGGTTCAGGTGTGCTGGCAATACTGTCGTTTTTTTGACCTATTCTGTTATTTTCAGTTTTACGTTGTATAAAATAGGATTTCTCCATTTGTGGTTTCAGCTTGGCAATGTGCTTCTGTCTGATTTCCAATAAAGAATCTGTATCGTGACTAATTTGTTCTAAGTTCTTCATCTTTCCATAGCTGGAAAAATTAGATTCATCCATTCTGTTAAATTCCATTCCCTGAAGAGGAATCATAGCAACCTGCTGTTTAAAATGGTCTTCTCTAAACTGATAATTATTTTTATTTCTTTTTCTACCATCATCAGCTTCTTCGTTATATTGTACTCCATCAAATAAAGTAAGCTTAAGGTATTTATTATCTTCTGTAAACTGAAGTTTTCCGGAGTCTGCTATCGTTACATTTGAATTGCCGGCCATTTCATTCCTGTGGTCATAAATCATAATATCATATAGCATTTCGCCGTTTTTAGATTTATGATCAATTTTAATACTAAAGTTTTCAAGGCCGTCGTAAAATATTTTTTCTTTAATATCAAATTCTGGTCGCGATTGGCGGACAGACCACATTAAGCTTGTGAACTTTAAATTAGCTACCGGAAGTACATTGTTTGAGAATTTAAAAGCTCCAAATGAAATAATTACAGAGAAGATAATAAGCGGAGCCATGATTCTTTGCAATGAAATACCTGCTGATTTTAAGGCGGTTAGTTCATAGTTTTCGCCCAGGTTACCAAACGCCATTAATGAAGCTAACAGAATAGCAAGAGGCAAAGCCATTGGTATAACCTGTAAAGAGGCATAAAAAAGCAATTCTATTAAAACAGAAACTTCTAAACCTTTACCAACTAAATCATCAACATATCTCCATAATATTTGCATTACCAAAATAAAGAGTGAAATAAAAAAGGTCATTACTAAAGGCCCTAAGTAACTCTTTAATATGAAAATATGCAGTTTCTTCATTTGTATTTTTTTTGTGCTGAATAAGAAAAAATTGTGCCAAAAAAAAGCACCCTAATGTACATGAGTACAAAATAGAGTGCAAAGTTATATTAATATTTTATTTAAGGAATAATTAATTCGAACCCAAACAGTGTTTTAATTGGTCGATTTGTTGATTCCATAACTCTACTGAATCTTCTTTCTCGTCTTCCTCGGCAAAATCAATAATCATTAATGCGGTTTCTCCGGTTAGTTCATCAACATTAATAATGAATTCAAAGTAAGCATCTTCGTCATCATCATCCAGCCAATGAAATTTTATGGAAGTATTTTCTTTCTTATTAAGAAGTTCAGCTTCTTGTTCTGCTCCGTCCCAAATAAATGTATAAATATTGCCTTTAACATTTACGTCATCAGAAAACCATTCTGAAAGTCCACTCGGAGTAGAAAGCCTGTTGTATAAAATTGAAGGGGAGGTTTTGATAATAAATTCCAGTTCAATTTTCTCTTTAAGATCTGACATCGTGTAAATCTATTAAGTTTTTAATCATAGAATGTGCACAAGATAACATTTTATTTAAGAATTGGAAAATAGCGCTCATTAAGTTCAATTAAGTAATAAATATTGAAGATGTCAAGTATTACTTACTTCATTTAAAGGTTTAAGTAATGGTTATATATGTGTGAAAGAAAATATTAAATATAAAATAGCAAAGAGAAGTAGTACAAAATAACTAATTAATCTGTGATGAAAATGACAATTATAGCAAGATGAAAAAAAAGAAGTAATAGGGTGTAGGGCGAATAAAAAAGGTTTTTTTTGAGTATTTGTGAGTTTAAATTGGGGGTAAATAAAAAGGGCAGATGAATATATCTGCCCTTTCCCCTTAATTCAGCTAACTAAATCCAAGTTTTATGAAAAATCCCTGATACAAATATGATAATTAATCTTAGAAATTGTAGCACAATATTGTTAATAAAGTTTAAAGAACGTTATATAAAGGAAAATGCTGTTGACAAAATTAAATTTGTACCATTATCGAATAAAAAAGATAAACATTTCGGCCAGAATTTAAACATAAACATTTTTTAAAGTTGTAGGTTACTGTGATTAACATATATGTTGTATGTTTATCATCAGAATAAATTAGAGATAGAAATTTAAAATCAACAAAATAAATTAATCATGATTGCAAGCAAATACTTAATAGGTATAGGAATAGGTGTTTTTTTATTCGGATCTGTTAAAGCTCAGGAGAATTATAAAGATAAGGATACAGAATTAGTATTTAAGAATAAGCAGGTACATGAGGTACTACAGGTTAATGTAGATGAGGTTAAGTTTAAGAAAAAGCCAAAGAATATTGTATTGCTAATTGGCGATGGAATGGGTGTTGATCATATATTTGCCGGAATAACTGCTAATAAAGGACAGCTTAACTTGCAGAATTTTAAAAGCATAGGTTTTTCAAAAACTCAAAGTGCCGATGATTATGTGACGGATTCTGCTGCCGGCGGAACAGCTTTGGCTTGTGGAAAGAAAACCAGCAATGGATCTATTGGAGTAGATGAAAATGGAAATACACTTAAAAGCATCCTTGAAATTGCTGATGCTAATGGTTTGGCAACAGGATTAGTAAGTACTTCTGCTATTACACATGCAACCCCAGCTTCATTTATTGCACATCAACCCAAAAGAAGTATGTATGAAGAGATTGCTGCTGATTTTTTAAAAACAGATATTGATGTATTTATCGGTGGAGGGAATTCTTTTTTCACAGATCGTAAGGATAAAAGAAATCTGGTATCTGAATTAAAAGAAAAAGGTTACCAAATGTATACAGATCTTGATGCAGCAGCAAATGTTAACGAAGGTCATCTGGGTGTATTAACAGCACCAGAACATAATCCGGAATACACCCAAAGAGGAGATATGCTGTTAAAGGCTTCAGATAAGGCTTTAGAAATATTAAGTAAGGATAAAGATGGTTTCTTTTTAATGATTGAAGGATCACAAATTGACTGGGGAGCACATCAAAATAATGTTTCTTTCTTAACTGGTGAAGTATTGGATTTTGATACAGTTATTGGAGAGGTGTTAAAATTTGCTTTAGAGGATAAAGAAACATTGGTGATTGTTACTGCAGACCATGAAACCGGAGGTTTTGCTGTAGTTGGTGGAGATATCAATAAAGGAAAAGTGGAAGGTGGATTTGTAACAGGTCATCATACTGGTTGTATGGTTCCAGTATTTGCTGTTGGACCAGGTGCCAGTGAGTTTGGTGGAATCTATGAGAATACTGAAGTATTCAATAAGATGTTGAAGTTATATGGTTTTACGAAGTAGGGTTCTGAAAAAATAATAATGAATAAAAAAGCGATGCATATGCATCGCTTTTTTTATTCATTAGTTCGTTAAAATTTTTAATATGATGATTCTAAATATATTAAATCATCTATGGCGGAATGATTATCTTATTGATTTTAACTGATTTGTAAATCAGTCTAATGTCTGTTATCTAAAATCTAACGATCTGTTGTTATTATGACTGTGTTTCTATTCTTTTTTGAATCAGATAATAAAGTAATAAGCTGATACCTCCGAAAATAAAAATCATTGAAAAGTATGCTGTCGGTTCTGATAAATTAGATGATTGAGCCAACAGATCACCTATAATAATACCAAGACCTACACCAACAGATAATATTCCAAATTTTAAGGTATGGTGAATGGCTGATTTCTTTTCACCTTCTTTAAATATGCTTGCATCTAATCCGGCAGCAATAAGGGCAGTGCGTTCAATTCGTCTGTTCTTTAAATAGATTAAAGCTACAATCATTCCTGGAATGGAACCAAAAATAATGGCGACTACAAAAATAGGTACTAATACTTCTTCCATGATATTTAATTTTTTATTGTTCTGTTTCTATTTATTTAGACACCCGCATTTTTGATGTGGTTACAAAAAAGGACAAGATTTTTTTCAGTAGTTCAAAATTTATTTGAATATTTTTGCAGCATGTTAATTGAAAGTGCAAAGAAGACTTTAAAAGATATTTTTGGTTATAGTGATTTCAGACCATTACAAGGAAAAGTAATAGATGCTGTATTACAGGGGGAAGATTGTTTGGTTTTAATGCCAACAGGAGGAGGAAAGTCAATTTGTTTTCAAATTCCTGCTTTAACTCTCGATGGAGTAGCAATTGTTGTTTCGCCACTTATAGCTTTGATGAAAGATCAGGTAGAGGCTCTGAAAGTAAACGGAGTTGAAGCTGAATTTATAAATAGTACGCTGAACGAAGAGGAACAGGCTGCAATCATAAAAAAAGCAGTAAAGGGCGACATTAAAATGCTGTATGTTTCGCCTGAAAAGATGAATTCTGAGAGTTTCTATTATACATTGTTGCAGCTGAATATTAGTTTGATTGCTATTGATGAGGCGCATTGTATCTCCAGCTGGGGGCATGATTTTAGGCCTGACTATAAGCGATTGGGGTATTTAAAAAAGCAGTTTAAAGATATTCCGATAATGGCTCTTACAGCTACAGCCGATCCATTGACTCAAAAAGATATTTTAGTTCAACTTAATATTACCGGAGCTAATGTTTTTAAAGATTCATTTAGTCGACCTAATATTTATCTTGAAGCCCGACCAGCCTATAAACGAAAAGAAGTAATTCTGGATTTTATACAGCAAAGAGGTCGGGAATCCGGAATTGTATATTGCCTGAGTAAAAAAAATACGGAGGACTTATCTCGTTATTTAAAGGCGAATGGAATATCATCAGGCTTTTATCATGCAGGTATGAATAGTGATGTGCGTGATCGTATTCAGAATGATTTTATTAATGACAGGATCAAAGTTGTGTGTGCAACCATTGCTTTTGGGATGGGAATAGATAAATCTAATGTACGATGGGTCATTCACCATAACCTACCCAAGAATTTAGAGGGTTATTATCAGGAAATAGGGCGAAGTGGCCGCGATGGTATGGCTGCTCATGCTTTATTGTTCTACGGTCAGCAGGATTATAGTATTCTGGAATCTTTTAATGAAGAATCGGAACGAAAAGTAATTTTGAATGCCCGCCTGGAAAGAATGTTGCTTTTTGCCCAGTCTAATCATTGTCGTCGCAGACTCTTACTAAATTACTTTGGAGAGTGGACTGTTGATAATTGCGGTCAGTGTGATAATTGTAGAGGCAGGCAGAATTTGATTAATGGAACAGTGATGGCTCAAAAAGCATTATCTGCTGTAGCTCGTTTATCGGGTAAGCTTCCTAAAAGTATTTTACCACAAGTTTTAGCCGGGCTCAGATCACCTGATGTGTTGGCCGGAGGTTTTCATAAAATTAAAACTTTTGGTGCCGGAAAAGAATTGAGCCTGGTGGATTGGGAGAATGTCATCAATCAATTGATCGGCCTGGGATATTTAAAGGTCGATTATGAGCAAGGTACTATTCTTGCCTTAACACCATTAAGCAATAAAGTGCTTTTTGAAAGAGAAGAAGTCATGTTGCACCATCTGCATCAAAAAATACAACGTGAACCTAAAATTGAGATCAAAAAGCCAAAACCAGCTGTTAGCATTCCAAGAGAAGAAGGTCTCTTCGAAAGATTACGCCAGTTGAGAAGAAAAATGGCTGTAGAAATGGGCGTTCCTCCTTATATCTTATTCTCGGATGCTACACTTTCTGAAATGGTTACTTACAGACCACGAAACGAATGGGAAATGAAAGAAATTTCGGGAGTTGGAAATAAAAAATGGGAGCAGTACGGGCAGGCTTTTGTGGATGAAATAAATGCCTTTTTACAGCAGAAACGAGTGAAAAAGGCTCCTGCGTATGAAAAAACATTAAAGTTATATCAACAAGGTTTATCTCCCGAAATTATTGCATCAAGAACCGGAGTAAATGTAATTACGGTATATTCTCACCTGGCTACTTTGTATGAAAAAGGTGCAGGAATTGATATTGCTCAGTATGTTTTACCCTATGAAAAAAAGAAGATAAAAGATATTTTAACACAGCATCCACATATGCAGTTACAGCAAATTTATGAGCTAACCAATAAGCAAATTCCACATCATGTAATTCGTTTAGCCATGACTTTAATTAAGAAAGAAACGGGATCTTTAAATTAGTTTTTTATGTCAATAAAGAGTTAAAAATGAACACTGAGGCACTAGTTTTTTAATAGATATTCAATAAATCCACAAGGATTTACCTCTGTGAACCTTTGTCATTTTATATTAATGGTGTTTGATTACATCTGTCCTAAATAAAAATAATATTTCAATTCTTTAGCAGGTTCTAGATCGGCCTCAGCCAGTGAACCAAAAAACAAGATTAGCTTGACGATTAAAAATCGTTTTTGTTTGAGT
>NZ_JAPDPJ010000180.1 GCF_026013605.1 Plebeiibacterium sediminum
CTGGGATGTTCAACGATGTTGCATTCCAATCAAAAGTGTATTCTTCTATGTTTCCAGAAACCATAACATCATCATTGAATGATGTTATATCAAAGTCTGTGGCTTCATCTGCAGAATAGGTTGCTTCTACATTTTGAACTGCAGGATCCGGATTTACAATTATAGTTACCGATGATTCACTTGTATTACCCGTTTCTTCATCTATAATAACAACATTAAAAATACTAGTGGCTGCATCACCTCCATCTTCTGGTATAACTAAGGTTCCATTCCATTCAAACAAATATCCTGTAGTTATGCCTGAAACCATTACATCATCATTGAAAGAAGTAATATCAAAACCGGATGCTTCATCGGCACAATACGTTGCAGAAGCTGTTTGCACGTCAGGATCTGGATTAATTGTAATTATTACCCTGGTTTCACTTGTACAACCTGTTCTTTCATCTGTAACTATAACATTGAAGGTACTTGTTGTGATGGCACCACCTGCTTCAGGAATAACTAATGTACCATCCCATTCAAACGTATAATCATCTGTATTACCTGAAACCAAGACATCATCATTAAAAGAGGTTATATCAAAGTTCTCTGCATCAACTGGACGATAGGTAATATTTATAGCTTGTAATTCCGGATCAGGATTGACATATACAGTCACATGAGCTTCGCTGTTACAGCCTGTTGCTATATGAGTAACTACAACATCAAACTCATTTGTTGTTTGTAATCCGCCATCAGCCGGGATGTTCAAAGCAAATTTGTCCCAATTAAAAGTGTATCCTTCTGTAATTCCCGAAACCATAACATCATCATTCAATGATGTTATTTCAAAGTCTGAAGCTTCATCACCACAATAGGTTACTTCCACATTTTGAACTTTTGGATCCGGATTTACATATATAATTACATGAGCTTCGCTGGTACAACCTGTTTCACTGTGAGTTACTATAACATCAAACTCATTTGTTGTTTGTGATTCGCCATCAGCTGGGATATTCAAAATTGATGTATCCCAAACGTAAGTGTAACCTTCAGTAATTCCTGAAACCATAACATCATCATTCAATGATGTTATATCAAAGTCTGTGGCTTCATCTGCACAATAAGTAAACTCAACATCTTTAACGTCTGGATCCGGATTGACATATACAGTCACATGAGCCTCGCTGGTACAACCTGTTGCAATGTGAGTTACTATAACATCAAACTCATTTGTTGTTTGTGATTCGCCATTAGCTGGGATGTTCAAAATTGATATATCCCAAACGTAAGTGTAACCTTCAGTAATTCCTGAAACCATAACATCATCATTTAATGAAGTTATATCAAAATCTGCAGCGTCATCTGCACAATAAGTAAACTCAACATCTTTAACCTCTGGATCAGGATTGACATATACAGTCACATGAGCTTCGCTGGTACAGCCAGTTGCAATATGAGTTACTATAACACCAAACTCATTTATTGTTTGTGGTTCACTATTTTCCGGGATAGTCATCACTCCTATCCATGCATAGGAATAGCCTTCTGTATTTCCTGAAACCATGATATCATCATTGAATGATGCGACATCAAAGTCTGATACTTCATCTGCACAATAAGTAAACTCAACATCTTTAACTTCTGGATCAGGATTGACATATATAGTCACATGAGCTTCGCTGGTACAACCAGTTGCGTCATGAGTAACCACTACATCAAAATCATTAGTTGTTTGTAATCCGCCATCAGCTGGAATGTTCAAAGCAGATATGTTCCAGTCTAAAGTGTATCCTTCTGTAATTCCCGAAACCATGACATCGTCATTGAATGATATTATATCAAAACCAGATACTTCATCTGCACAATAAGTAAAGTCAACATCTTTAACTTCTGGATCAGGATTGACAACGATAGTCACATGAGATTCGCTGGTACAGCCTGTTGCTTCATGAGTAACCACTACATCAAAATCATTAGTTGTTTGTAATCCGCCATCAGCTGGGATGTTCAAAGCAGATATGTTCCAGTCAAAAGTGTATCCTTCTGTATTTCCTGAAACCATAACATCGTCATTGAATGATGTTAT
>NZ_JAPDPJ010000181.1 GCF_026013605.1 Plebeiibacterium sediminum
GGTGGTTTACCAGTCTTAACTACATTTAGTGTTGTTGTAACCGATAAAGCAACAGGCTGTACCAACGAAACTGAGGTTGTAATTACCGTTAATCCGGATCCAGCTTTACAAGCTACTTCAGCAGTATATTGTGCTGATGAGGCAGCAGATTTTGATATCAATACCTTCAATGATGATATCCTAACTTCAAGAAATGTAGATGATTATACCTTTGTCTGGACAGGTGATTTGGTTATTCCAGCCGATGGTGGTTTACCAGTCTCAACTACATTTAGCGCTGTGGTAACTGAAAAAGTTACAGGTTGCACCAGCGAGACTGAGGTTGTAATTACCGTTAATCCTGATCCTGAAGTTCAGAATGCAACAGGCATCTATTGTGCAGATGAAGCAACATCAAACTTTAATATTGAGGAGTATAAAGATGATCTTTTAGTTGTTGGGCAGGATGTTAATGCCTTCGAATTTGATTGGGGAAATGCAACATTGGCGATACCTGGAGATGGTGATTCATCAATAACAACAGACTTTGTGGTAACTGTAATAAATTCATTAACAGGATGTACTAGTGTAGTAACGCTTTCAATAACAGTCAATCCATTATCTACAGCATCAATAGGCAGTGGTGCTGAAGTATGTTTGGAATCAGAAAGTCCGGCAATCACTTTTATTGGAACTAATGGAACTGCTCCTTATACTTATGCTTACACTTTAAATGGAGGAACAATTCAGGAAATTCAATCTGATAATTCCGGTATAGCTACCTTATATGCACCTACAGATATTGCCGGAATATTTGAATATAGTCTAGTAAGTGTAAAGGATGCAAGTTCTACTATTTGTGAAAATTTCGTTACAGGATCAGCAATAATTATAGTAAATCCAAATCCGGAGGTTCAAAATGTGGAGGCTACTTATTGTGCAGATGAAACTGAAGGTTTTGACATCACTTCGTTTAATGATGATGTCATGGTTTCAGGTTCTACGTCTGGTTATTCATTTAACTGGGATGGTACATTAATTATACCAGAGGATGGGGGTGATAGTACAACAAGTGTTTTCGATGTTGTTGTTACTGATGATGAAACAGGTTGTACAAGCGAGTCACAAGTAACTATTACGGTTAATTCAGATCCTGATTTACAGGTGGTTAATGTCACTTATCTTGTAGATGAAGTAGTCGATTTTGATATTACTTCTTTTAACGATGATATAATGGTTTCTGGAAATACAACAGGATATACTTATGTATGGGAAGGTACGTTGATTATTCCTGATGATGGAGGTGTGATTACTACAAGTACCTTTACAGTCGTTGTTACTGATGAAGTTACAGGTTGTACTAGTGAAACCATAGTTAACATTACCGTCAATCCAGATCCTGATGTACAAACTGCATCAGCAACTTATTGTGCCGATGAAACCAAGGACTTTGATATTACTTCGTTTAATGATGATGTGATGGTTTCTGGTTTAACGTCTGGATATTCGTATGAATGGGGAGGTGTATTAACTATTCCTGAGGATGGAGATGAGGCTATAACAAGTATTTTCAATGTTGTTATTACGGATGAAAATACAGGCAGTACCAGTGAGTCTTTAGTTGCTATTATTGTTAATCCAGATCCCGCAGTTAATGATGTTGAGTATACTTATTGTGCTGACGAAGCTGCAGATTTTGATATAAACTCTTTTAATGAAAAAGTTATGGTTTCTGGTAACTCAGAAGGTTATAACTTTGATTGGAGTGCTTCTTCGTTGAATATTCCTGCTGATGGAGGATTACAAACGACTAATGAGTTCGACGTTGTGGTTACTCGAATTACAACCGGCTGCAACAGTGAAGCTCATTTAACCATTTATGTAAATCCAGATCCAGAGGTTAAAGATGTAGAGGCAATTTATTGTGCCGATGAAGTTGCAGATTTTGACATAGCATCTTTCAATGAAAGAGTTCTTGCTTCTGGTAATTCAGAAGATTATAACTTCAATTGGAATGCTTCT
>NZ_JAPDPJ010000182.1 GCF_026013605.1 Plebeiibacterium sediminum
GATATATGTTCAAGACTGGAGAGTATTTCTCTAATATCATTATGATCAAGGCTACTGAATTCGATATTTAGAAAATTAGATAATTGAGTTATATTTCCAATAGGAGATCTTAAATCATGACCTAAAATTGAAAACAAACGGTCTTTGACAGATATTAATTCTTCCAATTGTTTATTTTGAACCTGTATTTTGTTTTCAAATTCTATTTGAGGTGTAATATCTTCAATCGTGGCAATCATACCATTAAACTCGTTGTATTCATCAATAATTGGACTGGCATTTATGGATAGAAATTTACGAGAGTGATCCTGATTTTCGATAGCATGCTTAATACCGTAAACAGGTTGCAAATGATTTTTTACTAATATAAATGGCAGCTTATCTTCCGGATAATCCTCTCCATTCAGATCAGTTATTCTCCATTCCGGAGCATTGTATTTAATAGTATTATCTCTGCTAATTGATAAGTCAAGTATTTCCTCGCCTCTTTTATTGGCATAATAAATATTACCGTGTTTATCGGTTAACAAGATACCTACAGGGCTGGTATTAATTATTTTATCTAATAGAGCTTGCTTTCCTTTTAGCTTTTTTTCTATTTTCTTATATTCAGAAATATCAATAATAGTTCCTATCATTTTAACCAATTCACCGTTTCTATACACAAGTGAACCTCTACCATGCACCCATTTATCAGTTTTGTCTTTAATAGTAGTGATTTGATATTGTCTATCGAACTCCTCTTTATTCTGAATCACATTTTCCTGGAGATAAGTTTTCATTGTATCTCTCCATTTGGGATGTACAATATTTAACCATCCATCAATGGATCTGTCATAATTTTCTGTTATCTCAAAAATATCGTCTAAAATTTTTGAGCTACTCCACATGCCAGATCTAAAATCAAGCGTGTAACTTCCAACTCTGGCAATACTTTGTGTTTCAAATAACTTTTCTTCAAGTATTTTATTGGTAATGTTATTATCCAGGATACTAAGAACATAATCCTGACCATTATCAGAAAATAAAGTTGATGAAATATAGCAGCTGACAATCTCTTTATGCTTATTGTGAAAGTAAGTCTTGTAAGCTTGAATATGATGTTCTTTTTTTAATCTGTGAATATACTTCTCCCGGGATCCCTTTTTAACCCATAAAAGCTTATTAACACTGGACTGATTAATTATTTCGTTGGGTTGGAATCCACTTACTTCTACAAACTTTTTATTCACTCTCACAAAGTTACCATCCTCTAATTTGGTAATCGAAGCAGGTTCAGGTAGATGATCAAAAAAGAGATCAAAAATTTTATTCTCTCCTTTTTCAAAAACTGAATATCTCTTTGAATTATATGAATTTAAATAATTTACGAATTCCTTTATATCAGTAATTAAATTAACCTTTTCTTTATTAATCCTTTTTGAGTCACCTGTATAATCCAGTATCATAATCTTTGAATCGCGAGGTTCTATTTTATCCAATAGAATTTTGATTTCTTCAGAAAAGTTACTGCCGTCCAGAAGTATAATCTCAGGTTTAAAATATCTTAGATTATTATTTAATTGGTCAACAGTTTCAAAGTGGATACAAGAATTCCCTGATTTAGTTATACTAGTGCATACCAAATCAATTTCTTTTTTTTCTTTTGATAAGAAGAAAACAGTTGACATTACTTAGTTAGTTTGAATGTAATTTAATGAATTTCAGTTGTTTTTCATAATGATTTACATATTAAAATTTAGCTTATAAAATTTCTTTCAAATAAGTTATAAACCAATCTTCATCTGTTTTAAATTATTTATTATTGATGATCATTTCAGTCATTTGCTCACATATCTTTCGGTAGAATTCATCTTTGTTTATAGGCTTTGGAATAAAAGCCGTTGCTCCGTTTGAAAGACAGGAGTGAATCGTTTTACT
>NZ_JAPDPJ010000183.1 GCF_026013605.1 Plebeiibacterium sediminum
CCTTCTTACTAATAAAAAATTAACTACACTTTAATTAATAGTCTTTATTCATATAATCATTTGTTAAATCAGGTAATTAAAATAATCAAACTTTCAAAATTATCAATTGAATTCTTATGTCTAAGTAGTGTAGGTAAGTACAATTTCTTAAATTGCCGTTAGTTAAAATTTAAAACTTAATCAAAATGAAGTTAAAATCATTACTATTATTGTTCTTTGGTATTATTAGTTTGACAATGTCTGCTCAAAATTATGGTTCTTCGTCAATTTTGGGGACATGAAGACACCCTAACGAATATCAATGTAAATATCCGAATATCAACGATTAAAAGTGATTTTACTCATTGTAAAACGGAGTGATTTTAGTATATTTATATAGTTGAATATCAATTATATATGCACATCAAACATCTCTTCGGAATCCCAAAAATAAACATCTTAAAAATTGAATTTAATGCACCAAACATGCAATTATTTGCATCGTTGATAGGTAAGCGTGCAAAATGTCCTATATGTCAAAAATACAGCTCTTCTGTACATGGACGATACCAAAGAACCATTACCGATTTACCAGCTTTTGAATTCAATGTAGTCATCATCTTATCAGTTCGAAAATTCAAATGTAGAAATGCATATTGTGAGCAAAAAGTATTTACCGAACGACATAGTCAAATCACTTCATATGCCAGGCGTACTAAAAGAGTTAATGAAATTTTATCAAATGTTGCAATCGAAATGACCAGTGGTTCTGGTCATAAACTTTCTGAGAGAATGAATTTAAAAGTAAGTAGATCTACTCTTATTCGACTTGCACATAATCAAACCCTTCCAAAGGCAAAAGGATTGAAGGTTGTAGGAGTTGATGATTGGGCCTTTCGTAAAGGCATTAGCTACGGAACTATCTTGGTCGATATGGAAACATCAAAGCCTATAGATTTGCTGCCAACCAGGGAAAGTGAAGATCTAAAACGATGGCTTGAAAAGCATCCAAATATTGAAATTATTACAAGAGATAGAGCAAGCTCTTATTCTTCAGCAATAGATGAAGTTTGTCCACAAACAATTCAAGTAGCTGATCGCTTTCATTTATTAATGAATCTATCTGATGCTCTTGATACTTATTTTAAAAGCGTATCTCCAACGATCAACACTCTTATTAAAAACAAGGTTGCGGAGTTAATGGAATTAAATAATGATTCAAAGTCAGTGCCAACACCAGTTACTAAATCGCAGAGCAAAAAAAGCATACTACTTGAAAGGCATGATTCCAGGCAAATAGTATTTGAGAAAGTTAAGGCTCTTCAAAAACAAGGTTATGCAAGGAAAAAGATAGCTAAGGATTTAGGTATAAGTCGAAATACTGTTCGATCATATTTTCTTCAAGAACAACTTACTCCAAAAGTGCACCCACTACGCACAAACATTGAGTTATTTACTGATTATATAATACCCCAAATAAAAACTGAAGGCCATATCATTCAACAAATTATTGCTGATATACGTAAAATGGGATATTCCGGAGGAAATACGCAAGCTTATCAATACATAACACAACTAAGAGAGACAACTAAAGATTCCGCTGTCAACTACTCCGAACATAGATCAGTGAAAATACCATACATTAAGCGTTTAAGTACGCGCAAATTAGCAAAGTACATTGGACGGAATATGAATCGAATAGACGATCCAGATGAAAGGTCTTACCTTAAAGTGTTATTAGAAAACATACCAGCATTGAAGAAAGTGCGTAAGCTCGTGCGCAAATTCAAAACTATGCTGAGAAAGGGAAATGAGGAAATTGAAGACTGGATACAAGTAATTAAAGATTCAAAAGTAAATCTACCGGGCTTAATTACCTTTGCTCGTGGTTTAGAACGCGATATTGAGGCAGTAAAAA
>NZ_JAPDPJ010000184.1 GCF_026013605.1 Plebeiibacterium sediminum
TTTTTGAGAGAAGTGGGTGCAGCCTAGCCTTTTTTTGCTTCTGTTTTTTGTGGCATGACAAAAAATGAAGTCAGGTCTGGGCGAAGCACCAGTTGGCAAATATAATTAGGACAGCTCTGATATTAGGCTAATAACCTTAATAGAACTAAAGAATTAAATGTTTTACTATTTTTAAAGTCTTAAATGATATTTATAATGAAGAAAATTTTAAAATTAAGAGTGCTATTGTTGGTGCTAACCAGTTTGATTATAGTAACCTCATGTGATTCTGATAATGATATTTCGAGCAAGACCATAAAGGTTAATAATTTCATCAAAGAAAATATGGATGCATATTATTTATGGAATGAAGAGATGCCTGATTTAAATCCATCAAAACAAAAAGACTCGGAAGCTTATTTTTATGATTTAATTTATGATGATATTGATAGATGGTCATATATAACAGACGATGCAAACTCTTTATACGACTATTTTGATGGTATTAGAAAAGAAATGGGCTATTCTTTGATGTTTTATTTAGCTTATGAAAATAATGATAATGATGTTGTAGCACTTGTTGAATATGTTGAGCCTAACAGTCCTGCTGCTATTGCAGGATTAAAAAGGGGTGATATGATTGTTAAATATAACGATGAGTATTTGACAAGAGATAATATTAATGACTTTTATTATGCCGAAGAAGCTAAAATTGGATTAGGTGTATATGTTGATGGTTTAATTGAGGATGTATCACCGTCTATTAATTTAACAGCTGCAGAATTACAAATAAACCCGATTCTAGTAAATAAAGTATTCGTTAAGGATGGAAATAAAGTGGGATATTTGGCTTACACTTCATTTATAAGTGATTTTGATGATGAATTAAAGGATGTTTTTGCAGCTTTTAAAAGTGAGGGTATTACCGACTTAATTTTAGATTTAAGATATAATGGAGGAGGGGCAGTATCAACAGCTAAATTAATGGCCGGTATGATCGGACCTTCATCAAAAGAAAATGATTTATTTATCAGAACTGCTTATAATGATATTCTTACCGATTTTTTAGAAGGAGAATATGGTGCAGATTCCGAATACTTTATAGATAACTTTGAATCTTATGAAACCGACCTTGACTTAAACAGACTATACGTTTTAACAACAAGTGGAACTGCTTCTGCCAGTGAAATGGTGATGTATTCATTAATGCCATATATGGATGTTATTCAAATAGGAGAGCAGAGTCATGGCAAGTATTATGCATCTATAACCATAGAAGATGAAGAGGGTATGAACTGGGCTATTCAACCATTGATTTACAGAGCTGAAAATAAAACCAATTCTATAGATTATAGTCAGGGATTAATTCCGGATTACGAAGTTATGGATCGGGATTATGATCATCAATTAGGCGATGAAAACGAAGCTTTAACAGCTACAGCTCTTGATTTAATTTGGGGTACTAATATGGCTCAGGAATCACTAAAAAGCATTAAAAAGCCGGCATTACTAAATACTTCTGCGATTAAAACAAAAAGAAATCCATTAAAATACGAAATGTATATCGACAGAGAATTGTAGTTTTGTATTTTTTAAAAAAAAGTAAGGTGAGTTTTCTTTAAAATTCACCTTTTTTATTTTGTTACAAAGAGAGTGATACCTGCTATATGATTAGGTGTAGATATCATTTTAATTGGTTTCATATTTGTCTTAAAAAAAAAGATTATTTCAATTCTTTAGCATGTTCTAGATCGGCCTCAGCCAATGAGCCAAAAAACAAGATTAGCTTGACGATTAAAAATCGTTTTTGTTTGAGTGCAACGAGTTTAAACGATTTCAGTCAAATAATCGTAGTTTTTTGAGA
>NZ_JAPDPJ010000185.1 GCF_026013605.1 Plebeiibacterium sediminum
ATAACATCATTCAATGACGATGTTATGGTTTCAGGAAATACAGAAGGATACACTTTTGACTGGAACATATCTGCTTTGAACATCCCAGCTGATGGAGGATTACAAACAACTAATGAGTTTGATGTAGTGGTTACTCATGACGAAACAGGTTGTACCAGCGAAGCTCATGTAATTATATATGTAAATCCTGATCCAGAAGTTAAAGATGTTGAGTTTACTTATTGTGCCGATGAAGTATCAGGTTTTGATATAACATCATTCAATGACGATGTCATGGTTTCAGGAAATACAGAAGGCTATTCCTATGCATGGATAGGAGAGATGACTATCCCGGAAAATAGCAAACCACAAACAACTAATGAGTTTGGTGTTATAGTAACTCATATTGCAACTGGCTGTACCAGCGAAGCTCATGTGACTGTATATGTCAATCCGCATCCAGAGGTTAAAGATGTTGAGTTTACTTATTGTGCAGATGACGCTGCAGATTTTGATATAACTTCATTGAATGATGACGTTATGGTTTCAGGAATTACTGAAGGTTACACTTACGTTTGGGATACATCAATTTTGAACATCCCAGCTAATGGCGAATCACAAACAACTAATGAGTTTGATGTTATTGTAACCCACATTGCAACAGGTTGTACCAGCGAGGCTCATGTGACTGTATATGTCAATCCGGATCCAGAGGTTAAAGATGTTGAGTTTACTTATTGTGCCGATGAAGCATCAGATTTTGATATAACATCTTTCAATGATGATGTTATGGTTTCAGGAATTACTGAAGGTTACACTTACGTTTGGAATACATCAATTTTGAACATCCCAGCTAATGGCGAATCACAAACAACAAATGAGTTTGATGTTATAGTAACTCACATTGCAACAGGTTGTACAAGCGAGGCTCATGTGACTATAAATGTCAATCCTGATCCAGAGGTTAAGGATATAGAAGTAACCTATTGTGCTGATGAAGCTGCAGACTTTGAAATAACATCATTCAATGACGATGTTATGGTTTCGGGAATTACAGAAGGTTACACTTTTAATTGGGACAAATCTGCTTTGAACATCCCTGCAGATGGTGGATTACAAACAACTAATGAGTTTGATGTTGTTGTTACTCATATAGCAACAGGCTGTACCAGCGAAGCTCATGTGACTATATATGTCAATCCTGATCCGGAATTACAAGCTGTAAATATTACCTATCGTCCAGTTGATGCAGAGAACTTTGATATAACCTCTTTTAATGATGATGTGTTGGTTTCAGGTAATACAGATGGTTATACGTTTGAATGGGATGGTACATTAGTTATTCCTGAAGCAGGTGGTGCCATCACAACAAATACATTCAATGTTATAGTTACAGATGAAAGAACAGGTTGTACAAGTGAAACCCGTGTAATAATTACAATTAATCCAGATCCTGACGTGCAAACAGCTTCTGCAACGTATTGTGCAGATGAAGCATCTGGTTTTGATATTACTTCTTTCAATGACGATGTAATGGTTTCAGGCATAACTACAGGATATTTGTTTGAATGGAATGGAACCTTAGTTATACCAGAAGATGGAGGTGATGCAGCTACTAGTATATTTAATGTTGTAATTACAGATGAAGAAACGGGTAATACAAGTGAATCATCAGTAACTATAACTGTTAATCCGGATCCTGCAGTTCAAAATGTAGAAGCAACCTATTCTTCTGATGAAGCGATAGCCTTTGATATAACATCATTCAATGATGATGTTATGGTTTCTGGAAACATAGAAGAATACACTTTTGATTGGAATGCAACATCGTTGAACATCCCAG
>NZ_JAPDPJ010000186.1 GCF_026013605.1 Plebeiibacterium sediminum
ACGATGACAATGTCAGTAGGCAAGGTTTCTTTATAGGAACAAGTATTTCCTTATAAAGCTAATAAAAATTATACAGTAAAAAGCCACTGTCAAACATTCTGATAGTGGCTTTTTTAATCTCTAACAAATCTAACCTTAAACAACAAAGCTATTATTTACTGCAGAATATGGATATTCATTACGTTAGTTTGCTAATTGCAAATCTAAAGAAACAATTGCTCGCTTAAAAGAAGGGTCTCACAAAAGGAGGGAAATAGAATAAAAGCTGCTTTTTTCAGAGTAAATCATAACAGTATGAGTCGGTAAAAAAGATTGTCAATAATTCGTTCTATGTGCTTACTAACGAAGCAAAACCAACAGAACCAAGAACCTATCGTAATTATTATAAAAGCTTTATGAAAGACCTTGGAATACCACACTTGAAATTTCATGGTTTGGGGCACAGCTTTGCTACACGCTGCATTGAGAGTAATTGCGACTATAAAACAGTTAGTGTATTATTGGGACACTCAAATATAAGTACGACTTTAAACTTGTATGTCCCTCCTAATACAGAAACAGAAGAAAAAAGCAATAAATCAAATTTTTAAGTCTTTGAATTAGCAAGGGTAACATCTTGCTTTTAACAAAAAAGTAAAAGATGTACTTGTTTATGACTAGTTATAACTATTTTTGATTCTTACATTAATTTTTTCAGAATAATGTTTGTTTAAACACTATGTCAATGAGTAAAACATTCAATATATATTGTGACGAAAGTTGCCATATCAAAAACGACCATAAAAGATATATGTTGTTGGGATGTGTAAGTTCTGCCTACAACCAGGTAAAACGTCATTCTCAGCGTATAACAGACTTAAAAGAGAAGCATCATTTTTACGGAGAAATAAAATGGTCAAATGTATCCAATTCACAAATCAAGTTTTACAAAGATTTGATTGATTATTTTTTCGATACTGATTTAAGGTTTAGAGCTGTAGTTGTAGATAAAACAAAGTTAAAGAATGATGAGTTTGACCAGGATTACGATGATTTTTATTATAAAATGTATTATTACCTGTTAAACCATAAAAAAAATAGCCTATACAACTACAATGTATATCTCGACATAAAAGATACTTTAAGTGCTTATAAGGTTTCAAAACTTAAAGATATCCTGAATATTAAGTTCGGGGTATTCAGAAATGTCCAGAACATCCGTTCGCATGAGAGTTTAATAATGCAGCTTTGCGATTTAATTATGGGGGCTCTTTCATATAACCTAAATGACAATAATAAAAAGGTAACGGCAAAAATGCAGTTGGTAGAGCAAATAAAAAACCACGCAAAGCAAGAATTAAATGGTACTTCAAATTATGAAGAATCCAAGTTGAACCTGTTTTTTATTGATTTGAAATAATATGCCATTTAACCTACTTAAAAAATATAACGACCTGCTTGAGTTAACAGGTTTAAGTCCGGCACAACGAAAAGATTCATTAATGGGTGTTTTTAATCGGGATATTGTAAATAATCCTTCGTTTCAATATAAAGGAAAGCCTATTCAGCCAACACCTAAAGATGGTGAAATCCCAATGAGTACATTATTTACTCACTTAACTACAGAAGTTGTGGATAAAAAAACACGGAAAAGAGAGTTTGATATACACAGGTCGATTCGTTTACATTGGGTAAAGCATCATGTGGATGAAAACAAGAAAGATAACATGCTTATTTTTTCTGTAAAAGAAACCGAAGGAAACAGAACTTATATATACGATGAAGATGAAAAGTACGTGATTGTACTGGAGCCTTTAAGAAAGATAAATGAGTATTATTT
>NZ_JAPDPJ010000187.1 GCF_026013605.1 Plebeiibacterium sediminum
AGCTTCAGGTTTGAAAGTACCGTCCTGAAAGGACAACTCAATTTAGCCCAATGCAAACGTAGTGTCGCGTTGGGTAATAATGTTCCGAATAATCCTTGCGTCCTGAAAGGACAACTCAAACCTGAACAACGCTGTAGTATTTATTAATTTTAAGAGCTACAACTTATTCTTATAACATGTTAAATATAAATGTATTGTAAATTAGAGTAGTGTATTGGTAAGTGTATTTTATATCAATGTATTAAATATGTTTATCAATTAAATTAAACTATTCATCACAATTACCTGTAACGTCATTGAGTTAACACCAATAAAAATACATATATTCGTTACTGGTATTCAATTTATCCAACTATAAATACGAATACATCATACAAACCATTGCCGACCCTAAATGCAGGTATTCCTATATTGTATAATAGAGGTTGGAGATGGTTTAATTTTTAATCATTTAAAACTTTTTACTATGGAATTCCAGCAGGAATACGAAATTTGGAAAGACCGAATTGAAAATTTGGCTAAAGAAAATGTAAAACTTCCCAACAAACCTATTGATGAAGTTACTGCTTATGCAGAGGCTCTTGCAATTGAGGCAAACAAAGACAAAGAAAAACTACTGGCTGCCGGTTTAAACTCTGATTTTATTGATGATCTGCCTTCTTTAAGTGGGGCTTTGCGTTATTGTCAGGCTATTTGGATGAGCGACTATAAGGCAATTGATGAAGCACAAAAAGAATGGAAACTTGAATCGCCGGATGCATATCAATTAAGAAAGGAAATGTTACATCACCTTTCATTTGCTTATAGGGGAATGGATGATGTAAAACAAAAGATTAAGCGTATACGTGGTGGCAGTGGTCATGCCGACATGATTCAGGATTTGTTGGAACTTTCAGTTTTAGCTGAAAAATATCCTGAACCATTAACAAAAATTGGTTTTGATAATACTTTAACAACCAAGGCACGTGAAGTATCAAACAGAATGCGTGAATTATTAGCCATGGCCAACGGTTCAGAAATGCAAAATGGAAATAAATTAAAAAGAGATAAAACATTTACTCTATTGTCACTAAGAACTATTGAGATATGTGAGGTAGCCAGATATGTTTTCTGGGATAACGAAAGCCGCCTTTCTGTTTACAGAAGCTTAAGATCGTAAACACCCTGTAAATACTCGTCCCGCGGCATGTTTGACCCCTCCCGCGGGACATTTTACCCTTCAATCACCACTAATGCCCCCTCAATCAGCAAAAAATGTGTCTCAATCAGTCAATTTAGGTAGTCCATCAGGTAAAATACCCCTCCAATCGCCACATATTTTAAAATAATCAGCAAAATATTGCTTCCAATCAGAGGTACAGACCCGCCCATCAGCAAAAAATGAGTCTCAATCAGCGAATTTAGATTGTCCATCAGACAAAATGCCCCTCCAATCACCACATATTTTAAAATAATCAGCAAAATATCACTTCCAATCAGAGGTACAGACTCTTCCATCAGCAAAAAATGTGTCTCAATCAGCGAATTTAGATTGTCCATCAGACAAAATGCCCCTCCAATCGCCACATTATTTTAAATAATCAGCAAAATATCTGTTCCAATCAGAGGTACAGACCCTTCCATCAGCAAAAAATGTGTCTCAATCAGCGAATTTAGATTGTCCATCAGGTAAAATGCCCTTCCAATCGCCACATATTTTAAAATAATCAGCAAAAAAAGGGGTATGTTCAAAATTCTGTGTCAGAGTTTGTTTATATGTTCATTTCTTTTTTGAAATCAATATCAAAAGCTTTGAAGGCCAAGTAAAGATTCA
>NZ_JAPDPJ010000188.1 GCF_026013605.1 Plebeiibacterium sediminum
CATTATAGGCGCAAACATGCCAAAATAAAAGGCTCCATGAAACTTGAACATGAAGCAGGAAAAGAAGTATATATTGACTTTACTGGCAAGAAACTACATGTGACCGATAAAGAAACTGGAGAGATTATAGATGTGGAAGTTTTTGTTGCCATACTTCCCAATAGCCAATATACTTATGTTGAGGCGTGTCTTAGCCAGAAACGAGAAGACCTGATACGTTGCATGAGCAATGCCCTTGCATTTTTTGGAGGTGTACCCAAGGCTATAGTGTCGGATAACCTTAAATCAGCAGTAAACAGGGCAAGTAAGTATGAACCGGATATTAACCGCGCATTTAAAGACTTTGCAAGGCACAATGGCTGTGTAATCAACCCCACCAGGAGTTATGCCCCACAAGACAAGGCTTTGGTTGAAAATGCGGTACGCCTGGTATACCAGCGTATATTTTATCCTATGCGCGAGATGGTGTTTTTCTCTTTGGGTGACCTGAACCGGAAAATTCGCCATTTACTTAGTTCTTACAATAACTTGCTGTTCCAACGTAAACAGGCAAGCCGAAAAGAACTCTTTCAATCGGTTGAAAGGGCTTATCTCAAACCTTTACCTAATGACACATACCAGTTAAAGGACTACCGTAGGGCTAAAGTCCAGAAGATTGGATATGTCTATTTCTCTCCCGATAAAACCTATTACAGCGTTCCATACAGGTATATAGGCCACTCAACAATGATACATTATACAAGTAGTACCGTAGAGGTTTATTTTAACAACGAGCGTATTGCTTTCCACAAACGTAACCCTTCCATGGGCATCTACAATACCATCAAGGATCACCTAAGCACCAGCCACCAGGCTTTTAAAGAATGGAGTCCTGAGTACTTTAAACAAAAAGCAGCAAAACACGGAACTTATGTATTGGAAATTATCGAAAAGTTAATGGCAAACACAACTTACCCGGAGACTTCATACAAAAGTGCCATGGGGATTATACAATTACATAAACTTTATGGTTCTCAAAGGTTAAACGATGCCTGCCAAAGGGCTGTTTATGCGGGAACCAATTCATACAGACGAATCAAGAACATTTTAAAGTTCAACCAGGACAAAGAACCTTTACCTTCAATGGATACCAAGCAAACACATATACCACCACATGCCAATCTTCGTGGCGCATCAGCTTATCAATAATTCTAAAAAATGTAATATGGACAACAATCAAACAGTAGAGAAACTTAAAAAGATGCGTATAGGCGCAATGGCAGATTTACATCTGCAGCATATTAAAAATAACACGCTCAATGACATTACGCCAGATGAGTACATTACTTTACTTACGGAGCATGAATGGGAAAATAGGGAAAACTTAAAGATATCAAGATTGCTTAAAATAGCAGGCTTTAGACAAAAGGCCGACCTGGCAGATGTCAATTATAGTGCAGCAAGAAACCTTGACAAAAACATGTTCAGCAGGTTGGCTACGTTAGATTTTATGAAACAAAATGAAAACATTATTATCACGGGAGCTTCTGGTGTAGGCAAAAGTTACATCGCCCAGGCTCTGGGTAACCAGGCATGCCTGATGGGCAAAAAAGTTCTGTACTCAAATACAGCAAGGTTGTTTACGCGTTTTAAATTATCAAAAACAGATGGCACTTATATAAAGGAACTTAACAAACTTCAGAAAGTTAATTTGTTGATACTTGATGATTTTGGACTACAGGCATTTGATAACCAATCGCGAGAAATACTTATGGATATTATAGATGATCGGTACAATAAAGC
>NZ_JAPDPJ010000189.1 GCF_026013605.1 Plebeiibacterium sediminum
CACTTTACAGATTAGTTGCTGGAATATTGTTTAGTTCAACAAACCCTCCAATCTGTAGGGTATGCAAGCAACCCTACATTAGAGGCTAAGTGTTGTACGCTGGGCTTTCTTAATTATTTCTCTGCTCTTCTGCTATTAAATCCCAGAATTCTTTATCCGCTTTCTCCTCTCTCTGTTTAGTAAATACAATTTTAAAGAAGAAAAAGAAAGATATAAAAACCATTGTGCATGTAATAACAAAAACAGATTTGACTAAAAAGTTCTCGCTCCACATTTCAAATAATTCCTTAAGAATAAAATATTCAAACACATATAACGCACCACCTAATACCAAATAAAAAATCACTAAAGTGAAAACACCAATAATGTCCCAAAATTTATTTACAGTGAGTTTATGCGTCAATTCTGCTGGTAAATAAAAAGGTAAGAATGAAATGTTAAAGTCATTAAAATGATGTCGTTCTAAATCATCAGCCTTTAAGTCAGTCTTATTAATCATGTTAAATAGAACTTTTGCTTGATGCATTAATTGTTCTCTTCGATATTCTCCAACAAAAACCACTAAATATACAATAGCAAATAACGGTGGAATAAAAATCTTAAGCACTTTAAGGTCAGAAATCTCAACAATTCCAATTTTTAAAGAAGTCAAAGTACTCTCCTCTAATAAATAGTAGACAAAAATTATAAGTATTAAATAAATAAAATACTTAAAAACCATTCGAGATACTTCTTTAATGTTATCCACTAGCCGATTATGATAGTCCTTAATATTAACTAAGTCATTGTCATTATAATACTTTATAATTGTCTCTGTTTTCATTGGTCAATTTTTCAATTTAGCTACTAGGTTTTTCAGCCTTGCGTACAACTTTTCAGTAATCCCAATATACTTGGACATATTTTGTCTTTGTATTTGGGTTTAACACTTGCTAAAGTAGTTATTATTTTATACACTAATATTATATAACGGACTTTTTATATACTGTAAATATCTATTACTTACTTAAGTGTATATTTCTGTGGTTTTAGGTGTACTAGGTCCTAACAATTCTTGTAAATATCTTAAAATACGGAAAATATCAATTCTGAAATGATCCGAGAAAAGCATATTTATATACCAAAGCTCGATATAAGTAATTAAATTGGGAATGTTACAAAGGGTTTGTAAAGTGTTTTTAGGTATTCGAAGGGGTGTAAATAGGTGTTTTCAAAGTGGTTTTAGGTATCTAAGGGGGTGTAAATAGGTATTTTCAAAGTGGTTTTAGGTATTTGAAGGGATGCAAATAGGTGTTTTCAAAGTGTTTTTAGGTATTTGAGAGTTGTAAATTGGGGTTTGTAAAGTGATTTTAGGTATTCGAAGGGGTGCAAATAGGTGTTTACAAAGTGTTTTTAGGTATTCGAAAGTTGTAAATAGGTATTTTCAAAGTGATTTTAGGTATTGGAGGGGGTGTAAATAGGGTTTTACAAAGTGTTTTTAGGTATTTGAGAGTTGCAAATAGGGGTATGTTCAAAATTCTGTGTCAGAGTTTGTTTATATGTTCATTTCTTTTTTGAAATCAATATCAAAAGCTGGGTATGTTCAAAATTCTGTGTCAGAGTTTGTTTATATGTTCATTTCTTTTTTGAAATCAATATCAAAAGCTTTGAAGGCCAAGTAAAGATTCA
>NZ_JAPDPJ010000018.1 GCF_026013605.1 Plebeiibacterium sediminum
AAGATGTAATTTTGTCACACTAACCATTTTTAGTTACCCAAATCCAAGGGGGTCAATATGACCGGAATGAGGGGTCAACATCACCGGAATATCTAGTAATTCCAAGACTTAAACCATTTAAAACAAAATCAAGTTTTTGATCTAATTTAAAGTCGGTTGTAATTTTTGTTTGAGTTTGTTTTTCCAAACCATTACGTGCTAACTCATAAACAGAGTTTGGCTGCGCAGCAGCATGTGGTGAATAATATCCCCAAATACCATATGACTCATAAAAAGGAACCATTGCATCTGGTGCAGTAAAATATGCAGCTTGCCAAGGTCCGCTACCACTAAAACCCCATGGTGTTTGTTTAACACCGTTAGTTCCAAAAAGATTAGAACTAAATTTAGTGGTTTTGGTTAACTGAAAATCAAGGTTACTTCTAACATTAATTCTATTATAGCTGAAACCCGGAGTATATCCTTGTCCGTTTTCAACTGTTTTAAATAAGTCACCTTCATTTAAAATATCAACTGCAGCAAAATATTTTGCAAGTTTCGTTCCACCAGAAACATTGGCACTTGCATTATACGACATGGTGTAATCTTTAAAGAGTACATCTTCCCAATCGACATTTGGGTATCTTTCTGCCTCTGCTGCGTTGGCTGGATAACGAAACTTGTTGATTTGTTCCATTGGATAATAATCTGCCCAACTAGCCTCTGAAACAGCCATTTCCCTTTCTATAGCAAGGTTACGTAGCATTAAGGCATCATAAGAATCGTATTTCGCAGGTAGTTTTGATGGTATTTTCATAGTTGCATTACCACGAACCTGAATACTTGCTTTACCTTCTTTACCTCGTTTAGTAGTAATCAAAATAACACCATTTGCCCCCTTAACACCATAAACTGCAGTAGCAGAAGCATCTTTTAACACAGAAATACTTTCAACTGAAGAAATATCCACATCACTCATTGAACGCTCAACTCCATCTACCAGAATATATGGCTCACTATTATTCCATGATGTTCTTGTACGAATAATAATACTAGGATCTTCTTCTCCAGGTTGACCTGAAGATTGAGTAGTAATTACACCAGGAAGTTGTCCTGTAAGAGCTGCAGCCACATTAGTTACACCTCCGGAACGCTGAAGCGTTTCACCTGTTGTTTGTGTAATAGATCCTACTACACTCTCTTTCTTCTGCTGGCCATAACCAACCACAATTACATCCTCCAAAAGTTCAGTTTCTGCAGCTAAAACAACTTTAAATGTTGTTTTACCGGCAAGAGCTATGTTTTGGGTTTGTAATCCAATAAAGGAAATTACAAGTGTTGTAGCATCATTAGGAACATTTAATGAAAACTCTCCATTAAAATCAGTAATAATACCTACAGTTGTTCCTTCTACAACTACTGTTGCTCCAACAACAGGTTCATCTTGTTCATCAGTCACTACTCCTGTTATAAGCCTTGTATCCTGCCCATAAACGGAAGTAGAAAAAATTATAACCATAAAAAAGGCAATGCTTTTTAACAGGTTACTCCCATATTTATTCAATAAGGGTAATTTTTGAGACAATAAATAATTCATATTTTTCATTTCATCCTCAAATTATAATTGCTAAATCATTCAAAGTTTTTACAAAGGGATCTACACTCTTCCTTTTTTAAATACTCATAAACACCAACACCTCTTGGTTTATTAACAACTTCAAAAAAAGAGAATTGAATACAACTCCTTCCTTTTTTGAGATTAAATTTTTTCATACGCTTTAATTTAGATTTATAATTAACATTATTATTTATATGTAATTTTCATTCTTATATCATCATATCTAAAGTCTAAAAGAATTATAGTGTACTTTTAGCACACGTCGCATCAGGTCCTAATTTTGTTCTTTTTAAACCACCTGCATCAATTACTATTTTTTGTAAGACTAATCCTGGTGACAATACATGAAACTTGAGTGTATTATTTCCTGATTCCTTTATTTCATGTTCTGAAAGACAAATATTTAAATTATCAGTAACTACTCTACCCCAATTAAAAGTTGATTGATCATGTACATTAACCACCTCTGGAGTTTCATCATTTAAAGACATTCCATACTTTAATCCTTCACCTCCTTTAAAATTTAATGTAGGGGAAAAATAAGCGTACACTTTTACTTTGCCGGGACTCTTCATCCATACATTATATTCCAAAAATGTACTATCCAACACTAATGTATCATTGTAAAGCCTTGGTATTATGGTAACTCCATCTCCTGTTAAACCTATATCAGGTATGGTCATCCAGTTAAAGTTATTATCAGTAAGGCTAGAAGTATAGTCAGATGCTTCAATAGATATGTAACCATTACTTTCTACAAATCCTTTCATTTGGCTTTTTACCTCCTGAGAAGGATTAAATATCTTAACCCCAACTTTATATTCTTTATCTTCAGCATTTACTGTAATAACATTACTATTATTGCCTTTTGGTGCCTTTGACCAGTCGATTGTTACATATATTCTTTTCTCATCAATTACTTTTCCTTCCGAAACAGAAGTTTTAATCCAATCAGCAGCTGGTTTTAACTTAAAGTCAAATTCCTGACACCCTTTGTTAAAAATCTCGAAGAAATAAGTCTGATTTTTGAACACATCAAATTCTGGCAACTCATATGCATTAGTGCTATCATTTATTTCTGTACCCTCAACATATATCTGAGGTTCGATATCTGATTTTACCACTAAACGGTTAACCTTTGGCATAATTTCTTTACGAGGGGTATTCCATGATCTGTATCCAGTTTTTATCTCATTCATCATATGATTCCACTTACCACCACTGATGTCCTGATGATATTGCAGTTTTAGTATAGAATCTCTTTTAAAGTAATAGGCAACACTATCAGCCATTAAATTCGTTGCAGATCTTTTTTGATGATAATAGATATTGTTTTTAGCCTGTACATGATACAGGTTATATAAATTCGATAAGGCTTCTACAGGATATTTTACCAGCTGAAAATAAGCATCTTTATATTTATCGTTTAACTTACTTTCTACATCAAGAACTTCTTTACATAATTCATTTAACTCATTTGTTACACATTCAAATTCTTTATAATTAACTGATGAGTATGTAAACATATTTAATTGTTCCGGTTTAATGCGGGAAGAATATTTTCCGTAACGATCAAGTATAGATCCTATTTGTACAGAATATTCTTTACCAAATTGCTGAGCTGCCCATTTTTTAGTATAACTTTTTAGTTTAGAGATATCCATTTTATCCGGATCCCATGCTAAATCTAAATAAAACTGAATTGGCAATTCCATTGGTTTTAAATCACCTACATTTACTACCCAAAGTTTTTCACCACCATAATCATAGGTTAATTTATTCTGCTCCCATATTTTTGGCAGATGATTGGTATTGATCCACTTATAACTTCTCGGACCACCTACATAATCAAAATGATAGTACATTCCACTTCCACCTTTTCTGACTCTTTCTTTTTCGGTTGGTAAACGACGTACATTACCCCAGTTATCATCACAATATAAAAGTGTGATATCATCATCTACACGCATGCCTTTATCGTAATATTCCTGAACTTCTTTATATAATGCCCATACTTGAGGAACTTCATTTGCAGGCATTCCCGTTTCTTCTTCAATAATTCTTCTTTGATCCTGTACAATCTGAGTTAAAAGGTCAATATTACGATCTTCGCTCATTGGCTCATCTCCATCACCACGCATTCCTACAGTAACCAAACTTTCTTTACCCAAATTGCGCTGTATGCCCTCTCTCCAGAATTCCTGTAATTTCTTTTTATTGGTAACATAATTCCAATCACCTTCTCCATACTTACTCCATTCTTTATGCGACCTCATCATTGGCTCATGATGCGAATAACCAATTACCACTCCATATTCATCAGCTAAAATTGCATTTTTAGGATCATCATCAGCAAAAGCTTTTCCCCACATGGCTGGCCATAAATAATTACCTTTCATTCTAAGGATTAACTCAAACACCTTATCATAAAACTGAGCATTAAAACCGCCAAAAGTTTCACGTACCCAAGGACCTAATGCTGGTTCTTCATCATTTAAGAAAATTCCACGATACTGTACTTTAGGTTCTCCCAAATTATAGCTCCCGGCTTTAACATAAACTTCCTGATGGGATTCAACAGGTACATCTGCCCACCAATACCATGGAGATACACCCATCTGTTTTGACAATTCAAATAATCCAAAAATAGCCCCTCGCTTATCGCTACCCGCTACAACTATTGCATTATCAACACCTGGAAATGGATTTTCTACGGTTACAATTAATGAATTTTCCCATTTACCTTTAATCTCATCCAGGTTGATTTTACCTACTTCTTCTAATTGTTTTAAGAACTTACATTCACCAACAACTCCAACAAGAACAACATTCTTAGAATCTTTCGGAACGGTATTAACCACGTTTAGCTTTGTGCTTGTAACATTTAATACATCCTGTTGAAACAGATACAACACCTTTTGAACACCTACACTTGATGATGAGTCAATTAACAAAGAAGCTGTTGCATCCTCTGAAACGATTGCAAACTGATTGTCTTTATTATCAAATGACACAAACTTTAACTCGCCATCATCCTGAATAACATCCTTGCTGCAACTGGAACAACTATTAAATAACATTCCTAAGTAGGCAGTAAGTACTACTACTAAAACAAAAGCCCTACTTTTTCCACCTAAGAAAATCTGATTTGCCCTTTTCATAAAAATCTCAAATATTGTTTTTATTAAAATTGTTTGCTTATTATTTCACGAAGACTAAAGTATTTGCTTTGTAACACAAGGGAGGGTAATTTTTTGTATTAATAGGATACATTTTTACATCTTGTTATATTTTTTAACAATTGCATATTCCTGCTTCATATTTTTACTCTTTTGTCTTATTTTTTCCTCCTGGAACTTCTGAACAGAATAACAACTAAAGCACTATATATCTATATTTTACACTAAATAATACATTAATTTTTAGAATTACCTTAAAAAAATAACCCCTTTATTTAAGAATGAATAAAGGTCCCTTATTTCAGAAAAACATAAAAATAACCCTAAAAAAAACAGAGAAACATACCCCAATTGACAAAATCCAATACTAATAAATAGATCTACATACTATGAATGAAATATTAACTCCAGATCAATTACACATCATTACCAATCATATACATCTACGCTTAAATAGGTAGAGTTTATAAATAAATTAAAATGTCACTCATACAAAAGAATCGAACATTTACCTTTAGAATAGGATAACGTTACAATGATAACAGCAGTTAATGTATAGAAACAAAAAAAGGACGGTAATAAAAATTACCATCCTTTTTTCTTTAGAATCAAAACTATTATCTATTCCCCGTAACAAATAATTTCTTGCCATCTACAATATAGATACCTTTATTTAATCCATTTGTAGCTTCTATATATTTAACCTTACTTTTAACTAACGCACCTGTTAAGCTATATACATTCACCAACCGATCTGGATCTTGCATTACTTTAACATTTTCTATAGCATTCGGAATGTCATTTAATGCCATTATGCTATTCACTATAAATTCTTCAGTTGCTGTTATATTAGATGAATTACCATCCCAAGAAGCTGGAGTCTTGATTCCCCAAACTTTATTAGTTTCAAATCCATCTGTTGAGAAATTAAATATTACTGTTATATTTTCAGTAGCAATATTTACGCTTTTATAAATACTTTTTGCAGATAAATTATTTCCAAAATAAACAACCCTAAGTACTGCTGTTTTTCCAACATCTCCAGAAGAAAAAGTTAAATCAAACTTAAGTCCAACATATGAAGTTAAATCCCAATACCTATCACCATTAACACCTTCATGAGCATAGTCTGAAAGAGGGACAAAAACATTTCCTCCAATTTGTGCAACGGGACTAGTAAATGTATAAGTAGTTGTCGTTGATGGATCCTCAGTTTGGAATGTTATAGTTTGCAAATCCACCTGTGCAAATGTAACCATACTAATCAGGCATAATACCCATAATAGTAAACCTTTTTTCATAATATAAATTTTTAAGAGTTAAATAAATTAAGAAAGACATTGTGTCTTATCTTATCAACAATTCAAATTTATTGAGGAGAAATTCGAAGGAGGAGTATATTTTTATATAAAGTGTGTAATTTTTAACAACTTAAAACAAATCATGCTTTTTTTTTAATAAATAAATGACTACAGTTCAGTTTTATCTACTTCAGTGCAATTTTTTACACCATCTTTTAATCATTAGTATCAAAAACGTATGATAACTACAGACGAATTTTATAAATCCATACAAAAATCTCCATTTATAAAAGTCATTATCTAAAAATTCCCCCTTTATATCTAAAAAAATAACCTTCATTTTGTCTAATTCCATTTTTCTTTACCTCCACAAAAATCAAATGCGGTCTCTTGATTATTTAAAGGAGCTTTCAACACCTTAATAAATCTTTGAAAATGAAATCGATTAAAATTATATTCTGTATTACAATATGTTTAACAGCCTTGTTTTCTTGTAAAAACACTCCTGTTACAAACACGATTAGCATGGAAATTACAAATCCAATACTACCAGGATTTTACCCTGACCCCAGTATTTGTAAAGGAGCTGATGGTTATTATATGGTAACATCTACCTTTGGATATTTTCCTGGCATTCCAGTTTTTTATAGTCCGGACATGGTTCATTGGGAGCAAGTAGGAAATGTACTCAACCGCATAGATCAATTACAAGTAGATAGTTTAGGCATTACCGATAAAGGAACCTACGCTCCTACAATTGAATATCACAACGGTACCTATTATGTAGCCTGTACAGAAGTTGGTAACAGAGAAAACTACATTGTTACAGCTAAAGATCCCCGAGGTCCGTGGTCAGCCTTAAACGTATTTCCTGAAGTAATTGGTTTTGATCCATCCCTTTTCTTTGATGAAGATGGAAGAACATATATAATATATAATAGTGAAGCACCTGATAACAAACCACTATATACAGGACACCATACCATTCGCATCAACGAAATTGACATTAACAAAATGGCTGTGATCAGTGATAACGCAATTCTGGTAAACGGCGGTGTGGATCTATCAAAAAAGCCTATTTGGATTGAGGGTCCACATATGTATAAAGTAAATGAGTATTATTATGTTTTTGCCGCAGAAGGTGGTACTTGTGAAGACCATTCGCAGGTTATTTTCAGATCTAAAAATGTAATGGGACCTTTTGAGCCATGGGATCAAAATCCAATCTTAACACAAAAAGGGTTAGATCCAAATAGGATTGATCCTGTTACTTCAACTGGTCATGCTGATATGATTCAGGATTTAAATGGAAACTGGTGGGCCATATTTTTAGGTTGCAGACCATACACTGGAGATCATTATAATTTAGGACGTGAAACATTTATGGCGCCGGTGAAATGGCAAGATGGTTGGCCCATTATAAATCCGGATTTTGAACCGGTTCAAAATAGTTATGTATTTAGTGGTGCTTTTCCAACTTCTGAAGACTATACCCCTTTAAATGGAGCTTTTTCTATTTCTGAAAACTTTAAAGCCGATTCGCTTGATTTTACCTGGCTAACGATTCGTGCCTCAAACAATAATTGGTACAATATTGATACAACTGCAGAAGGTTCCTTAAATATGGATGTATTACCATACAAATTAATATATACAAACACGCCATCCTTTATAGGAAGACGTCAACAACATAAAAAAGGCTTTGCTTCAACTCAATTATATTTTAATCCGGAAACTGAAGCCGACAAGGCCGGATTGGTAGTATTTCAAAATATTGGACATTATTACTTTTTATGCCAAACGATAAAAGAAGGTAAACCAGTAGTTCAGTTATTAAAAGCCGAAGGTGATTCATTTGTAGAAATTAGCTCTGAAACTATTGCTAATACTGATCATATCCAGTTAAAAATTGAATCAGATGTGGATGTGTACAGATTTTTCTATGCTGAAAAGGAAAATAATTGGAATGAGATTGGTCCTGAATTAGATGCTAAATTTTTAAGCACCAATACCGCTGGTGGTTTTACCGGGTGTTTATACGCCATGTATGCCTTTACGGATAATGAGAACAAAGATCTTAAAGTTAAATACCATTGGTTTAAATACTCTGGAAAATAAACTTATAACTACTTCTCTAAAACTCTTAATTATCATCTAATGTATTCTAAAAAAAATCTAAACAACCTAAGCGTCAATACACTTACGCTACTCATATTTATTTTAATTAGTGCACCAAATACTATTGCACAATCTGATATTTGGGTGGGCACATGGAGTTGTGCTCCTTATGCAGCAGGTTCGGGCAATACTCCTCCATCACCTTATATTAAAAACAATACTTTACGACAAGTGGTTCGTGTTTCTATTGGAGGAGAAAAGATACGAATGAAATTCTCCAATAAAACCTGCTCTACCCCGGTTACCATGAAATCTGTTAAAATAGCAGTATCAACTGGAGGTAGTTCTATTGATGCTTCTACAATTAAAGAATTAAAGTTTGATGGCAATAGTTCTGTTACTATGGATCCATACGGTTCCATTTATTCTGATCCTATAGATTTTTCGCTTACTCCAAGTATGAGAGTGGCCATTACAATTTATTATGGAGAAGCAGATTCAAATACTGACATTACCAGTCATGTTGCCTCACGCACTGACTCTTATATTCTTGCAGGCGATCAGTCGTCTTCTGAAAGTTTTAGCGGAGCTATTGTCACAGCACACTGGTTTCATATTAACACCATTGAAGTGTTGTCACCCTCAACTTCTGGATGTGTTGGAATTATAGGAAACTCCATAACTGATGGCTATGGTCTTTCTGGTGGATTGCAAAATCGTTGGACTGATATTTTCTCAGAAAAGCTTTTAAACAACGATCAAACAAATGATGTAGGTGTACTTAATTTAGGAATCGGTGCTACTTTGGTTTCAGGATCAAGTCCCACAGCAGGAATTAACAGATATAAAGATGATTTACTAAAACAGTATGGTCTACGATGGATTATCATCTTTTATGGAACTAACGATATTGCGTATGGTGGAACTACTTCAGGTATTATTAATGCTTATCAAACAATAATTGATGATGCTCACTCCCGAAACATAAAAGTATATGGAGCAACCATTACTCCTTTTAAAGGAAGTGGTCATTACTCTGTTGTCCATGAAAACATGAGAACTACTGTTAATAATTGGATTCGTACTTCAGGTCAATTTGATGCTGTTATTGATTTTGATAGCGCAATAAAAGATCCTGCTGACCACGAAAAACTTATTACACAATACTCAAACGATTGGTTACACCCAAATACAGCAGGATATGCCTTTCTTGGTAACTCTGTTGATGTTAATTTATTCACTAATATTGAAAATAATTATCCTCTTATTGCTGATGCTGGTAAAGATCAAACTGTTATTGATTACAATGCTACGGGTAGTCAAACTGTTGTTTTAGACGGATCCAACAGCTTTGATTTTGGGAATGATATTGCTAAATATGAATGGAGCATTGATGGAAATATAATAGCAACAGGGAAACTGCCTTTAGTTGATTTACCTTCTGGCATTAATACAATAACGCTTACTGTAACAGATATTGATAATAATACTGCAACTGATGAAGTCGTTATTTCAATCAACGAAGGATCAGGAATATGGCTAGAGGCAGAATGTGGTACTGTTGGTTCCTTATGGGACATTAAATCTGACAACAATGCCTCTAATGATTCATATGTAACTATTAAAAATGGAAACAACAGTACATCCAATGCAACTTCGGATAATTCAGGATTATTGAGCTACACTTTTAGTGTAAACACAGCAGGTACCTATACCTTATCTACTCGTGTGTTTTGCCCAAGTGCAAACGATGACTCCTTCTGGATTAAAATGGATAATGGTAATTTTAGTATGTGGAATGGCATTTCAGCTCCTTCATGGAAATGGGTTAACTATCCATCTACTTTTTATTTAGCAGAAGGCGAACACACGTTAACGATTGCTTATCGTGAAGATGGGGCATTTTTAGATAAACTGTGGATTACAAACAATCCTACAACAATATTAGATTTAGGTGGTACCGCAACAAACTGTGGTACAACAGCTGTTTTTAAAGAAAAGACAGTACCTGTTAGAATTTACCCAAATCCAGTTACAGATCATGTTCATATTGAAGCTGAGAGTTCAAATTTTCAACTAAACATTTATGATAATGCAGGTTGTAAGCTAACAAGTGAAAAAATAATTTCAAATAGCACAAACTTGAACATTTCAGATTATTGTTCTGGCATTTACTTTGTAGAGATCATTCAAGACAAAAAAACTATTGTTCATAAAATATTAAAGAAATAATCCTACTCTCTAAATTTGGATTATTGATTCCCTTGTCCTTTTCTTGAATTTTAAAAATTTGAGAAAAGGACCTTTTTTTTGTAAAAAAAAATGCCAAAACCTAAACTTAGATTTTGACACTTTTTTCTTTAAAGCAAAATACAGAAACTATTTAACTAATGAATATTTCTCTAATATTTGCTTCACTCTATCCTGTTGGTTTGGAAATAAACTTTTTAATTCTTCGATTGGACCTAATTTCTCTGAAACAATAAACCTTGCACATGTAGAATTATCACCCAAACAAAATTTTCTTTTATATCCAGCTGCAGTTGCTGGCATATTTTTCATTTTTACATTAAAAAATGGACATCCCTCCAATTTTTCACACTTCTTTTCCATAACTAAAATATAATTTTCCTCTTTTAATTACGGGGGGAGCACAAATGTAGAATGTTTTGAATTATCGAGTCAATTGTTTTGATAAACCATCAAGATTCAATAATGAAATATGCTTTTGCGTTGATATTAAGAATTATTAACTTCCCTTTAATAACGTAGCATGTAATTATATTTTCCGTAGTCATTTTTGTAGGAATCTCCTATCTACTTTAAATAAAAAGCAAGTAAGTATTATATCAATAAATAAAGATTTATATATTTGAATATCACTGAAAATCCGATACATGAACGATATTATAATTATTGAAGAACTACAAAAACAAATATCTAAAAAACTTAAACAGTTAGACAAAACTGTTTGGTTTTTAAAAGGATTTCAATGTAATACAGATGGAAATGTTACCCATATTAGCATTCAAAAAACCAGACTAAAAGGACAATGGCCTGAAGCTATTTTTAAACTAAAACACCTTGAGTATTTAAATATTCAGGATAATGAATTGAAATGTATTCCGGAAGAAATTTCTGCGTTACAGAATTTAAAGTGCTTAGATATCAGACTAAATCAACTTAATACATTACCTGAATCACTTGTTGAATTACAATATTTAGAGAAGTTATACTTAGGAAATAATGAGTTTAAATCCATTCCAGAATCCATTAAGGATTGTAATGCATTAAGAGTAATTGACTTTACCGAAAATCAAATTACTGATGGATGTGAGAACATTCTAAAGTCAGATTCAATTAAAAACATCTATTTAAAGAGCAATCAATTAAAAACATTCCCTTTTAACCTAATTAGGGATGGTCAGATTGAAGAATTAAATCTACAAGAGAATTTAATCAGCTCAGACCATCCACAACCGGTTAACGTAAAACGCTTTTATATTTAACTGTAGTTAATTAACAACCACAAGCTTATCTTTTTTTGAAACCAATTCTCCAAAACAAGAAGTTTCAATCTCATTTTTATTTAATAATAGCTCAACTTCAGAAGCATGTTCTGGTTCAACAGCTATCAGGAGTCCTCCACTTGTTTGCGGATCGCACAACAGTAGTTTCAATGATTCGTCATCTAACTCAATTTTATGACCAAAACTATCCCAGTTTCTATGCGTTCCTCCCGGAATACAATCTTTTGCAATATATTCCTCTACCACTTCAAAACGTGGTATTTGGCGGTAATTAATTTGAGCGCTTAAGTTACTCCCTTCGCATAATTCACATAAATGCCCCAATAGACCAAAACCAGTAACATCAGTCATTGCTTTTACTCCTGGTATTTCAGCTATGTCAGCACCAATACTATTTAATTTACTCATTGAATCCGGTGCTATATTCTCATGAGCTTCTTTAAGTAACCCCTTCTTTTGAGCGGTAGTTAAAACTCCAACACCTAATGGTTTTGTCAGATAGAGTTTACAACCTTCAGTTGCTGTATTGTTTTGCTTTAATTTAGTTAATTCAACTTTTCCGGTTACTGCCAAACCAAATATTGGTTCCGGGCTGTCAATACTATGACCTCCGGCTAATAAAATACCGGCATCTTTACAAGCCTCTCTGCCACCATCTAAAACCTGCTGAGCAATTTCCGGTGCTAATTTATTAATAGGCCAGCCTAAAATAGCAATAGCCATTAATGGTTTACCACCCATAGCATACACATCACTAATGGCATTTGCGGCTGCAATACGGCCAAACTTAAATGGATCATCAACAATAGGCATAAAAAAGTCGGTTGTACTAATAACAGCAGTCCCATCTCCCATATCATAAACCGCAGCATCATCTCTGCTATCATTTCCTACAATAAGATTATGATCCTGAATTGGATTGATATTGCTCACCAACATTGAATCTAAAACCTTTGGTGATATTTTGCAGCCACAACCCGCTCCATGACTATATTGAGTTAATTTAATATCTTGCATCACAATAAATTATTTATCAAAATATTCTTCAACTATATTTTTAATATACGCTGCATTGGTTTCAGGGTCTGCATCAGACAGTTCTATTTTAAATACTTTATTATTATCACGTCGTAACATGCCCCTCATATAACTTTTATCGTAATAATTTAAAGTAAACATAGCCACCTGAAAATAATCATTCTTCTCCAAGGCCTCTAATGCAAGGTTAGTTACATAACCTCCCAATCTCTTAGAGATATTTAAGATCCCTTTTTTTAGCAACTCATTATTAACACCTGCATAATCCTTCACCAAAATATTTGCTCTCATTTCTTTAGGAACTTCAAGGAAGAACAAATCTGCATTACGAATTTGAGTGTATAAATTCATAGGAAGTTTTACCTTACCTATATTGTGACTTTCGTCCTCTATATAAATAGGTTTATTGTAGTCAAGCTTTCTCCACTTATCGAACAACATATTCTCGAAGTGCTCTACCGAAGGCTGCTCTTTCTCGCCTATTGCACCAAAAGCAGAGCCTTTATGGTTCGCCAGACATTCCAAATCAACAACCTGACAACCGGCATTTGCAAGACTCTTAAGAATATAGGTTTTTCCGCTTCCTGTATAACCTCCTAACACCTTTAGTTCAGCTTGAATATCAAACGAACTCAATACATAATTCCTGAAACTTTTGTATCCTTTATCAATTACCAAAACATCATTAAATCCATTTTCTTCAAGATGTTTTGCAAATGAATGACTACGCATTCCTCCTCTCCAACAATGAACTACAACTGTTTTATTTGGAGCCACTTTCAGAGCCTCATCAACATACCATTGTAGCTTAGGTGTAACATATTTATACCCTAACTCAATTGCATCTTCCTTACTTTGTTGCTTGTAAACGGTTCCAATATGGGCACGTTCATCATTATCAAATAAAGGAATACTATAAGCTCCGGGAATATGTCCTTTGGAATATTCTCCAGGTGAACGAACGTCAATAATAGGAAGTTCTTCATATTTTTGATAGTACGTTTGAATATTTATGTCTGTCATGGAACAAAAATAATGTTTTTTAAGCCACCATGATTTCTGAAATAAAAGAATTATTTAAAATAACCAATAAGGATCCCGATCCTGTTTTGAATATTTTTCCTCATAAACATAATTACTTATTCAATTACCATTGAAAAACATAGGATAATGCCGTAACTTTAATTTATGGCTGATTTATCTGATATACAAGCAAGGTTTTTTGAAACAATTAAAGAAAAGTTGGATTCAAATTTTTCTTTGGTTCATGAAGTTTCTGAAAAATTGGGCATTTCATATGATAGTGCCTACAGAAGATTACGAGGTGAAAAAAAACTATCTCTGGAAGAAGCCATTCTTCTTACTCAACATTTTGGTATTTGTTTAAACGACTTGTTATTACCACAAAACAACACCTTTGTTTTTAAATCATACCATGTTGAACCAGGCAAATTCAATGGCGTATCCTGGTTAGATTTTATATTAACAAATATTCAAAAGATAAATCAGGCTCCGGAAAAGCAAATAGTATATGCAGCTAAAGATCCACCAATATTCCAGTACTTGCAATTCCCCGAAATTGTTTCCTTTAAATTCTTCTTTTGGGAAAAGACCTTATTTTACGCTCAACATTTGGTAAACAAAAAATTTAAAGCAGGAGCAATTTCTGATGAAATGAAGAAACGGTGTAATTTAATTACTGCGCTGTCGCTAAAAATTCCAACTATTGAGATTTGGAATGAAGACACCTTTAGAATTTTAATGCGCCAGATTGAATATTATTGGGTTTCCGGCTATTTTGAATCTCAGGAAGATCTGGAAATATTACTTGATAAGCTTGAACAGTGGCTAATCCATAATAAAAAAGAAGCAGAATTAGGTTATAGATTTCTTTATGATTCAGAACCTAAAGGTATTGAAGGATCTTATATTTTATACGAAAACGAAATTGTTATTAATGACAACACCATACATGTAACTGTTGGCAATAAATGCTACACCTACTTCACTTATAATGTACTCGGACTCTTGTGTTCTGACAGCAAGGTGTTTTGTGACGGGGTATCAAATTTTCACAAAACGATTATGTCTAAATCTAATTTAATCAGTTCGGTGGGCGAAAAAGAAAGAAATAGATTTTTCAACAAACTCCACCGAAATATTGAGCTATTCAGAGAGACGCATAACCTTTAAATTTTAAAGTCATGGCACCATTAAACTCATCTTATCTCGTTTTTTATATTGCAATAGCTTTTGCTTTAATTTTTGTGCTTTCCTTTTTCATTTTAAACAGGCCTGTTGACCATGATAAAATTAAAAAAATCATTTACAGCCGTTTTATAGGAGCATTTCTACTTGGCGCATTGCCATTTATTATTGTAAAATTCATAGGTAACGAAGGAAATTTTTATATCACAACACAGTATTCCTTAAACAGAATGATTATTTCATTAATTGTTGTTATACCTTTTATTTTATTCTTCAACCATGCTCTATCACAAAGACCCAGCCATCAAAGATTATACCCTATAATCAGAGCACATGATTGGAGTATTAATTTATATATGATGAATTTGGCTAGCTGGTTACTTTACTTATTTGCCTACGAATCTCTTTTTAGAGGATTATTGCTTTTTACCAGCATGGAAATATATGGTGTTTACGTTGCCATTGGTATCAATACCTTACTTTATGTGATTGCTCATATTCCTAAAGGAAAATTTGAAACACTTGGAGCCATACCATTGGGAATTGCATTTTGTATTGTAGCCATCTACACTGGGACCTTTGTAACAGCATTTATACTTCATTTTACAATGGCTGTTTCAAATGATATTTTCTGTTTAAATAGAAATCCTGACATGAAGTTATCACATCATCAACATATCTAATAAATAAATCCTCAATGATGTATTTTAATATAAAAAATAGATCATTGGGGTTATTATTTTGCCTAAGTAAACTTCAATTCTTTTAAAGGAACTGCTGAATCCACTGCTGATATTTCATTTTTAACAGCCTGTGAAACCATCGGTATACAGATTGATTTTGGTAGGATTTTTAACAACAACCAATTTATCTTTGTTATCAATCCTGGTATTACTACTGATTTATGACGGAACAAAGCATCAATACCTATTTGGGCTAATTGGGTTGGCGTTTGCAATCCTGCTTTTACCCACCATCCTTGTTTTTCAATTCGATGACTTACTTCACTATTGGTTTTTATTGGTCCGGGTAGTAAAACACAAACATGAACCCCAAAACATTTAAGTTCTTCAGCTAAACTCTTTGAAAAAGAATAAACAAAGGCCTTTGATGCAGGGTAAACAGATTTATAGGCTATGGGACAGCACGATGCCATACTGGCCACATTTAAAATGTAGGATGAAGTTTGATTCTTAAGTTTGGATATCAACAATCTGGTCAGCATTACTAACATTCTAATATTAACCTGTAAAATAGAGTCTATTCTTTGAATGTCTGTCTGATCAAAAAACATAGAACCTCCAATACCGGCATTATTAACCAAAATATTTACATTCAGATTTTTTAGTTTATCGGCAACTGTTGCTAACGATTCCTCCTGAAGAAAGTCTACTTCAACACAATGAATCTTTACGCCATATTTTTTAGTAAGAAACGCTCCAAAACCAAATAGATCCTCTCCTTCTTTAGCCAATAGAACCAGGTTTTTATTTCTTCGGGCTAATTCTACAGACAAAGATTTACCTAAGCCCTTTCCTGCTCCTGTTACAACTGCATATGTATCTTTTGGTTTCATAATTTTTAATTTAAACAGGTTTAAACCACGCAATATTCCGGATGATGATGCTCGGGCATTTGTCTATTTAATATTCTGTAGCTCAATGTCCGAGGAATCATTTTCATTAAGTTATAAACCATCTTATTAACAAATCCAGGAATGCATATCACATTGCTTTTGCTTAAAGATTTAATACTATAAGCCACAACGGCTTCCGGGTTCATCCATAATAACTTTTCTTTGAATCCCTTTTTATCATTTTCAACACCCATTTTTGAATGAAATTCGGTATGAATAAATCCCGGACATAAAGCCTGAACCATAATATTAGAATGTAAAAAATCAATATGTAAACATTCTGTAAACGAAACCATAAAGGCTTTTGATGAACAATAAAAGTAATTTAATGGTGCCGGAATAAATGCCGACATTGATGCCACATTTATAATAGATCCTTTGTTTGCCTTGAGCATTTTTGGTACAACCTCATGTACAATTTTTGTTGCTGCAGAAACCAGAACATTCAACATATTAACCTGATTTTCGTAATCTTCTTCAAAAAAACCTTCCCTACTACCATACCCAGCATTATTAACTAACAGATCAACATGAGAACAATTTTTAATGGTTTCCAACAGATCATTAAATTGAATTTCATTATTAAAATCGGCAATACATATTTGCACCTCAATATGATACTTCTGCTCTAAATCTGATTTTAACTGGAAAAGTATCTTTTCTCTACGACCGGTTATTAATAAATTCCAACCACACTTGGCTAAGTATTTTGCATAAGCTTTACCTAAACCACTCGTGCCTCCTGTTACTATTGCAAATTTTGTTTTCATGTGTCTTAAATTAGTTTTCTTTTGCCACATGGAACTCGCCTAAATAGTCATCGTTATGAGCAAGCAAAGACTTCTTCAGGCAAGTTTCATTTACTTATTTTTCAATTGACAGAGCAAGGTTTTAAGAGCCTTTCTTAAACTGATCTTTCAAACGTAAAAGATTCTGATAAAAGACCTTTTTTAATACAGGTTCCTGAACCCACTGAGGAAATAATGGTGGTTCTGCAGAAAAAACCTGAAATTGAATTTGTACTTTCCCCTCATCTAATTTCGTTAATTTCCACGTAGCATCATAATTTTTTATTCGAACAGTATTTTTTTTCTCAATATCATTATAAGTATCGCTACTCATCCTGATCACACAATTATCGGGCCCTGTTTGCGTAACAGAATACTTCGCAACCAAATCTCTATCTGAAAATGGCCAGGGAAGATTAATAACTATGTATAATAATTCCTCATCTTTATGAACCACTAACCGGACTTCTTTAATACCTTTCATCCATAATTTTACAGTTTTAGGATTACTTAAAAACGAAATAACCTCATCCATTGAACCATCCACAACCATAATTCCTTTTCGCTCTCTTACACTTAACGATTCATTTACTTTAACCCATCTTTCGTGTAACGCAATTCCATTATCTTCCTTTACACATACCCATTCAGAAACATATAATGAAGAGGCATTTAATTCTTTTATCTTCATATTCATTGTATTATCCGATAAAAGCATTCGAAATAACATATAAACTAAAAGTACCATCTCACTAATTTTTAATTTAACAACACAATCCTATTTACATGTTAAAGGTATTTGCATATCTCTTGCAATTGAAACGGATATAAGAACATGAAGAACCGGATTTGCAGCACAATGCACTAAACAATTTGGACCTACAATTACTATTTGCATTAAATACTAAAGTCTCGTAAATTGAATCAATTATCAATTGATATTTGCAAATAATGAATTAGGCTTAATGCACTATTTAGTATAATTCCATATATTTTAATAGGAGTTATTTTCCTATTAATCTGATGTAATTTGAACTTACTTTTATCCTTTATGTTCTTTACTTAACAACACAAACAAATTGATCTCAAAATACTTACTAATGAAAATAAAGATTCTAATTGCTGCTTTAATTCTTTTTTCCTCATTTGCCATTAAAGCTCAAAGTGTAAAAGAAGTTAATTATGAGCAGTTTAAACCGTATTTAAACAATCCATCCGACACGGTATATGTTATTAATTTTTGGGCAACCTGGTGTAAACCATGCATTGAAGAACTTCCTCATTTTATGACTGTTGCTCAAGACATGCGCCACAAACCTGTTAAGTTTATTTTCGTAAGTCTGGATTTTCCAAAATATAAAGAAAGTAAGCTCATTCCTTTTATTAAAGAGAATGTAATTAATGAAGAAGTATTACTACTAAACGATCCAAACAGTAACTTTTGGATTAACGATATTAATAAAGAATGGTCAGGTGCTATCCCTGCCACAATCATCTATCGTAAAAATCAGAGAAGTTTTTTTGAAGGTCAGGTATCATACGAGGAGCTCACTGAAAACATTGAAGGTAAATTATAACAATCACATTTATTCAACATATCAAAAACAAAATTCATGAAAAAAGCAGCTGTATTACTATTCGCATTTGTATTAAGCATATCTGCATTTTCACAAGGATATGCTCCTGGTGATGAAGCAATTGATTTTAAACTAAAAAATATTGATGATTCTTATGTGTCATTAAAAGATTATGATTCTGCGAAAGGTTTCATTGTTATTTTTACTTGTAATCATTGTCCTTATGCTGTAGCATACGAAGATAGAATTATTGCACTTGACAAAAAGTTTAAAAAGTCAGGATATCCTGTAATTGCAATTAATCCTAACGATCCTGTTGCCTATCCATCAGATTCTTTTGAAAAAATGAAAGAGAGAGCCAGTGAAAAAGGCTTTACATTTCCGTATTTATTTGATGAAACTCAAGAAATAGCTAAAACCTATGGAGCAACCAAAACTCCACATGTTTTTCTTTTGCAGAAAGAAAAGTCAAAACTGGTTGTAAAATACATTGGTGCTATCGACGATAATTATCAGGACAGCGAGGCTGTTAAAGAGAAATTTGTAGAAAACGCTATTTCGAGTATTGTTGACAATAAAGATGTTGCTGTAAATTCAACGAAGGCTATTGGATGCAGTATCAAATGGAAAAAATAAATCAGACTCTTTACTATTTTTAAAATTGTTTATACAAAAAAGCCCGTTTTTCAAATTTCGAAAAACGGGCTTTCCACTTTCTATCAAACTATAGAGCTATTGGTATTCCTTTATAAAAATCAAGTATCTTAATTCGAAGTATATATGAATATTTTGCTTGTAATAAATCAGACTGTGCTCTGATAAAATCTGTTTTAGCTACATTATAGTCAACTGAGTTCACCAATCCCACATTAAACTTTTGTTCTGTATATCTAAATGATTCTTTATATGATTCTACAGCTTCGTTACTAGACAAATAATTATTGTATGCTGCTAATGCATCAGCGTAAGCTTGCTGAATTTCTTTTCTTAAATCAAGTTTTTGTTGTGCCAATGAGTATTGAGCATCCAACACTCCAACTTTAGCTGTTTTAACTCTATTTCGGGTTTGAAATTTATTGAAAATAGGAATACTCAACGATGCACCCACATAAGTATTTTTATTATCACTAAACTGATCTGAGAATGGTCGGTTATAATCATACTTATCATTCAAATACCAGTTTCCATTGCTGGTAAAACTATAATTTAAACTAAGGCTGGGTAAATAACCACTTTTGGCAATTTCAACATCCAACTCTTTACTTTCAAGACTGTATTGAGATGCTTTTATTTGAGGCATAATACCCATTGCTGTATTAAATACACTTTTGGGGTCTTCCAGATTTATTTGTTCTACAGCTGGTATTTCCGGAAAAACAACATCGAAATTTGAAACATCCTCCAAATCTAAAAGTTGAGCTAAATTTAAAAGTGAAAGTGCCAGGCTATTTTCTTGCTGAGTAACATTTAAAGCTTCTTTGGCTGCTTGCGATTTAATTTCAAGATAACTTCCCATTGCCTGACTACCTGCATCAACAAGTTTCTTGGTTCTATCTACCTGTTGTTTACTTACATTATATTGCTCTTTTGAAACATTAAGCAATTCTTTATCAAATAAAACTTGCAAGTAATAACTGGTAATCTGTAAAGAAATATCATTACGAATACGTTCTGCTTCAGCTTGTAAAGACAAAAGATCTTTTTCACTCTTTTTAATAGCGTTTCTCTGAGAAAAACCATCAAACACAGGCAACGATCCTCCGACTCTTAAGGATAAGCTATGAATTGGGTCTGTTGTAAAAACATAATCATTACCATCTCTAACTCCTGTTTCTCCAAAGTTAAATCCGTAATTTGAACTGGCATTTATATCAGGAAGTCTGTTAAGTTTATTTTGGTTCAACTCATTTTTTTGAACTTCAACACTAATCTCTTGTCTCTTAATTGTTAAATTATTTTCGAATGCATGATTGATACATTTTTCAAGACTCCATGCATCCTGAGCATTTGCACCAACAAAGCTGATACTTAAAAGACATAAAATGATTGAAATATTTTTTCGTAACATTTGAATTTTATTAGGCATTATTATTTCCGCATTAAGTTAACTAAATCTTCTTATGATTGTGGAACTTTTATTTTATCATCCTTAGTCAATCCTTGCTTAACTTCAATCTGAATACCATCTGAAAGGCCTGTTTCAATGAATTTCTTTTCAAAAATTTGGTCTGCCACTTCCACTTCAATAAAGGCAGTATCATTACTAAATTGAAGTAGCTTTTCATTGATTGCTAAAACTCTATCTCTCTTATCTAAAACAATATCAGCATTGGCACTATAACCAGCTCTGATAAACTGACCTTCTTTTAGGTTTACATCAGCCTTAATCTCAAATTGAATAGCACCATTTTCTTCAACTCCCTTTGGTGAGATATACTCAAGTTTGGCATCAAATTTTTCATTTTCAATGGCCCCGATTGACAAAACTAAATCCATTCCTTCTTTAATTTTACCAACCTCTGTTTCATCCACTTTTCCTTCAAAAATCATTTCGCCCATATCGGCTAAAATAGCAACCGTTGTACCATCGTTAAAAGTGTTACTTTTAATTACCGAGTTTCCAACTTCTACAGGAACATCAAGCACCATACCTTCAATTGTAGCTTTGATGATAGTATTGGTATGAGCACCCATTTTTTTTGTAACCCCCTCTTTAATCAATTGTAGATTATTATCGGCTGCTTGTAAATCAACTTTAGCATTGTCGTATGCCATTTGTTCTTCCAGGTAAACAGACTCTGCAATAACGCCACTTTTATATAATTCTTTCTTTCTATTAAATTCAAGTTCAGCATTTTTAAATCTGATCTGTGCCTTTTCCAATTGACTTTCTGCATTATTCACCTGAACCATTTCTGGAATAATCTGAATTTTGGCAATCAAATCACCTTTTTTCAATTTATCACCTGGTTCTACATAAATCTCTGTAATAATGCCTGACTCCTGAGGTTTAATTTCTATTTCCTGACGAGGAACAACAGATCCTGTAGCAACAGTTTTCTTTACAATATCTGTAACTTTTGGTGATTCAGTTTGAAATACGACAGGAGACTTCTTACTTTGGTTATATAGATAAAATACTACCCATGCAAAAACTGCAACCATAAGTAGACCTAATACTATTTTAAAAAACTTCTTCATTTGTTTATTTTTTAGATTTTATCGTTAATGACTATTTCTTAAACATTTAATTATTCATGCCTTAAGGCTTCTATCGGTTTAATTTTAATTGCTTTTAGGGCTGGAATCAATCCGGCAATAAATCCAGCAACAAGGAGCATCATTAATGCAGAAACTGCGATCTGTAAACCAATCTCCGGATTTAGAAAAAAAGTGGCATCATCTGTTGTCGCTGTTGCTCGTGAGGCATCTACTGCCATATCTACCAGATAAAGGACAAATGTGCCTAAGGCCAATCCCAAAAATCCGGCAATTGTAGTTAAAAACACTGATTCGGTTAATATTTGACCTATTATAACTGTTGGTTTTGCACCTATAGCTCTTTGTACACCAATCTCTTTGGTACGTTCCCTAATAATAACCAGCATAATATTACTAATTCCTACTACTCCAGCAATCAATGTTCCTATACCCACAACCCATATTAGAATATTAATACCGAGAAAAACATAAAACATAGTTTTAATCTCATTTTCAATATCCACTTTTCCTATTGCCTCCTGATCATCTGGTGAAATCTTGTGGTTTTTATGCAGAATCGGAACGATCTTATCCAGTACATTTTTTACCGGTACACCATCTTTTGCAGTGAATCCAAAAAAGTGTACCTGATCACCATAATTAAACGTTTGCTGCATACTTGTAAAAGGAAGATAAACTGTTTCTTTTTTATTACTTCCTATATTAATATTAGGATTATTGGATTGGAAAACACCAACAACCATAAAGTATACTACATTTACTCTGATGTACTTACCAACAGGATCTTCATCCTTATCAAACATAACCTCATATACCTTCTCACCAACAATACATACTTTCCTTCTATGCTTAATATCTTCATCATTAATATAACGTCCCCACAACATCGTACATGGATCTATTTTTCTGTAAGTTGGATAATCTCCCATAACATTAAAAGCTCCGGATTTCTTTCCTCTTACAATATTTTCTCCATCCCGTAAATTCCATCCATTTAATCTGGGTGATATCACACCAATCTCTGGTACTTGATCTTTAATAGCCTGAATATCCTGATTATTAACATACCAGTATCTTCCTCTATTATATCCTTCATAGGCAATTGTTGTCTTTTCTGACCACATGAAAGCACTATTCGTGGCAAAATCTTTTAGTCCATCGGTAATTCCATTTTTTAAACCATTACCTGCTCCTGTCATAACAACAAGCATAAATATGGCCCAAAAAACACCAAAAGCAGTTAAAATACTCCTTAGTTTGTTCTGTTTTATGGCATTGAATATTTCCTGCCATCTGTCTCTGTCAAACACTATAATATCTTTTTAAATTCAACATTAATCATCATGTAATGCTTCAATTGGTCGAATAGCAGAAGCCTTTCTGGCAGGAACATAGCCGGCAATTAACCCTGCTATAATTAAAATAGCCAAAGCCCATAACGCTACACCTAAATCAGCAGAAGGATTCCAGAATGCTCGCTCTACCTGCGAACCAGCCTGCTCTAACGCCATGGATACAATAGACAACAGTCCCATACCAGCCACAAGTCCAAAGAATCCGGAAAATGCAGTAATGAAAATAGATTCCGAAAGCACTAATCTAATCACAGATAACGGAGTTGCACCTATTGCTTTACGTACACCAATTTCTTTAGTTCTTTCCTTAACTAATATTATCATGATGTTACTAACTCCTACAATACCAGCAATAATGGTCATTACACCAATTACCCAAATAAATATTCTGATGCCTGCAAATATACCCTGAGACTGCTTAAAATGTTCTAATGTATTCCATACTCCAAGTGCTTGCTTGTCATCTGGTGAAACTTTGTGACGTTCAGCCAAAAGTAATCTGACATTCTCTTCAATCTTTTTATTTTCTTCAACAGTAAGAGCATTAGTTGCAATAGCAATTTCACTCAACTTATTATTTCCATTAAACACTCTTTGTGATGTACTTAGTGGTATATAGGCTTTTTTTCTTTCTTTATTTTCCAGATCTTCATAAGTCCCAACAACTAAGAATGGAACTTTATTTATTTTCACATAATGACCAATTGAAGTAGAGTCTTTAAATAATGCTTTTTCAACTGGATCTGAAATTACTACAACTTTTCTGTATTCTTGAATATCTAAATCATTGATAAATCTGCCATCTGTGTGGTTCATGATAGATATTTTTTTGAAAGTTGGATTTACCCCTTCAACCCTGAATGTACCATATTCATTATCGTATGTAAAACTAGCTTCACCTCCTATACTGTATCTCCCAGTGATGTCATCAAAGTCATCCGAAAATTTCCTATCTAATGCTGTCACATCCTGATTATTAAATTGGATGCGCCTGCCAGCTTTCAATCCATCATAAGCAACCTGAGTTCTTCTACTCCATATCCATAAGGCATTTTTAGATGATCCTTTAAAATTGTTTTCCATCCCATTTTGCAGACCATTCCCTGAACCAAGTAATAATATCAGCATAAAAATTCCCCAAGCTACACTAAATCCGGTCATAATTGCCCGTAATTTATTTTGCTTCAGCGTTGAAAATATCTCTTGAATATTATCGAACATAATAATTGTAATTATATTAGCTTTGAATAATTGGTTCGCTAATGGTATTATAATCAGCAACAAAGTTGTTTGATTCAATAAGACCATCTTTCAGACGGATAATTCGCTGGGTTCTTTCTGCAATATCATTTTCGTGCGTAACAATAACAACTGTGATTCCACTCTTATTCACATCCTGAAGTATGTCCATTACATCATATGAAGTTTGTGTATCAAGAGCTCCTGTTGGCTCATCGGCTAAAATTACTTTGGGATTAGAAATTAACGAACGAGCAATGGCCACACGTTGCTTTTGACCTCCAGACATTTCACTTGGCAAATGCTCTGCCCACTCTTTTAATCCCAAGCGATCCAGATATTCAAGTGCTAGAGTATTTCTTTTTTTTCGACTTACACCCTGATAATATAAAGGTAAGGCCACATTTTCCATTGCATTTTTAAATGAGATCAAATTGAATGACTGGAAAATAAAACCGATATATTGATTACGGAAATGAGCTGCTTTTTTCTCACTCATCTTTTGAATCAAGATATCATTTAAATAGTAACGCCCTTTATCATAGTTGTCTAATATTCCAAGAATATTTAACAATGTAGATTTTCCTGAACCGGAGCTTCCCATAATGGAGACCATTTCTCCTTGTTTAATCTCCATATCGACACCTTTAAGAACATGAAGGGAATTTGAACCTGTTCTGTATGATTTATGCAGAGATTCTATTTTTAAGACACTTTTTCCCACCTATTTAGAATTTAAGGTTAATAATATATTGACACAGCCTGTATTACAAGCGTCGTTCCAAAATATATAAAACCCTAAACTACAATCAACTAAACAAATAAACTTAAAATTAAAGTGTTCATTATTGAAAAGAAGGCGTACGATAACGTACATATATTCATTGTAATAATGCTGAATAAGACGAAATAACTTACTTATAATGAAAAATGGCTTTTTTGTCCATAAACGAACAGAAAAGCCAACTATATAACATCAATAAAAGCAGCAATACTAAATTTTAGCCAAACTTGAAACTTTCCAGTAGTTAGAAATTATAGATAGGAAAGATAAGAATAGCGCACTTATAAAAAATGATAGTAATGTAATATCAAATTCAACTTTAGGCAAGGCATAGCGAGTTAACATAAACTTATAACTGGCAGAAATAACAAATTCTACAAAATATGCTCCTAAGAAAATGAATACGATAAAAAATATTACTCTACATATTATTTTTAGAATCATCATAAACATATTTAACTATTGATTTAACTATAACAATATTAAGTATTTTAAAATGTAGTTAAGATATATTTAACGTGACAAATGCGTGACAGCGGCTTATTTCACTTGTCACGCGGGCATTTTAGGCCATATGTAAGAAATCGACAACTATTTTTTAGAACTGTACGAAAATTAATGGTATTGTTTTCTAATTAACTAAAAGTTCCACTTTAATCGAAGATAGGTTGCCACTGATTTATTATCATTGGCAAATGAAAAATATTGAGAGACTAATGAAAAGTTGAGATTATCTGAAATTGAATATTCAACAGTTGGTCCTACATAGTAATTTTTGAACACAGGAAAACCAAAACCCATATAGGCCATTGAAACATTTAGTAAAGGATTAACAGGCCATGTTAATGATAAAACGTATGAGTTTTTATCTATACTCAGATTTTTCACTGACGATTGTGCATAAAATAATGAACGATATTCTAAATCATAGTCACCTTGATTTCCTGAGTATAAATACTCTGTGGTTAGCATCAGAGTATTTTTGAACATATAATTTCCTCCAATAGAGAATAACAACACATCATCATCAGAGTTATCCATATTCATTAAATAAGAAACTTCGCCATAGAACCCGGCATTAAACAAGCTACCACTATAGCCCCCTCCAATTACCCAGTCTTCCTGCTCTAGCTCTCCTGCTATAAACTGAATATCATATCCTTTTAAAGTTGTTGCATATAAAGCAGCTGCAGTTACATTACTATTGCTATTAACTTTGACTACAGCTTCAATACTTGAAGCTACTCCGGTATAATATTGCATTCGTACACCGTCCATTCCCGGGCGTTCGGGATAATCAAAATCAAAATAGGAATATGAATTAAAGATATCATTAGGATTCCAGATCATGGTTTTACTCCAATTCACCCTTTGTCGTCCAAACTTTACCTGAAAATTGCCACTTATATACTCCAACCACAACCGATCTACATTTGTATTTAAAAGGTAATTACTTCGAGATTCCCAGTTAAAGCTCATATCGAGCCACCCTGGATCATTGGAAATAATATATTTAAAGATTGGCATCGACCTAACTGTTTCTCCCCAAAACATTCTATTTCGAAAACTTATCTTAGAATTAAACTTTTCATTAATTTGATAATCCAGATTAATCCTGTTATGAATTAAATTGTCGAATACAGTTTCTTTTGATTGGTTATTATAGCTGGCAGATGGCATTAAAGAAACGTAACCTGAAAAAGACAATTCTTCTTGAGAAAAACCATTGATACTAATGGCTAATATTAAACATACAAATACACAAAACTGCTTATTCAAAATTCTCATCTTTAATTACTTTTCCATCTTCAAATGTAATAACTCTCCTCGCTTTTTTAACTACACGTGCATCATGGGTAGCAAAAATAAAAGTAATATTTTCCTTTTTATTTAATTGCAACATAATATCCAACAAATTTTCAGTTGATTTCGAATCCAGATTTGCGGTTGGTTCATCTGCCAAAACAAATTTAGGTTTTGAAGCCAATGCTCGTGCAACAGCAACCCTTTGCTGCTGTCCTCCACTCAACTGCATCGGACGAATATTGGCTTTATCTGGTATACCTACAGCTTCCAACAATTCCATGCTTCGTTTCGCACGTTCTTTTTTACTAACACCCTGTAGCTCCATAATAAACTCTATGTTTTCAGCAGCTGTTAATACTGGAATCAAATTATAAGCCTGAAAAACAAATCCAATATTTCGCAGCCTGAACTTTGTTTTTTCAGAAGCCGATAAATTATCAATTCGAACGCCATTAATTTCTATTGTTCCATTAGTTGGTTCATCTAATCCTCCGAGCATATTTAAAAATGTAGTTTTCCCTGCGCCTGAAGGAGCAACCAAAGCGGTAAATTCGCCTTCTTCAAAACTTAGATCTATTCCATTTAAAGCTTTAACGGGTATACGTTTAGGATTATATATCTTTTCTAATTTTTTAATTTTAATGATCGCCATAACAAAAACATTTATGTTTTAAACAGATTGAAGTGCTTGCGAAGGATGTAGTTTTAACGCCTTCCATGCCGGATAAATAGCCGATATAAGTCCGGTAGCAATAACCAATGCTGACACCGACAACACCATTTGCAAATTATATTCGGGATAAATCACACTAGCATAGCCCATCTCAGAAAGTCCCTCTGCCCACATAGATAAATCAATTCCGGTTTGAGCTGTTAATTTTGTTGTTAATACTCCTATAGAAATACCTATAAAACCACCAAACAACGACAAAAACAATGTTTCAAATACGATCATAGAAAATATTTGCTTGCGGCTCATCCCAACCGCCATTAACATGCCCAATTCATGCACTCGTTCCATAACAACCATTAACATTGTATTTACAATACTAAACCCAAGCGCCAACAATATAATGCCAACAAAAACATACATATAAGCATTCATCGTTTCAGTAAGATAACCCAACTCAGGAGAAATTTCCTTCCATGATTCAACCTGCAAATTTTCTACAAATCCATCAATCTGATTTTTCACATCATCAACAATTGTGGGATCAGCACATCTTATAACCACTTCATGAATCTTTCCTGCCGGTAAATTAACCAATAAAGCAAGATCACTTTTTTGCACAAACACATTCGCTTCATCATAACCCGTATTATTCGTTTTAAATATTCCGGCCACACGAAAAGCTCCCCCTGTAAAATCGCCTTTACAATTCTGAAAGCGAAGAATAATTTTTGACCGTAACTTTAGTTTTAGTTGTTCCGCTAATTTTTGTCCAATTACAACCGGATTTCTATTGATTCCTTCAAACCATTTTCCCTCTACTATTTTCTTTGAAACATCAACAACCATAGAATCTTTTATTGGATCGACCCCAATTATTTGAATGCCGGTGGCTTTTTCTGCGGAAGCTGCCATTGCAGAAACAATAATCCTACCTGATGCACTTTTCACATCTGGCAATGTTTCAATTTTATCTAGTAATTGATTTTCATCGAAGTATTTATTTATATCTTCAGCCAACCTAAAACCTGGCTGATGAATTTGAATATGCGAAGTTTCTGTTTCAATTCCGGCTCTTAGTCGTTGCATCATCCATCCATACATAAATGTAGTTGAAAAAACACCTGCATACATACCCACAATTAAAGCTCCGATAACAATCCAACTTCGAACTGGATTCCGCCAAATATTTCGCCATGCTATTTTTAGTATCATCTTTAGCTTATCCTTTAAGTGCATTAATACCACTCATTCTTACTATTCGAACAAATGGAAATACCGATATGAGTATAGTTATAAAAAACACTACCAACATTTGATTAACAAACACTTGGGCATCCCAGGCAAAAAACATAAAAGGTTCAAAACCCAAATCGCTCATCCACTCTGCTACTTTACCAGTTAAAGGTATTGGATGATAAAAAAAGTAACCTACCACAGGCATACTTCCTAAAAAACCCATTACTACACCCATCAATCCCATAAATAAAGTTTCGATAAAAACTGTAAATGCCAATTTAGACTTCTGCATTCCTACAGCCATCATTACACCAAATTCTCTTTTTCGCTCGGAGATCATCATCATTACTGTTCCAAAAATTCCAAACATAATTACAATGTAAAGTATTGCTTTCATTACCATGGCAGAAGACTTGTCACTTTCGATTTGTTGTAAAAGAACCGGAAACATTTCTTCCCAACTTTTTACCTTATATGGAGATGAAACTTTATCTTTTAATGAGGGCAATAGTTCTTTAGCTACCTTATTGTCTTTCACCATTACTACATAGGAGGTTAAAATTTTATTCCCTCCATAAAAACGTTGAGCATTACTTATCTCAAAATAGACCAGTCGCCTGTTTAAATTTGGATTTGATGATTTAAATAACCCCCGAACAGGATACTTTCCGGCAGCGGTAACACCATGATAACCTTGTCCAAGTAAGACCACAGTATCGCCAACCTCAATTTTTAATTTTTCAGCTAACTTAAATCCAAGTAAAACCCCATCATCCTTTTCTTGTAAATAGTTTCCCGCAATAATCTTATCTCCAATTGAGGTTAAATTATTTTCCTTTTCAGGATCCACCCCCATCACCATGGCACCTTTAGTTAATTCGCCACTGGATACTAAAGCAAAACTTTCAAGGCGAGGTAAAATATATTCAACCTGATCCATCGCGGTGATCGCCTTTTCTAAAGAATCACTCTCTAAAAAAGAATTATTAATATTCTTGTCTTCCCAATAATCCTCGTTATGAATTTGAATATAGCCGGAGTAAAAGTTAACCACATTTTCTATCATATTATTGTAAGATCCCTGTTGCATTGATCCCATCAGAGAACACAGAATAACACCAAGAAATATAGAAGAAACTGTAATCAGGGTTCGCTTTTTATTTCGCCACAAATTTCGCCATGCAATAACAATCAATTTCATTGTAACTCATTTTGCTATAAAAAATAATGTCTCATTTTATTTTTTTCATATTCTGAATGGAGAAAAAACTATCATTAATGGGCATATCAAACTTTACATTGGTAAATTCCATAGTAGTTTTCTGCTCTTTCTTTTCCTCCGGCACAATTTCAAAATACGTAGGCATCAAACGGTCTCCAACTTGTTTAATTTTAGAAAGCGTTTCTGTATTAATTAAAAAACCATCCTCATCGTAATACTCATTTCTTAGGGTCATATATCCTTTTTTTGTTACCCAGGAAACTATTTTACCCCAAACTACAATCGCATCTTCATTGGGAATTAATTCAATCACATAACAATCATATCCATCCAATTTTTCTTCTTTAATAATTTGATGAGAATAATCTTCAACTATAGACGCACCTTTTACCAGGTCATCATTGGTCATATCTGAGCCCATCCACGACTGCATCATCATACTGGGCGGAATTTTTATCATCTTATCAATATCCGGAATATAGTTCCACATTTCTTTTTGACGCTTCAAAAATACCTGTCCTTTTTCTTTTGCCGGATAGGTTATTAATATTAATGAATAATCAATTCCTTTTGACCATGCTTTAAACTTTAAGGTACGCTCCCATTTAGCTCGGATCACTTTCATTTCCATTTCAGAATAACTTGTTTTTCCGCGTAATAATTCATTGGCATGATCTATAATTTCTTTGGCTGTTACTTGTGATGAAACACTTAATGCAGAAAATATAAATAAACTTAGAAGCGAAATTTTAAGGACATCAAATAATTTCATAATCATCAGATTTTATGATGGTGACTTTATTTTAGATACATTGTTAATATTCTGGATTTTGCTTTTGCTAATGGATAATTTTCAGAATCCATTATATAATTCATGTAAATACCATCCAGTATCGAGATGAAAAATCGGGTTTCAGAAAGAGGATCTTCAAAACCTTTATTCTTAAAGTAAACGGACATCCTTTCAAAAACATTATACGCTTTTGCCATGATTTCCTTTTCAAATAATTTCATTACACTTGGCTGCATCAGAATCCCGAAATAAATTTGTAAGAATGCTCTGTTAATTTGTACCCAATCAAAATAATCACTAATCATCTTTTCAAATGATTCATCAGTTGGATTTATTCCCAAGCTAACTTCAGCTATTCCAAACATTTCATCAATTGTATCCAGAATCAGAAATCGCAACAACTCTTCTTTACTTTCAAAATAAGTGTATATCAATCCTTTTGACACTCCAGCTTCTTTAGCTATTTTTGAAATTGAGGTAGATTGAAAACCTTCTTCAGAAAATAATTTTAACGCAGCCTGTGTGATTACCTTTCGCTTTTCAGCCTTATGTTTTATTAATTGTTCTTCTGTTCTTGGTGACATTTTAATTATTTTACGACTGACCGGTTAGTCAAATTTAAAAGCAATTTCTTTAAATTCAAAGTATTTTTAGAAACTTTTAAGTCTTTAGGCTCATAACTATCAGTTATTTTTATCATTTTTACATTTCAAAACAACACAATAACATCTATTAAACAATTAGGCATTGAAAACAGGTATCGTATTTAAATCAACAGGTAGTAGATATTTAGTAAGAACTTCGGAGGGAGAGTTGATTAATTGTACCATTAAAGGTAAATTCAGACTTGATGACATAAAAAGCACCAACCCTATTGCTGTTGGCGACAATGTTACTTTTACAATAGATGAAACGGACAATATGGGTGTTATTGCCGAAATAAAAGAAAGAAAGAACTACATCATCCGAAAAGCATCAAACTTATCGAAGCAATCACACATAATTGCATCAAATATTGATCAGGCATTGTTGTTAGTTACGGTAAACTACCCTATTACAACAAATGTTTTTATCGACCGATTTTTAGCATCTGCTGAAGCTTATAATATTCCCGTAAAAATAGTTTTCAACAAGGTTGATCGATACGACGCCAAGCACATGGCTACACTTGATAACATGAGAGCCATTTATGAAAAGATTGGTTATGAAACATATACCATTTCTGCAAAAATGAATGATGACTTAAGTGTAATTGTTGATTTATTAAAGGATAAGGTTAGTGTCATTTCCGGTCATTCAGGTGTTGGAAAATCAACGCTCATCAATAGAATACAACCGGGATTAAACTTAAAAGTAGCTGAGATTTCAGATATTCATCAAAGCGGAAAACATACCACCACATTTGCTGAGATGCACGAACTTAATTTTGGAGGATACATCATTGATACACCAGGTATCAGAGGCTATGGATTAATCAACATCGATAAAGATGAAATCTATCATTACTTTAAAGAAATTTTCAAACACTCTCACGATTGTCAATACAGCAATTGTACTCATATTCATGAACCTGGATGTGCTGTAAAAAAAGCCATCGAAGAAGAAGAAATTTCATTACAGAGATACCAAAGCTATTTAAGTATTTATGAAACTAAGCAAGAAAAGTACAGATAAAACCTTTTATTCTTTTTTTCGTATCTAACTTATTATGAAAAAACCGCTTGCCATTGTAATCTCCTGCATAGCATTTTTAATTGTTTGCAATATATACTATTTCAGAGATACCTATTTATGGCAGATAGACACTCAAAAAACTATTTTAGCCAAACAAATTAATTCCTGCCATAAGGAAAGTAACAACTTTATAGCCGAAATAGAATCGAATTCAACACTATTGTTCCAGGAAAAAGACCTTGGAAAGCTATTTGATTTAGACCTTGAATCTCAAATTACAAAAGAACGTATTGAGCTTATTTACAACAGATATTATTCTCTATTAAATAAACTTACCGTAATTGATGTAAAAGGCAATTCTTACAGCCTGTTAAAAGGAGCAAATCAATCTACAATATCAAAATTTAGTAAAACTACGCGAAAAGAGAATTTTAAAAGAGATATTGTTATTGATAAAAATGCGAACAGTTTTATTATTAACCAACCCCTTTACAATAGCACTCATATATATGGATATTTAATATTTGATTTTGATTTAGAACAATACTACCATAAAATATTTAAAGGATTTAACATACAAGGACATCAATTTCAATGGATTGCAGACCATCATTTTAATTTATTATTTTCGACAAATAAGAATATAACCTCCCTTTTGACATCTGAAATAAAATTTATAAGTGATTCAACCACTCTGTATGCCATTCACCCCATAAAAATAAATAATATTAATACTAAAACATTAACGGTTTTTAAACAATACAAACTAAGTCCAAACCAAACAATAAATATGGCATTTTCCATGCCTATTAAACCCATTACAAATTCTATAATAAAGAATTCATTTATTGTTGCATTTATAAGTTTTGCTATCATTTTAATGATCGTTTATGTTTTTTACCAATATATATCGAAAAATAAAATCAGTCAGGAACGATTATATCAGTCGGAAGACTCCCTTCGAAAGATCTTGTATTATACTCCAGTAGGAATTGTGCTGGTTGATTCTGAGAATAAAATTCAATTGGTAAACAGGTTTGCATTAAAATTATTCGAATACGAAGACGAGGATTTATTGCTTGATCGTGAGGCTTCGGAGAAAGTTTTATTTGAAAAGAAAAAAACGTTGGTTAGATCAGATATCTCTGAGTCTACAAAAAAATATATTTTTAACGATGCAACACAAAACAAACAGGTTGTTTTAAAAGATAGAATTCCTTTTTTCAATCAAAACAATAAATATTATATTCTCCAATTTGTTGAATTAACACCATTTGAACTCCAACCCACCGCTCAGGAACATAATCAATCTGCTCAAACTCGTTTTATTGCTAATATTAGTCACGAACTGCGCACTCCTTTAAATGCCATAATCGGAATGACTGATATGATTTTAACCTCAACAACAATTGATAACACAGATAAGGATATGCTTACTGTTGTTAAGCGTTCGGCTGACACGTTATTAGCTTTGATTAATGATATTTTAGATTTCTCAAAAATTGAGGCGGGTAAACTTGAAATAGAATCCATTCCTGTTAATCTTGAAAAAGAAATTAAGCAGTCTCTCGATGACTTTATTAAGCTATCAAAGGAAAGATCTATTGATTTAAGCTGGAGTACAGATGTTAAATTACCAGATCATTTTTCAACGGATCCGCTACGCTTAAAACAAATACTTAATAATCTGTTGGGAAATGCAATAAAGTTCACGCCTTCAGGCAGAGTTCATCTACATATTTCTGAATCCAAAACTTTAAATGGTGGTAGTGCATTACAGTTCAAGATTTCTGATACCGGAATAGGAATTAGAAAAGAAAAACTAAAAATCATTTTTAATTCCTTTTCTCAAGAAGATGAAAGTACAACCCGTAAATTTGGAGGCACAGGACTTGGAACTTCCATATCTAAGAACCTTGTAAAATTAATGGGTGGTGAAATATGGGCAGACAGTCCTTCATCTATTTCAACAAATCCTGAATATCCAGGAGCTGAGTTCACATTTACAATTCCGTACAATAACAAACAAAAAGTAAAAAACTTAGACTATTCGTATGTACTATCATACACACAGATAAATGCATTAATTATTACTGACGAGGCCATATTTGTACAAAATATCATTAAAAATATGATGGCTCTGGGTATTAATTATAAAACAATGGCTCCGTCACAGGAAACCATCCAAATGCTAAGTGAAAGAAACAATATACAGTTAATTATTATTGATCAGCGACCAGATTTTAATGGAATTGACTTTTTGCAACAACTTTATAGTCACAACTTGTACAAAAACTTTTTAATACTATTACAAAGTTCTGATTATGAATTAATGAATAACAGTTTGGGGAAAAAGTTAGGTGCAGATGCATACTTAAGAAAACCTGTAAGTTTATCCACACTACAAAACTTATTACTGAAACATTTTAAATCTATTAAAAACCCAATCAACACTATTGGTAAGATTGTTCCTAATGACATCCGAATTCTTGTGGCCGAAGACAACTTATTTAATCAAAAAGTTGCTCAAAATTTATTTAAAAAAGTTGGTTACGAAATAGATTTAGCAAACAACGGAAAAGAGGCTATTCAAAAATTTAAAGCCAATAAATACCATATTATTTTTATGGATTTGTTAATGCCAGAATTAGACGGCTTTGATGCAACTAAAGAATTAAAATGTTACGATGAAAGTTGTCCTATTATTGCGATGACTGCCAATAACGATGACTCACAAAGACAACTGGCCTTTAAAGCAGGAATGGATGACTTTATAACAAAACCTGCCCATAAAGATGAAATTACAAGAATGATTATAAAATATTGCTCTCAATAATAATTTCACCCTCAAAACTAAGTCAGCTTATTATATTATTAAAAGTACCAAAACAATAAAAACTATATCTCGTGCGTTGTATTACTCGTAGCAAATCAATTTATTTTCGAATGCAGCATTACACCCACAAGAGAAGATATAAACTCATTATCTTTTTAGGAACTATTATTATAGGTACTTTATCTTCAATATATACAAAGTCACTTGTTGACGAACTAAAAAACGAAGAACGAAAAAAAGTTGAGCTATGGGCTGAAGCAACCAGGCAACTTGTTGAACCGGGAGATAATGATAACAGCGTGAGTTTAACACTTGAGGTGCTAAAAAACAACACTACAGTTCCTGTTATTCTTGCTGATGCAAACGATAAAATTCAACACTACAGAAATATTAAAGTTCCTTCAAATAATTCTGAAATATATCTTCAGAAAAAACTTGCAGAACTTAAAGAAGGTGGCAAGTTTATCGAAATTAATCTTGGAGATGGGGAATTACAGTATTTATATTACCAAACCTCAACTTTACTAATTAAGCTAACCTGGTTTCCTATAATTCAATTAATTATTGTTTCGATATTTGTTTTTATTGCTTACCTGGCATTTAGCAGCTCCAGGAAAGCTGAACAGGAACAGGTTTGGGTGGGTATGTCAAAAGAAACGGCTCACCAATTAGGTACCCCAATCACCTCATTAATGGGCTGGGTTGATTTTTTAAGCCTTAAGGATCCCCATTCGGAAGCTCTGAGCGAAATTAAAAAAGACGTTTATCGATTACAGAACATTGCAGATCGCTTTTCTAAAATAGGATCAAAACCCATTTATAAAAATCTGAATTTACACGAACTTACAACCAATAGCGTGAATTACCTAAAAACACGCTCATCTGATAAAGTGAAATTTTCGATCCAAATTGATCCAAATATTTCCATTGTTGCAAACCAAACATTATTGGAATGGGTATTTGAAAATTTAATTAAAAATGCAATAGATGCTATTAAAGGTGATGGCCTCATCCATATAAATTCTGAAATTATAGATCATTCTATTGCTATTGACATCACAGACAATGGAAAGGGAATCCCGAGACAAAACTTAAAAACGGTATTTGAACCTGGATTTACGACTAAAGAAAGAGGATGGGGATTAGGTTTATCACTAACTAAAAGAATTGTAGAGGATTATCATAAAGGCAAAATATTTGTAAAAGAATCTGAACCCAATAAAAAAACAACATTTAGAATCTTATTAAACCAATCATAAGAAACTATATAACAACACTTTAAAAATACAAAAATATCCAACTGCTTTATTCCTGAAATTATTTTCATTTTTTCTTCTCTTCTACTATTTATTTTTATACTTTTGCAAAGTTTTTATTTGAAGTGAGATGGATAAGCTAAAAGATTACAGCATAGCCTTTAAGGGTTTAAAAGAAGGTAAACATCATTTTCACTATAAATTAGGCCAGTCTTTTTTTGAAGCTATTGAAGATTCAATAATCGAGAAAGGAGATTTTGAAGTTAATGTGGTTTTATTAAAAAGATCGCAGATGCTTCAGTTGGATTTTGAAATCGCTGGAAATATTGAAGCGATTTGCGACAATTGCTTAGGTAAAATTACTTTACCAGTTTCGTACGAAGGAACATTATATATTAAATTTGGTATAATGTACGATGAGCCAAGTGATGAAATCATCATCCTTCCTCACGAAGAAAACGAGCTTAATGTTGCACAATTGTTGTACGAGTATATTGTGGTAAGCATGCCTCTAAGATCTGTCCATGAAGATCCGGAAGCTTGTGATCCGGAAATGATTAGCAAACTCGAAGAGTTTTCATCCGAACACCACGATCAAGATAAAAAATCAGAAGAAGCTATTGACCCTAGGTGGGAAGCTTTGAAAAAATTAAAAGATAATAGTTAATACGTAAAGTTGTTATAAAATGGCACATCCTAAAAGAAAGATTTCTAAAACTAGAAGAGACAAGAGAAGGACCCATTACAAAGCTACTGCTCCAGCATTAGGAGTATGCTCAAACTGTGGTTCTGCTGTGAAATTACATACTGTATGTGGTGAGTGTGGTTATTACAGAGGAAAACTAGCTGTTGAGAAAGAAATTACAGCATAACTTTTTATTTTTAAAAGTACTTTTTAAATTTGCCTTGCTTTGCAAGGCAAATTTTGCTTTAGGGCATTTCTAAATCGAAAAGGGTAATGCCTGAACCTTCAGATTGATAGTAGTTCTATTTTTCAAATTAAGAATAACCATATTCTTGATAACAGGGAAGATATAGCTATTTCTAACATTTGACTGCCACAAATACAGTCGAACAATTATTTTAACATGAAAAAGATTAACGCAGTAATCACTGGTGTAGGAGCCTATTTACCGGATTATATCTTAACCAACGAGGAACTCAGCACAATGGTCGATACCTCCGACGAATGGATCATGACCCGTGTAGGTATTAAAGAAAGACGCATTCTTAAAGGAGAAGGCAAAGGTGCATCTGACATGGGTGCCGAAGCCGTTAAAGAATTGTTGAAAAAGACCGGAACAAAACCTGAAGAGGTTGATTTATTAATTTGCACCACAGTTACTCCTGACCATATGTTCCCTGGAACATCTGCTATTATTTGTGACAAAGTTGGAATTAAAAACATCCAGAGTTTTGATATGAATGCAGCCTGCTCCGGTTTCTTATTCGGACTTGATACTGCTACAAAATATGTTCAATCAGGAAGTCATAAAAAAGTTGTTGTTGTTAGTGCTGAAAAGATGTCTTCAATAACTGACTATACAGATAGAACAACCTGCGTTTTATTTGGAGATGCAGCAACTGCAATCATGCTTGAACCAACAGAAGAAGAAATTGGCATTCAGGATACCATTTTAAGAACAAACGGTATTGGAAGACACCACCTTGTTATGAAAGCGGGTGGATCAGTTAAACCTGCTTCTCATGAATCTGTTGATGCAAATGAGCACACAGTTTATCAGGAAGGTCAAGCCGTTTTTAAACATGCAGTTTCAAACATGGCCGACGTAGCTGTTGAAATCATGGATAAAAACAACCTTACATCAGAAGATGTAAAATGGCTTGTTCCACACCAGGCAAACCTAAGAATTATTGATGCTACTGCCAGACGAATGGGCGTAAGTAAAGATCAGGTTATGATTAACATTGAAAAATATGGTAACACAACCTCTGCTACAATTCCATTATGTTTATGGGAGTGGGAAAAAGATCTTAAAAAAGGCGACAACATTGTATTAGCAGCATTTGGAGCTGGTTTTACCTGGGGTGCTATTTATTTAAAATGGGGTTACGATTCTAAGTAGATTCTTTGAATCCAAACAATATAAAAAAAAGGGTGATTTCAATTGAAACCACCCTTTTTCATTATTATATTTTCACAGTCTTAATTAAGATTTTCAACTGCTTTATTAATTCTAGAAATAACCTCTTCTTTTCCTAACAATTCCGCAATCAACATCAAGTCAGGTCCAAATCCTCCTCCAACTAATGCCAATCTAAAAGCATTCATCACCAGGCCAAAACCAAGCTCTTTTTCTTCAATTTTAGCCGAAATAACAGCTTTAATATCATCAGCAACCCAATTGTTCACATTCTCCAAAGCGCTTGTTAATTCCCCCATAAAAGCAGGCACATCCCCTTTCCATCTCTTCTTAACAACTTTTTCATCATATTCAGTAGGGGCCACAAAAAAGAACGAAGACTGCTCCCACAAATCAAATACAAAATTAATACGCTCTTTAACCGATCCAACAACCCTTACAACTAATTCTGAATCAGCAACAATACCTTTAACATCCAGTTCCTTTTTAAAAGATTCAGCTAATTTCTCATCGCTTGTATTTATCAGATACTGATGATTAAACCACTTTGCTTTTTCAGGATCAAAACGAGCTCCAGATTTATTAACACGCTCAATAGAAAATGCACCAACAAGCTCTTCCAAAGAAAATATTTCTTGCTCTGTACCAGGATTCCATCCTAATAAAGCTAATAGATTAACTACAGCTTCTGAAACATAACCAGACTCTCTGTATCCTGAAGCAACTTCACCTTCTGGAGATTTCCACTCCAATGGAAACACAGGAAACCCGGCTTTATCACCATCTCTTTTACTCAACTTACCTTTTCCTGTTGGTTTCAATATCAACGGTAGATGAGCAAATTCAGGACGTACATCCTCCCATCCTAAAGCTCTGTAAAGCATAATATGAAGTGGCATACTTGGCAACCATTCTTCACCACGTATTACGTGCGTAATTTTCATTAAGTAATCATCTACCACATTTGCCAAATGATATGTTGGCAAACCATCTGATTTAAAAATTACTTTATCATCTAATATGGCAGTATTAAATTTAACTTCACCTCTGATCATATCGACAGCAGAAACCTCAACATCTTCCGGCATCTTGAATCTAACCACATAAGGTACTCCTTCATTTTTCAACTGCTCAACTTCTTCGGCTGATAACGACAAGGAATTACGAAGCCCCATTCTGGTTTTCATATCGTATGAAAACTTTGTTTTCTCGGCTTCTGCCTTTTCTCGTAATGCCTCCAATTCTTCAGGAGTATCAAAGGCATAGTAAGCCCAACCATCCAAAATTAATTTATCGGCATATTGTATATAAATTTCTCTACGCTCTGACTGTTTATATGGACCATATGCTCCACCTTGAACAACTCCTTCATCAACAGTCAATCCAAGCCACTCTAACGACTCATTGATATATGCCTCAGCCCCTTCAACAAAACGAGTCTGATCAGTATCTTCAATTCGAAGAATAAAATCACCACCATGTTTTTTTGCAAATAAATAATTAAACAGAGCTGTTCTCACGCCTCCTATATGCAAAGGTCCTGTAGGACTTGGGGCAAATCGCACCCTAACTTTTCTATCAGTCATTATTCAAAATTTTTTCTGCAAAGATAATATATTACACAATAGTTTATAATTAAAGAAACAAAAGACAAGACATAAAAAAAAGCGAGCAAACCAATGGTTCACCCGCTTTGAAGTAAAAAAGTTATATAGGCAAAACTTTATCCACATTTTGAAGATCCACAATCAGGACAAATTAAACATCCTTCCTGATAAGTCAGATTCTCTGAACCACATGATTCACAAGCTCCTTTTTTAGCTTTTGTTCCGTTTGGAATATATTTTTTAAGTGCTCTTTCAACACCATTTTTCCAGGTATTAATTGATTCGCTATCCAATTGTAGTCCGGATACTAAATCTATAGCATCTGCAATGGCCATACCATGACGCAATACACCAGAAATTAATTTAGCATAGTTCCAGAATTCTTTATCAAATTTATGACTCAATCCCTCAATAGTAGTTTTGTAACCTCTCTTATTCGTGTATTGGAAATCATATCTTGACACGCCCTCTTCATCTCTGCTTTTGATAATTAAACCTGTATTTACAGATTTAGGAATAAGAATACCATCCTCATCATCAGCTAATCCTGTAAAGATTTCATATGGACGACCATCCATTAGACCTACAAATGCGATCCACTTTTCTTTATTATTTTGGAATCTTACTACATCAGCATTTAACTCATCTGGTCTCTTCTTTGAGAAACTAACCTTTGTCTCATCCTCTTTCTTATCAGTATCAGCAACAAGAACTCCGGCACGCGAACCATCTCTGTAAACAGTAACTCCTTTACAACCACTTTTCCATGCCTCAACATACAATTCTCCAACTAACTCTTGAGTTGCAGTAGCTGGAAGGTTAATTGTAACACTAATTGAATGATCAACCCATTTTTGAACTCCTCCTTGCATTCTTACTTTACTTACCCAATCTACATCATTAGATGTTGCTTTGTAATAAGGAGATTCCTCAATCAATTTATTCAATTCTTCCTGAGTATAATTTTTAGTAGTAGAATGTCCTTTTGCTTCCATCCATGTAACAAATTTATGATGGAAAACAGTATATTCTTCCCAGCTATCACCTACCTCATCAATAAAATCCACACGAGTTTCTGGATCATTTGGATTTACCTTTCTTCTTCTTTTATAAACAGGTAAAAATACAGGTTCAATACCTGAAGAAGTCTGAGTCATTAAACTTGTTGTTCCTGTTGGAGCGATTGTTAAAAGCGCAATATTTCTACGTCCATGCTTTTTCATATCCGCTGCTAAAGATGGATCCGCTTCAAACAATCTGTTAATAAATGGATTATTAATTTCTTTTTTATAATCATATATTGGGAAAGCACCTCTTTCTACTGCCATTTCTACAGAAGAACGGTATGCCGCTAAAGCAAGATTTTTATGGACTTCAATAGAAAAATCAACTGCATTTTCACTACCATATCTTAGGTTCAATGCTGCTAACATATCTCCTTCAGCTGTTATACCAACACCGGTTCTACGACCTTCCTCTGCTTTCTTACGAATATTTAACCAAAGGTTCTTTTCAACTAACTTAACCTCATCAGTTTCAGGATCTTCATCAATTTTATTTAAAATACCATCAATCTTCTCTAATTCAAGATCAATAATATCATCCATAATACGTTGTGCATAACCAACATGCTTTTTAAACTTATCAAAGTTAAATTTAGCTTTATCAGTAAATGGATTTTCAACGTATGAATATAAATTTACGGCTATTAATCGGCAGCTATCATAAGGACACAAAGGAATTTCACCACAAGGATTTGTAGAAACAGTTTCATAACCTAAATCAGCATACGAATCAGGCACTGATTCACGAATAATGGTATCCCAGAAAAGAATTCCAGGCTCTGCAGACTTCCAGGCATTGTGCACAATTTTATTCCAAATTTGACCTGCATTAACCTCTTTTGTATACTGAGGATTTTCAGATTTTACTGGATATTGCTGTTGGTAAGGAACTCCATCAACAACTGATTTCATAAAATCATCATCAATTTTCACAGAAACATTGGCTCCAGTTATCTTACCCTGCTCTAATTTAGCATCAATAAACGACTCTGAATCAGGATGCTTAATAGAAACACTTAGCATCAAAGCACCTCTTCTTCCATCCTGAGCAACTTCTCTTGTAGAGTTTGAGTATCGCTCCATAAAAGGAACAATACCTGTAGATGTTAATGCAGAGTTTTTAACAGGCGATCCTTTAGGACGAATATGTGACAAATCATGACCAACACCACCCCTACGTTTCATCAATTGAACCTGCTCCTGATCAATTTTCATAATTCCACCATAAGAATCCGAAGCTCCATTATTTCCAATTACAAAACAGTTTGACAACGATGCAATTTGAAATTGATTTCCAATTCCTGCCATTGGTCCTCCTTGTGGAACGATATATTTAAACTCTCTAAAAAGTTCAAACAACTCTTCTTCCGTCATCGAATTTGGATACTTCGTCTCTATTCGAGCAATCTCTTTTGCCAGTCTTCTATGCATATCATCAGGATTTAATTCGTAGATGTTTCCATCTGAATCTTTCAATGCATATTTATTTACCCAGACACGAGCAGCAAGCTCATCTCCGTTAAAATATTTTAAAGCGGCATTATACGCCTCATCATTTGTGTAAATCTTCTTCAATTCCTCAACTTTTTGCTCGATTTGTGAAACAGCCATAGTCTTATAAAATTTTAAATACCTTAATACCTAGAGGTTATGATTTTTTGTGCTTTATTTTCTACGAATGTAAAATTAGAAAAGAGATCTTTTTCAGACAAGAAATACTTATGAACACACACGAAAGTTGTCCAATTCAAACAGCTTATCCACTGAATTTGAATATATTAACTTTTGTAAAAAAGTTTAAAGTTGTCCAAAAAAGATTTTTTTATTAACAATTTGATTTTTATAACGTCCATCAATTGGAATGTTCAAATCGCTTATTATATAGTCATATTTTTAACGAATTGTCAGCTAAAAAAGAAAAGTTCCCAATTTTGGAAAGATTCATTCAAATAATGGAATATTAATGAACAAGTAATTAACAATTAACAAGAGTATTTTTTACTATCAATTCGTTATCTCCTTGATTATTAGACCAGTTGCACCTCTCATCTTTTCAACATATTCATTAGATGCCTCAGAAGCATCTTTATAAAAAGCCTCATCCTGAAAAAGATGATTCATTATCTCATTAAATTCGGTTTGGTTACTAATTGTATACCCACCTTTAGAGGCAATTAAATCACAAGCCTCCTTATATTTTTTATAATTAGGTCCAAAAACAACAGGTAAACCAAAAGTAGAAGCTTCAATCGTATTATGAATCCCACTCCCAAATCCTCCGCCAATATAGGCAACATCACCATATCTATACATTGAAGATAACATACCCATTGTATCTACAATCAATACTTTTAAACTTGTTAAATCCACGCCATTTAACTTCGTATATCGAGCTGAAGAAACCGGCAACATTTCTTCAATTTGCTTAATATGCTCTTCATGTATTTCATGAGGAGCCAATAGTAATTTTATCTCAGTATTTAGTTTAAGATATTCAGCAATAAGTTTTTCTCCGGCAGGCCATGAACTCCCCCCCACCAATACTTTACTTCCTCTTGAAAATGCTTCTAAAACAGGATATTCTTTTGAAGCTTGAGCTATTTCCCAAACCCGATCAAAGCGGGTATCGCCAGATACACAATAGTTCGTAATTCCAATTCCCTTCAATAATTCAGCAGACTCCTCATCCTGAATAAACAACTTTGTAAAGCAAGTAAGTATATTTCTATAGAAACCTCCATACCATTTAAAAAATACATGTTCATGTCGAAATATGGCAGAAATAATATAAGTTTTGATGCCTGAATTTTTGAGATATCTTAAATAATGATGCCAGAATTCATACTTCACAAAAATACTGACTTCAGGATTGATAGCATCTACAAACTTTTTTACATTCCTTTTTCTATCAGAAGGTAGATAAAATATATAATCGGCATATTCATAATCCTTACGAACTTCATATCCCGAAGGAGAAAAAAATGTTAGTACTAATTTCTTATCCGGATCTTGTTTCTTAATAGCTTCAATCACCGGTCGACCTTGCTCAAATTCACCCAAAGAGGCACAGTGCACCCAAATCGTTTTCTCTGTTATATTCAATTGCTTTATTGAGCACATAGTTGCCTTTCTTCCCATCAACAACAATCGCCCTTTCTCATTAAATAAAGAGAATAATCTGATAGCTAAATTATAGAATAATATACCTGTATTATATAAGTACAACATTGTATCGATTTAAAAATTCATGCAAAGATACAAGTTTAACCAGAGCAATAAACATATTCTGATTCAGAAAATTCTTTATTATATAAAACAAAAAACCCGCAAGAAAAATCTTGCGGGTCAATTATATTATTAAAGAATATTACTATTCAGTAACAGCTTTTACTCCTGGTAACACTTTTCCTTCTAAATACTCAAGAGAAGCACCACCTCCAGTAGAGATATGACTCATTTTGTCAGCTAATCCACTTTGATTAACTGCAGCAACTGAATCACCACCCCCAATAATTGAAATTGCGTCAGAAGCAGCAACTGCCTCACAAACACCAAATGTACCTTTTGAGAAGTTTGGCATTTCAAAACATCCCATAGGACCATTCCAAACTACAGTTTTAGCTTTAGCAATTTCAGCAGAATAAGCTTCAACAGTTTTAGGACCTACGTCAAGAGCCATTCTTCCTTCTGGGATCTCAACACCTACAACTTGGATATCTGCATCATCAGCAAATTTATCTGCAGCTAAGTTATCAACTGGTAACATGAAGTTTACTCCTTTAGCCTCAGCATCAACTAAAATTTGTTTTGCAGTCTCAATTAAATCATCCTCAACTAAAGAACCACCGATTGAGTGTCCTTGAGCTTTAAGGAATGTATATGCCATACCACCACCAATTAAAATAGTATCAACTTTTTCAATCAATGATTTCAACACTTCTAATTTTCCTGAAACTTTTGCACCACCAACGATAGCAACAAATGGCTTCACCGGATTAGCAACAGCACCTCCTAAAAACTTAATTTCTTTATCTAATAAGAAACCAGCCATTTTATCCTCAAAATATTGAGCAATAATAGTAGTAGAAGCATGAGCACGGTGAGCAGTTCCAAATGCATCATTAACGTATACATCAGCTAAGTCAGCTAATTCTTTAGAGAATGCTTCATCACCATCAGTTTCCTCATTGTGAAAACGTAAGTTTTCTAACAACATTACTTCACCCATTTTTAAGTCATCAGCCATAGCTTTAACTTCTGCACCAACACAGTCAGGAGCCATTTTTACATCTACGCCTAATTTAGTTGATAAATGAGCAACAACGTGCTTTAATGAAAATTTATCTTGAGCTTCACCTTTTGGACGACCTAAGTGAGACATTAAGATTACAGCACCACCGTCAGCTAACACTTTTTTGATAGTAGGAAGTGCAGCAACAATACGAGTGTCGTCAGTAATTTCAAATTTATCGTTTAAAGGCACGTTAAAATCCACACGGATAATCGCCTTTTTTCCTGAAAAATTGTAAGTATCAATTGCAGGCATGTCAATAAAATTATATGGTTTTTAAAAAATTTAATTCAATTATTGCGCATCATATAACCAGTATGTTATTTTTGCGATCACAAAGGTAAGAAAAAATTAAAATTACAACTGAATTAACAAGGTGTTATGCAACAAATTGTAATATTTTGATCCAATATGGTAAATAAATAATAGTAAATCAGAAATTTGATTTAGAAATCAGCATAAGCAATTGTTCTTCAGAAACTTTTTCTCCTGCAACAACAAACCATGCATTCAACAACTCTTGTCTATTATAATCAAATCTTGCCTGAGTTTTCCAATTGATAAATTTCATGCCTGCTCCCTCAGCCACAGCTTGCCCTGCAGCTGTATCCCATTCCATTGTTGGTCCTAATCTTGGATAAACATCAGCACTTCCCTCAGCTACTTTACATATTTTAATGGAACTTCCTACCGACATAAAATCAGTTTTTCCATACTCATCTTTCAAGATTTCTGTAAATTCTTCTGTTTCTTTGGATAGGTGACTAACACTTGCAACAATTCGAAAAACATCACCACTTTTTCCTAGAGGTAATTTTTGGGTGTTCCCTATATCTAGTTTCTTAATATCTGTTACTCTCCAATCGTCATTCAATTGCACCTTATACGATGAGCTTGCGGTACCTCCATAATATAAAACACCTGTAGCAGGAACAAACACAACACCTAATACAGGATAATTATTTTCTATTAAGGCTATATTTACTGTAAACTCACCAGTCTTCTTAACAAATTCCTTTGTTCCATCTAATGGATCTACAATCCAAAGTTTATTCCACCCTTTTCTTATCTCAAAATCTTCATGTTTGCCTTCTTCACTTAAGATAGGCAGATCGGTAGTAAGAAGACATTTTTCAATAATGTTGTGCGCTGCTTTGTCTGCTAAAGTTAAAGGCGAATTGTCAGCTTTCTTTTCTACACCAAAATCGCCATTTTCAAATATATCCATAATTGCTTTACCAGCTTCAATAGAAGCATCAATAGCAACCTTTAATAATTTATCCATAATATTTTTTAGTAGATACTATACAATCAACTTTATCTTAGCTGATCCCGTTAACCTCATTGTTTCATAATTCATTCCTGAAATTGCTATTATTCCTGGTCGTTTCCCAACCTCCAGACTCCCATACTGATCATTTACCTCGAGTATAGAAGCATTCTCAATTGTATATCTCATCAACGAGTCAACTCCGGACTTATTAAACTTCAGAAAATCAAACAATGAATTATACTCATTATTTAGCATAGAGCATTTATTACTGGTTTTAGTAAAAGAGATACCTCTTGTTCGATATTTTATAATATCGGAATAATCATCTTCAGAAGCACCCAATACTTTAATTCCTGAAATCACCTGACGATTTATATATTTTTGTATCTCAACGCTCTCATTTTGTAGAATTGCAGTTCGGAAGAAGTCTACAAAACCAGGACACAGAAATCCATTAACCAACTCCAACGAAGGCTCTTCAATAAAACTGGATCTTTCTCTAATTTCAACTATAGTTCCATCTTGATCAAAAACTATAACAGGAAATTTCCCTACAGAACCATCTGGATGCAAAATAAAATGAGCAGCTATCTTTCTCATTATTTGGTTAAAAGTTCTTGAGGTGCATCAATCGATATTGAATCAATTCCAATTGGAAGATATTCAAATTCTATGTTTTTAATTCGAACATTTACAACATCATCCGTATCATGCTTAAGTAAGTATCCTTGAATTTGTAATATTTTAAGTGAATCTTCAGAAGCAACAATTACTTCAGACTTTCTACTTCCAAATGTAACCGGAATTTTATAATTAATCGTATCATAACTGCTATCCTCATACATTGGAATAATCTCCAAATTTACTTCTTTCACCATATTCCCTTTTAAGAATTGATAAAAAGCACTGATCCTATATCCTGATTCGTTAATCGTATCGACCCCAATATTAAAAGGAATTCTTCTATCAAATGTATCTTTAGGCTGAACAACTAAAGATCTTTTTTCTTTTTCCCAAATATTTCGGGCTTCCTTTAAAGCTCTTTGTCGCTCAATTTCTTCCTTAATATCCTTAACTTCGAGCTGCCATGTAGCTTCTTTCTCTGTTAAAATAGCTACCACATCATCATAAACTTTGGAATAAATTTCCGGGTGAGCAGTATACCAAGATACGATTGTATCAAATTTTTCCTGAGTAAGATTATATTTCGACAAAACAGTATGATAGCAACCATTGGCTACATCATTCATACTTCTTTGTTTTAATCGCATCTGCGAAATCACGGATTCTGTAAAATGCACATCAGCCAAAATTTGAGCAAACTCCTTTTCTTTGGGAAATTCATTAGGAACTCGATTTTCCAGGTTACAACTTTGTAATAAAATCAATAACAAAAGCGTTAACCTTATTGATCTAAATGTGTATTTTTTTGATATCATTCCTATTATAAATTAATGCCCATCAGCTATTATCATTGTCCTGATGGTTTTTAAGAAAATCACAAAATCTAACTTCAATGACCAATTGTCGATGTATGCTAAATCCATTTTCATCCATTCTTCAAAAGGAATATCATTCCTACCAGAAACCTGCCAGGTACAGGTTATCCCTGGTTTCATGGATAAACGCCTTAAGTGCCAACGCTCATATTCCTTAACTTCCTGTGGTACCGGAGGACGTGGCCCAACCACTGACATATCCCCCATCAAGACATTAAAAAACTGAGGTAATTCATCTAAACTTGTTTTCCTTAAGAATCGGCCAATTTTTGTAATACGAGGATCATTTTTCATTTTAAACACCGGCCCATCCATCTCGTTTTCTTCCATAAGTGTTGCCTTTAGTTCTTCCGCATTTACTACCATCGTACGAAATTTATAGGCATAGAACTTCCTACCTCTTAACCCAACTCTTTTCTGCTTAAAGAAAATAGGTCCTTCTGAAGTAAACTTCACCAATAGCGATAACGTTATAAAAACTGGTGACGCCAAAACAATAACAAAAAATGAGAAAATAAAATCAAAAATTGCTTTCACTTGTATTGCCAAATAATCTGTTGGAATATTTGCGATAGTGAGCAATGGCATTGTATTGTAATGATGGATGTGCGCTTTACTTTTTAACATGTTAAAGAATGGAGAATACATTCTAAAAATTACTCCAACTTCAGAACAAACATGAGCCATTTCCTCTATTTCTTCAACTTCCATATGTTCCTTGATAAAAATGACTTCATCAATTGTTTTATTCTCTATTAAAGAAGCTACATCATAATCAGGCCCCAAAACGGGAGCAATACCGCCATATGTTTTGGATAATACTTCATCTCCAATTATAGAAACAATTTTATAACCCCATTCTTTATATTTAATAACTTGCTCTATAAAAGGAGCAGCAGTATAATCACCCACAATGACAATGGCTCTAGAGTTTCTACCATGTTTTCTGGCTCTTTTAAAGAATTCATATAGACTCATTTTAAAGCCAAACATTAATACTAAGTTAATTAGCGCAAAATAAACTAAGGGTTCGAAACCTATATAATACAGATTAAAAACCAATACAGATAATCCAAGTATCGAAGTCCCGGTTAATACAAGTGCCAGACAATTAAATAATATGGCTGAATAGGGTCGGGAGCGATGGACTTGAGCCAATCTGAAATACTTACCCAGCAAATACCAAAATAAGGCAATAATTAAGTGTAGAATAATTGAATCTTTATACTTTATAAAGGAAAAATGACCAAAATAAAGGAATAAGGATGCATTAAAGGATAACCAAGCAATAGCAACCTCAACAAACGCTAAAAAGTTATTTACAACTTTCTCTTTTTCTCTTAACATGCTGTACAAGTGTTTTTTTTGATTTAGAGCGGTACAAAGATAATTATTTTACTTGAACTACTATTCCAAACATTATTCCAAAGGCATCATATAAATCTCCGGAGTCATATGATATTGATGTTTTTAAGTTCAAGTTTTCCAAATTCTTATTATGATAAGATAAACTCAAATTAGAATACCATTGTGATTTTCCTCCTCGATAATAGAACTCAGGATCCTTTTCCCAGCTGTATCTTCGAATGTATTCCTCCCCATAACTTCCATAATTTTTTGAATAGGTAGACTTAAATAGATAATTAAATCCATCGAAAATAGTTCCATCAATGCCAATATGAAAACCTTTGACTCTATTATTAACAAATATTACAGAATTATTCGGCTCCCACTCCTGAGCGTAGGCCTTAGCTAAATAGTAGGTATGATACAACGGCATTCCCATAGGCTGACCAAAATAAGTCCACCCATTATAATACATGCCATTATTGTTATAATCATCTCTTTCTCCATATCTATTTCCTCTGTTCCAATTCTCCATTAAATAATCCTCAAACTCTTCATCTGTCCATCCATGTGTTTCAATACCGTAAGTATTCATCATAAAAGCATCATAATCTTTTATTCCTTTTATAAAGATGATATTGCCATCTGGATCAATTGGATCAGGAAGTCCACCCCCTGCCTGGAAATTTGTTTTAAACAATTCTACAGATACATTTTTTATAAACTTTAAATTAAATATATCAGCGAACATCCCAATTTTATAATCATGATTACGAAATCGATATAATTTCAAACCTGTCCTATCAGCAAAAGGCTTTTGTATATAAAATTGAAACTTCCCTAATTTATTTTGGTATGAAAATCCAAAATCCCAGAATCCATCATGACCACCTGCCACATTTGTTGCATCTCCACCTCCAACTTTTTCTGAAGGCTGGCCAAAAAAGGTAGCCCAATAATCTACCGGTATTTTTTCTCCATTAGCTCTCTCTCCTCCTAATAAAGCTGCATGAAATAAACCTATATAAGGTTGATATTTATTTTTATTCCATTTAAGATATACCCACTTTTCATGAATCTGTACATTTCTAGCGGCATTACTTCTTCCTCCATCCAGTCTATTATCATTCAATAATCCATGAGACAAACCTCCTTTTATTGCAAACAACTGATTAAAAAACGGCACTACTTTATAATCAAAAATACCAATTTGAGCTCTTGGCACAGGCCGGACATTGGCATTTCGCATAAAGGTACCCACCATTAAATCTTCATGTGTTGAGATGGGAGACCAAGCCTGTTTACCAATACTTAAATCTATTAAATTAAAAAACTTCGCATTTAAATAACTCTCCTGAAGAAAGCTTTCCTCTGTTTTGTTTTTAAATACTCCAGAAGTACCTATTAATAATTCAATTCTTTTATTGGTTGTTATATTGTACTTAAAACTCCCTAAAACCAATCCTTGTGTTTGCTCAAATGGATCAATAATTCCCCAATTATTTGAATATTGGTAATGTGGTTGTATATTCTTATTGGAAGAAGTTAAAAACTGAGATTCAACATTAATATTTATTTTTTGTTGAGCCCTTAAATTCATACTAAACAAACAATACAGCATCAACAATATAATAATCAAACGATATTTCATTCTAAAAATAATTCTATCAGTATTAAAAAAGATCCCAAAGATACACTGAAAAATTTACAATCATAAAAAAAGCTCACCTGGTATAGTGAGCTTTAAGAGAAATATAAACTAATATATCTTATTGAATTGAAGTATACCATTGGTACATCTTTTCAATCCCTTCTTCAATATCTATTTTATGTTGCCATCCTAAATCATGAATTTTAGATGGATCAGTTAATTTTCTCATGGTACCATCTGGTTTATCAGAATTAAAATAAAGTTCACCGTTAAATCCTACTTTACTTTTTATTGCCTCTGCAAGTTGCTTTATAGAAACTTCTTTACCAGTACCAATATTAATATGGGTATTTTTTATTTCCTTACCTTCAGTATGCGTATCCTTAAAGTCAATCTTTTCCATAGTATAAACACATGCTTCTGCCATCTCTTCAGACCATAAGAACTCCCTCATTGGTTTTCCTGTGCCCCAAATCTCTATAGAAACTTGCGAATTACTCGAATTATTACGATTTATTAGAATACCATATTTTTTTAAGATAGCAAGTATCTCTTCTTCAGTATTGTTTCCATTCACACCTTCGATTGGGTTTTTATCCAAATCAGACCTTAAAGCTGCCCAATCATTTTGCTCCAAACATTTGCCAAGATGGTTTTTACGAACTAATGCAGGTAATACATGAGACTTTTCCAAATCAAAATTATCGTTTGGTCCGTAGAGATTAGTTGGCATTACAGAAATAAAATTAGTGCCATACTGAATATTGTACGACTCACACATTTTTATTCCTGCGATTTTAGCTATGGCATATGGTTCATTGGTATACTCCAAAGGCGATGTTAATAAACAATCCTCAGTCATGGGCTGTGGAGCTTCCTTAGGATAAATACATGTTGACCCTAAAAATAATAATTTTTTAACACCTGATTTATAGGCATGATGAATCACATTATTCTGAATCATCAAATTTTCATATATAAACTCTCCACGATAAGTATTGTTGGCAACAATACCTCCAACTTTTGCCGCAGCAAGAATTACATATTCAGGTTTTTCTTGTTCAAAAAAAGTTTCAACAGCCAGCGTATCTCTCAAATCCAACTCAGAACTACTTCTTCCAATTAAATTTGAGTATCCTTTTTCTGTTAATATTTTCCAAAGAGCAGAACCAACAAGCCCCTTATGGCCAGCCACATATATCTTACTTGTATATTCCATATACATGCGAATTTCTCTAATTAATACTTATTATGCGAATTATAAAGATTACGAATAAAATGAATTACTACAAATCATTCAAATTTTTGTGAATAGGATGAATTTAGAATTCTTTTGTGTGTTAAAGAAGATGTACCAAAATTTACTAACAACCCTAATTTGTAATTAATCGCACGAAGATAATTTCCTGTTTGATTAAACTGATCTCTATAAAAACCGTTAACAGCCTTTATCTCAAGAATAATTTTACCGTAACATACAAAATCAGCTACGTAATACTTCCTTAACGCTTTACCCTCATAAATTATGGTTAACTTCTTTTGTCTTTCAAAAGGTATATTCTGCTTCTCAAATTCCATTTCCAAAGCCTCTTGATAAACAGCTTCTAGAAAACCAGGACCTAATTGGGAATGAACATTAAAACATGCTCCAATAATTTGATAACTTTCATCCTTATAAATTATCTCAACCACAACTTAAAATTCGGATAATTCGTTTCTTTTATTCGGGTAATTCGCATTACTCAAAGTAATTCAGTGTCTTATATCCTCCTTCTCTCAAATACTTATCTTTCTTCATTAATTCAACATCAGAGGCCATCATATCTTTAACCAAACCTTCAAGATCATATTCTGGTTCCCAACCTAATTTTTCTTTTGATTTTGTTGGATCACCTATAAGCAACTCAACTTCTGTAGGTCGGAAATACCTTGGATCTACTTTAACCACTTCTGTTCCGGCTTCTACCTGATAATCCGGATTGGTACAGTTTTTCACTACTCCAATTTCATCAACACCTTCACCTTTAAATTCAAGTTCTATACCAACTTCAGCAAATGCCATTCTTACAAAATCTCTAACCTTTGTAGTTACACCTGTTGCAATTACATAATCTTCAGGCTTTTCCTGTTGCAAAATCAACCACATGGCTTTGATGTAGTCCTTAGCATGTCCCCAGTCCCTTTTCGCTTCCATATTACCCAGATATAAACAATCCTGCATTCCTAATGCAATTTTAGAAACAGCTCGGGTAATTTTTCTGGTTACAAATGTTTCTCCTCGTAATGGACTTTCATGATTAAATAAAATACCATTACATGCAAACATATTATATGCTTCACGATAATTTACTGTAATCCAGTATGCGTACATTTTAGCAACTGCATAAGGACTTCTTGGATAGAAAGGTGTTTTTTCTGACTGAGGAACTTCTTGTACTAACCCATAAAGTTCAGAAGTTGATGCTTGATACACTCTGGTTTTATCTGTCAATCCTAATAATCGAATCGCTTCAAGAATCCTTAAAGTACCGATCCCATCAGCATTTGCAGTATATTCAGGAGTTTCAAAACTCACCTGAACATGACTCATCGCTGCCAAATTATATATTTCATCAGGTTGCACTTCCTGAATAATACGAGTCAGGTTCATACTATCTGTTAAATCTCCATAATGTAAAATCAAATTACGATTTTCCACATGAGGATCTTGATACAGGTGATCAATACGGTCTGTATTAAACAATGATGAACGGCGTTTTATACCATGCACTACATATCCCTTTTTCAATAAAAATTCGGCTAGATAAGCGCCATCTTGTCCTGTTATTCCTGTAATTAAAGCAACTTTATTACTCATAATTTAAATATTATTTTTTTTCAAATACCAATCTACTGTCAAAACGATCCCAGATTCAAAATTTTCACTTGCTTTCCACCCTAATTGATTTTCAATTTTTGTTGCATCAATAGCATAACGTCTGTCATGCCCGGCCCTATCTTGAACAAAAGTAATCAAATCCTTATAAGAAGAACTATCAGCTTTAGGTTTCTTCTCATCAAGGATAGAACAGATATAATTTACAATAAACAAATTATCACGTTCATTGCGTCCTCCAATATTATAGGTTTCTCCAGCGATTCCCTTATGATAAGCCAAATCAATACCTATACAATGATCTAGTACATATAACCAATCCCTAATATTTTTACCGTCACCATAAATAGGAATATTTTCACCAGCCAATGCTTTTCGGATAATCGTAGGGATTAATTTTTCATTATGTTGTTTAGGGCCGTAGTTATTACTACAATTACTCGTAGTCACATTCATTCCATAGGTATGATAATATGCACGTACAATTAAATCTGAACCTGCTTTCGAGGAAGAATACGGGCTATTGGGTGCATAAGGGGTATCTTCTTTAAATAATCCCGTTTCCCCTAAAGTACCATAAACTTCATCTGTAGAAATATGATGAAAACGGCATCCTTCATAACCATCTTTATATTTAAAAGGTGAATCCATCCAATATTGACGGGCTACATCTAATAATGTAAAAGTACCATTAACATTGGTTTGAATAAATACCTCTGGCCCACTTATCGAATTATCAACATGGCTCTCTGCAGCAAAATGGAATACTCCTTTAATATCATATTTTTCAAATAGATATTGAACCAGTTCACGGTTACAAATATCACCTTTCACCAATTCATACCTGTCTGAATTTTCTACTTCTTTTAAGTTTGTAATATCTCCAGCATAGGTTAACTTATCAAGGTTTATTATTTTATATTCACTGTACTTCTCTAAGAAATAAGGAACAAAATTTGACCCTATAAAACCAGCTCCTCCTGTAACTAATATTGATTTCATCTGTTTAAATTTGATTTTTATTTGCCAGATGGAACTCGCCCAAAAGTTAATAATCCTCGTGCTTGAGATTTTCTTATAGCTCGTTTCATTCGTTTAGTTTATTTAAATGGTTAAATGGATGTCCATAAGCTATTCGTATTTAAAGACGTTTAGTCTGGACTATACATATATACTCTTTTTTTAGTTTGATTTTTCGATTTCATAAAGACAGCTTCTCAATGAATCACGCCAGTATGGTATTGAAATATTAAAATCGTTTTTTATTTTCTTTTTATTAAGAACCGAATAATATGGTCTTTTTGCTGGTGTTGGATATTCTGATGCTTCAATAGGATTGACGATACATTTAATACCTGATAATTCAAAAATTGCTAAAGCAAAATCATACCAAGAAGCAACTCCCTCATTACTATAATGATAAACCTTTCCCTTTTTATCCAACTTTTCATTACTATTAATAATACTCATTATAGCACCTGCTAAATCCGCTGCATAAGTTGGTGTACCTACCTGGTCAAAAATAACACCTAAAGACTCTCTTTCTACACCTAATCTCATCATTGTTTTAACAAAATTATTGCCGAAAGAAGAATATAGCCAAGATGTTCTAATGATAATTCCTTCTTCATTAGAGGATACAACATACTGTTCTCCCTCTAATTTTGTAAGCCCATATACACCTAAAGGTATTACTTGATCAGATTCCTTTAATGGACAAAATGCTTCTCCATTAAAAACATAATCAGTAGAGATATGAATTAACTTGGCAGAACTTAATTCACAAGCTTTTATTAAATTTTTAACAGCTGTTGCATTTATAATTCTAGCTCGTTCAATATCTGATTCCGCCTTATCAACCGCTGTATAAGCAGCACAATTAATAATTAAACCAACATTATGTTCCTCTACATAACTAATAATATCATCTTGATTTGTTATATCAAGCTCTTCAACATCGGTAAACATACAATTCAATTGAGGATATTGAAATGCGATATGCTTTAACTCCGAACCTAATTGTCCGTTTCCCCCTGTTACTAAAATATTCATCACGATATCTTATTTTAGATAATCAGCCATTGTAAATTCTGAAGGTAATTCGATTCCAGCTAAAGGTTTTAACTCTTTATCTTTTGCTGATAGAAGAACTGACTCTGCACTAATATTCCAATCAATAGCTAGTGCCTCGTCATTCCAGGCAATACCGGAATCATGTTCTGGGGCATACCAATTATCAACCTTATAAGAAAAAATTGCAGACTTACTAAGCACCACAAACCCATGAGCAAATCCTCGGGGAACAAAAAACTGTCTTTTGTTTTGGTCAGATAAAACAACAGAAACATGTTTTCCAAAAGTAGGTGAATCTTTACGTAAGTCTACAGCCACATCAAGAACTTCACCTTCTATACACCTTACTAATTTTGCCTGATTAAACGGAGGCCTTTGAAAATGTAACCCTCGCAACACTCCATAACTAGATCTGGATTCATTATCCTGAACAAAATTAACTGGGCCTATTTTTTCTTCAAATTGCCTTTGATTAAAGGATTCGAAGAAATAGCCTCGGCTATCTCCAAAAACTTTAGGTTCTATAATAATTAAACCCTCAATATCTGTTTTAATAAACTTCATGCTTATAAATAGTTTAATAATACCACATGCCATTTACCAATAATGAGCAAGGCATACTAATGGATTATTTCATACGAATATATTATTTTCAAAGGACAAATTGAATTATCGAATAATTTAATTATCCAATTCAATATTAGTTGCTTATTGCCTTTTTGCTAACGACAATAAATATTGTCCATATTGATTCTTACTCAATTTCTCACCTAGCTTAATTAACTGTTCTTTATTTATCCATCCATTTAAATAAGCAATCTCTTCTGGGCATGAAACCTTTAAACCAATTCTCTTTTCCAAAGTTTCAACAAAATGGCTCGCTTCCAATAAAGACTCATGGGTTCCTGTATCTAACCAAGCAAATCCACGTCCCATTAATTCGACTTTTAATGCACTTTTATCTAAATATTCCTGATTAACAGTTGTGATTTCCAATTCTCCCCGAGGGCTGGGCTTAATGTTTTTAGCAATCTCAATAACACTATTAGGATAGAAATATAAACCCACAACCGCATAATTTGACTTAGGCACTTCTGGCTTTTCCTCAATTGAAGTTACATTACCACCTTCATCAAAGGTACAAACACCATAACGCTCTGGATCATTAACCCAATAACCAAATACTGACGCTTTATTTTCTTTTTTAACTGTTTTTACAGCATCTTGAAGTAATGAAACAAAACCATGTCCATAAAAAATATTATCACCAAGAACCAAACATACATCATCATCACCGATAAACTCTTCTCCAAGAATAAATGCCTGCGCTAAGCCATCAGGTGAAGGTTGAATTACATATTCTAATTTTATTCCCCATTGACTTCCATCTCCCAATAACCGAACAAAGGAAGCTTGATCTTCTGGAGTTGTAATAATTAATATTTCTTTTATCCCAGCAAGTAATAATACAGACAAAGGATAATATATCATTGGTTTATCAAAAATTGGTAACAGCTGTTTAGATGTAGCTAATGTGATTGGGTGTAAACGTGTGCCGGAGCCTCCGGCGAGTATGACGCCTTTCATGATTGATTCAAATTAAATTCTGTATATTTTTCATTAATATACTCTTGTAGTTCTTTATTAAATCGCTGTTTAGAAAATTTCTCAGCATTTACTCGTACAACTTTAGCATCAAAATTCATATCGTCAAAACGATCAATGGCCTCCATTAAGGACTCCACAGTCTGCACATTAAAATGAACTCCAGTCTGACCATCTATTACGGTTTCTTTAGTACCGCCTCTTCCTAATGCAATAACAGGTGTACCACATGCCTGAGCTTCAACTGGAATGATTCCAAAATCTTCATCAGCTGCAAATACAAAAGCTTTTGCTTTTTGCATCAGCTCAAGCATCTCATCATTAGTTACAAATCCTTTCATCTCAACATTAGGCCCTGCTAAAGCCTTTATTTTCGAATAATCAGGCCCCGTACCTGCTACTATCAACCTTTTATTTGGCATTTTTGAAAAAGCCTTAACAATAAGATCTATTTTCTTATATGGCACTAATCTTGAAGCTGTGTAATAATACTCATCCTTGTCCTCACATAAATCAAAGCGATGAGTATCCACTGGAGGATAGATCACATCCGCTTCTCGTCTGTATACTTTATTTATTCTTTTTTTGATATAATTTGAGTTTGCTATAAAATAATCCACTCTATTAGCACTAATTACATCCCAAATACGAAGTCTATATAACGTATGTCGAACAAACCATTTCTTTATACCGAAGCCAACTAATCGAGCTTCGTTCAGATATTGATGGTATAAATCCCATGCATATCTAGCAGGTGAATGACAGTAACAAATATGCAACTGCTTAGAATTTGTTATGATACCTTTTGCAACAGAAGAAGAGGATGAGATAATTAAATCATACCCAGAAAAATCAAAACTCTCAACTGCTTTAGGAAATAATGGCAAATAATTCCGGTATTTTTTTCTACCTAAAGGTAGTTTAGCTACAAAAGACTCATGTAATTTATTTTTATTAATATTCAATTCATCAATAACTCTATCATGGGATGTCACCGTATAAATATCAGCCTCTGGATATAATTCCAGAAAACATTCGAATACTTTTTCTGCTCCTCCTATCTCAGTGAGCCAATCTTGTATGAGTGCTACTTTCAAAATTATTTTTTTTTCTTTGTGATATACAAACTAACGCTAAATATATTGCTACCACTCCACTAGGATAGAAGTGACCGGCTAATGCTCCTAAAATAACATAAACAATTCCAATATAAATCAAATAACTATTAGCTTTTACATAAAAAAACTCCTTGAAAAATATAATACAGTATATACTTCCTCCTACAATTCCAAAAAAAACAAAAACATCTATAAGGTCCATTTGGATATATGTTTCAATATAATTACATCCGCCAAAAAAATAATTTACAACTCCCCAATTCTCAATTAAAGGAATAATTCTACTCAAAAATAATTCATTTCGAAAACTTAAAACAGATGTTAAAATATCAGTAGTAAAGGCTAAATCAATAAAAAAAGTAAAAACACCTGACATAATTAAGATAGCTAAAAGAAAAACAATCATAATTAATCCCTGTATATAATTTTTTGTAGAATAAATATGATATATTGTGAATATTAAAATAAAAAGATATGCTGTCTTTGTTCCTAACAATAAGCTACCTATAACCAAAAATAAAAACTCAAAAACATTCATCCATTCTTTATGAATTGCTCTAATTCTATCATATAAAACAACTAATCCTAGAAAATAGAAAGGAGAAGCATCATTAGCTAAGTAGAAAACACCATCATAACCAAAGCGACCATCGTATGCTGAAAATAAACCAATATTGAATAACAATCCTATTAAAATGAGTATAGTATTAATGAAAAGAACCAGTCTAAAACCGATAATACTATTTTCTATCTGTTTAGGAGATAATTTTAAAAAAAATATTAACCAAAAAAATGGATAGACGTATCTAACCATTGTCTTTATAAAAATATAAAGCTCACTTGAGTCAATTCCATGAAAATAAGACAACCACCCCACAAACCCTGTTACACATATAAGCAATAGATTAAACAATAACTTCTTATTTGATTTGAAGTTAATTATAGCAAACATAATCAAGCCAATAAATATGAGTATTTTAAAGTAAACTATGGTCGAATTACCTGGATCTTCGTCTATTCCAATATATAAAAGTAGTTTAACAAAAAAATCCATTAAAAAATGTAGCATAATTAGAACCAAACCTATATTTCTATTCAAATTAGCTAGCATTCTTAATCTTTAATAATTCATTAACTAATATTCTTGCTGAGTAAGTCCATGAAAACCTATTAACATTTGAGTAACCTTTGTTTATTATGTCATCTAGCTCTTCTTTCGACATACAAAAAATATTACATATTGATTCAGCCATTTCTATTGCACTATAAGGATTACAATACTTTACAGAATCAGCAAAAACCTCTTTAAAAACAGGGATATTGGAAACTAAAACAGGTACACCCATTGATTGTGCTTCCAAAGGAGGAATACCGAAACCTTCATAAAGAGACGGGTAAACAAAAGCTCTAGCCTTTCTATATAATTCCAACAATTCTTCATCGCTTACATATCCTAATACATCGATTTGCTTATGCCGTATATCTTGACCAAAATCTGAAAAATTCTTTCCAGAACACCCTACTACTTTTAATTTAATATCATTAGATGTATATGACATTGCCTCGATCAAGGTATACAAGTTCTTTCTTGGATCTAATGAACCAACAAATAAAATATAATCCTCTATTTCTAATACTTCCTTTTTCTTGTTAGTAAAACATTCTGAAACAGCATTATAAACAACAGAAACCTTCTCCTTTTTAACATGAAGTCTATCACATATTTCCTCTTTTGATACCTCACTAACTGTTATTATATGTTTAGCAATATATGCAATTCTAGGAATCAAAATGCGATAATACCAATAAAACTTCTTGGAAAACCATTTAGGGTTTTCCAGAAATGCCAAATCATGAATTGTTGATACTGAGTTTTTATATAACAACGGTGCGGTGTTACATAAATTAAGTAATAGAGGATTTCCATTATCTTTTAAATACTTAGGTAAGTCAATTTGTTCCCACAAATGCCCCTTATTGCGACCTATTAATTCTACATCTAAGAACTCAGCTAACTCCTTGTTAACAATATTCTTTGGAGCCACCCACTTCACAATCAACTCCGAATCCTTTAGATGCTTTGATAACTCAATAGCAAAACGTTGAACTCCTGTTACTTTTTGGGTTAAAAATCGGGCATTTATATATATACAATTTCTACTCATTTACTGCAACCTTTTCATCATATGTTAAATAATTCATAAAGATAAAAACCCAATAATAAAAAAACATATATTGCTGATAGAATATACCTTGCAAAGCTATTGCTAAACAAAACAATAGCATTGTTAGTATGTTATTATTTATACTAGTTCTTAATATTCTAAACAATGGAAAAATAATAATTATCACATGTAAACAAAGTCCCACCAAACCAATTTCAATCAAATACGTAATGTATTCAGAATGGAAATTAGCATACTTATCACCTCCAAAAAAAGATGATGCAAAAAAAGATCCAGACATAAAACCATGTCCTAAAATAACGGAATGCCAACTTTCCATAATTATCTCTTTACCAGCTTGCAACAACAAAAAATGATGTCCGGTAGAACCAACATCTAATAACCTTGTTTGAAGCCCTTTTATAATCAAGGACAAATCTACATGACCCAGTATGTTTCTTACTATATATATTAGTCCACCAAAAATTATTAAACTAAAGACTGCACGCCTTTTATTTATATAAAATTGTATGTTTTTAAATTGAATTAACTTAATAAATAATAATCTTACACCAACAATACCCAAATGTGCTGCAATGGCGCTACGCGACAATGTTATAAGAATAATTAATCCATACAAACGACGATACCATTTCATATCTCTTTTTTCAATCTTAAAAGATAATAGGTATAAAAAGGAAAAAAAGAAACCACATACATTTGGATCAATAAAACCTCCAGTTAGCCTTGGAAGAAAATAACTAATTGTTTGAGGGTACAACTTAACAAAAGAATTTGAGTTATCCTGATAAAATCCTCCTTTAAGAAATAAGTAAATTTGAATTAGCGAGAAGAAAGCATATACAATAACTGACCACTTTGAAAATTTATAATATATATTATTAATTTTTGACCATTGATCCTTTAATAGAATTGTAAAACTATAACATGAAATGATTGTGTAAAAAAACAAAATGATCCTTTTAATCAAGGATGTATCGGGCAATGAAAAACATCTTAACAATATATACACCAAATATATGGATAGAATTAAAGAAAGTTCTTGATTTATTTTTATAGTGGTATTCTTAATTGCAAATACCAGTACATATATATTCACAACCACGCTTAAGGCCACTGATGGAGTAAGTTCGAATGGCAGAAATTCACCTGAAAAGTCTACTCTAAAAACCCCTAAGCTAACTAAAAAAAATATAATTAAAGTCTCCTTTTTAAGCATCAAATAATATCCTAATTATTTTAGGTAAAAGATCAAATCTTCTTCTTCTAATCCGATTAAACAAAACAATTACAAAACCTAACTTTACCAACAAAATCCTTCTAGGGAAATGTGATTTCATAAAAATTAATCGTGATTTTAAAGAACTAAGATCGGACACCTCTGATTTCGAAGCAACTTTTCGGTTATCTCCTTTCGTAGAAGCCCCTTCCTTATGGAATATTAATTTCTCTTCATTCACTCCAAAATTATAGCCTTTTTTCATGCCCCTCATTACCCAATCTACCTCTTCGTAGTATAAAAAGAAATCTTCATTTAAACCACCAACATCTTCAATGAATTTCCTTTTTACTAACATACTCGCTCCAACTGGATAATCAAGTAGTTTAATACTGGATATTTCATTCAACTGTTTTACTGTTCCAAAGAATTTATTAAGAACTCCCCCAATACTCTGTATTACATCTGGTTGATAATAATCATACAATGTAGCGCCCAATATTCCAACATCTTGCGTTCTGTTGTTAATGTCTTTAACAAGCACATCTAAAGCATCTCTAGTCACTATACAATCATTGTTTAACAACCAGACATACTCATAGTTTTTGTTTTCAATAGCTCTTAATGCCACATTATTTGCTGCTGCAAATCCTCTATTTTCAGCCTTTATTATAGTTAATTCATTAAGTTCTAACAATTCATCCCCTTCATTAATTATATGAATTTTTTCTACACTTTTTGACAAAGGATAAACTATATCTTTATAATTTGTTTTAATACTTTTAACCTGACCTCTTGCCCATGCTTCAATAAATTCAATACTTAACTCTGAACTAGAGTTATCAACTACTATAATAGAATAATTAGTATATTTAATTTTTTTTAATGATTCAAGACACTCAATCGTATCATTATGACCATTATAATTAACTAAAACAATTACAACTTTATTGTCACTCATTACTTTAATCCAAAATAATATAATATCCCTTGCAATGGTCTGTTTATAGCGCCATATATGTAACCAATTTTTTTTCCAAGTTTAAACGCTCTCTCTTGGAAAGGCTTACCTACTTTATCTGCTAATGTCAATCGGAATCGTTCACGTAAATCACTATCTGAAATTTCACTATCAATTTTAAATATAGCCTCCATCTGATTTCTGAGCATAATTAGACTATCTTTGGTCATACTGTTAATATGCCAACGATAATAGACATCACACGTATTATCACAAAAAACTCTATTTGTTAACTTAGATAGATTAAACCACATATACCAATCTTCTTTTGCTTTCAATACCTCATCAAATAAGATCTTACCTTCTCCAAAAAAATCAGCTCTTAATAATGCACAATGAATCGGAATTGTAAACTCATTATCCCATTTTAGTAAAATATCTTCATGAAAATTAGTTGATAAATGCTGAAAATCTATTCTTAAAAAAGGAAATTTAAGCGATTTTTCAAACATATAACAACTACTTAAAACAATGTCAACATTTCTTGCTGTAATTTCTTCAACCTGACGTTTAAGTTTATTTTCTCCTATAATATCATCCGAATCCAAAAACTGAATAAATTCGCCCTTTGCTTCTTTTAAACCTTGGTTCCTTGCAGATGACAATCCACCGTTAGTTTTATACACATAACGGAAGCGAGCATCTTCATCACAATACTTTTGGGCAATTTTTTCTGTGTTGTCAGATGATCCATCATTAACGACAATACACTCCCAGTTATCATAGGCTTGGTATTTTATGCAATTTAAAGTCTGAGATAAAAATCCTGCTTGATTATAACACGGAATAATTATAGATACCAATCCCTTACTATGGCAATTCATTTGTTTTATTTACTTATTTATTATCTAACATTAAAGTCATTGAATAACCTATTTTATCCTTGAAGGTCAATTAAGATAAATTCGATCATAAATATTCTATTAAAAACTTTCAGATTCAAGATCATATCAATCTAAAATATAGTTTTAAGCAACATCAATCGATGTCTAACTGACATATGCTTTAACCGAATAGCATAATGAAAAATCGATCTATTAAGGATTTTGGTAATTGTATCCTGATTAATAAATTTACTAAAATCCACACTTCTAAAAATTTCACACACCCTAATAAAATTATCTGTTTCATATTCTAAGATGGGAAAACGAGTACATATTTTTTCATAAATACCATACTCCAATTCTGATAAATTTATTCCAAGCATATTTAGCCATCGACACCTTATCACCTTAACATAATCTTGCTGCTCATGATATGTCTTACTTGATACCTGATTTACATGTATCCTATAGTACAATAAATATTTTGGTATATTTGCTAACTTTAAACCTTTAAAAACCATTTCACTCCACAAAGCATAATCCTGAGCCTTAGGAATAGATTCATCATACAACAGTCCCTGTTCCAAACAAATTCTTCGTCTAAACATAACACTTGCATGTCCCAAACAATTATTGAATAATAAACGTGCAGCGATTTCTTTACTACTTACAGGATTTTTCACTTTATTAATTACACCATTCCCAAATTCTTTCACCCAAGTTCCGCATAAGCTTATATCCTGATTTTTTTCTAAAAATTCAACTTGACACTTAAATCTTTCCTTATGAGAAATATCATCAGCATCCATTCGTGCAATATATTCACCTCCTGCAAGTTGAAGTCCTTTATTTAATGATTTTGTCAGGCCTATATTTTTCTCATTGGAAACAATACGTATCCTATTATCCTTTTCTGAAAATTCCTTAAGAAGTTTAATTATTCTGGAATGTTCTGGATTATCATTTATTACAATAAACTCAAAATCTCTTAATGATTGATCCAATATTGATTCAATCGATTCCTTTATCCATTCGGATGGTTCCGAATAAACACTCATTATTACTGAAATTAAAGGAGATGATTTGACCATAAAACTATTTCAATAATGCTTTAAAATCACTTTTAAGAGACTTTAAAAATAATACAATAATTCCTAAATATAAACCAAACATTGCAACTCCTTGTAAGCTAAGTTTAAAAAACAATGGGAGAGTTAATATACTTATCCCATATACAAATAGTAATGGAAAAACAGATGCAAATAAAGACAATAAGATATTTAATCCTTCAAATTTAATACAACCCTTAAATACCTTATATTCAACACTTATCATATATAAGAAGGTTGCAACCACATTTATAACAACAGTAATTAAAACCAATATGTATACAGATTTATGTCGAAAAATTACAACCAAAGATAGTAGGAGTAAATTTCTTATGAGCTCATTTATCAATACTACACGAGACATTCCTCTAACTTTTATAATATTATTGTTCAATACAGCCAAAGGATACACCATGCCAATGATACACAATAATTTAAACAAAGGTATAACCTCGCTCCATTTATCTGTGAGCAAAAATATTATTAAATCGTCAGCAACAATGATTAAAAACAAAAATATTGGCACGCATAAAAATATTGTTACCCTGGTAATCCTCTTGAATACTTCAATCTTATTATCTCCGGAATTCGCAAGTAACGGATAACTGACTTCATTAATTACTTCAGAAAGCGATGTCATAGCTAATCCTTGCATATTAGAAGCACGATCATAATATCCAACATCTTTAAAAGTATAGAATTTTCCTATAATTACCTTTAATATGTTTGCACATACATGTCCTAAAATTCCGGATAATAATAGATTAATCCCAAACCTAAACAGAGGTTTTATTTCTTCTATACTAAATATAGCTTTAGGCACCCAAGATGTTTTAACAATCATCATATATGAACGAAGCAACGGACGCAATACTTGACTCGTGATTAATGACCATACCCCAAAACCAAAATAAGCTCCTACCAATCCAATAACACCACTTATAACAGATGAAACAATATTAATTGCAGCTATCTTTTTAAAATCTAATGCTTTAATTAATTTAGCGGTATGAACTACTGACAAAGCATTAAAAATAAAAACAAGAAATAAAACTCTAGAATAAACTACTAAATCCCTATTATTAAAAAAATCAGCTATAGACGGGGCACTTATAAATAAAATAAAGTATAATACAACTGCTATTGATACATTTAGAAAAAAAACACTTGAATATGCTGCATTACTTAATTTATTATCCCTTATCAATGCATCTTTAAACCCACCTTCCACAAACACCGTAGAAACAACTACGAATACGGCTAGCACACCGACAACACCATAATCCTCTGGGAGAAGTAACCGGGCAGTTAATATATTGATGGATATTGTCAGAAACTGCTGTCCAAATTTCCCTATACTACTCCATAAAAAAGCCTGTTTCGTCATTATTTACAAGTCTTTTCTTGTTTTATAAAACCTAGCAGGATTTCCAAACACAATAGAATATTCAGGAACATCATGACTCACAACACTTCCTGCTCCAATTACAGCCCCTTTACCAATATTAACCCCATCCAAAATAACAGAATTAGCTCCTATCCAAACATCATCTTTAATAATTATTGGACCTTTTGTTGTACAATTCTGTTCTATCATAACTTTTCCAAAATCAATACCATGATTACCAGAAGCAATCATACAATTCGGTGCAATCATAACATTATTACCTATCTCTACCCTACCATAGATACATGTATTTGGATTAATCTGTACATTATTACCAATAGTCAATTTACTAACCCAAATTACCACTTGTCTATTAATAATTACTTTATCCCCTATTTCAACATTGTTAAAATTTCTAATACTTACTGTATGATGAATGTTGGTGTTATTACCAAAGGCACTCAATCTTCGGCTAAAATAATAATTTGTCAATCTTTGAAATATTCGTTGAATCATCTTCATCTCCCTCTATAAATTCAGCCTATTATCTACTAAATTCCATTTATTTGGTAAGTATATATCATTATCTTTTTCTCTATCTTGCCACCAATACTTCGGTGCTACAACATGTTTTTTATCCTTTCCTAGAATACCAGCCCACCAACTAAAAGTGCTATTCGGAATTATAAGTCCTTTACAATTTGCCATTAAATACATATCCAAATAGCTTTTATCGCCTACATTCCAATCAATATATTTAACATTACACCCCCAATCGTAATTACTTTTAACAAAATCAATATCATCCGAAAAGAAAAAGAACTGAACATTATCTTTTAGCTTGCTTTGTATAATTTCCTTTGCTTTAAGATAATATTCTACTCCTACTTGTTCAAAATGTGAGATATTTTCTTTATTTAAATAATCACCACGTCTTATATGTACTCCAACAGAATTACTTGAATTAATACACTCCAATACATTTTTATTTTTTGTTGAAAGAGAAAATGATTTAAATTTAATAAACGAACGCAAATTATCCTTTATTAGATAAGTATTACAATTCTGCCAATAACCTTCCAAATAATAATCCTTTTGATTCTCTATTTTACTAAAATCAAAATTATTTTGAAAAATATGCGTACTTTTTAATTTAACACCTCCCAACAACTTACTTTTAATCTTGTTAATGACTGACGGATAATCACTTCTGAGCCTACTAAGATTTTTAACATCAACATGCTTTATTTGAATATCGAAAACCTTATCTACTTCAAATCCCTGATGTCTATCATAATAACGATAATCGGTTATATCTTCAAATACCTTATACCCTCTTTCCCTCAATTCCAAAACAAAAGCAAGTTGAAACAACTGGTTCCCTAATCCACCTATATATTTTACTACTAACACCCTATATAATCTTTAAACCACTTAATAAACGCTTCTACACCTACCCTTAAATCTGTAGATGGATTATATTTAGTAATCTTGTTAAGTTTAGCTGTTTCCGCAAAAGTATGCTTTACATCTCCTGGTTGCATCGGGTACATGTCTTTTTTTGCTTCAACCCCAAGGGAACTTTCTAAACAAGAAATAAAATCCATCAATTTAACAGGCTTTGAATTACCAATATTAAATAATCTATAATATGGAATATTCTCATTAGTGTTAGGGACATTCTCACATACTTTTACAACTCCTTCTACAATATCATCTATATAAGTAAAATCTCGCTCCATTTCACCATTATTGAAAACCTTGATTGGTTGGCCCATAGTAATGGCATTGGCAAAAAGCATGGGAGCCATATCTGGTCTTCCCCAAGGTCCATAAACAGTAAAAAAGCGAAGCCCTGTAGTGGGCAGTTGATATAAATGGCTATAAGTATGTGCCATTAATTCATTGCTCTTTTTAGTAGCGGCATATAAACTAACAGGATGATCAACTCTATCATCTTCTGAAAATGGCACTTTTTTATTATTCCCATAAACTGAAGAGCTTGAGGCATAAACAAGATGTTTGATCTTGTTATGTCTGCAACATTCCAAAACATTAACAAAGCCAACTAAATTTGATTGGACATAAGCATGAGGATTTTCAATTGAATAACGTACACCAGCCTGAGCCGCCAAATGAATTACTTTGTCAAACTGTTCATTTGCAAATAATTGTTCTAACTCTTCTCTTTCTACAATGTCAAGTTTTATAAAATGGAATAAATTATATTTTTCACTTTGTATAAGTCCATCTTCTACATCTTTCTCTTTACTTATACCTAACTCTTTTAATCTTGCATATTTCAGATTAACATCATAATAGTCATTGATATTATCTAAACCAACTACTTCATCACCTCTTTGCAGCAACGCTTTTGAAACATGGTATCCTATAAAACCTGCAGCTCCTGTTACTAGAATTTTTTGTTTTTTTTTCAACTTAAATAGTATGAATTTAAAATTTAGTCTTAATCTGACTCCAAACAAGCTTCACAAACAATAAACCAACACCTAACACTCCACCTAAAAATATACTTAATACAAGTATTATTTTCTTTTGGGGTGAGGATGGTTTAATTGGTACTTTAACTGGCTCTAACACAAAAAAAACCGGTGTTTGTTCTTTTACAGCAATTTTAGATTGTTCTAACTGCTGAGCTAATCCTTTATAAATCGTTGATGCCATATCATACGCATCACTCAATCGTTGTAACTCTGGATCCATCCGCTCGGATATTATATTACGGTGCGTATCCTTATAATTAAAATAAGCTAATTGAGTTTCCTCGTATTCTAACTTTTTTTCATTATATCTTTCCTGTACAAAATCCAGATTTTCTCTAGCCTGTTTAGTCTTATATTCGATAATATATTCTTGCAACAATTCAACCGCCTTTTGTACATATTGGGCTGCCAAAATAGGTTCTTCTAATTCCACAGAAACATTAACTAACCCGCTCTTATCATCTACATTAATTTGTAAGACTTCAAACATGGAGGCTAAAGCCATTAACTCTTCCTCTGATAAACTAAGAACTCCTATATCCTGAACTTTAGTAGAAAATTCATTCTCACCAGAAAATATAGCATCCTTAATAGTCCAAGGTAATCGTATAGTATATTTCACTAACTGAGAACCGAACGATGGAATTGTATCTGCTGCAACATAATCATATATAGAAATTGGGTTATTATATTCTTCAAAATGAAATTTTTCACGAATAAATTCATTTAAAAAGGGATAACTATTTACTATCTGAGGATAAATTTCTGGAGGTATTCCTTCTGATTGTCCCATCATGGATCCTAAATTAATTCCTGCCATACTTGCAAGAGAACTTAAGTTACCCATATTGCCTCCTGCTTTTTCAGATGATGGCAACAACGTTGCCGATGCAGTATACTTATCAGGACTTAAATATGCGATTAATAATCCTATTAAAACGCAAATTCCAATAGAATAATAGATCGTTTTACGTCCATCCCAAATCGTTTTTATCAAGGCTATCAAATCTATTTCATCATCTTTTATGATTTGATTTTTATTTATCTGATTATTTGATTCCATTTATATTGAATTTACAAGAAATACCAAAGCTTATTTTATCACCGAATCAGTTTTCCGTGGAATTTGCTGTATTTGATGAACTTGATTTTTCTGGCAGATTATTTAGTACAGTTACAACAGTTAACGAAATGGAGGCAATACCACTTGCTATAGCGATCCAGGCCTGCGGGCTCATCCCTTGACGTTCTGGTCTTTGAGGAACAATTATTTCGGCTCCAGGAGTAACCTTTGGGTAATTTCTAAAAAATAAGAATCCTTTAGTTGCATGCGAAGCTCCATTGGCTTCTAACACATAAGTCTTTCCTTTCTTGGCATTTAAGGAAAATCCACCACTTAAATTAATATATTGTTTCACATTATATGATTTTTCATATACAGTCGATGATGGATTTAAAACTTCACCAGATACTTTAACGGTCTGTAATACTGATGGAATTGTTAAAAAATCACCACTCCTCATATATATATCATCTTTAGAACCTGGATTCCCTATAATCTTATCTAAGTGAACACTAACTGTTTCAAAATTTAGTTCTGAGAATCTAATGGTTGAATCCATTTCCATCAACTCTTCCCTTTTTGCCTTATCCTGCTCTGACAGTGTGATTTTCCTTGTTAATGAAGCTCCTTCAGGATAGGCATTATCACTTAACCCTCCTGCTCTTTTTATAATATCAGAGATTCTTTCTTTATCGGAAGTCAAGTTATAAATTCCGCCATACATAATTTCACCTGCAATAGTAACTGACCCTGATGAAATGGCACCTGGCATAAATCGAACTGCAATCGCATCATAAGGTTCAAGAACAAATGAATTCGCCTCTTCATTCAATTCTAAATCACGCGTTACTTTAAAATAAAATAATTCTGAACTCTTATCAGTACTTTTATCTGCATTTTCATAGGATAATTTACGTCTCACCTCTATAGTTGATTCTGAAGCTGTTTCCTTGAACCCTCCCGCCATAAATACTAAATCAGCAATTGTTAGGTTTTCTGCATAAGGATATACACCCATATTCTGTACTTCCCCCCAGATGGCAACGGTTCTATCTTCCCTTATATTATCAATAGCTTTAATAGAAACTTTATCATTAGCCTTTAGATTTATATTAGTTTCTCCATTTAATACTTTATGAACATCGAAAGAAATATTTTCAGGTGTATAATCTTCTTTTAATCGAGTGATAAGTCCTCTATTTAAGAATGCATTTTCAATCAAGCCATCTGCTTTACTAATTAATTGTTTTAATGTTAATCCCTCTTCGTATTCAAAATCGCCAGGATTAAAGACTGCCCCTGTAATACTAACAATATTGTTATATCTATTTAAAATTTTACCAACAGACAAACGATCTCCGGATGCCATATATACATCTGACATATCTTCAGAAGCAACTTCTTTAAAAGTTCTTTCTTTTCCGTTATTTCTATATAACTTAACTGCCGATCTATAGGCATTTTCAGTAAATCCACCTGCATAAGAAACTACATTTTTAACAGTTTCGCCTTCTTTAGTTTCGAAAATTCCTGTTCTTTTAAATTCTCCATCAACTCTAATCCTGTTTAAATATGGAGGTATCAGAACCACATCATTATCCATTAAGGGAGCATTAACTAAAGAATTTCCTTTAACTATAAAATCGTAAACATCAAGATTCGCTACTATTTTACCATTTCGGATTAACCTAATATCCCTAAAGCTTCCTTGTTTATTTGGACCACCTGATAAATATAATACATTAAATAATGTAGCCGTACCTGGAACTGTATATGTACCTGGTGCAAAAACTTCTCCTAATACATTTATTCGTATGGCTTTAATTTGACCTATAGAAACAGATGCAAATGTTCTTGGATTTGCATTACTTAAATCAGAATAAATAGTCGATAACTTATTTTTAATTTTACCCTCTGCAGCTTTTAATGTTAATCCTCCAAGATAAACAGGTCCGATTAATGGAATATTAATATCTCCATTTGTGTTAACTACTAATTGATAAGACTGTTGGGAAGCTCCCCATACTTCAATATCAATCTCATCTCCAGCTCCTATAACATAGCTTTCAGATACAGCAATATTAACACTTGGTTCAAAAGATAAGTTAGTAGTATTAAAAAACGAAAAGCCGAATATCTTTTCATCTATCATATTACTATCCAAAACAGATTTTTGAGAAAGCTCTGAAACTGCTGTTGCGTTTTCTCCACTTAAGCTATTATCTTGTTTGTAATTAGTAGTACCTCCGCTCTGTTTAACTTCTTTAATTCTCCTTTGCAGCAAAGAGATCTGACTATTAGACATTCCTCTTAAACGAGCCATGTTAATGGCTTCATTTTCGCTTAAGCCGCGTTTTTCCATTTCGGAAATGATCTTCATAATTTGATTATCATCTAAGGCTCCAACATCAACCTTTGAAGGATCTACATTTTGAGCTGTTGCTATGGGAGTTATAACAACCAGGATTCCTATAAAAAGAATTAAAATTTTCTTAATCATTTTTGTTCATTTATGAGTACGCTTCGCTTCTTGAGTCACATAATTGGATCAAGAAGTTAAAAATAACTATCAATCCGCTACTATAACGGATATTTTTATGTTTTAGCGTCTCCTTAATTCAGAAAACAGCATGCAAAGTTCACACTTTTAAATGCAATATCAAAATTCAAGACAATTGAACATAGATATTCCACTTATAGTCACTTTAATTTTATTATTTAAAATATTTACGGTGAAAAATCAAAATAATGGCAATTCCTATTGTTATGGCAGAATCTGCTACATTAAAAACAGGACGAAAAAAAATAAAATGCTCACCTCCCCATTTAGGTATCCATGAAGGAAAATTCCCTTCAACTATTGGGAAGTAAAACATATCAACTACTTTACCATGAAGAAATGATGAATACCCTCCTTCAGCAGGAAATAAAGAGGCTACTTGAGGATAGCTATCATTGAATATCATACCATAAAAGGCGCTATCTATGATATTACCAATTGCTCCTGCTAAGACTAATGAAATACTAAAAATCAATCCGTAAGGGACATCTTTTTTTGACAATTGTTTTAAGTAATAAGCTATTCCAACAACAGCTACGATGCGAAAAACACTTAAAATAATTTTACCGAATTTTCCGGCCAACTCCATTCCAAAAGCCATTCCGTTATTTTCAATAAAATGGATGATGAACCAATCTCCAATTATTTTATACTCCTGACCAATCATCATATGAGTCTTTACCCATATTTTTAGAGCCTGATCAATAAACAGAACCAATAGAACAATTACAAATGGTTTTTTTAAAAATGAATGCATTCCGGAATGATTTTTTGCCATAAACTATCCTTTTCCAAAAATATTTTATAGCTAACTTTTTGGGGTTAAATTATATGTTTTGGATTTACGCCAATCTTTTATCACTTATTCTCCTCATAGTATTTATGAGGAGAGTATTAAGTAATCTATTTCTGGTTTCTTTTGGCATCAATACTCAATGTTGCATGAGGAACAGCTCTAAGACGTTCTTTAGATATCAATTTCCCTGTTTCCCTACACACTCCATAAGTCTTATTCTCAATACGAATTAAGGCCGCTTGCAGATGCTGAATAAATTTCAGCTGACGTTGCGCTAATTTACCCGCTTCTTCTTTTGAAAGTACAGCTGCTCCTTCTTCTAAAACTTTAAATGTTGGAGATGTATCCTGAGTATCGTTTCCATCACCATGAGTAATTGTATTTCGAAGCAATTCGTAATCTTTCTTTGCTTTGTCAAGCTTTGCAACAATTATCTGCTTAAATTCCTGCAACTCTTCATCGGAATATCTAGTTTTCTCTGTCATAACAGTTAAATTTGAGTTTCATACTATGCTTTTTTACTCACACAGATGTAGGTCTCGACATTAGTATCAATTTCTACGAGTTTACCTTCGGTTTCGTTACATGAATCTACAAGATTTAGCTCCTCGGCCAAGGTTTGAGACGCAATATAATCTTTATAGTTGATTACCGAATCATTTATCGCCTCATTTTTCTGTATTTTCAGAATAATTTTATCTGTTACATCAAAACCTGAATCTTTTCTGAGGTTTTGAATTCGATTTATAAATTCCCTTGCAATACCTTCCTGCTTTAAATCTTCTGTAACATTAATATCTAATGCTACAGTTAATTTTCCTTCACTAGCTACCAACCAACCAGGTATATCTTCAGACATTATTTCTACATCTTCAATTGAAAGTTCAACAGTTTCGTCATTAATGGTTGCATTAATTTTACTATCCTTTTCAATTAAAGCTATATCCTCCTGGGTCATTTGATTAACGAATGCAGCAATTTGCTTCATCATTTTTCCATATTTAGGACCAAGCGCTTTAAAGTTAGGCTTTATCTTTTTAACCAACACACCTTTTGTATCAGTTAAAAACTCCATTTCTTTAACATTCACTTCTGATAAAACCAAGTCTTTAATTTTCTCAACCTGATCATGAAATTCCTTATCTAAAATAGGAATCATTATCTTTTGCAATGGTTGTCTAACTTTTAAGCTCTCCTTACGACGCAATGCAAGAACCATTGAAGAGATATCCTGAGCATACAACATTCTTTGCTCTAAAGCTTTATCAATTTTTGATTCATCAGCTTTAGGGAACATTGTTAAATGCACCGACTCTAACGCGTTATTTCCTGAAACTGTAGTAAGATCTTTATACAATTGATCCATATAAAAAGGAGCAATTGGCGCCGATAATATGGCAACTGTTTCTAAACAAGTATATAGCGTTTGATAAGCAGATATCTTATCCTTTGAATATTCTCCTCCCCAGAAACGTTTTCTGTTTAAACGAACATACCAGTTACTTAGGTTTTCTGTTACAAAATTTTGAATAGCACGACCAGCTTTTGTTGGCTCATATGATTCAAAACTTTCTGTCACTTCTTTAATTAATGTATTCAATAAAGAAATAACCCAACGATCAATCTCTGGTCTTTCCTCAATGGCAACCTGTTCTTCCTGTCCTGTAAAACCATCAACATTGGCATACAAAGCAAAGAATGAATAAGTATTATAAAGTGTTCCAAAAAACTTACGTTTTACTTCATCAATTCCATTTTGATCAAACTTCAGGTTATCCCAAGGTTGCGCATTCGTAATCATATACCAGCGCAATGGATCTGAACCAAACTTCTCAATAGTTTCAAATGGATCAACAGCATTTCCTAAGCGTTTAGACATTTTATTTCCATTCTTATCCAAGACAAGTCCATTAGAAATAATATTCTTAAACGCTACAGAATCGAACAACATGGTTCCCAATGCATGCAAAGTAAAGAACCATCCTCTTGTTTGATCTACTCCTTCTGCAATAAAATCAGCAGGAAAAACCAATTGCGAACCATCTTCTTTTTCTGTTTCAAATGGATAGTGCATTTGAGCATATGGCATTGCACCTGAATCAAACCAAACGTCAATTAAATCAGGTTCTCTAAACATCTTTTCGCCATCCTCACTGATCAATATAATATCATCAACGTATGGACGATGAAGATCTACTTTATCATAATTTTCTTTCGAAAAATCTCCAGCTTTGAAATCTCCAAATGGATTTTTATCCATTACACCAGCTGCTACAGCTTTTTCGATTTCTGTTACTAATTCCTCTACAGAACCAATACATTTTTCAACTTTTCCATCTTCTGTTCTCCAGATAGGAAGTGGAGTTCCCCAATAACGAGAACGAGATAAATTCCAGTCTACCAAATTCTCCAACCATTTACCAAAACGGCCGGTTCCTGTTGATTCAGGCTTCCAGTTGATGGTGTTATTTAATTCCATCATTCGTTCCTTTACTGCGGTAGTTTTAATAAACCACGAATCTAAAGGATAATACAATACTGGTTTGTCTGTTCTCCAACAGTGCGGGTAATTATGTGTATGCTTCTCTACACGAAAAGCTTTATTTTCCAGTTTCAACATTACAGAAATATCCACATCTAAAGTATGATCTTTTTCTGTTAACTTCTCATCATAATCATTTTTTACAAATCTTCCTGCATACTCCATATATGCATCAAGATTTACAAAATTCTTCACAAAATCAGCATCTAAATCCTTAATCAAAAAGTACTTTCCAGTCTTATCGACCATAGGATTTTGCTTTCCATCTTTGTCTATTAAAATCAATGGAGCAATTCCTGCTGCTTTAGCGACTCTATCATCATCAGCACCAAAAGTAGGAGCAATATGTACAATTCCAGTACCATCTTCTGTTGTTACATAATCTCCAACGATTACTTTAAATGCGTCACCATCAGGTTTGATCCACGGAATCAATTGCTCATAACTAACTCCTGCTAAATCTTTACCTGTAAACTCCTCTTCCATTACTTCAAAAGGAACTTTTTTATCGCCTGGTTGGTAGTCATCAAAAGAAACATCTGCATTTTTAGCATTAAAATAGGCAGACACTAGATTTTTGGCTAACACAACTACAACAGGCTTCCCTGTATATGGATTAAAAGTTTTTACTTTTTGATATGTAACTTGTGGCCCTACTGCTAAGGCAGTATTTGAAGGCAAAGTCCAAGGTGTAGTTGTCCAAGCTAAAAAGAACAGTTCCCCTTCAACATCATTATATAAAAACTCAGAAGCTTCATTTTTAACCACTCTAAACTGTGCTGTACAAGTAGTATCCTTAACATCACGATAACATCCTGGCTGATTCAATTCATGCGTACTTAAACCAGTTCCGGCAGCAGGTGAGTATGGCTGTATTGTAAAGCCTTTATATAAAAATCCTTTATTGTATAATTCTTTTAATAAGTACCAAAGTGTTTCAATATACTTATTATCATAGGTAATATATGGATTTTCCATATCCACCCAATAACCCATTTTATGAGTTAAGTCTTTCCACTTACCCGTAAATTTCATCACATCTTTACGACAAGCGGCATTATATTCAGCTACGGAAATCTTTTTCCCGATATCTTCTTTTGTTATTCCTAAAGACTTCTCAACTCCTAATTCTACAGGAAGTCCATGCGTATCCCAACCAGCTTTTCTGTTAACTTCAAAGCCTTGTTGCGTTTTATAACGACAAACAATATCTTTTAATGAGCGTGAAATGACATGGTGAATTCCTGGCATTCCATTAGCAGAAGGTGGTCCTTCATAGAAAACAAATGTTGGATTTCCTTTTCTTGAAGTAACACTTTTTTCAAATGTTTGATTAGCTTCCCACTCTTTTAATACGTCTTTATTTACCTGAGAAAGATCTAAACCTCTATATTCCTTAAACTTAGCACTCATTATATATGTAATTCACCTAGTTTTTAAAAAGTGTACAAATATAACAGTTCAATATATCAATGCCAATAGTAAAATCATATTATTGCTAAATACAGCATTTACCCATATTAAAACAATTATATAACACTAAATACCAATCCATTACAGATCACACCATTTAAGTAACGGTTATAAAATTCAAATAATAACATACTTACTTTTGTTTAACATCAATTCTAATACAGACCCAAGCGCAATATTATAGCATATGAAATACACATTCTTTAACAATGTAGAAATAATAATATTTTTACTTTCGAGTTTTAAAAGAAATACATAATTAAAGATTCTCGTTAATAAAATAATGTTGAAACAAACCATAACAAAGTGCTATCTCACATGAAAAAGACTAAATTGGTGAGTTCCACATGACAATATAAAGCATATTTATTCCTATGAAATTTTACACACTATTAAATATTAGTAGAAAAATAAAAAGTCAACCTTTAAAACTAATTGGTATATACCTGTTAAATATCTTAGGGAAACGACATCTATCTATACGAATTGATCCATCTTTTAATTGCAATTTATTTTGCAGAATGTGCTATTTCAGTTCTCCTTCATACAGAAATGCAAATAAAGGTTTAATTCCAGAATCTGAATTTAAGGATATTGCACGTATATTATTTCCTTACGCATTTCAGGTTTATGTAGGATGCGGTGCAGAACCTACGACCCATAGAGGTTTTATAAAATTAGTAGAACTTGCGCAACATTATAAAGTACCAAATATTGGAATAGTTACTAATGGACAATTACTATCTCATGATCAAATTGAGAAGCTTGTAATATCGGAAGTTGATGAAATTACAATCTCATGCCACGGTGTATACAAAGAGAATTATGAATATTTCATGAAGAACTCCAGCTATCAGAGATTTATTGATTTATTGGATAAAATAAATACAATCAAAAACCAACACCAATTATCTAAGCCTGAGATTAGAATAAACTACACCGTAAATACAAAAAATTTAACTGAATTGACGGATTTCTTTAAAGTTTTCAAAGATTACAACATTTCAACATTACAAATTCGACCGGTCTTAAACATTGGTGGCTCCTACTCTGAAGCTATAACAGATCACCAAATTAGTGAATACAACAATATTATTGATCAAATCAAAAGCGAATGTTCAATCTATGGTGTTAGATTGCTTGCCAACAGAACTGACATTAAGTATGAAAAAAAGAATACGAATAAAAAAGTAGCCGAAGCAGCTTATTGTTATATTGGCCCCAATACAGCAAAAAAGCTGAATTTGGAATGGGGAAATATCAACTTCAAAGATTTTACAAAAAAGATTCAATGGAGAAGAAAAACACTTAAGCTAATATTTAAAGATAAGGAAACGTCAATAAACAAAGCTGCAGGCAATTATGATGTATTTGAGTAATAAAATATGCACTTTAAAAAACACTTGTTTTACCTAATTAAATTATATTTTAAAATACAATATATTGCTTTGACGCCATCCTTCCAATTTATTTTCTTTCCCTCATCATATGTTCTACCATAATAGGAGATTCCAACTTCATATATTCTTATTTTGGGAATTTTAGAAATTTTAGCAGTTATTTTTGGTTCAAAACCGAAACGTTTTTCGTTTAGAGTAATTGATTTTATAATTCGAGAATCAAACAACTTATAACAAGTCTCCATATCCGTCAAATTTAAGTTTGTGAACATATTTGACAAAAAGGTAAGAAACTTATTGCCTATAGTATGCCAAAAAAACAAAATACGATGAGGCTTACTCCCCATAAACCTGGAACCATACACAACATCCGCAAACCCTTTCAATACAGGCTTAAGTAATTCATTGTATTCCATGGGATCATATTCAAGATCCGCATCCTGAACAATAACAAAATCTCCGGTTGATTCATTTATTCCTTTATGTATTGCAGCACCTTTTCCCTGGTTATTATCCTGACAGAAGAAGAACAACTGTTCATTATTTATAGACTCAATATATTCCTGAACAACAAACCTTGTATTATCCGTTGAACAATCATCTATAATTATTATTTCTTTTACAACTCCTTCTATCAGCCTTACATTTCGTACCTTATCTAAAATTTTAATTATTGTTCTTTCCTCGTTATAAGCTGGGATTATTACTGAAAGTTTCTTCACTATATAATTAATATTTGAATTGGAAATTTTAATTGAATTAACGAAAGTTTAATATTATTATTGCACCCAAACCCATTTTTAAATATGAAAGCTAAACAGAACCTTAAAAAAGTACAATATTATTTTCCTGAAATTATCCTTATACTATCCTTTATTGTAATACAAACCTCTCACTTTAACATTGATTTCTGGAACGATGAGATATATACATTAAAACATTTCACATTTTCCTCATTGTCAAAAACCCTAACCGACTATCATGTACCCAATAATCACATTGCCTTTAACCTAATCAACAACATCTACCTTAAAATACTACATATCGATTCATTGTATACACTAATGGATCACCCGTACATTTTAAGAATTATTCCTTTAATTTATTCCTCTATTACAGTACTTTATTCCTATAAAATCACAAAAATATTAACTAACAAAAACACCGCTATTATTGCTACAATAACCTTATTAACACTAATTCCTTATTTCAATTTTTCTTTACAAATAAGAGGATATGGAATAAGCACATTATGTCTTATTTTGTTATTCTATCACAACTTAAGATATCATATAGATGAGAAAAAAATCAACTTAATCCTAAACATATTTTTTTCCTTTACTGCATTCATTACAATTCCATCAAATATTTATTATTTGATTGGAATAAACTTATCATTGGTTATTAATTTCTTTCTAAAAAAATACACTTTGCTTAAGTCTCTTAAAAGCATTAACATTAGAGTATTTTTTTCATCTCCTGAATTTAACTTAATTATTGCAACATCACTTGGGATAGTATTGGGATTATTATTTTATTTACCAATATTAAAGGATGTATTTATGAATGAATATGTCATTCCAGGAAAACCTTTTAGTTTATTCCATTTATGGTACTACATTAAAAACTTAGCTCAAGGTTACATTTCTGGCAAATGGATATTAATTCCACTAACACTTCTATCTATAATTATAACATGGAAAAATCTATTAAGTAAAAAAAACACCATACTCTCCATTACTACAATTTTATTTACACCAATATTAATCACATTTGTTCGAGGAGACGATGCTCCACTTAGAGTATTTGTTGTAAGTATGCCTTTTTACTCAATATTTCTAGCTATCATAATTTACTCTTTTATAGAAAAATATTCTTACAAAAAATTATATTCAATTTTAAGTATTTATGCAATCATTGGATATTCATTACTTACATTCAACTTTGAATATAATAGAATTAAAATAAATACTGCTGACAATATTTCAAAGGGTAAAAGATCTCAAAATTTATATGAACAATACTATTCCTTTCACTACACTCCACTAAAAGATTCTAAATTATTATCTGAGTTATACCCAAATTATTCTAATGCTCCAATTATACGCATAGGTTGTGAACCACATGGAATATCTATTTACCTTGAAAAATTTAACATTCCAATGTACAATGAAAACAAATATGACTCTTTAATAAGCCATCACGACAGCTTAATAGTAATCACTAACAATTTAAATCTATTTACAGATTCAACAAAGCTTAATTCCGTAAAACTTAACAAAACAGCAAGTTATCACAATTTATTTCTAATCTATAAAATACCTTAGATCATTCTAGTATGCAGATCTTTTAAAATTTTATATTCTTAGCAAAATCTATTAATATCTCTTCTGTTTCACCCCATCCAATACACTCATCTGTAACTGATACACCGTATTTTAGAGCTGATAAATCTGCAGGGATTTTTTGTTTACCAAAATTCAGATTACTTTCAATCATCACTCCCATGATTGATGTATTTCCATTCTGAATTTGAGATTCAATATCTTTTAATACTTTAGCTTGATTTTCTGCTTTTTTGCAACTATTTGAATGACTACAATCGATCATTATTCGAGCTGGCAATCCTGCTTTTTGTAATCTAGCCTCATATTCTGCAACACTTGCAGCATCATAATTAGGCTTCTTACCACCTCTTAAAATGATATGCGTGTTGGTATTTCCTTTGGTTCTTACAACAGCAACATGACCATCCGGATCAATACTGATAAAATTATGAGGTGATGCGACAGACTCCAGCGCATTTATAGCAATCTCTAAATTACCATCTGTACCGTTTTTAAATCCTACTACAGATGATAAACCACTAGCCATTTTTCTATGACTTTGCGATTCTGTTGTACGAGCTCCTATGGCAGTCCATGAAATTAAATCCTGAATATATTGAGGTGTAACAATATCTAAAGCTTCACCGGCAACTGGCATTCCAATTTCTGCGATATAAGATAACAGCTCTCTGGCTTGTTTCAACCCTTCTTCTAATTCAAAACTATTATCTAATAAAGGATCATTTATTAGTCCTTGCCAGCCAACTGTGGTTCGCGGTTTTTCAAAATAAACACGCATAACTAAATAAAGAGAATCTTTAACTTGTTCTGAAAGCTTCTTTAATCGTTGAGCATATTCTTTTGCAGCTTTTATATCATGAATAGAACACGGACCTACAACTACAAGAATTCGTTTGTATTCTCCACTTACGATTTTCTTAATAGTAGCCTGCCCTTCCTCTATTGTTTTTATGATATTTTCATTTAAAGGGTAAAGATCCTTTAATTCGTTGGGAGTTAAAATTGCTTGCTCTTCGTCAATATTGATATTTTCAATTCTCTTATCAGTCATTTTATTATACGTGCTTGTTTTGCCAATTTTTAATAGTTTGGCGAAAATAACTGATATTTCTCATATTTTCTAGCTTTTAATGATTTTTTAAGAAATCTACACCAGAGTTTTATGATAAATTATTCCTCATTGACAATAAGAATGCTTTTTAAACTGCTCTCAATAGTACCAGTCCAAAATTTCGATTCAGATTTTGCCTTGCAATTAAAATTATTTTTGGTTTACATTCAACTTTTCGGAGATAAACATAATCTGGTACAGTTACTTTATTTACCATTTGAGATGCAACCCAAACAGCAAATCCGCCATCACTATCGTAGCTTCCACATATATGCTTATAATGACAAATATTTGCATGTTTGAAATCTTCACCCATCAGATCCTGATATACTTTTACATTCCTAATATCTCCATCTATCGCCAACATCAACGTATCTACATCAACCAAATCAATATTTTGATTCTTTACAAACCGTTTTATCCTATCTGATAATGATTCACTTGATTTTAAAGAATAAAAAACTTCAGTTCCAATCAATTCCAGCTCTGCATCTTCTTTATCATTTGTTACAGTCATAAAGGTGGCCCCTTCACCAGGTATTGTTCCTTCTGTTATACTTGATGCAAAATCCAGATTCGTCTCTTCTGATGATTTCCATCTGCTTAAAGTATCCTTTAAATAATAATTCTCTTCTGATATTTCATCCACCGCCCCTATCAAAATATTATTCAACTTACCATCTTTAATTTTTAGAGATGCATCGAGTAAAGCTGTTTCAAAAGCATTATTATCATGTGTATAAACCATATTATAACCATGGCACTTGTATGCTAATGCTAAATTGGAACCTACAGCATTATGAGTAGATTGTATAAAACTCGTTGGAGTCAAAAGCATTTCATTATTATCAAGCATCTGATTCAAAAATTTCTCAGAATCATCAGCACAACCCAAACTTGTTGCTGTTATAATTGCCTCAGGTTTTTCTATTCCTAAATTTGCCAGCGATTTAAACGCACTTACAGAACTTATTCTGCTAAAGCGATTCATTCGTCTCAAGACCTTAACTGGAATATATTTTTTAAACTCAGGAGTGATACACTTCATCCATTTTGTTGCAGGAGCAAGTTCCTGTGGTAATGTATTGTTTTCAAATGTATCTTGTGCAGAAACTGCTATAATTGATTTTATATAAACACTCATGCTATTACTTGAAATCGTTTTTCTCAAAAATTAGGATTGCGACAGGATTACCGTTGTATCATTACCTCCGAAACCAAAGGAATTGCTCATTACATGGGTAATTTTTGCTTTTTTTAATGTATCATTTGGTTTAACTTCCACTTCTGAAATTGGATTTTTAAAATTTAAGCTCGGATAAATTATCTGCTTATTAATACATAGCACACTAAAAATAGCTTCAATTCCTCCTGCTGCGCCTAAGGTATGACCAATAAATGGCTTCAACGATGAAAAAGGTGGATATTGCTCCCCAAATACTCTTTCAATGGCAATACTCTCTGTTAAATCATTATTAGGAGTACCAGTTCCATGGGCATTAATATAGTTGATATCCTTAGGTAAAAGCTCTGCCATTTCTAATGCATCACTCATGCATAAAAATGGACCATTTCCATTTTCTGAGGTTGCTGTCTGATGAAAGGCATCATTTTTATTTGAATAACCACTTACTACAGCATAGGATTTTTTATTATATTTTTTCACCAACGCTTCACTTTCCAACACCAGAAATCCCGCGCCCTCACCTAAAGTCAATCCTTTTCTATCTTCATCAAAAGGCGTACATGGCTCCTCACTTAAAATCATCAGTGTATTAAAACCATTTAACGTGTATTTACACAAAGAATCTGATCCCCCAACAATTACACGGTCCAACTGATTATTTTTTATAAGTTCGCAGCCTATCATTATTGCATTTGCACTAGATGAACAGGCTGTTGTTATTGTAGTAACAAAATCGTTTATTCCAAACTGCTCTGCAAGGTAGTCCGCTGTATAACTTTTGTTCTGACAAGCAACCCAATATTTTGGTTTATCTGCTTCAACCCTATAATTTGTTTCAGCAACATCCATTCCTCCAACTGTAGTTCCCATAACTAACCCGGTTCTAATATCAGTATCATCACTATAATTGGAGTCCTGCAATGCTTCTTTAACAGCAATGCTTGCTAACAAAGTAGTTCTCGGGAAATAATCCATCAAAGGAATACCCGCTAATTCATGCAATTCACCATTAGTATATGGCACTTCTGCTACATGAAATTTATCTTTATGGACAGTATCCAGATATTGAATTTTTCTTATTCCTGATTTTCCATCAAGAATTGAATCGAGATTTTCCTTAACATTTTTACCCAATGCAGATATTATTCCCATACCCGTAATGTGTACTTTTTCTTGTTTAGGTAAATTCATAGGACTTATTTTCCTTTTATATTGTATAATAAACTCAACTTCGATTAAATCATCTTTTAAACACAAATCTACTTGTGAGTTTCTTTATTATTAGATTAAGCTTATCACAAACATAACAAAAAAAGCTTCTATAATTATTTTATAAAGAACAATATTTGAACATATTGAATATTTGTTAAATTAATATATTAAGGTATTTTTGCACCCAACTTAAACGCCTTTGATTATTACAGCGTTGTTGATTTATTTTTCTTTTAGGTAAATTTCAAAACTGTAGTAGATTCCAATATTATGAAGAAAATTCTTGTTGTGTATTATTCTCAATCCGGACAGTTAAAAAACGTCATTCATTCTGTGGTTGATGAATTAGCACAAAACAGTGAAATAGCTATCGATTATGAAATAATTAAGCCTACAAAGGAATATCCATTTCCTTGGGGCGAATACTTTTTTGACGTATTTCCTGACAGTGTTGAAGAAAGAGGCTGCGAACTGGAGCCCTTCTCATTTAATAAAAACAAAGATTATGATTTAGTTATTATTGGCTGTCAATCATGGTTCTTGTCTCCTTCAGTTCCTGTAACTGCATTTTTAAAACATTCTGAAATAAAATCATTTTTAAAAAATAAAAATGTTTTAACTATTCATGGAGCCAGAAACATGTGTTATTCAGCTCAGGAATCTATTAAAAAGTTTATTGTTGATGCCAATGCAACTCTTGTTGGAAATATTGTACTTGGTGATACCAATCACAATTACATTTCGGCAATTACAATTATTAAATGGTTAGTGTATGGAAATAAAGGCCCATACAAAATACTACCTAATGCTGGTATTAGCGACAAAACAATTTCAGAAGCAAAACGTTTTGCACCAGCTATAAACAGTTTCCTAAATCAGGGTGATAAAAATTTGTTGCAAAAGGAACTTATTAGCCTAAAAGCCGTAGATATAAAATTTTCGGTTTTAATGACGGAGCTTAATGCTAAAAAAATATTCAGAAAATTCAGTAAGTACGTATCTAAACCCAAAACATATAGCAAGGAATGGCATAAACGAATTAACGTTTTTAGAGCCTACCTGCTTTTTGCTTTATTTGGATTATCTCCAATTGCAATGCTTGTTTTTAATTTAATACATCTTTTATTTAGGTTTAGAACAAAAAGGACGATAGCATACTATCAGGGGATTGAACTAAAATAACATTTAACTATGACATTCATTAATAAAATATCTAAATTCTTTCCTAATCAAGCGGTAAGCAATGATGAAATGGAAGACTATCTGGGAAAGATTAAAGGCTTACGATCAAAAGCCAAAAATATTGTATTAAGAAACAATGGTATAAAAAACAGATATTACGCATTAGATAAAGAAGGAAACATTACACATTCAGTTGAAGATATGGCTGTTGAAGCCATAAAAGCTCTTGAAAAACAAGGTGTAAATCTTCAAAAAATTGACTTATTAACAAGCGGTTCCGCTTCTCCTGATATACAAATGCCTTCATTATCGTGTATGGTGCATGGTCAATTAGGTATTGGAGCCGTTGATGCCATGTCTGCAACAGGTTCTTGTAACAGTACAATGTGGGCTTTGAACTACGCACATATGTCTGTTCAAACAGGGAAATCAAAATATGCCGTTTGCGTAGGCTCTGAAAACATGTCAAGTTGGATGATGTCCAAAAATTTTGAAGAAGAATCAACACATCTTCAAGAACTTGGAGAGAATGGTTATGTGGCTTTTGAAAAAGAGTTTTTACGTTGGATGCTTTCCGATGGTGCTGCTGCTGTTTTATTAGAAGACAAACCCAATACTGATGGGATATCTTTAAAACTAGAATGGATAGAAATTAAATCTTTTGCACATCTGTCTGAAACCTGCATGTATGCTGGTGGATTAAAAGATGAAACAGGAAGAGTTCGCCCTTGGAGGAGTCTGGATCAAAAGGAGCTACTTGAAAAATCTGTATTTTCTTTAAAACAGGATTCTAAGCTTCTTGAAAAATATATTACCAAGTTCGGAGGTAAATTCCTTTCTGAAATTTTGGAGAAAAATAATTTCTCTTTAGACGAGATTGACTTTTTCATGCCTCATATTTCATCAATGTTCTTTAAAAAGCATATCAATCAATCATTAATTGATGAAGGATTAGAAATACCGGATGAGAAATGGTTCTTAAATCTTCCTAATGTAGGCAATGTGGCTTCTGCTTCAGGATTTATCATGCTTGAAGAATTATTTAACTCCGGGAAATTAGTTAAAGGACAAAAAATCTTAATGATGATTCCTGAAAGTGCTAGATTTTCTTACACTTATGCTTTATTAACTGTAGTATAAAATGCTTGATAACAATAAGCTCTTATAACTAAAATTATAAGCCATGAAAATAAATGAAGTTCCTCAGGATCATTCTGATAAATTCAAAAAAGACTTTAGTGTTATTGAGTTTGCTGTTGATGATGAAGGTAAATATAAAGCTGTAAAAAGTTCAGGATTTGAACCAAAGAATGTTGCTCTTGAACAAGCCTGGGAGTTTGAGGAAGAGAAAATGGAAAAAGCCAGACAACTTTATCTAAGAAAAAAGAAAAGCTTCATCTATTATCATATGAAGAAAAATATGATGAGTATTAAAATACTATCTGGTTACACTGGTTATAGTTGGTATAGAGTATGGCGGGATTGTAGTTTTAAAGTGGGATCAAAATTAACCGATGTACAATTAGAAACTTACAGATATGCTTTTGGTTACAAAAGTGTTGACGAAGTAAAAAAAATAGATTAGTGCTGTAATGAAGATTGAATTCGATCATAGAATGTCCTCTCACTGTGAAAATGGTGTTACAAGAAATTTATTAAAACATCAGGGTGTTGACATTAGCGAGGCAATGGTTTTTGGGATTGGTGCAGGATTGTTCTTTGCCTATTTACCATTTATAAAATTACACGGCATGCCTGTATTCTCATTCAGGCCAATGCCCGGACATATTTTCAACCACGCCACTAAAAATCTGGGAATAAAAGTTCAATCCCAGAAATTTAGGTCGCCAGTCAAAGCTATGGCAAAGTTAGATGCAAACCTTAACGATGGCATTCCAACAGGAATGGTTGTTGGCGTTTATCACTTGTCGTATTTTCCTCCCCAATATCGATTTCATTTTAATGCTCATAACATTGTTGGTATGGGAAAAGAGAATAATCAGTATTTGATTAGCGATCCCATTATGGAGAATGTTGAAAAACTTTCTTACGAGGAATTAGTTAGAGTCAGATTTGCTAAAGGAACAGGAAGTCCCAAAGGAAAAATGTATAGTATTCAATGCAATAAAGGGTTAACAGATATTAATACTGCAATAATAAAAGGTATTAAAAAGAATGTGACTCAAATGCTTTACTATAAAGGCATCGTAGGTATTGAAGGAATTGAGTTCCTAAGCAAGCGCATCCGAAAATGGCCTAAAAAATATGGAAACAAAAAATCGGAACGTTTTCTTGGTCAAATAGTAAGAATGCAGGAAGAAATAGGAACAGGGGGTGCTGGTTTCCGCTTTTTATATGCTTCATTTTTACAAGAAGCAGCTCAAAAATTTGAGAATACACAACTTGATAAGTTATCTACAGACATGACAACAATTGGTGACATGTGGAGAGCTTTTGCAATTGATGCTTCTAGAATATATAAAAATCGCTCTGGAGAAATCGGATATAATGATGTGGCCAACAGTCTTTATGAGATAGGACAGCGCGAAAAAGTTCTATTTACGCAATTAGGAAAAATAGTTAAATCACTAGACTAAATTTTAGAGATGAGTTCAACAACTATTCTGGAATTTCAATCCGTAACAAAATACTATAAAGGAAAAACAGAACCTGCTGTTGATCATGTTTCTTTCTCTATCAATAGAGGTGATTTTTTTGGATTATTAGGTCCCAATGGAGCAGGTAAAACAACCAGCATTTCAATTATCAGCAGTTTATTAAAACCTTGTTCCGGATCATGTTTAATCTACAATTTAGATTCTCGTACTCACCTAAATAAAATAAAACATTTTATAGGTGTTGTTCCTCAGGACATAGCTTTATACGACAGCCTATCTGCAAATGAAAATCTAATTTATTTTGGAAGTTTATATGGCTTGTCTCTAAAAAAACTTAAATCCACTATTGATGAACTTCTAACGGAGTTGGGGTTAATTCACGTAAAGAACAAAAAAATTTCTACATTTTCAGGCGGTATGAAACGAAGAATCAACCTTATTGCTGGACTTCTTCATGCTCCAAAACTTTTGATTCTGGATGAACCAATGGTTGGAATCGATGTACAATCAAAAAATGTTATTCGAAAATTTCTTCAAAAATTAAATATTGAGGGAACTACAATAATTTATACATCTCATATTATGGAAGATGTTCAAAAGTTATGTAACCAATTAGGAATTATTGACAAAGGAAAGTTAATAACTACAGCAAGCCCAAATGAACTTTTAGATTCTCATAAAGATTGCAATAACCTGGAAGATGTTTTCTTAAAACTAACAGGTGAAAAATTAAGAGACTAAGAGTATTGATTATATCTAATCAACAAATACACTATAAATTACGATTTCTATTTGGTATTCGACATCATTTTTGACAAAGCTTAAACCAATGAAAAAGATATTTTTCTCAATATATAAAGAATCACTTATTCTTATTAGAGACATACAAGGCGTAATGTTATTGTTTTTTATGCCTATGATTTTAGTTGTTGTTGTAGCCTTATTGCAACATAAAACATTTCAAAATCTTTCTGAAACAAGTATTTCAGTTATTATTGTTGATAATGATGGAGGGGAAGTTGGAGAATCATTAAGAGAAGGTATCAAAAATCAGAATATATTTAAAGTAACAGAATTAATTGGTGATAGTATTCACTTTGAAGAAAGTGCTAAAAAACAAGTTGCTGAGGGAGATTTTCAAATTGGTATTATAATACCCAAAGGAGCTACAAAAGCCATTAAAAGAAGGGCCTTACTATTGGTCAAACAACAAGTGCCATCTATAAAGGTAGATACCACAAGCACTAAAAATTCTACAGAAATTAATTTATTGTTTGATCCTGTTACTAAAGAATCATTTAAATTATTGGTAAAAAGTAGCTTTGCAGAATTCTCTGTTAAAAGTGAAATGTCTATTATCTTTAAAACGTATACTAAAGTATTAGATGCCTTAATGAATACTCGTCATGATATTTCCTATCCTGACGAACCTGCATTTGAAATAAAGGAGCAACTAGTATCTGAATACAACGATGGTATACTCCCTAATTCAACGCAACACAACGTTCCGGCATGGACTCTTTTTGGAATGTTTTTAATTTGTATTCCTGTGGCAGGTAATGTAATTAAAGAAAGAACTGATGGTTGCTTAGCTCGTATTAAAACAATTCCTGTAAATTATTTTCAGATCATGAGTGGCAAAGTTGCCGTATATGTTTTAATATGCGTTCTGCAAGCCATTGTAATATTATTGATGGGAATTTATATTTTACCGTTATTAGGTTTACCAAAATTACAATTAGGAAATATCTCATCATTCCTGTTAATTTCAATTACTTCAGCTTTTGCAGCAACTGGTTATGGAATAGTTATTGGAACACTTGCTACAACACAAGTTCAAGCCTCTACTTTTGGATCTGTTTCTTCAGTAATTTTAGCCGCTTTAGGAGGCGTTTGGGTACCTGTTAATATAATGGGTCCGGTAATGCGAGAAATTAGCTCATTCTCACCTCTAAATTGGGGAGTGCAGGGATTCTATGGAATCTTCTTGCGAAACGATGGTATACTCGAAATTTTACCTTATGCAAATCGACTGTTTGCATTCTTTTTAGTCTGTTTATTCATCAGTATTATCTTCCGAAAATATAATGTGAAGTTATGATACAAATGGATCATGTAAAAAAGTTGGGTCTAAATTGTATAATTAATAATCATGCAAAATTTTTGTTAACCTAAATAAGAAGAATTTTACATCTGAAACACCCCTGAGCTGCCTTCTGAATTCTTTAATTTTAGCATTGAAAGATTCTGCTGCTGCATTTGTGCTTCTATTATTAAAATAGTTAATGATATTGTTATAATGAC
>NZ_JAPDPJ010000190.1 GCF_026013605.1 Plebeiibacterium sediminum
TCATGTTGTAAAAAGTTTCGCAAAATCAATTTACAACTTTGAGGGGAAACCGAAAGGAAGTACCCTCTTTTATTTTTTTACTCGGTCACTAGTGAAAAGTAGATATAAATTCAATGATCGGTTTCATATCTGCATTCCCCTTCAAAGTGATGTAGCCATTAGCTATAGCCGATTGGAGGTAGCTAACAAAGACTTTTGGAGTATGCCTCCACTCAAGATATGCTTCCTGTATTTGACCAGGCTTTGCATTAGTTTTTAAAAAATTGAGATCTTCTAAAATATCAGTACATATATTTAGAGCAAGCGGATTAATCTTTACTTTTTTATGTGTTAACTTGTTAATGTATTGAATTTGCTTTTTAAAGAATTGTATTTCTGCTTTTACATTGAAATCACTGTTTTTGATTAACCCCTCTCTTATGTTGTGATAGATTGAAACAATAGGTTCCGCATCTGCACTGTATTGTATTAAAACCGTAATTATACATCTTATTGCTTTCCATTCAATATTAGAAATTTGTTTAGGAATAGCTTTTAATGACTTAAAATGCTTGTTAAGTTCATTTATAGCAATAGTTTTATAATACTCATCAATTTGAGTTTCCGGTAATACAGAAAAGGTATGTAACAATAATTGTTGTAATTGAGATAACTCCTGATTGTAATTTGGCTTCCTTAAATGAATTTGAATATCATCCAAAGCTTTCAGGTATTGACTGTTTTGCATGTAGAGAGTAACCGTTTGTTTCCATTTACTACTATTCAAACAGTTTATTGCCTGAAGAACTCTTTTTTTATTACTGGCAAATGAGGGTAGCATTGCACTTATTGGTGGACAATGATGTTTGGGTATAAACCCTTTAAATAAAGCACATGATTTAAGTAAAACACCTGATATCATAAGATAAAAATCAAGATCTCTTAAAAATATAGATTTCTCATTATCGTTAATATGGCAAGGAATTGACCAGGGAGTTTCATCCATACTGTTTTTAACAGATAAAAGATTACGCAGACATTTCTCAATAAGATTTGGCTTTGCCTTATTACAGCTTAGTTTATTAAGATATTTATTCATGAATGATTCCATTTGAACGTAAATATTTGTACTATCAAATGTTTCTTCTTTATCAACAGATAGGTTAGTCCATTTTAATGATTTTCTGAAGATAATATTATCGGATATGGTATGAATTAAAGCTAACATGATGATATAGTTTTGGTTAGTATTATAATAAATTTACCTAAACCGAATATTAAAGTCAAATGGTAAAAAGTTAAAAAATGATAAAAGAAAAGTTGGAAGGACGAAGCTGGGAGTCAGAAGTTTTAAGTTAGGAAATCATAATATTTTAGTACTGATGATACAATCACCCGTAGGCTCGGATATATCCCTGTTGTTAGCGCGGAAATTCTTTCCGTGCAATAAGCGTGCTGTAAATCATTTATAGGGTTTTGATTTGAATGTTTTTATCTTGTACGCACAAAAATAAGGAATTGCATTCCGGTTAATTAATGAAAATATATTTTGTTATTTTTATCAGATATAATAATCTAACCCCTATATTATGTCAGATAAATACAAAATATTCGATAATCAAGCAGCTTACTTTATAACTATGACAACAGTAGGTTGGATTGATGTTTTTACTCGCAA
>NZ_JAPDPJ010000191.1 GCF_026013605.1 Plebeiibacterium sediminum
TTGCACCTACCACGTTACCTACTTTTCCGTTGAATCCACCAAGGATTCCGTTATTAAACTTTCCCATGACTATTTATTTTTACGATTTTTAATTTTAATGATGTTTCTTCTATGGCTTTTTTTAGCCGCTGTTCTTTCAGCCTGTTTACGGGCTTTATACCTTTTAATCCAGTTTGAAACAACAGTTGTGAGTGTTCCTGCTAGCAGGGTGATCGCTGTCCTGATCAACAATGTTTGAGGATCAGTATCCTGGGCTGAGAATATTTGTGCATCTGCCATTTCCAATGCTCCTAAAGTACCCAGTGAACCGATGGCGAAATTTTTGACTTCATTCATTTTTCTTTTTTTGTAATCCTCTTTATCATTGATCAGATCATAAAGAGGATCGGGTTAAACATGGTATCGGCCGACTTTATTGCTGGTTTTCAGTCTTCAGTCTACAGTCTTCAGTCTACAGTTCTCAGTCTACAGTTCTCAGTCTTCAGTCCTAAGTTCCTCAGTCTACTGCCTACTGCTTACTGCTCAATGCCTACTGCTCAATGCCTACTGCCTACTGCCTACTGCCTACTTACTGCCTACTTTAACCTTGAATCCTTTCCTTTAGCTTTCGATAACTAAATTAGATCAACGATGTGTACAAAAAAATAACAGTAATTTTACTGTGACTTTTTGTCTTTGTAAATGATTGAAAATCAATTATGAGTGGAAATGGGTAGTTTTAGAAGTGATGCGAAATAGGGCCAAAAACACCCAATTATTCAAAAAAATGCCAAAAACGGGGAAAATTATTCCGAAAATCGCCAAAATCGGCAAAAATTATTCAGAAAAACGTCATTTTGGGGAGATTTTGGATACGGCTTCGGTATGTGGTCGGGTCGCGTTCGGGTGGAATGGGGTTCTGTTCGGGTTGGGTTCGGGTTGTGATAGGTCTATAGCACCCGAAAAGATACCTTGCCGGAAGCAGAGTTGTACTTGAGGTGGTAGGGAGGTCTTCAGTCGGCAGTTGGCAGTCTTCAGTCCTTAGATTTCAGGCTGCAGTTAGCGTTGGGTTATTGATAGATTTGTTGATTTGTTGATTTGTTGATTTGTTGATTTGTTGATTTGTCAATTTTTAGGAACCGCGAAACGAAGAATGAGTTCAGCAATACAATAAAAAGTAAACACTGAATTGTTAATTGCACGAATCATACAAATTTTAATTGCATTGCAAAATACTTGTATTTTATTATCGAATTACCTCTGTATTTCACTAGTTATCAATATATTTAATTAAGGCTGAAAGCCTTTAATATCACAGCAAGGTGGCAACGCCCCTTGTTCTTATCAACGGGAATAAGTCAGGCTGAAGGACTGAAACATTTGGAAGTGTTTATTATGCAGTAGATTTATTTGCCTATTTGCTGATTCTTAGATTTGCCAATATTTAAGGATCCACGAATGGTACGAATTTTAATTGCTTTGCAATATACTTGTATATTATTATCGGGCTGAAGGCCCAGTTTATTTTAGCCCATGGCAACGCCTTGGGGATGTGACCAAGCTATAAATAAGCGTCCTGAAGGGACAACTCAATTTTTGATGGAATGTCCTTCAAAATGCAGGCAATAGTATTTCGGTTTATCTGT
>NZ_JAPDPJ010000192.1 GCF_026013605.1 Plebeiibacterium sediminum
ACTCCATCATCAAATGCTGTTTCCATCTCGTCTTTTTTTATTCGTTTGGGTTGTATATAAGGAAAGCCAAGCTCAAATCCTTCCCGGTTCATAGTATAATACTCCCCGCTTTTAGGACAACTGCTTAAGACAAAAATAATATTTACATTTAAGCAGTATGAAAAGACGAAATCACACATCGGCCTTCAAGGCTCAGGTTGCCATTGAAGCCTTGAAAGAAAGAGAAAGCCTATCAGAGTTAGCGATGAGATTCAAAGTTAGTCAGAGTCAGATTAGTAAGTGGAAGCAAGCCTTTCTGGAAAACTCAAGCAGTGTTTTTGAAAGAAGCACTCAGAAACCACAGGAAGAGCAGGTTGACGTTCAGGATCTCTATAAAAAAATAGGAAGGCTTGAGATGGAAAAGGATTATCTAAAAAAAAACTTAAAGAAACTGGGTCTGTGAAAGTGTTGCGAGAGCTTGTGGATCCTCAAAGTAAATTGAGTATAAGTGCGCAATGTGCTTTGATGGATATTAGCCGCAGTGGGCTTTATTATAACACAAAAGGTGAATCTGAAGAGAATCTTGAAATCATGCGTTTATTGGATTCTTTTTTCATGGACCACCCGACATACGGAGTGTTTCAAATGCAGGATTTATTGGCAGACTCTGGGTATGCCGTGAACGTAAAACGCGTACGCCGCTTGTTGCGCAAGATGGGGATAATGGCTATTTACCCACAGCGTAATTTGAGTAAAATGCTTCATGCCGAGTATGTTCATCCTTACTTACTGCGGAATCTTGAGATAAACAGTATTAATCAGGTGTGGGAGATAGATATCACCTACATACCGATGGCAAAAGGCTTCATGTACCTGACTGCAATCATTGATGTTTACAGCCGATTTGTTGTTGGTTGGGGGTTATCTAATACCTTGGATGCCGAGGCCAGTATTAAGGTTCTGAAGGAGGCTATAATTACGCATGGCAAGCCACATATCGTTAATTCAGATCAAGGCTGTCAATTCACCTGCCACAAGTGGGTTAACCTCTTGAAAGAAGAGGGTATCAGAATCAGTATGGATGGTAAAGGACGTGCGCTTGATAATATTTATATTGAGCGTTTATGGAGAACAGTAAAAAGAGATTATGTATATTTGAATCCAGCTGATGATGGGTGGGAATTGTATCAGGGACTGAAAGACTTCTTTGAACACTACAATTATCGTAAATGTCACCAGGGAATTGGCAGAAAAAAACCATTTGAGATATTTATCAATCAAATGGCAGCAGCATAATAAATCGTTGTTTTTTTTACAGATGACAAAGGTATATTGAGACGTGAACCTGACAAGGTAGTACCCAAAAATCTCCACCCTTAACAGGGTAGTATTTTTAGCGCTCCACCTTGTCAGAACCCCTTGCTCAATAAGTAAAGTATCTGAAAAGAAAAAACGAAAAAAATTGTCTAAAGAACATCAAGTAGCTGTCCAGTAATTGGGGAGTAGTATATAGTTTCTAACTGACTTTCGCTTATAGTTGATAGTATGTAAGGAAATAAAATACGCTCTTCCCTGAATTTAATGGCATGCATATTAAAGAATAT
>NZ_JAPDPJ010000193.1 GCF_026013605.1 Plebeiibacterium sediminum
CGATGCCTTCGTCGAAAGCGCTGAAACTTGACTTTCGTACCTCAAGTCTTCGAACAGCACCGCTTTTACCGACTACACCATCTTGTTTTTTGGCTTACCAGCTGATGCCGGAATAACCACTCGAGATTGAAAGATATTTCTAAAAGGATTATTATTATTAGCCTAATAGCAACCAGTATTACGCTCTTTGCACTAAGCTCTCTGCTTAAATACCTTGCCACCTTGCCACCTTTCTCCTTTCTCCTTTCTCCTTGTTCCCCTCGTCCCCTTCTCACTTACTCTTAGTTTTCTTTCTAAAATCAGCAGGAGAAATATTTACGGTTTTATGAAATACATAACTAAAAGAAGATAGGTTATTGTATCCGCATTTGAAGGTTATTTCGCTAATGGAGAGATCCGTTTGTAATAGCAATTCCATGGCTTTAATAATGCGTGTTAGTTTTACATATTGTAAAAAAGAAGTATTCAGGTTATTCTGAAATAACCGAGATAGGGTGCGGGTGCTGTAACTAAATTTTTCGGCAATATAATCCAATGAAAGAGGCTGGTCGATGTTACGATGAATGTATTTTACGATTTCACTTAAACTTTCGTTGTTTGTTGTTGGTAAGGCTATTGGTAAAGGAAGGTTGGCTGCGCTGGCAATCACATTATTTAAGGTAATCAGAAACTGGAATTTCTCCTGATCATCATTGCCAATTTCACCTTTCCAGCTTAAGGTGTAGTTTATCATTTCAGCCAATAAGTTAGTTACAGGATATATCCCTGCATTAGTTTCAAGCGAGGGATTACTGGTTTTTAAAATGGTGGGAATGTAGATGTTATGCACCATTTTAGCCTTGGTTCTGAATATAATATTATGTTCCAGTCCTGCGGGTATCCATAAGAAGTGATTGGCCGGAACAAAAAAAGATTTACGAGGAGTATTAAAATATGCCGCACCACCTTCCAGGTAATACAATTGGTGCTTATTATGACTGTGGATAGGGAAGTTTTTTTCTATCCCTTCATGCGCCACATAAAATAAATCCTTATTGGTATTTACCTTTCTTAAAAAGCTGGTTTTTGACATCGATCAATTTATTTAATACTACTGTGATTATTCTTATTCCGTTGCAGGGCTGCTGCAAGCTTTAATTATTACAAAATTGCTGGTGAGAGTTTACCGTTTTCTGGTGCAAGATTGCATCTTGTACCTTATATTACAATAATTCATAACCATTTTCCTCAACCACTGCTGGTTCGAGTTTGTAACTCGGACCATATAATACAATATTCTACCACCGTATACCTCAGTCTTTTGCATTCGCATTATGCTCTTTGCACTAAGCCCTCTGCACTAAGCCCTCTGCACTAAGCTCTCTGCACCCAGCTCTTCGCTCAATCACCTTTCTCCCTTCTCCTTGTTCTCTTGTTCTTTTTTTCGCTCAAGCCGATGGGCTTTTCCTTTTTTCTACAGTCAAAAAAGGAAACAAAAAGTCCGCCGGCTGCACCTGCCTCGCTCAAAAAACTACGATGCCTTCGTCGAAAGCGCTGAAACTTGACTTTCGTACCTCAAGTCTTCGAACAGCACCG
>NZ_JAPDPJ010000194.1 GCF_026013605.1 Plebeiibacterium sediminum
GTGAACCATAAAACAAGATGCTGAAGTCGGTAAAAGCGGTGCTGTTTGAATCCTTGAGGTACGAAAGGATGAGTTCAGCGCTTTCGACGTAGGAAGCGTAGTTTTATGAGCGAAGCAGGTGCAGCCTTGATCTTCTTTGTTTCCGTTATATTAGCATTAGATTGTAAATGTCTAATTTATGGAAGTAACAAAGAGACTCCATATGCTGCGTAAACTTATTCTTTGCTTAAGATAAAATCTACGAAACGAATTAAGGACAGCATATTTTATTGAGTTAAAGCCAGAGAGTATTTAGGGAAAAACCCATTATTACGGAAATAGCCACTCAACTTGGAGCCTCATAAATTATTAAACATGGCACTAATTTATGGAATTGATTTATCGCAAAAAAAGTTTGATGTAAGTTTTAGAAATGAAGGTAATGTTCTTGTTCATAAAATTATAAAGAATAATTTGAATGGAATTGTATCCTTCTTGGAAGGACTTCCCAAAGGAGTTCTTCTGTGTGCAGAGTATACTGGTGTATATGGTGAGTTATTATTATTTCTCTGTAATTGCTTAAATGTACCAATAGCATTAGTAGGCGGATATGAAATTAGACATAGTCTGGGCTTGCAAAAGGGAAAAACAGATAAGGTGGATGCGTCTCGCATACGGGAATATGGAGAGCGTTTTGGTGATAAATTAACAAGTACAGCTTATCCTGATGAAGAAATGAGAGAGTTAAAAGAATTATTTAGGTTAAGAGGTCAACTTGTAAAGGAAAGAAAGATGTTATTGACACATGAAAAAACAAAGCCATCCATGCCCTATAATTCGATTTTAGCTCATCAAATAGCAAATAATATGGCAGAAAGTTTAAAGCAATCAATTAATGCTTTAGAGGAAGAGATTCAGCTTATAATTGATGGGAACATAGACTTGAGTACAAACTATCATTTAATAACTGGCATTATAGGTATTGGTCAAGTAACAGCTTGTGAGTTGATTATTAAAACTGGGAACTTTAAAGAAATCAATACAGCAAGAAAAGCATCTTCCTATGCAGGGGTATGTCCATTTCCAAATGCTAGTGGTAAGATGGTAAAGAAATCACAAGTAAGCAATATGGCCGATAAGGAGCTTAAAACATTGCTTTATATGTGTGCTGTAGTTGCTAAGAGTAGAAACCCAGAATATCGTTTATATTACGAGCGAAAGAAGTTAGAAGGAAAACCATATTTTTTAATTATGAATAACATAGCAAATAAACTATTAAGGACAATTTATAGCATCATTAACTCAGGAATTACTTATCGATTAGGCCATGTAGTATATGACCCAAGACATAATGAGAATGTTGCATAAATATTTTTTTATATCAGAGTATTCGTTTCTTGTATCAAGACAAGAAATGAAAATCGTGAATACCTTTAAAATTAACATAGCATGAACAAATGAAAAGCCCAGCGGCTTGAGCGAAGAAGAATCAATAAAAAATCATTTCTCATATTTAAGACATATTGTTATTGGGATAATATAAGTTTTATTCTTTTTGCATCGCCCAAAAAGAACCAAAAACGCT
>NZ_JAPDPJ010000195.1 GCF_026013605.1 Plebeiibacterium sediminum
ACTCTCTCCAGAAAGGAGGTGTTCCAGCCACACCTTCCGGTACGGCTACCTTGTTACGACTTAACCCTAGTTATCAGTTTTACCCTAGGCCGCTCCTTGCGGTAACAGACTTCAGGTACCCCCGACTTCCATGGTTTGACGGGCGGTGTGTACAAGGCCCGGGAACGTATTCACCGCGTCATTGCTGATACGCGATTACTAGCGAATCCAGCTTCACGGAGTCGAGTTGCAGACTCCGATCCGAACTGAGACCGGTTTTAGAGATTAGCATCACATCGCTGTGTAGCTGCCCTTTGTACCGACCATTGTAACACGTGTGTAGCCCTGGACGTAAGGGCCGTGCTGATTTGACGTCATCCCCACCTTCCTCACGGTTTACACCGGCAGTCTTGTTAGAGTCCCCACCTTTACGTGATGGTAACTAACAACAGGGGTTGCGCTCGTTATGGGACTTAACCCGACACCTCACGGCACGAGCTGACGACAACCATGCAGCACCTTGTAAGCAGTCCGAAGAAAAGAATATCTCTACTCTATGCAGCCTACATTTAAGTCCAGGTAAGGTTCCTCGCGTATCATCGAATTAAACCACATGTTCCTCCGCTTGTGCGGGCCCCCGTCAATTCCTTTGAGTTTCATTGTTGCCAACGTACTCCCCAGGTGGATTACTTAATGCTTTCGCTCAGTCGCTGACTATGTATCGCCAACAACGAGTAATCATCGTTTACGGCGTGGACTACCAGGGTATCTAATCCTGTTCGCTCCCCACGCTTTCGTGCATCAGCGTCAATTATAGCTTAGTAAGCTGCCTTCGCAATCGGTGTTCTGTGTTATATCTATGCATTTCACCGCTACACAACACATTCCGCCTACCTCAACTAAATTCAAGACTATCAGTATCAATGGCAGTTTTACAGTTGAGCTGCAAGATTTCACCACTGACTTAATAGTCCGCCTACGCACCCTTTAAACCCAATAAATCCGGATAACGCTCGCATCCTCCGTATTACCGCGGCTGCTGGCACGGAGTTAGCCGATGCTTATTCATACGGTACCTTCAAAAACCTACACGTAGGTCACATTATTCCCGTATAAAAGAAGTTTACAACCCATAGGGCAGTCTTCCTTCACGCGACATGGCTGGTTCAGCCTTCCGGCCATTGACCAATATTCCTCACTGCTGCCTCCCGTAGGAGTCTGGTCCGTGTCTCAGTACCAGTGTGGGGGACCTTCCTCTCAGAACCCCTAGACATCGTCGCCTTGGTGAGCCGTTACCTCACCAACTAGCTAATGTCACGCATGACCATCTTTTACCGCCGAAACTTTACTTATTCATCCATGCGAATAAACAAGACTATAGGGTATTAATCCAAATTTCTCTGGGCTATCCCCTTGTAAAAGGCAGGTTTCATACGCGTTACGCACCCGTGCGCCGGTCGTCAGCGGAAGCAAGCTTCCCTGTTACCCCTCGACTTGCATGTGTTAGGCCTGTCGCTAGCGTTCATCCTGAGCCAGGATCAAACTCTTCGTTGTATAAAAATT
>NZ_JAPDPJ010000196.1 GCF_026013605.1 Plebeiibacterium sediminum
CTGATAAGTTTAAATTCAGGAACTGCTTTACAAGCTTGTTGTAGGTAAGATTCTCTACTCATTACAATTGTATTTAAAAATTAATAATGGTAGAAAATGTAATTATCTTACGAATTTTGTTAGTTTTAGCCTAAGCTCCCGCTTTGCGGGTTTAGTTCAACAACACGTAATAGCTTATGGATATCCCAACTTTGAAGACAAAGACTTTCAAAGAGAGTTACAAAGACGAAATAGAATTAGAAATCCATTTAGTAGTTATAAAAAAGCAAATTTTGAACAATACAATAAGGTTGAAAAATCAAGATATGAAAATATTAAGTATCTAATAGATCAAATAGAACAATGGAAAGATTCATTAATTGTTTTGAGAAAAATGCCCAGCCCATAACAGCCTGTGATATTTCAGGGTTGGGTTGGTTGTAATTTGAGAGTTTATTTCCCGCATTAACAATTGGTTAGGTTGAAAGGAATGTAATACGCAGACCAACCCCGAAGACATACAGGTAACGTTGGGTTTAATGCAATAAAAGTGGTGCTCAATCTAATAGAAGCAAGTTTATTTTCCTAAATTTGCATTATGGCAAAAGAAGTTCAACATATTGAAATCGAAATCGATAAATTGACTAATAGTATTGAGAATGCAATATCTGGTGACAGATTTGAAACTGAAATACTTGAAGTCTCTCAAGAAGAATTGAGGCCGATTAAAAGAGGGAATGGCTGGCAGTTTGATTGGAAATATGAATTTGAACAAACGGACAGAAAGGTATTTAAACTAACTATTATTGGAAATCCAAAAATCATTCAAGGACTTGTAAGTATAAGTGATTATGGAGACCATATGTATATGCATTTAATAGAAAGTGCACCTTTCAATAAAGGAAAGAATAAACTATATGTTGGCGTTCCAGGAAATTTAGTTGCATATCTGTGTAAAACTTCATGGGATAAAGGTTATGAAGGGATTTCAGCATTTATGTCAAAGACTAGATTAATAGAACATTATGAAAAAATGTTGGGAGCTGTGCATGTTGGAGGACATAAGATGATTATCTTTCCTGAAGCTGCTGTTAAATTGATTAAGAAATATTTTAAAGTATAAAGATATGGGATGCTTAAGAGAACCGGAAGGAATTGATTTTGTAGTTGATTCAAGACCATTAAAAGATTGGGAGAGAAAGCAAATTAGTGATATAATTTCCCATTATAAAAAGACTGGAGAAATTAAGAAAGCTTCTCCAACGAAAAAGAATAAGAAAGAAACTGCTCAGTAGAACACTTGCCTCTAATGTAGTGTTGCTTGCATAACCTACAGATTGGAGGGTTTGTTGAACTAAACAATATTCCAGCAAATAATCTATAAAGTATTAGTAATTTGATTTTTACTTATAGTGTTTTAAATAGCATTTTTAAAGCTTTTTATATGGTTTTATCGTTGTCATTTTTGTGATATTTCAGTTAATAATGAACCATTTTATTAATTTGTTGCACTTGATCG
>NZ_JAPDPJ010000197.1 GCF_026013605.1 Plebeiibacterium sediminum
CATGATTTTTGCTAAGGCCAGAGGCCTTTTCTTATACGACATAGCGAGACGCTATGCCGAACTTATAGTTTGTACAAGGATTTATAATCATTTGACTGGAGTATGTGTTTTTAATCCGGTATCAATGGTCTGCTATTATCTAAAAGCCTATATGTTAATACTGCCCGGAATACAATTCCTTATCTATTGTCTCAAAAAATAAACAGTTTAAATTTGCAATTTATGAGATTGATTTACAGCTTGATTATTGCACGGAAATTATTTCCGCGCTAGCTTGAGTCTTGGTAAATATAGCAGTTCCATATCGTGCTGAAAGCACAGTTCAATTTAGCCCAAGGCAACGCCTTGGGAATTCATATAAAGTTAATTATCGTCCTGTAAGGACAGCTCAAAATAAATTTGAAATATTCCAAAGTCCGGTATCTAATAGTATAATCAGTTTGGGTTATTCGTATATTGTTTTTTATAATAAAACCACTAAGGCTCCATGACTCAAAGATCTTAAATCACCTGATTGCATCCTGTATCATAATGAATAATAAAATAACAAAATAGTTCGTAAACCCCTCTGTGTCTTTGAGCCTTGGTGGTAAAAACATACAGTTTATGTTTTACAACAAACCTCTCCTCAAGTTACTTCACGGGCTGAAAGTCCGGTATCCTTTAGCATAGTCTGTAAGGGCTATGCCTGTGGTATCATACCAAATTAAAAAGGCCGTTCCTGTAATAGAAACGACCTTAATTCAAGCATTGATTTGGTTTATGATCTATTATCCTTCTTCCGGAATAATAACAGTTCCTGCATGTACACTATTGCTTACCCGGTTTGTATCATCCATAGCGGCAAAAGCGATATAGCAATGTACTACTGTTCCTGGAGGAGCATCTGGCAGATACATGCTGGCTGTACCTTCAGAACGAACATTTTGACCAATAGTATATTCCGGATAATAGCCTTCAGCAATAGCTACAAGAATTACTCCATTGTCTTTAAACATTTCATCACTTGATGCATTGTATCTCCAGGTAAAAACAACTTCTTCACCATTAGCTTCAACGCTTGGCCTGTTTGTGCCTTTTAATGATCCTACGGCTAACACCAAATTATTCAGGTTCACCTTGTAATCAGGATATTCACCTTCGATGGTGTATTTCATTAACTCCGACATAGCTGCATTCTGTGGCGACTTTAAGCTGTCCTGATTTTTGAACCCCAATTGTATCACCGGATACAGTGGCTGTAAAAATTTGGTAGCAAGTCTGAATTTTGCTCTGTGTGCCAATTGTTTTTTACTGGCTTTGTGATTACTAAAATCGGGTAGCGATTTCATAACAGAGATACCTTTCCATTGGCTACCTACTGTGCTACCTACTTTTCCTGTGAATCTTCCGTTGATTCCTTTTATATATGTTCCCATGACTTTTTGTTTTTGTAAGCCCTGCTATCA
>NZ_JAPDPJ010000198.1 GCF_026013605.1 Plebeiibacterium sediminum
ATTATTCAAATTAAATTATCTTTTTTCTTAAAACCAATTCTCAAAAGCTTTATTGAGAAGATTTCAGGTTCTGTCAAGGGTGGCTGAGGTACGAAGCCATTCATATACCCTTGACGGGTTCTGTAATCTACCTACTTTTGCTTTTTTGAGTTGGTTGATCACAAATCAATTTTCATACGATCTCCAAATTTTATACAAAACTGCTGAATGGTTAATCCCCAATTACGAACAGGCTGGGTCCATTTTTTAGAGATATTTTCAGTAGCCAGGTAGATCAATTTCATTAATGCCATATCACTAGGAAATGCTCCTTTAGTTTTAGTTACTTTACGAATTTGACGATGAAAACCTTCCACAGCATTAGTCGTGTAAATTATCTTTCTAATATGCTCATCATATTGAAAATACGTTGTTAATTCTTCCCAGTTCTCATGCCATGATTTTATGACTATAGGATACTTTTTACCCCATGCTTCTTCAAGGTTAAGAAGTTCCATCTCGGCTTGGCTCTTTGTTGCTGATTGATAAACCTTTTTAAGATCTTTCATGAACGTTTTTTGATCTTTTGAGGCAACATACTTCAGTGAATTTCTAATTTGATGGATTACACATTTTTGTATTTCCGTTTCGGGATAAATGCTTAGTATGGCATCTGAAAAACCTTTAAGATTATCAGTGCATGCGATAAGTATATCTTTTACCCCACGGCTTTTTAAATCAGTTAATACAGATAACCAGAAGTTTGCCCCTTCACTTTCGGAAATATACATACCGATAAGTTCTTTGCGGCCTTCTTTATTAATTGCTAATATATTGTAAACTGCTCTGGAGGTAACTTTTCCACCATCCCTTACTTTATAATGCATAGCATCCATCCAAACAATTGGATAGACTTCATCCAGTGGCCTATTTTGCCATTCTTTTACTTGTGGTATAACTCTGTCTGTAATCTCACTTAGTGTTGTTGCTGATATTTCAACATCATACATCTCTTGTATGTGGATGGAAATATCACGCAAACTCATTCCTCGACCATAAAGTCCGATAATCTGTGGTGCAAGATTATCTGCCAATATGGTTTCTCGCTTTTTTACTATCTGGGGTTCAAAGCTACTATGCCGATCTTGTGGTGTTTCAATAGTTATTTCTCCAGATGAAGTTTTTAGGGTTTTGGAGCTTTTGCCATTACGTTTATTCCCAATACTACGTTCTTCTTCATCTAAATGACACTCCATCTCTGCGGAAAGAGCACTTTCTAGAAATTCTTTAATAATGGGTGCAAAAACACCTCCTTCTCCTGTTAATGATTTTCCGCTCTTTAATTGACTAAGAGCTAAATCCCGCATTGCAATATATTCTGGGGATTCTTTTTTCTTTTCTGCCATAAGTCACAATATTAATAATTTGTTGCTTACAGACAGTGTTTATTTTACATCCTC
>NZ_JAPDPJ010000199.1 GCF_026013605.1 Plebeiibacterium sediminum
ACGGAGCATGCTGCCCCCTTGGATTTAGGTTTAATTAATTAGTAGTTGCAACTACTAATTGATACTGATTATGGCAGGAAAACCTAAAAGAATGAGCCAGGTAAAACAAATACTACAATTACACAGTCAAGGGTGCGGAAATAAAACTATAGCCCGCAATTTAGGCATAAGTAAAAATACGGTTAAAAGCTATTTGAGTAAATACCGTAGTTCTAAACTAAGTCTTGCCACCCTGTTAAAAATGGAAGACCATACTTTGGAAAAAGTCTTTCATCCGGGCAATCCAGCATATAAAGATCAACGTTTCGACGAGCTTAAAAGTAAATTGGATTACTTTGATGCTGAACTCAAAAAACCAGGAGTAACCAAGCAGTTGCTATGGGAGGAATATCGTTTAACCAACCCTACTGGATACAGTTTAAGTCAGTTTAGTTTCCATTTATCACAACACTTGCTGACTAAGAATCCATCCATGGTATTGCAACATGAGCCTGGAGAAAAACTGTTTGTAGACTATGCCGGAAAAAAGCTCTCGTATGTAGATATCACTACAGGAGAAGTTATAGAATGTCAGGTTTTTGTAGCCTGTTTACCATATTCCGATTATAGTTTCTGTATGGCAGTACCCAGTCAGCGCATTGATGATTTTATTTATGCACTTACATGCTGTTTGCAGAGTTTAGGAGGGGCTCCAAAGGTTTTGGTTCCCGACAATCTAAAATCCGCTGTAATAAGAGCCAATAGGTATGAACCAACCATTAATCAGGCACTCGAAGATTTTGCTAACCATTACAATATGGCTGTAGTACCTGCCAGAGCCAGAAAACCCAAAGACAAAGCTCTGGTTGAAAATCAAGTAAAACTCATCTACAATCGGGTATATGCCCGTATTCGGCACCAACAGTTCTTTTCGCTTACAGAACTCAACAATGCCATTAAAGAACATACATTGAAACACAATCAGACCCGGATGCAAAAGCGCGATTACTGTAGAGAAGAGCACTTTTTATCAAACGAAAAATCATTACTACAAGAACTACCCAAAAGGTCTTTCGAAATAAAGTATTACAAGGAATATAAACTTGCTCAAAACAATCATATTTATCTGGGAGAAGATAAGCACTACTACAGTGCCCCATATCAATACATAGGTAAAAAGCTAAAGGTTGTATATACCCGCTCGATGGTGCGCATCTACTATAAATACAACCAAATAGCAGTACATCAACGTAGTTACTCAACAAGAACATACACCACTGATAAAGAACATTTGTGTTCTACTCATCAGCATTATTTAAACCGAAGTCCTGAGTATTATAAAGACAAAGCAATAAAACGCTCTGCAACATTAGGACAACTGGTAGAGATGATTTTTACTCAGAAGAAATATCCAGAACAACTCTATCGTACTTGTG
>NZ_JAPDPJ010000019.1 GCF_026013605.1 Plebeiibacterium sediminum
TATCAAAACGAAGTTTTACCAGTTGATGTTCCAAGATTTGGTATGACAGCAGGTTTACCTGTAACATTAGAAGGTCTTGTGGGAGCTAATGGAACAGTATGGGGATTAGATCATTTTGGATATTCTGGTCCATACACTGTATTAGATGAAAAATTCGGTTTTACTGCCGATAATGTATACGAACAAGTAACGAAATTGCTTATTTAATTAGTTAATTATTTTAGGACGAAAAGCCGATTATGAATTTTTCTGATCGGCTTTTTTTAATTAACTATAATTCTTTTGTATAAACCAGAGTGTTGTGTAATATTTAAATCCAGGTTATGACGAAAAATATAATGCTATTTTACTTGATTGCAGTAGTTGTTTTATGTACCAATTGCAAACAAGAGAATTCCAAATTAGAACCTTTCCAGTTAAGCGATGTGGAATTGTTAGATAGTCCTTTTAAAAAGGCAGAGCTAACAGATATGAATTATATCTTAGAGATGGATGTAGATCGTTTATTAGCTCCATATCTGAGAGAAGCCGGGTTAGAACCTAAGGCTGAAAGTTATACAAACTGGGAAAATACAGGTTTAGATGGCCATATTGGAGGTCATTACTTAACCGCACTTTCATTAATGTATGCATCAACAGGTGATGTTAGAATGAAAGAACGCATGGAATACATGATTTCCGAATTGAAAAAATGTCAGGATGCCTTTGGTGATGGATATCTTGGAGGAATTCCAGGAGGGTATGAAATGTGGAAGGACATTGCAAAAGGTAATATCGATGCAGGTTCTTTTTCATTAAATAAAAAATGGGTACCTCTTTATAACATTCACAAAATATACGCAGGATTAAGAGATGCTTATTTGTACGGTGGAAGTACTGTTGCAAAAGATATGCTCATTAAACTATCCGATTGGGCTATTCAGTTGGTTGCAAATCTTAGTGAAGCGCAAATTCAGGACATGCTAAGAAGCGAGCATGGTGGTTTAAATGAAGTTTTTGCTGATGTGGCTCAATTAACAGGAGATTCAAAGTACTTACAACTTGCGCATCAGTTTTCTGATCTTAGTGTTTTAAATCCTTTGATAAACAAAGAAGATAAACTAACAGGTATGCATGCCAATACTCAGATTCCAAAAGTTATTGGCTATAAAAGAGTGGCTGATGAAGAAAATAATCAGGCGTGGAGTGATGCGGCTCGTTATTTTTGGGAAAATGTAGTAACCAAGCGTTCTGTTTGTATTGGTGGGAATAGTGTAAGAGAGCATTTTCATCCAATCGATGATTATTCAAGTATGTTGGATAGTGAACAGGGCCCAGAGACTTGTAACACCTATAATATGCTTAAACTAACAAAGCTATTATTCATGTCAGATCCTCAGGGAAAGTATATGGATTACTACGAAAGAGCTTTGTATAATCACATATTATCAACTCAAAATCCTGAAACAGGTGGGTTTGTATATTTTACACCGATGCGTACAGGACATTACAGGGTTTATTCTCAACCTCAAACCAGTTTTTGGTGCTGTGTAGGCTCAGGTCTTGAAAATCACGCCAAGTATGGAGAAATGATTTATGCACATCAGGGTGATGAATTATTGGTTAACTTATTTATTCCTTCAAAATTATCATGGAAAGAGAAAAATACTGAGATCATTCAGAAAACCAATTTTCCTGAAAGTGATATTGTGGAATTAGCTGTAAATCCAGAAAAAGCAACTTCTTTTAATTTAAAAGTTCGTTATCCATCCTGGGTTCATAAAGGTGATTTAAAAATAGAAATTAATGGAGGTTCTGTTGATTTTAAAGTCCTGGAAAATGGTTACTTATCTATCGATAGAAAATGGAATAAAGGAGATGTAGTAAAAGTTGTTTTACCAATGCATATTCAGGTGGAGCAAATTCCTGATCATGAGCATTTCTACTCTTTTAAGTACGGACCTGTGGTTTTGGCTGCAAAAACAGATACCACTCATATGGACGGTATGTTTGCAGATGATAGCCGTGGAGGACATATTGCTGCTGGACCAAAAGTTCCATTACAGGATATGCCTATTATCATGAGTGATCCAAATACGATTCAGAGTAAAGTACATGAGGTAGATGGAAAACCTTTAACATTTACGGTGGATTCATTAGTTTCTGATCACTATAAAAACTTGCAATTGATGCCATTTTACAATGTTCATGAGTCAAGATATATTGTGTATTGGCAGAGTGAGACAAAAGATGGTTTAGCGGAGATTAAAAAGAAGATTGAGCAAGAAGAAAAAGCAAAGCAGGCATTAGAAGCCCAAACTATTGATTTGGTTTATCCCGGAGAACAACAACCTGAATCAGATCATTTTGTTAAAAGCGAAAAATCGAATATTGGAGTATTTAATGGCAAACATTGGCGCGATGCAACAGGATGGTTTAGTTATGAATTAAAAGATCCAAAAAAGGAGGCAAAAGTTTTAAGGGTAATGTATTGTGGTTATAATGGAGGACGAACTTTTACAATTTTGATCAATAATAAGAAGTATAAAGATGTAGTTCTTGAAAATAACGATAATGTATTTTATACCATAGACTATAAATTACCTAAAGACATTGTGGATTCATCAAATGGTAAATTAACGGTGAAGTTTGTTGCTGCTGAGGGCTCTGTTGCCGGAGGTGTGTTTGAAGTTAGATTAATGAAATAATAAAATAAGGCCCTAAAAAAAGATATAAGAATTAATTTTTAGGCATCAAATTATAAAGGAAGGTCAATTCTCAATAGGGGATTGACCTTTTTTATATTGTTGATTGTTGGTTTCAGACGTTGGATGAATTTTTTTTGTAGTAAAAAAGGAAAACCAAAGTCTTTAGATAGTCATAATTTTTATCGGATTTTAGTTAGATTAAGCAGAACCTGTGAAATTCATTCCAAAGTATTAATAATCACATGGAAACAATAAAAAATACATAGATTATTTTTTGAATTTTAGATCATTATTACTTAATTGAACTATTGACATATTATATCTATAGTTTTAAAAAAATACCAATTATAATAAGAATCTGTAACTTTAGATCTTTGTATCTATGGTGTCAGAGTATTATTTTATAATATATAGATATTGTAAATTGTAACATAAATAGCTTACTTTTGTAGTAAAGTGTAATTCTAAATCTCCGTTTAGTCATTAGTTAACAAATAATCTTTAAGTTTTAGAAAATAAATCCTGTCGAGTACAACAACAAAAGTAGATTTGATGTTAACAAATACATTGAGTAAGTTGATGGATAATTAAATATTGAGAGTTTATAATGGATAATAAAAGCCTTCTTGTTAGTTTATCAAAAGGAGATGTAAATTCTTTTAATCGTATTTATAGGGATTATTATGATCGTATTTATCGTTTTGTATATCAAACTATATCAAATAGAGAAGATACAGAGGAAATTGTTCAAGAAGTTTTTATTAAAATTTGGGATAAGAAGTGTGAGCTTGACCCAAATAAATCTTTTAATTCATATATCTATACAATTTCCAAAAATTGTATTAATGATTATTTAAGACGAGTTTTAAGAAGTAAGAAATATATCGAAGAGATTATTTCAGAGTTTTCATTGATAGATAACCAATTGGAAGATATTGTAAATTATCGAGAAACAGAAAAAGTGATAAAACTACTAATTGATAAACTTCCCGCAAAAAGAAGAGAGGCATTTGAATTAAGTAGATTTAATGGAAAAACTTATCGTGAAATATCAAGGATCATGAATATTTCGGAGAATACCGTAGACACCCATATTCGAAAATCTTTGATATGGCTTAGGAAAGGACTTGTAAATTTATCTTCATTTTTAGTTCTTATAAATTCTTTATTAAAATAATCTACGAAAACTTTACTTACTATAGTTTCTTCCTTTTTTTTGTCAATACTCTCTTTTATTATCTCTCAATTATGTTTTTTAAAGGGTAATGAAAAGAAAAATACGACATATGGTTTTGTTGTTTTGTAAAAAAAAGGGGGTGAAATCTAAAAAAAATAAATATTCGATCACGGAACTTTAAAGTTCAATCGTATTATAATATATAACATTTAATTAAATGAGCTATAAAGATAAAATTGAGCAAATATTAAGTCAGAAAAGAATAAAGGCTGATAGAATTAAAGATTTGGAAAAATTTTTAGATCAATTTGAATCTGATAAGGAAATTGATATATGGCTCAGGAACAAATGGAATACGTCAAATAATTTAATTGATGAGAACCTGAAGAATAAAAAGTTAACCGTAATAAAAAGAGCTGTAGTAAAAATTGTAAGTATGGCTGCAATTATTGCAGGTATACTATTTTTAATTAATTATGGTGAGGGTAATCATTCGAAAAACAATAGAATAGCTGAAGTTGAAATTCCTAATGAATTTAGAGAGGTTATTTTACAACGTGATCAACAGGTTTATAATTTATCAGATAGTTCAATTAATATAAATGAGAATCTGGTTTGCATGCAAGGGAATGATAAAAATTTAAAAATGAGCTCTGTCCGTGTTGATACGCTAAAACAGCAAACGTGGAGTACATTAAAAGTTCCTATTGGTAAAGACTATTATGTAGAATTATCAGACGGAACAAAAGTTTGGTTAAATGCTTGTAGTGAGTTTAAGTTTCCTGATTATTTTCGAAAAGGAAAGAGAGTTGTAGAATTAAATGGGGAGGCATATTTCGAAGTTCAATCAGATGTTACGAATCCATTTTTTGTAAAAACAGGAGATTCTCAAGTTATAGTAACAGGCACAAAATTTAATGTATATCATTATTTAAGCGAGGTAGAAAACGCAGTTACACTAGTAGAAGGTAAGGTCACGGTTGAAACCTCTAAAAATAAATTTATATTAAAGCCTGGAGAACAATTTTTAAATAATAATAATAATGTAGCCAAGATTGTTGAAGTTGATGCGGATAAATTTACATCTTGGAAAGACGGAATGTTTGAGTTTAATAATCTATCTCTAAAAGAAATTTCGTTGCGTATCGAAAAATGGTATAATATAAAGTTTGATTTTGAAGATATTAATATATCAGGTCATAGATTTACAGGTATGATAAAAAAGGATAAATCAATCGATTATTTTATCACAGTATTGCAGAAAACAACAAACTTAAAATTTGAAATAAAGGAAAATATAGTAATTGTAAAAAATTAATAATCCAATCAATATTTAACTAATTAGAAAATAGCCAATGAAGAAATTTAAAACATTTCTACCTGGACTAGATAAGTTCAGGTATCGGGGAAAATACATTCTTTTGAGAATGATAGTGGTAGTTTTTATGTTGTTGATATCCAGTATGTATGATGTAGTGCTTGCTATGGAACAGCATGATATTTACATTGTAGATCGCCAACAAAAAATAGAAAAAATTTTTGAGGAAATTAACAGTCAGACCGGGTTAACTGTAATTTACAATAACGATAAGCTTAATAAAGACAAAGTAATTAATTTGCCAGATAATAAAATGGAAATTAATGCTTTGATGTATTGTGTATTAAAGGATGAAGGTCTGAGTTATGAAATAAATAGTGATTACATAATAGTGAAACCTGAACCTATTATTATTTCAAATGCAGTGCAACAAAAGGACGGAAATATAAGTGGTACTGTAGTTGATGATGTAGGTGAACCGTTACCTGGAGTTGCAGTTATTGTAAAAGGAACTCAAATTGGAACAGCAACTGACGTTGAGGGACATTTTAATTTAACTTTACCTGAAGGAAAAGCAACTCTGGTTGTTTCATTTATCGGTATGCAACCAAAAGAAATTTCAGTAAAAGGAGGTACAATTATAAAAGTTGTACTAGAGCCAGATGCTACAGACCTTGATGAAGTAGTTGTAACCGGAATGGTTTCAACAGACAAGAGACTCTTTACTGGAGCCAGTCAGAAGATAGCTGCTCAGGATGTAAAAATAGCGGGACTTGCAGATGTGAGCCGTGGATTGGAAGGAAGAGCAGCAGGGGTTTCAGTACAAAATGTATCAGGAACCTTTGGTACTGCTCCTAAAATTAGAGTCAGGGGTGCAACATCAATATATGGAAACTCTAAACCATTGTGGGTTGTAGATGGTGTTATAATGGATGATGTTGTTGAAATGAGCTCTGATGACTTATCTTCAGGAGATGTAAAAACACTTATTAGTTCAGCTATTGCAGGATTAAACTCAGAGGATATTGAGAGTTATGAAATATTAAAAGACGGTTCTGCAACTTCAATTTATGGTGCGCGAGCCATGGCTGGTGTAATCGTAATTACAACAAAAAAGGGTAGAGCAGGAGTAAGTAAGATTAGTTATACAGGAGAGTATACATACCGTTTAACGCCTTCTTATGGCGATTTTAATATTATGAACTCTCAGGAGCAGATGTCTGTTTATGAAGAGATGCGTGAGGCAGGTTGGTTAAACTACGCTGATGTGGCCAACGCTAGCGAGAGTGGAATATATGGTCGGATGTACAATCAATTGAATCAATTGGATGAGAATGGTAACTTTGTGTTGCCCAATACGCCGGAGTCAATTGCAGCTTTTTTGAGAAATGCTGAGTACAGGAATACAGATTGGTTTGATGAATTGTTTAAGCAAAATGTGATGCATAACCATTCAGTTAGTATTTCTTCGGGAAATGACAGGTCAACTTATTATGCATCATTGAGTGCTCTAGTTGATCCGGGTTGGACATTAGATAGTAAGGTTAATCGTTATACTGCAAATTTGAATTCAAGTTTTGATATTAGAGATAACCTTAAACTGAATATTATTACTAATGGTTCGTATCGTAAGCAAAAAGCACCCGGTACTTTATCACAAAATAAAGATGTGGTAACAGGTGAAGTTAAGCGCGATTTTGACATTAATCCATATTCTTTTGCATTAAATTCATCACGAACTTTAGATCCGAATGTGAGCTATATTAGGAATTATGCTCCTTTTAATATTAAAAAGGAGTTGAAAGAAAATAGTATAGACCTGAATGTTGTGAATGTTAAATTCCAATCAGAACTAAAGTGGAAACCTTTTTCTAATTTAGAGTTATCTGCATTGGGAGCATTAAAATATCAGTCAACATCACAGGAACATGATATCACTGAGTTTTCTAATCAGGCAGAGGCATATAGGGCAATGGGAAATACAACAATTCGCGACAAGAACCCGTTTTTATATACTGATCCAGATGACCCTTACGCATTACCTGTTACGGTATTACCTCAAGGAGGTATTTATAAAAGAACAAATTATTCGATGTTAGGTTACGATTTTAGGGCTACAGCTTCCTATAAAAATGTTTTTAAAGATGTACATATTGTAAATATATATGGGGGCACAGAAGTTAATTATGCTGATCGTGAACAGAATAATTTTACAGGCTGGGGTATGCAATATTCTATGGGAGAAATACCATTTTATTCATACGAACTATTTAAAAAAGGAATAGAGGACAATAACTTATATTATGGTATATCTAATACAAGATATCGCAACGTAGCCTTTTTTGCTAATGGAACTTACTCATTTAATAGAAAATATACATTGAATGGAACAATTCGTTATGAAGGGTCAAATAAATTAGGAAAATCTCGAAGCGCAAGATGGTTACCAACTTGGAATGTTTCGGGAGCATGGAATGTTGATGAAGAACAATTTTTTGAAAGTTTGAGACCAATACTGTCGCATCTAACATTAAAAGCATCCTATAGTTTAACTGCAGATAGGGGACCTTATAATGTAACAAATTCATTAGTATATATTGATAGCCAAACACCGTGGAGACCTTCTGCCGGCGTAAAAGAAAGTTCTTTATATATTAAATCTCTCGAAAATAGTGAATTGACTTATGAAAAGAAGCATGAACTTAATTTTGGTTTAGAAATGGGATTTCTAAACAATCGTTTAAATACTACTTTCGATATTTATAAAAGAAATAATTTTGACTTAATAGGTATTGTTAATACACAGGGATTAGGAGGAGAAGTAGCTAAGTATGGAAATGTTGCCTCAATGGAATCAAATGGTTATGAATTGTCTATATCTTCAACTAATGTTAAAACGCAAAACTTTAAATGGCAGACTAATTTTGTATATTCAAAAGTAAAAAATGAGGTTACAGAATTAGAAACAACTTCAAGAGTTATAGACTTAGTAACAGGTAATGGATTTGCGAGAGAAGGCTATTCTGTTAGATCAATTTTTTCTATACCATTTAAAGGTTTAAATGATGAAGGATTACCTACTTTTATAAATCAAAGTGGCGAAACAACAACTTATGATGTATACTTTCAAGAGCGTGATAATTTAGATTTTCTTGAATATTCAGGTTCTGCCGATCCAACAGATATTGGAAGTTTAAACAATACTTTTACTTATAAAGGTTTGCGTTTAAATGTATTTATGACGTACTCATTTGGAAATGTAATTCGTCTAGATCCAGTTTTTAAGAGCTCATATTCCGATTTGGATGCCTTACCTCGTGAATTTAAAAACAGATGGGTGGCTCCTGGGGATGAGAAATATACAGATGTGCCCGTGATTGCAACGAAAAGACAGCAGAACAATATTGGTTCATCTGATTTAGCAACAGCATATAACGCTTATAATTATTCTTCTGCACGAATTGCCAAAGGAGATTTTGTTCGTATGAAGGAAATTTCTCTTTCGTATGATTTTTCAAAAGAGTTGTGTAATGCACTTAAGGTGAGCAATCTGTCTGTTCGTTTACAAGCAACTAACCTGTTTTTGATTTATTCGGATGATAAGCTTAATGGACAAGATCCGGAATTTTTTAATGCCGGAGGTGTTGCTGTACCTGTTCCAAAACAATACACTTTTACTCTAAAACTGGGATTGTAGAGGATATTTATTTTTATATTAAAAAATGTGTATTTAAGATTGTTTTATAATTGAATAATATTATTTTAATGAAAAGACTCAATATTATATATATAGTAATTATTTCTATTGTCTTCTCGTCATGTAATGACTTTCTCGATGAGACCCCTGATAATAGAGCTCAGGTAGACAGTAAAGAAAAAATTCAGAAATTGTTGGTTTCCGCATATCCAACAGGCAATTATGCTTTAGCATGTGAATTGTCGTCAGATAATATATATGACACTGGCGAATCTAATCCTAATACTTCTCGTATTCTTGAGCAATATGCAAATTGGGAAGATATAACTGAAGAAGATAATGAAGATCTTGAAACGATATGGTCTGGCGCCTATGGAGCTATTGCAAATTCAAATTTAGCATTATCGGCTATTGAAGAAATTGGAGAAGAAGATTTGTTAGCCGAAAAGGGAGAAGCGCTTATAACAAGAGCATTTTCTCATTTTCTATTAGTGAATATATTTTGTAAAAACTATAATTCGACAACAAGTGGAAAGGATTTAGGTATTCCTTACATGGAAAAATCGGAAACAACTTTAGATCCAAAATATGAAAGGGGAACAGTAAGAGAGGTTTATGAAAAAATTAATGCTGATATCGAAGCTGCTTTACCTTTGATTAGTGATGATATATATGAAGTTGGATTATATCATTTTACCAGAAAAGCTGCATATGCTTTTGCTGCACGTTTTAACTTGTACTATGAAAATTGGCAAAAAGCATATGATTATGCAACCATAGTGTTGGGTGATAACCCAGTTGGACAGCTGAGAGATTGGGTTGCAATGGGAGAGTTACCTCGTAGTCCAAGTCCGGTAACTAATGCATATATCAGCGACGCTTCTGATCTATTGGCATTACCTTTTAATTCAGGTATGGGATTGTATTTTGGGGCTTATTACAGAGGATCTAGGTATAGTCATACCAATTCATTAGCTTATGCTGAAACTTTATTTGCCGGATTACCTTGGTCTCCCGAAGGTATTTCATCAGCGTATTATAATTTTAGACCCTTTGTATATTCGGGAACAAATATAGATAAAACATTATCTTATAAAATTCCATACTTATTTGAATATACTGATGCTGTGGCTGGTATAGGGTATTATAAAACTGTGATGATTCCATTTCATTATGATGAAACTTTGTTAGTTAGAGCTGAAGCTGCTATTATGCTTGAAAATTATTCTAATGCTGTAAGTGATTTAAATAATTGGGCTGGTAATTTTTTTATAGCAGATTCAGAAACTACATTAGAGGATATCGATAATTTTTACGCAGATTTAACTTATTCATCAGAGGAAGTTCCGACTTCAAAGAAAGTTTTACAACCTGGTTTTTCTGTTGTTTCAGGTACGCAAGAAAACTTAATACAATATGTTTTGCAGTGCAGGAGAATTTTAACAATACATGAGGGACTTCGTTGGTTTGATGTAAAGCGCTATGGAATTGAAATTGTTCGTTATCAGGTACAAGCAAATGGAGGGATGAAAGTTATTGATGTTTTAACTAAAGATGATCCTCGAAGAGCACTTCAAATACCAATGGATGTTATTACTGCAGGAATTGAACCTAATCCTCGTAACTAAAAAAAACAAAATATTATGATAAATATTAGTAAATCAATAAAGTGGTTGGCAATATTGGCTTTTGTATTTATACTAGGAGCATGTTCTAAAGATGAAGAACCTGATACAGGCAAAACAGTCATAACTATTGATGATTCACAAAAGAATGAATTTGATAACTACCTAGAGAAGGTTTTTACAGATCCGTATAATATCCAGGTATTATACAAGATGGAAGATATAGAATCAGACATGGATTACCAGTTGGTGCCTGCTTTGTATGAAAACTCTATAAAAACAGCCAATCTTGTAAAATACTTATGTTTAGATGCATATGATGAAGTTGCACCACAAGGTTTTCTTCAACAGTATTTTCCTAAAATGATTATGTTAGTGGGATCTGCTGCCTATAGAAATAATGGGACTATGGTTTTAGGTACTGCAGAAGGAGGATTAAAAATTACGTTATATAATATTAATGAACTAGATGTTTCGAATATAGAGTATTTATATGAATATTATTTTCGAACTATTTTTCATGAATTTTCGCATATCTTACATCAAACGATAGATTATACTACAGATTTTGATAGAATATCTGCTACAGAATATGTAGGAGGAGAGTGGAATGAAGCATGGGCAGAAGGCGAATCTTTACAGAATGGTTTTATAAGTGATTATTCAAGTAAGGAAGCTAATGAAGACTTTGTTGAACTTATAGCACATTATATAACTAATTCAGAAGAAACTTGGAATGCTAAGTTAGATGAGGCAGGAGATGAAGGGAAAGCCATTCTAAACGAGAAAATCGCTATTGTAACCTCTTATTTGGAGCAATCATGGGATATAGATATAGATGAATTGAGGAATGCTATTCAAACAAGAGCAGAAAATTTAGATCGTATTGATCTAGATAGTATTATAATAGAATAGTATAATGAGTTGTGAATCTTAAAAATGTAAGAATATGAAGAATATTATATATTTAATCTTATTTTCTATTGTGTTGGTATTTGCAGTATCCTGTGATAACGATTCAGAGGAGATATTTGATCAAACGGCTTCAGAGCGAAAAACAGCAGCCGTAGAGGAGTATCTAGGAATATTACAGGATTCTGAGTTTGGATGGTCTTTTCAATATTTTCCTGAGAAAGAACTAAGTTATGGTGGGTATAATTTTGTTGTTAAGTTTGGAGAAGACAGAAAAGCATCTGTTTGGACTGAACTAGCAGTTGATATATCGCAGTCTGTTGAATCGTATTATGATGTTATTAGTTATGGAGGTCCAGTACTTACATTTAATACTTATAATAATTTTATGCACTATTTTGCTACCCCGTCAGCTGATGAATATGATGCTAAAGGTGGAGATTATGAGTTTAGGTTAATCTCTTATGAAAATGGAGTTGTTACCTTAAAAGGGACAAAAACGGGTAATGAAATGCGATTGATTAAGCTAGAACAGCCAGTAGAGAATTATTTAAATGACATTACAGATATGGTTAGCCGCATATCTGGAGTAACTTTAGCGGTAAATGTTGATGGTGTTTATGCAGCAACGCAAAATACAGCTAGGAATATAGTTTTTGATCTTCAAGACATAGATTCGGAGAATGGGAACTCATATAAAATACCATATATTATTTCTGCGGAGGGAATACATTTCTATGAACCAATTGATATTGCAGGGATTATGTATCAAGATTTTGTTTATAATAGTGAAAATAATATACTTGAATCATCTGTTGGAAATGTTTTTTTTGATATTGTAGTTCCACCAATTAATTTAAACTCTACAGTATGGTATTTAGATGTAAGTGTTGAAGCAAATCGTTCAAGTGAAATTTTTAATTCCTGGGTTTCTGCTTATAATGCTAATGCTAATACTTGGGGAGAAGAGTTATATACCGTAATTACTTTAGGTGAGGTTAGTGCGGTTTATGGGGATTATGGTATTTCATTTTATTCTTATCCAGGACCATATAGAGCACATTATAATATGAATTTTGTAGGAGTACCTGGTCATTCTGATTATCTTGATTTTATAAAGATTGATGGTGGTTTTAACTGGACTTGGTATACCCACCTGGAAGTCTTTATAAATGAAATTGCTGATAATGCCCCATATATAACTGAAATAGATAATGATGAAGATCCATCGGAAGTTAAATTTACAAGTGTTAGTAATCCTGATGTTTGGTTTATAATTAAAACGACATATTAAAAAGAGTTGATTTTTATACTATTTAACTATTTAAAGGCTGTCTCAATATGAGATGGCCTTTTTAGTTTATATTTATTATATGTTACAATATTTAAAAATAATTAACACAGTCGATAACTTACACTTTATCAGTGCCTTAAAATACATGACATTTGTCATATTGCGCTATTTGGAACCTGTAAAAATACAGTTTGATAAATACTAATTTTAATCGTATACATTTGCCCTTCAATTTCTATAACGCACACAAAACTAATAATGTAAGAAAACTTTTAGGTAAGGTCTTACCTTTTTATTCATAAGGTTCATGTACTATTCTATTACCACCAGAATAATTCATGTTACAGACTTTATGATTCTTGAAAAGGTATGCTCTGGCTTTAAGTAAAATTGAATAACCGGCAAATACACACAAAATGAAATTTATTAGATTGAAAAACTTAAAGATCTTAACCAAACTATTAATTTTTTCCCAATCTATTGGCCTGATTATAGCTTTAAGTATTGGAGTCTTGTCCATTTACAATTCAGGTAAGGCTCTTGAAAATGAAAACATTGAAAAAATAGAAGCCTTATCCAACTTAAAAAAGAAGGCTATTGATCAATTTTACACTAACATCTTTAATGATTTAAAAGCTTTCTCTGCATCTTATGAAACAAATCTGCTTTTAGATAGATTGTTGGAATACGGAGAAACCGAAGAGGCTCATATAGGAAATGCATTTAATGTTTCAAGTGAGCATTATCAGGATATTTATAAAGATCATTACGAATCATTTAAAACCTTTATTGAAACCAAAGGATATTACGATATTTTTTTGATTTCAAAGGATCAAGGCCACGTAATGTTTACTGTCGCTAAAGAAAGTGATTTGGGAGAAAGTCTTCCCAATGGTTTTTTAAAGCAATCTCATTTTACAGATTTATGGAGGCGCACAGTAAATAAAAGAGAAATTGGAGTGTCTGATTTAAAACGTTATGAACCAAGCAATAATGATCCGGCTCAGTTTGTAACATGTCCAATAATGGATGAAAATAACGAAATGAAAGGTATTCTAGCTGTTCAGGTACCTGATAAAATGATTAACGATATCATGACCAATCGTATTGGAATGGGTAAATCAGGTGAGGCCTATTTGGTGGGACAGGATCTATTAATGCGTTCGGATTCTCGTTTTATAGAAGATGCCATATTAAATACTACAGTAAATGGAGTTACTACAAAAAAGGCGCTGAATAAAGAGATAGGAATTGAAATTGTTGATGATTACCGGGGAATACCTGTTATTAGCTCGTACGATTATATTAATATTGGAGGTTTAGATTGGGCTTTACTAACAGAAATGGATGTGTGGGAGGCGGTTAAAGCTTCAAAAGATTTACGAAACAAGTTGATTGTAATTGTTTGTATAATTGTTGTATTACTCATATTTGTATCTTACTTTTTCGGCAGAAGCTTCTCGAAACCTATTGAGCAAGTTTCTGTATTAGCTGAACAACTGTCAAAAGGAGATTTAACCCACAAGTTAAACTACAACCAGAACGATGAAATTGGTCAGATGGTGAAAGGTTTTAATATGATGGTTGATAAACTAAAAACCATTATTTCGGAAGTAGTTTATGGATCTGATAATATGCTCAAGGCTAGTCAACAGGTGAGCCAATCAGCAAATTTAATTAGTCAAAATGCATCCGAACAAGCCTCTTCTGTTGAGGAAATTTCTTCAACGATGGAAGAAATCGTAGCAAATATTTCAAATAACACAGAAAACTCAAAAAGAACAGAGCATATATCTCTTGCTGCAAAAGAAGGTATTGATGAGTTATCTGAAAATACGAAAGAAACAGTACGAGCAAACCAGGTGATTGCACAAAAGTCGGCTGTTATTAGTGAAATTGCCATGCAAACAAATATACTGGCTTTAAATGCGGCAGTTGAAGCAGCCAATTCTGGTGAGCATGGTAAAGGTTTTGCTGTGGTGGCAAATGAAGTCAGAAAATTAGCAGAAAGAAGTAAAGAGGCTGCAGAGCAGATAGAAAGTGATGTATTGAATGGTTTAAAGATGTCTGAAATAGCAGGAGGAAGAATGGTGAGCATACTTCCGGATATTGCTTTGGCATCTGATTTAGTAAAAGAAATTGCTGCGGCCAGTATGGAGCAAACACAAGGAGCTGATCAGGTAAATAACGCCATTCAACAATTAAATTATGTAACGCAACAAAATGCGGCAGCCAGTGAAGAATTAGCCGCTCAGTCAGAGGAAATGTCAAATCATGCGGGTAAGTTAAAAGATCTGGTTTCCTATTTTAAGATTTAATATCTATATCATTTTAGATACCTGTTAGTTTATGAAAAAAAAAGCGTTAAGGAGCAATCCTTAACGCTTTTTGTGTATTGTAAGTAATAAGTTTATTCTGCTTTAAACTTATAAATTGTTGTTGTATGATACTCTTCTCCTGGTTGAACTAGAGTAGATGGAAAATTTTCCTGATTTGGTGAATCTGGGAAATGTTGAGTTTCAAGACAAAGGCTTTCACGGTAATTTAATTTCTTACCATATTTACCATCAAATTCTCCTGAAATAAAGTTACCTCCATAGAATTGAATTCCTGGTTCAGTAGTTAATACATCCATTGTTCTTCCAGAAACAGGATCTTTTAATGTGGCAGCTAAAGTAAATTCTTCTTCGGTTGTATTTAATACCCAGTTATGATCGTAACCTCCACCAAGTTTTAACTGTCCGTTATCATCATTAACTCTGGCACCAATAGCAGTTGGAGTTCTGAAATCAAATGGAGTACCTTCAACAGTTGCAATTTCTCCTGTTGGGATTAATCCAGCATCAACTGGAGTGTATGCATCTGCATTAATCATTAATAAATGATCGTTAATTGTTCCTGAACCTTCACCTGCTAAATTAAAATAAGTATGGTTTGTTAAGTTAATATGAGTAGGCTTGTCAGTTGTTGCAAAATACTCGATTTTTAATTCATTTGCATCAGTTAATTCATAAACAACTTTAATTTTAGCAGTACCAGGATATCCTTGCTCACCATCAGCTGAAGTATAAGTTAACTCAAGTTTGTTTTCACCTAATTGTTTTGCATCCCAAACTTGTATATGAAAACCTAAAGAACCACCATGTAGAGAGTTTTCTCCGTCGTTAATGTCTAACTTAAAAGTATCTTCTTCAATAACAAACTCACCTTTGCCAATACGGTTTCCATAGCGTCCGATTAAAGCGCCAAAAAATGTTTCAGTATTGTTGATATAAGAATCAATATTGTTGTAACCAATACTTACATCAGCAAAAGTTCCGTTTTTGTCAGGTACCCAAAGAGAAACAACACGTCCTCCGAAGTTTGTAATTTGAGATACCAAGCCATTTTTATTTTTAAGGGTAAATAAATTAACCTCTTTACCATCAATTGTTTTAGAAAAGTTTTGTGCGTCCATTAATTGAATGTCTTGCTTTTTTTCACTTGTACAGCTAATCGCAAAAACAAAAATTAACGCATAAATTAAATTCTTCATAGGTTTAAATAATTTTGTCGTTTTTAGAAATGTATGTTTTGAAAAACCTAAAGATAGATATTTAAATAAAATTTCTGCGTAATTATTATAAACGAATTAGCACTTGTATTTATAAATTCTCTTTGTTTACAACAGGCCATCCTTCATTATCCCATTGCATATCCAAAATAATTAGTTTTGGTTTTCCTTCATCCTTAGCATCATAACCATGAAATACAAGGTAATCTTTACCATTAAATGTATATGCAGAATTATGGCCTACTCCGTACCAGTTTTCATTTCCTTGTAATACAATTGATCCTCCTCCTTTGGCCATATCTTTTCCCTCTTTGTCGATAAACGGACCTTTGATGTTTTCAGAGCGACCTATAATCATTTTGTATGTACTGTTTATTCCCTTGCAGCAATAATCAATGGAAGCAAAAAGGTAATAGTATTTTCTTTTTTTAAAGATAAAAGGAGCTTCAATAGCATTTGCACCTGCATCAACCGGATTGTTATCAACTGCTGGCGGATTTGGATCATCAGATGATTTTTTGCGTGATGCAATAGTCGGGATATCATCTAAATTGCTTATAACTTCTGTTGCATCAGATGAAAGTTGTACCATTTTAAGTCCATCCCAAAAAGATCCAAATGTCATGTAAGGTGTGTTATCTTCAGCAACAATTAAGTTTGGATCTATCGCATTCCAGTTGGTTTTGCCAGGAAAGGATTGTATTACTTTTCCATGATCTACCCACTTAAATTCAGGATCTTTAGGATCTAAAGTTTTATTTGTGGCAAGTCCAATACAAGAGGTGTTTTTGCCAAAAGCAGAAACTGAGTAGTATAAATAATACTGATTGTTAAAATAAGCAATGTCAGGTGCCCAAATATGTCCTTTAAATCCTTTAACTGCATCTAAAGCCCATTGTGGGGCATCTTTAAATACAGGTTCTTCTTTGGTCCAGTTTTTCATATCCGGAGATGACCATACACTAATTCCCCATCCAGTACAATACAAATAATAGGTGTCATTTTCCTGAATCATTACAGGATCGTGAACGATTATACTTTGTGAATTAATATTTACTGATACCAAAAATAGGAATAGGATGATACTTACTACGTTCTTCATATGCATAATTAGAGGGTGTATATTTATATTCGAAAGTAAGATATAGAAAAAACAGTAATTGTATTTGAAATGCCTGGTCTTTTCTACTACAATGTAGAGAACGGTGGTTAGAGGATAGGAAGAGTTAGTTATTGTACAATAAAAAAGGTAAGCGCACAGAGGCACTTACCTTATAATAATGTATTATTTTCTACCAACCAGTATTCTGTTCGTAATTCGGGTTTTTATCCAATTCCGCTGGAGGAATAGGGAAATATTCACGTCCGGCTATATATCCTGAGAATTCAGAATCGTGAGCTTTTAGTTCATTTAACCTGTTGGTATCATATAACCATCCCCATCTAACAATATCTTCAAAACGAATGCCTTCAAAAGCAAACTCAAGAACTTTATCATGAGATAATTGACTGTAGAAATCTTCGCTACCCATTGCTGCTATTGCATCTGAAATATCTGGTAAGTTAGATCTGTCACGAACCATTTGAATATAGTCTGCTGCAACTCCAGGGTTACCCAATTCATACTGACATTCAGCATACATCATTAATACCTCAGCATAACGCATTACTCTTTCGTTGATATCAGATCGCCAGTCTGTTTCGTTGGCTCTTTCTGAAGAATAGGCATTTGTATATTTTCTGATAAAAACAGAGTTCCATCTTGATGCATCAAAAGCTTCGCGAAAAGGAGTTCCATACATTGTACATTCCGGATCGTCGTAACTCATACTCACAAGAGCTCGTGGGTCAACGTTTCCATCAATATCCTTTTCAATCATATACTCATCATAAATCCATTGTGTTGCTGCAGCATCTCCAAAACCGAAAGGAGTAGGCGCAAAAGTAATGGCGTGAGCAGTAGTTTTTGACCAGTTGGCACTTGGTTGACTTACCCATCCAAGAACAGTACCTCCAACACTTCTGTCTAATTGAATTTCAAAAATAGATTCAATGTTATTTTCATTTGAAATGGTAAAGTTGTCCGCATAGTTATCAACAAGATCGTAAATATTCAAATCAATTACTTGCTTTAATAAAGCTGAAGCGTTTGAATAATCATGGTTCATTAAGTAAGCTTTTCCTGCAAAAGCTAAAGCAGCACCTTTTGTTGCACGACCAAGGTTTGTTTCATCGTAAGTTGTAGGCAATAAACTTGCTGCTTCAGTAAAATCTGCAATAATTGCAGCCCAGGTATCAGCAGGAGAAGATTGCGTTGGATATAAATCACTATCGCCCTGATAAGTTCTCATTACTAATGGAATGTTATTATAAAACGACACTAAATAGTAATGAGAAAGTGCTCTTAAAAATAAAGCTTCACCTTTGTACTGATTATAGGTTGCTGTTGAAGCAAAATCTACATTGTCGATGTTCTCAAGAACCTGATTAGCTCTGTTAATTACTCCGTAAAATGAAGTCCAGGGCCATTGTGCCATAATAGGATCGCCGGCTAAACTAAATTTACCTGTTAAACTTAAAACTGGCCACGGACTAAAACTTTGAATATCGTCGCCTTTAAGGTTTAATGCAAATGGCGCAAAGCGTAAAAATGTACCATCGTATAACAGACCCATATAGGCAGCACTCACACCTGCTTTAACATCCGCTTCTTTTTGCCAGAAGGTTTCCGTGGTTTGTAAGTTGGGGTTACTTAACTCCAACCATTCTTCTTTACATCCTACTAATAAAATTAATATAGGAATTATGATATATTTTAGTTTCATATAAAAGCTATTTATTGATTAATTAAAATTTCACTTTAACACCAAAAAGAATTGTTCTAGGAGTAGGTAATCCACCAGAAAAATCAGTAAATGATTTATTTGCTTCAGCACCATTGTCTGTTGCACGGTTAAATAAACCGTCGTTGTTAAATTCCGGATCGTAACCAGTATAGCCTGTAAATGTTATTGCATTTTGAAGTGATGCGTATAAACGAACAGAAGAAAGGTGAATCACATCAAGTGTTGACTTAGGTAAGTTGTAGCCTAATTCAATATTTGAAATTTTAAGGAAATCTCCTTTTTCAAGCCAGTAATTACTTGCTCTTCCGTTTTTGTTCGGATCATCTCTGATAATGCGTGTTCTACCAGTGTTTGTCTGGCTAGGTGTCCATCTGTCTAATAGATCTGTACTCATATTTTCTAGTCCGGCACCTGAACGTAAACCATTACCAATTGTATTTACAATTTTGTTACCACTCGCACCCTGAGCAGAAAGTGTGAAATCAAAGTTTTTGTATTGAGCAGAGAAATTAAGACCATAATATAAGTTTGGAATAGCACTACCAATGTATGTGCGGTCTTGTTCGTTAATTTCATTATCACCGTTTAAATCTTTGAATTTAAAGTCTCCGGCATCAGTCAATAATTCTTGATAATAACCATCAGGAGCCAGTGCATTTAAGGCATCAACTTCAGATTTACTTTGGAAAACTTTTTCAACAACATAACCATATAACTCACCAACTTCAGTTCCTACATCGGTTCTACTCCAGTTTCCATCAATTGGGTTAATTCCTTCACCTAGTGATAATACTTCATTTTTAAGAGTTGAAACATTTGCGTTAATGCTATAAGTAAATTCGCCCTCAGCTTTACGGTAAGTAGCGTTTAATTCTACCCCTTGGTTTTTAACTGATAAAGCATTTCGTACAGGAGACTCCCATTCATACCATCCTAAATGTGTTGGAGTAGGAATAGTTCCCAATAGATCGTCAACTTGTTTTACGTAGTATTCTGCAGTAAATAAAATTCTGTTTTCAAATAGACCTAAATCAACACCAATGTTTGTTGTTTTTGATTGCTCCCATTTAATAGCACTTGAAGCTGGAATAAATTGAGCAGCACCAGCAACCGGATTTCCGTTTAATACATAACTTGCATAAGGGTTAATGTATCCTTGATAGCGGTAATCACCAATATTTTGGTTACCTAATATACCATAACTAAGTCTTAGTTTTAATTGACTGATAAGGTCACTTGAGCTTAAGAATGATTCTCTATGTGCTTTCCATGCAACTGCAATAGAAGGGAAGTTACCCCACTTGTTTTTAGGACTAAATCTTGAAGATCCATCACGACGTAAGGTAGCTGTTACCATGTATTTATCATCATACCCCAAAATAAGTCTACCAAAGTAAGATGTTAAACGGGACTGGTATTCGTCACTACTACTTGTTCTTGATTCACCATTACTAAGTTGTTTAAAGTAAGGCTCAGAAAAACCTTCTGCGTGTCCGTATATTCGGGATTGTAATGAGTTTAGAGCACTTTGTCCAAGTAAAGCATTAACAGAAAATCTGTCGAAAGTTTTATTATAAGATAAAGTCTGTTCAAGAGTAGTAGTATAACCATAACCCCTGTTATCATCCATTTTTGCAACAGAGTTTCTGTATCCGGCAAACCATCCTAACTCATAGGTAGGTTCAAAGTGGAAATCTTTCCAATCTGTTCTTTCGTAACTTAAGCTTAGCTTATATTTTAAACCTGAGATAATTTCGTATTCACCATATACGTTACCAATAAAACGGTATCTGTCTGTATTACTTTCAAGTGTATTGTTCATACCAACAACGTTAGCAGAATAGGCTCCGTGTAAATCGGCACTGGCAGCAGAATATGTTCCTGTTGATGGATCAATTACCGGTAATGTAGGAATTGCAGATGCAACATAAGATAACATTGTTCCTGTGTGTAGGAAAGTCATTAATGATTGATCAGCATAGGTATAGTGTAACGATTCACCAATTTTTAATTTACCTAATTTATGATCAGAGTTAACCATAATACCGTATCTTTTGTAATCAGGGCCATTACCTTCAACAGTACCTGTTTGATCATAATAGTTCAGGTTCACACTAAAGTTAGACACGTCATTTCCTCCACTTAACGAAAGTGTGTGGTTGCTAATATGACCGGTTTTAAACATTTCATCCTGCCAATCTGTATCCACATCGTTTACATAGTTTGGATTACTAGGATCATTTGCAGGGTAGATATACAAGTCGTTAGCATATTGTTCATAAGCCATTGCATTTGTTGTAGCTTCATTTACTAAAGTTTGATATTGCTCTCTGTTAGCCACATCATATCTTTTAGTAACATCCTGAATACCATAGTAACCACTGTACGAGATATCCATAGCTCCTTTTTTTCCTCGCTTGGTAGTAATGATGATTACACCATTTGCTGCACGAGAACCATAAATAGCCGCAGCAGAAGCATCTTTTAATACTTGTATTGATTCAATAGCTTCTGTTGGAATATCGTTTGCAGGTGCAAATACTCCATCAATTACATATAAAGGATCATTGTTAGTAAAAGAGGTAATACCACGAATTTTAATTTTTGGTGCGGCACCCGGATCTCCTGAACTTTGAATTGAGATACCAGAAACTTTACCTTGTAGTGCTTTACCAACATCGTTTGTGGCAACTTTTGCCATTTCTTCGGTATCCACAATTGAAATAGATCCTGTTAAATCTGATTTCTTTTGAGTACCATAACCAATAGCAACAACTTCATCTATCCCAAATACATCCGGTGATAGAGAAATGTTAATTGATATTTTCCCATCGATAGCTATTTCTTGTGTTGTATAACCAATAAAGGAAAATATAAGGTTTGTGTTTTGATCAGAAACAGAAAGTGTGTAGTTTCCATCAATGTCGGTAATAGTACCATTAGTAGTACCACTTTCTACAACATTTACTCCTGGCAGCGGGCTACCATCATTTGCATCTGTTACATTACCTGATATAGTATGTTGTGCCATACCATGTAGAGGTATTAGTGATAGTAACACGAGCATTAACAGATTAATCAGTTTTTTCTTCATAAACTAGATATTTGATAATTAATAACAATTAAAGCATGTGAAATAATGTTAAACAAATGTATTGTGCTTGTATAGAAAGTACGGTCAGTTAAGTTTTTAAATGGCGGATATATGTTGATTTAACTGTATTTGAATGGGGGTGTGAAGTGGTGAACTGCTGTAATCCTTGTATAGTGCGGTTTTTGGGGCGTTGTAAAAAGGAATTGTTTATGGTGAAAATTGTTGAATCCGTGTAGCAGCCTGATGTAGAGGTCTGTTTTGTATTCTAAAATCCGCTTAATTTTAAATATAAGTCCCCCTGATTTTATAAATAAATTGAGTGAACACTGGAGATATCTTTATTATTAAAGACATGGAATAATCTAAAAATGCAATAAAACGGGAATTTTACCTCTCAAAATATACATGAAACCTCTTTTAAATATTAATAATGGTTAAAAAGGGTGTCGATTTAAAGTCTGCTTGTTCGGGAATTTCATTTTTTTGTTGATGAGGAGCTGTTTAGGATTAAATACGTTTTGCTGTAAAGCACAGAAAAAGTGGTTGTTTACCGCATTTTTAAAGGAATAATTCAATGATGTTACGCATATTTTTAGTATCATTAAATTAATTACTCTGAAAGTATGTGTTGAGAATACAAGTAAGGGTAGTTGTTGTTAATAAAAGATTTACCCTTAATCATTCGTCTACAAAATTATGTTGCAAAAATATACGAGAGTAGTTTGTTCGTTGGTTTTATTTCTGATGGTTTTTGTTGTTCAAGTAACAGCATTAATATTTAGTCCCGCAACGCTGGAGTACATTACTGTTTCAAATGGATTACCGCAGAATACGGTTCGTTGCATAGAAAAGGACTTTTATGGTTTTATGTGGTTTGGAACGGATAATGGATTATGCAGATACGATGGTTATGATTTTGTTTATTACACTACCTCAAAAGAATCCGGAACTTTAAATGATGATCGTATTCTTGATATAAAATCCGGTAAAAACCATCTTTTATGGTTAACAACACCAAAAGGGGTTCAGATATTCAATGCTTTAACCAATAAGTTTGAAGTCATCTTTGATCAAAATGTAAAAGAATTATTTAATTCAAAAATATTACATCTTGAAGTTTCCGAAAAATCCATATGGGTAGTATCTCAAAATAATGGTGTTTATGAGTTAAACAACAATAATAAAGTAGGTAACATACGAATTAAAAAACAATACTTTAATAATGATTTGAATATAAAAGCTTCGTATGTTGAAATAGGAAAGGATAACCAAGTATATGTAGGAACTAACAATGGTGTTTATGTGTTTGATGATGCAACTAGCACTTTTGTAAAGTTAGACAGTAAGAATACCGAATTTAAAAATGTAGCTGTTCAAACAATATATAGCACAGATTCAGAGATGTGGGTTGGAACAGAAGAAGGACTTTATGTATTAAACAGTAGAACCAAACAAGTTAGGCATTATGTTTATGCTCCATTAGATGCAACAACAATACCTCATAATAGTATTACAAGTATTGTAGAGAGTGTAGAAGGTCAGATATTGATTGGTACTTTAGGAGGACTGTGTGTTTACAATGATGAAAAGGATTCTTTTCAGGAGATTGAGTTATTTCCATCATCATTGAATAAAGATCACGATGTTTTTATTAGTTCATTATATACAGATGATATTGGAAATGTATGGGTTGGGACTGAAAAAACAGGCTTGGTTCACTTCTATACATTTACAAAGAAATTCAAGGCTTTACCCGAAAGTGAACGGTTTAAGAATTTTAATCATAATATTATAAATGCGATTCTTTATAGTAAAAATAACTTATGGATAGGAACAGCTGGTGAAGGTTTGGTTCGATATGATCAGAACAACGACATGGTGATTCGTTACAAAACAGAGTTAAATAATGACAATGCAATAGAAAGTAATTTTGTAACCTATATTTTGGAAGATAAAAATTCAGAATATTGGATTGGAACCTGGGGAATGGGGGTTCAGAAATTGTTGGATATTAATAGTGAAAATTTTATAAGTTATCATACAGAACAAGGACTTCCTAACGAAAATATAGCCTGTTTTTATAAATGTAAAAATGGAACCCTTGTGGTAGGAACTCAGGGAGGATTAGCGATTTATAATCCAATAAAAGATGTGTTTGTACCAATTGAATTAACTTGCAGAAATAAAGAGGATGCCTGGCAGGTTGGTAGTATTCAGGAAGATAATGAAGGATTTTTATGGATTGGGACAACCAATGGATTATTTCGATTTAAATCAGATTTGATTAACTACAAAAGAGAAATACAATTAAGTGTTTATGATATAATTGCCTTCGAAGAATCTAATGATTTAGGTACTCTGCCTAACAATTATACTACTTGTATTGATTTAGATAAAGAAGGAAATATCTGGATTGGAACCTATGGAAAAGGAATCGCAAAGGCAGTACCTGAAATTAATGGTACATTTTCTTTTCAGAATTTTACAGAAAAGGATGGCTTAGCCAATAATGTGGTTTATAAAATAATTTCAGATAAGAATAATGATTTATGGATAACCACAGAAAACGGACTATCTCGTTTTAATCTGGATTCATTGAGGTTTATCAATTATTATTCTAAAGATGGATTAAGAAATGATCAGTATTACTGGTCAGCAGGCTATAAAGCCAATAATGATTATATCTATTTTGGAGGACTTAATGGATTGAATTATTTCCATCCGGATAGCATAGAGAATTACCCTTACAGTTCAAAAACCTATATTACAAAACTCAAAGTCTATAACTCAGATGTAACAGCGGGACAAAAACTTCATGGAATCATGCCTCTGAAAAAGGCTACTTTCAATACAGATTCCATTCAATTATCCTATAAAGACAATGTTTTTAGTATCGAATTCTCAGCTTTACCTTATTATCTGTCATCTAAAGTAAAATATGCTTATTTATTGGAAGGTGTGGATAAGGATTGGGTATATGTAGATGCCGACAGAAGAATTGCATCTTATACAAATTTAAATGGGGGAGCATATACCTTTAAGGTAAAGTCAACAGATTTGGATGGTCAATGGATTGGTGAGCCTACGGAGGTACTTATCCGAGTGGAACCACCGATTTGGAAAACCAAATGGTTTCAGTTTTTATTAATACTCTTATTGGCCATTCTTATTTCAGCTTATATCAGGTATCGTTCCTTTAGAATTTCTCAACAAAAGAAAAGACTGGAGCAGATTGTTAAACAGAGGACGCTTGAGATCAAAGAGAAGAACGACCAGCTGGAAAAGAATGCCTTAACTTTACGAGCCAACAATAAACAATTGGCGGCGCGGCAAGAAGAAATTGAGGAACAAAAAACGCAGCTCGAAATTCAAAAGTCGCAGTTAGAACAGCAAAACGGAGAGATTATTTCTCAACGAGATCAATTAATTGCCTTAAATAAAGAGGTGGAATCCATTCATCAGATGAGGATGCAGTTTTTCACTAATATATCTCACGAATTCAGAACGCCTCTTACCTTGATCATTTCTCCAATAGAAAGAATTTTAAGTAATAATTTTTCTTTTACGAAAGATAATGTGGTAAATGCTGTAAAGTACATTAAAAGAAATGCAGAGAGGTTATTGATGCTAACCAATGAGATTACCACATTTAGAAAGTATGAAGCAGACAAGGTGAAAATCACGTTAACACATGGCAATGTTGGTGAATTTATATCTGAAATTGCAGATTCTTTCAGAGAACTTGCAGAATCAAACAAGATAAAGTTTAATGTTTCGATAGATTATAACCTTGAAGATACCTGGTATGATATCAGTAAGCTGGAAAACATTTTATTTAACCTGATATCTAATGCGATTAAGTATACCAAAGAAGGTGGAGTGGTTTCAATTTGGGTAACTAAAATCAAGAATGAATTTAATAAATCGCAGTTACTAATTAATATTCAGGATAATGGAATTGGAATAGATAAAGAAAAGCAGGATAAAGTTTTCGAGAGATTTTACAGGGATACTTCAAATGAGAGTAATACAACCTATGGAACCGGAATAGGACTATCTCTCACAAAGCAAATGATTGAAGTGCTAAATGGCTCAATCAGCTTGGATAGTGAAATTAATAAGGGTTCGTCCTTTAAAGTAATATTACCCATTGAAGAGGCGGATTTTCCAGAGCATGAGATACAAACAGGAGAGCGCTCAGATCAGATTTTGTTAAAAGAACGAATTGAACTTTTAAAGGATCCTAAAGGGAGCGAGCAGACATTTTTAAAAGAAGAAGTGGAAGACAATCTGGATGAAGCTAAACCTCGGTTATTGGTTGTAGATGACAATAGTGATTTGCGTGAATTTTTAGCTGAATCACTCAGTGGGACTTATCATGTACAGACTGCAATTGATGGAGAAGTAGGGTATAAAATGGCATTGGAGAAAGATTTTGATTTAATTGTAAGTGATGTAATGATGCCTAAAGTTAGTGGTTTGGAAATGTGTAAGCAATTGAAAAACAATATTCATACAAGTCATATTCCGGTAATATTACTAACCGCAAAAGGGCAGGAAGAGGATTTTGTTGAGGGATTGGAATATGGTGCCGATGATTATATTTCGAAGCCATTTAATTTGAACGTTTTACAGGCTAAAATCAGTAGTTTAATAGAGAATCGTAAGAAGTTAGCTCAACGGTATCAGCAGATGGAACATAAAGAAGATCAAGCAGAGATTAAAACAAACTCGTTGGATGATGACTTTATGAATAAATTAAACCAGGTTATATCAGAAAATTATACCAATCCGGCTTTTGATATTGAAACATTCTCTTCAAAAATGTTTATGAGTAGAAGTTTATTGTATAAAAAATTGAAAGCCTTGACAAATGTTTCGCCTACGGAATATGTGAATATGTACAGACTTAAAAAATCGGTAGTTTTATTAAAAAGTAAAAAGCATCAGGTATCAGAAGTTGCCTTTATGGTAGGTTTTAATGATCCTAAATACTTTGGTCGCGTATTTAAAAAGTTCTTCAATACTTCGCCATCATCATATGTTGATTAAGCACTTTTAAAATGCTAAAACATAAAAAAGAGGATAACCATCTGGCTATCCTCTTTTGATATAATCAAAGCTTTTTTTTAGTTTACTTTCTTACCCCATAAAGATCTGCCATTACCAGATATACCAGAGTATACAATGGTAAGTTCTCTTGGGTCTGCCTCCCAGTCTAATTCTCTTTCTACACAAAGTTGTGTAGAACCAATAGTCAGGATTTTTTTCGTAGCATCAAATGACCATGTTCCGGTTAATGCACCAGAAGCTTTGTGGTCTGATGATAAATTTAAGGAAACAGAAGTTTGTTGATTCTGGAATGAATAGTTAAGCGTAATATGCTCCCAAGAACCCAATAATTCATCTTCACTGATTTCTTTTTCAGGAGCAGCAGCGTAGCGCTCAGGCATTACCACAGGCCATCCATCTTCTGTCCATCGGATTTTTCTTACTTGTCCCATCATAATCGCGTTACTATAGGCGTTGCCTCCTGTATTTGCAGGTAAACGTCCTTGCGAAGAGTAAAACCATTCACCGGTAGTTTCATTTTGAAATACACCACAGTGAGAAATACCAACCCAGCCAGAATGATTTTTAAAAGCGTATGGATGCGTGATGATTGGATAAATTTCGCCACCATTTGTAATATCACTACCATCATAACTGTAATAAGGACCGTCTACATTTCTTGATCTACAAACTCTGGTGTTGTATGCCACAGAAAGTTCATCGTAAGCTAAAAACATATAGTAATAGCCTGTATTTTCATTGTAAACAACTTCAGGTCCTTCAGAAGCTTGCCATCTTGAACCTGAAGATCTTGTATAAAGAGGTTTTCCCCATGTTGATTCATTATTGATATCAAATTCGTTTAAAGGAAGTCCTGTTTCTGCATCTAGTTGAATAGCAGCAATTCCACTATGCCATGAACCATAAATCAACCAGTGTTCACCTTCAGGAGTAACAATATAGGAAGGGTCAATGGCATTAAACTTAAAATATCCACTCCAGTCATTTCTTGAGTCTCTTGACCAATCGTTACCTCTGTCAGAAACCGAACAAACTACCATTCCCTTGTCTTCCCAGGTATTCATCAATAAACTGGTTGATTCCATCATTCCGATATAGGCTCTTTCGGTCCAGGTGTAATCAAAGTTCTCAGCGGTATTTGGTAGTCCGTTTCCAATATAGTTGTCAACAACAATACTGTAATACATTCTGTATTTGTCGCCAACTTTACGAACAGAAGGTGCCCAGTGACCAAAAACCGGATTTGTAATAGGATCTAATCCTACTCTTGAACGTTGATCGTTTAGTGTATCCACAACCCATTCCGGAGTTTGAGACATTGCCATGCCTTCAAATTTCCAATTTACCAAATCTTCTGATTTTCTATATAAAAAGTGTCCATGTCCATCATGTGCATTTCCATACGAAGCATCAGTTCCATACATGTAATAGTATTTACCATCATAAACAACAGAAGGGTCATGTACATTTGCCAGATTCCAACGAGCTCTTAAATCCCATGATGCAATGGAGGCATAATCATCAGCATATGTTGGCGCAACATAATCAGGAAACATCTCTTCTTCTTTTTCCTCTTCCTCAGTTTTTTTTGAGTCGTCTGGTGTATCGCTATCTTTTGAACATCCATATGCTATAAATATGGATGCAAATAAGATTAAAAATAATTTTTTTTTCATCTATAAATTTTGATTTAAAATGCCACAACAACCCACTGTAAACTTCTTTCTCTCCTTTGAATAGATATACCTTGTTGTGATCGATTTATACTATCTTTTATTATTTCACAATATCAAAATAAGCTAATAATTAAGTGTTTTAGGTGGACTATATTTTATTTCATGTAGAGATATAGATAATATTATTGTTTATAAAATAAACAGATTTAAAATACATTAGTTTATAAGGGTATAATGTGTTTGTATACAGTGATTTATATGAGTGGAAATTTGGACGTCAGATTGGATTGTTTCTTCACAAAATATCGCAAAAAAAAACCGCAAAGGATAAAACATCCTTTGCGGTTTTAATATTAAAAAAAGCTATCTAGTATTAATTCTCTGAACTTTGACCTAATTCCCAACCTGGGTTTTGACCTAAGTTAGGCGCTCTTTTAACTTCGCTATCTGGTAAAGGAAAACGATAGTTTTTAGGACTTGTAAAAGAACGGGTAGGGTGTGCTTCAGCTTTTCTGTATTCAAATGAAGGATTTTCAGGATTTGTAACAGTTACTCCATAAAGGTTATAATATTGTTTATAATATGGATTTCCTGTTTCAGAAGTAATTGTTTGATCTTCAAAAATCATCCAACGACGCTCATCAAAGAATCTATGATCTTCAAAACAAAGTTCAATACGTCTTTCATTTCTGATTCTTTCACGTAATTCAGCTTTTGTCATACCTGAATAAGCAGGCATTCCAACACGAGCTCTAAGTTGATTGATGTACGCATAAGCAGCACCAGGACCTTCAGATTCGTTAATAGCTTCAGCAGCGTTTAATAGAATCTCTCCAAATCTGAAAATTGGGAATACGTGGTCTTTAGCAGTACCCAATTTAAAAGAAATGTTATGAAGGAATTTCTTTGTATAATAACCAGTTAAAGTACCTCCGTGTAATTCCTGATAATCTACACCGTCAGGAGAAGAAACATCTACCATACGATATTCTTCGTTTTCGATATCTCCCCACATAGATCCATGGTGAAGAATAGTTTGCTCAAGACGAGGGTCTCGATTTGCATATGGATCTTGTGGATCGTATGATGGATCTTCATCAATAGGTAAACCATTAGCAGTTTCGTAACAATCTACTAAGTTTTGAGTAGGATTTGTACGACCTACAGAGTTTAGAGAACCACTAAAACCACAAGGAGCAAGGAATGACTCAATTGCATTTGTACGCCATGCAGAACGGGATAAAATAAACTCGTTATTCAATCTTGGAGCATCAGATGCAAAACATTCGTAATAATCATTGTCTGGATTTCCAGTTTCGTATAGACGGTATGGATTGCTTGACTGATTATTTGCATTAAGAAAATCTCTTGCTGCCTGAGCTGCATCTGCCCAGTATGAAGCATCGTTATTTGGATTGTTTAATGCAGATGCACGATATAGCAATGCTCTTGATTTTAGAGCATATGCAGCAGCACCATTCACACGACCCCAATTTACCACTTCATTGGAGTATCTGAATGGAAGTTCATCTTTAATTAAGTCACACTGATCAGCAACCCATTTTAAAGCATCTGCAGCATTTGTACGCTCCATATTCATTGCTCCCGGATTTCCCAAGTCAAATACAATTGGTGTACCTTCTTCGTTTTCGCCAATGATTGGAGCATCACCAAACCAACGAACTAATTCAAAATGGAAAATGGCACGAAGCAATTGAGCTTCTGCTAAATATCTGTCAAATAGTCTGTTGTCATCACCATCTTTAACAGCATTCCCAACAACACCTTCTCTGGCATTTTTTAGGAACTGATTTGTTTTTCTGATGGCACTTACATTGCTGTTCCAAAATCCAAGTAAAGGGTGATTAGTAGCATCGTAACTATCAGATAATACACCATGATAATAATGCACGTTCCAGTAAGAAACGGCATTATCAGTCATACAATCACGTGATGCACCTAAAAACTGACCATTAGTATAACCACTAAATCCGTCCGGCAAATTGGTATATATGTTAGCCAAAAAGCCTCGCGTATTATCTTTATTAGAGAATACTTGTTCTTCCGACATCGAAAGGTCGTATTCTTTATCAAGATAATCGCTACATGAAAACAAGGCAAAGGCTACTAATGCACTTGTAATATATGTTGTTAACTTATTCATTTTTAATACTGTTTATCAAATTAGAAACCTATTTTCACACCCACTGAGAAAGAACGAGTTTTAGGATACCACCATACAAAACTCATTGGTTTTTCAGGATCAACATCATCAGGTAAATCGCTAAAAGTATGTAAGTTATAACCACTTAAGTAAATTCTGCATTGAGTCATATTTACTTTTGAAATTAGGTTCTTAGGTAAAGAATATCCAATTTCAACGTTACGAAGAGATAAGAAATTACCGTTTCTAACCCAAATATCATTTTGGTATGTACCAGAACCTCTATCACTATCAATAGTGTTATAACCTCCATAAGTAGGACGAGGATAAAGTGCATTAATATTTCGGGAATCAGTTGGGTCATCATTGTAATATCCCCAGGCTTTTGTTACCTCATGAGTACCCATGTTACTCCATCCTGAGAAACTGATTGCTGGAGATAAGAATACAGAACGATTCAAATAAGCTGTCATTAACACACGAGCATCAAAACCTTTCCACTCAAAACCAATGTTTAATGATGGAATTAATTCAGGAATGATAGTATATGTATCAGGAGTCATATCGTTAGAGTCAATCTTACGGTCGCCATCTAAATCTTTAAATACAGCTGTACCTAAAGCCTGACCTGTACCTGATGCAGTGTGATAAGGATATTTTTCAGGATTGTCAATAGCATCCTGATGACTGGTAGCTACTTTTGAAGGATCATCAGCCCATTTTTCAAACTTATAAATGTTCCATCCACCAATAGAGTTGTTAAATGCATTTTCATATAAGCCAGCAACAGAAGTATTATCATAAATTCTGTTTCCAGTTTTACGCTGCCATGGAACATTAGGTTCCAACTCATCCATTTCGGTAATTTTGTTGGTATTCCATGTCACCATTCCTTGAACATAGTATTTAAAGTCTCCAATGTGGTTTTGGTGTCCTAGAGAAACTTCAAAACCTCTACTTTCAACTTTACCATATGAATCATCAGGAGCAGAAACTCCTAATAAAGCAGGAACAGTAGAACGAGTTACCAAAATATTGGAACGCCATTCTTTAAATACATCAATAGAACCAAAAAGCTTCTTCTTGTAAACATCAAAGTCTAAACCTAAGTTTACCATGTCAGATAATTCCCACTTACTATTTAAGTTACCAGCTTTACTTTCGTAAAATCCACCAACATTAGCTCCACCTTCATTTCCAAAAGTGTATCCACCACCAGAAGCATAAGTACCTTGGAAAGGATATCTTCCAGCTCCGGTATTAGCTTGTCCTGAGCGACCAAAAGAAGCTCTTAATTTTAATAAATCGATGTTTTTGTTTTGTAAGAAAGACTCTTCAGAAAGAACCCAACCTACAGAACCTCCAGGGAAAATATCAAAACGCTCACCTTCAGCAAAGTTATCACAACCCATATAAGATACATTACCAGATAAAATATATCTGTTATCGTAGATATAAGTAGCCTGACCGTTATAAGATAAGTAACGGTTTGAAGATGTAGAACCATGCGATACATTTTTATATGTACGAATGAAGGCTTGTGCATTTACAGCATGTTTTCCAAAAGTTTTATCATAACCCAAACCAGCTCTAAAGTTGATGTTATAGTAATAATCTCTTGGAGAAGTAGATGGGTTTGATAATGCCGAATAAGTTGAGAAACGAGTATATTCATACTCCGATACATCAGTTACGTCAGCATTGTAATCGTAATTAAAAGAGTTTACGTTGTTCGACTGTCTTGAGTTAAAAGTCTCATAAGAGTCAAAACTTACAATTGCGTTCGCTTTTAATCCATCAACAACATCACTTAAATCACCAGTAATATTTACGGTACTGTAAACATTTCTACGACGGTTTTTATTGATACCAGAAGATGCTAATAAACGTCCTGCATTGGCAGCTGTACTTGAAGCATAAATACTACCATCAGGGTTGTAAACAGGTTCCATTGGGTTTGCCTCAACAGCACCAAAGGTTACAATACTAAATACACCTGTTAAAGGCTGTGAGATATTGTCGATACGACCACCTAAGTCTAAAGAAACATTCAATCTTTTTGTTACATCAATATCGATATTTGATCTTAAGTTGTAACGATTTAATTTATGCTGAGTACTAAAGTTGCTGTTATATTCAGTCCATTTGTCGTTCCACATACCAGATTGATACATGTGAGACATAGATACAAAATAACGAGCCGTTTTGTTTCCACCACTAATCGTTAAGTTTGTTTTAGTTTGAGGTGCTGCATCTCTATATAATTCGTCATACCAGTTGGTATTAAAATATTTATATTGATCCATACCTTCAAGTTTTTCGCCATTACTTACGCGACGGTACATTTCAATTTGATCATCAGTATAAAGAGGGTCTTTTCCGTCCAAATATCTAACCTGGTTACGGGTTAAAGCCATATTATACGAGTTCTGAGTTTCCATTTTACCAGTAAGAGTCTGAATACCTACTTCCTGGTTCAATGTAATTTTTGTACGTCCAGCTTCTCCACGTTTAGTGCTAACCACAATGGCACCGTTGGCACCTCTCATACCATAAATAGCAGTAGCGGCAGCATCTTTTAAAATAGTGATATTTTCAATAGGATATGCATCCAGGAATGATAAATCCCTTTCTACGTCATCAACAATAACAAGTGGAGAACGTGCATTTCTGTTCATCGTTCTAAGACCACGAATATAAATAGCAGTTTCTGACCATCCTGGCTCACTTGCCCATTCGTAAGTAGCTACACCACTAACAGTAGAAGTAAAAGCATTTTGTAATACTGTAATAGGGTATTTTTCTAACTCCTCACCAGTTACAACCGAAGTAGCTTCTGTTACAAATTTCTTTTGTTTTCTACCAAAAGCAACAGGAGTAGTGTGTGCATATTCATCACTATCAGGCTCTAATACAACTTCAAATTTGTCGTTAAATACAGCCTTTGCAGATGCGTTTTTATAACCAATTAATGTAAAAATGATTTCATCACTTGGCTTTACAGATTTCAAACTAAAGTTACCGTCTTTGTCAGACAAAACGATTTTACTGGATTCTGCGATATTAACAACAACACCCGAAACAGGATTCCCTTCTGGATCAACTATTCGTCCATTTAAAACTTTTTCCTCTTGCGCAAATGTTGTAATCGCAGTCAGGAAAAATATGCCTATCAGCAAAAGCTTAAAAGCTCGTGCCGAATAATTATTTATGTTTTTCATTATATTCCACATAGTATAACTCGATTAAAGGATTACCATCCTGGATTGTTTTCAATATCTGTTTTCCAAACTTCTGCTTCAGGAATAGGATATAGATACATTTTATCTTCAAACACACGTTTTTGTGCAACTTTTCGTGAAATAGTACCATCTGCGGCAATGTTAACGCCGTAAATGTCGCGCGAAAGAGCTTTAGTTGCTACATTCCAACGACGAACATCCCAGAATCTGTGTTCTTCAAAAGCAAATTCCACAGATCTTTCTTTTCTGATGAAATTTCTCATGTTTGTTTGAGAAGAAGTTAATTCTGCTCTGTCTTCAACATTACCTGTAATGCCGGCACGGTGACGAATGGCATTTAAAGCATCGTAAACTTCAGTTGAAGGACCGTTGATTTCATTCATTGCTTCTGCGTAGTTTAAAAGAATCTCAGCATAACGAATAAAAATCCAGTTGCGGTAGCTTGATCCTGAATGATTATCACCTAATATGGTTTCAGGAATATATTTACGCACATAGTATCCGGTTGGAGTTGCATTGGCGTTTCCAATTGGATTATCACGTTGACCTAAAATTACATTAATAATTCCGTCATCACCCCATTCTACACCTTGATACAATACACTAGCAGCAAGACGAGGGTCTCTGTTTGTCCAAAGAGTTGCTTCATCGTATCCACTAGCTGCATTTACTGCTGGAGTTGATGTTCCGTTGTAAACAGGAGCTCCGGTTTCGTCATAAGTAGTAAAAGGTGATGAACCATCTACCATGTCGTACATGTCGATAAGGTTTTGAGAAGGACATAATCCTCCGTTACCACCTTCTCCAACAGGAGTATCATCAGAAATAGATCCCCAACCAATAGTTCCATCGTTTCTGTAGAAAATAACTTCGTTATTTTGTCCACTGTATGGAGTTCTTAATATACTGTTAGTATAGGCTGTTTTACCATCAGCATCCTGGAAAAGACCATAGTTAGTACCGTAATCATCCATAAAACTTTTGGCAGCATAAGCAGCTTCATCCCAGGTAATACCTGATTCACTGCTATAACGGTCACTAGCCATATATAACATGATTCTTGAATATAAAGCTCTTGCCATTGGCATACTGATACGACCAGCATTGGCTGATTTGAAACCATCATCATATGATAATAGTCCTGCTTCACACTCACTAAGCTCTGTTAAAACAAAATCAACTACATATTCTTTAGTTGTTGGACGGGTAGTGTAACCAGTTAAAAGATCACCTTCCGGATCAAGAACATCAGTAACAATAGGAATAGGTCCGTAGCGTAAAAACATTTCCCAATAGAAATAAGCACGTAAAAATCTTGCTTCAGAACTATAGTTAAGTTTATCGATAGCATATTTCTCGTCACTTAAATCAACAGGTTGAGGAACATTTTCGATGCGGTTAAGTAACATGTTACATTTACGAATACCTCTGTAATAATGCTCCCAGGTAGCAACTAACTCATTGTATCCACCACCACCGTAGTAGTTACCAATATTAAAAGATGTACGCACACCTGCGCTAGCATAACTGGTTTCAGCTAAATCAGTAGCTGCATCTAACCAGGAACGATTAATTCTTCTGGCTCCGTGACGTAGGAAATTGTAAGTGTCAAAATGAAACTGTCTTGTAGTTTCCCAGTCACTAAAAACCTGCTCTTCTGTTAACTCATTACTCGGCTGTTTATCAAGAAAGTCTCCAAACATATCTTCACATGAAGTTAATGTAAGGGCTGACATTCCTAATACGCCAATTATATATAATAAAACTTTATTCATGACTTGTTAGAATTTTAAATTAACTCCACAATTAATTGTTTTCATAATAGGATAGCGGTTTGAGCCATTACTTTCAGGGTCTGCAATACCATCAATATGATCCCATGTAACTAAGTTGTTAGCATTTACATAAAGTCTGCAATCGCTGATACCAACTGTTTTAATCCATCTGGTAGGAAGCGTATAACTTAACTCAATGTTTTTCAATCTAACAAAAGCACCATTCTTTAAGAAATAAGAGTTTAAACGCTGATTGTGGTCTCCGTTATTATCATAGTGTAATAAAGGATATTTAGCGTTAGCTAAGTTGTATTCTTCGCTTTGAGAAGGATCCCATCTGTCAAGGTGATGTTCTTTTACTTTACCACCACCAACAAAAGAATACATTGCTTCAGCATCGTAATATCTACTTACGTGATCAACTCCCTGGAACATTACACTAAAACCCCATCCTTTGTAATTACATCCTAATGATAAAGCATAAGTGTTTTCTGGAACATTACTAAAACCAATAACAGTTTCATCGCGTTCGTCAATAAATCCATCATTGTTAATATCACGATATTTCAAGTCACCAACCTTTACATCTCCAAAAGTAGAAACTGGCATATCAGGATTTGCTAAATCAGCAGCAGTAACAAAACCATCACTAATTAAACCAAAGTACTGTCCGATAGGATTACCTTCACGTTTTCTGTACTCGGTTTTTAAATCTGGCTCATCCATATCTTTAATCTCATTCTTAGCATGAGCAAAAGTTACGCCTACATTGTATGTAAAGTTCTCACCAATACTGCTGGCATGTTTTAATTCAATTTCGAAACCGCTGTTTTTAGTTTTACCTAAGTTACCAGCAGCCATTGTTACACCAACCCATTCAGGACGAGTAAGGAATTCAGTAAGAATATTATTACGTTCTTCGTTAAATACGTCAATATTACCGCTTAATAAACCATTCCATAATCCAAATTCAATACCTGCATTGTATTTGTTAGCGCGTTCCCATGTTACACCGTAGTTAGGATATTGTCCTTCGTAAATACCGGTGTATCCAGATGTACCGAAACGGTAAGCACCACCTAACTGAGTCCATTTTTGCTCATATAAGAAACGTTGACGTACGCCATTAACTTTATAGATATCGTTACCCACCTGTCCGTAAGATGCTCTAATTTTTAAGTTATTAAGCCAGTCTTTAGTATTGCTCATAAATGCCTCGTTGTTTAATCTCCATCCAAGAGAGAATGAAGGGAAAAATCCGAATCTTTTTCCTTCCATAAAGTTCTCAGAACCGTTATATCCAGCATTTATCTCTAATAAATAGCGATCATCGTATCCATAAGTTACACGACCAACTAAACCTTGATATCTTTGTGCTAAATCAGCCTGATGACGGTAGTCATTTTGGTTGTAAAGGATCATTGCAGTAACATCGTTTTTACCGAATTTACGTGCATAGTTTAATTGATATTCAAAATATAACTTTAAAGTTGTTGTTTGATTGTTACCAGCATAACCTAATTCAGTATCACTATTGAATTGGTTGTAGGCATCAATTGACTCATAGTTGCTTCTGTCATTAAGCTCATAAGTAGCAAAATTCGCAGTAAATCTTCTGTTATAGTATGCATCGTAGTCAAACGACATCATGGCTTTAGCTTTTAAACCTTCAGTAAGCCAGTCCATTTTGTAATCAACAATAAAGTTTGTTTCACTAATGGTATTGGTTGCTCTGTAAAAACCTGCCTTAGCTAAACGAGCAGCAATGTTGTTTTGGTATTGCGAACTACCTCCATATAATGTTCTTTCAGAGTCTCCTTCTGGAATAGTATAGCTAACAGGAAATAACCAACCCGGAGTGTGGTTTATTTCATAAAATACTTCGCTAAAAGACGAACTTTCAGAAGTGTTTGGTCCGTTACGCTCCTCGAAACGAGTTCCGAAGTTAATAGAAGCAGTAAGATCTTGTGATAATAAAAAGTCAAGGTTAGCACGGAATGCGTATCTGCGGAAACTTGTATTTGATTTGTTTCCATATTTATCTAAACTTAAGTCTTTATATAAACCTTGTTGGTCGTAATACTCACCAGAAGCAAAATATCTCATTCTTTTTGTACCACCCTGTACGTTTACATTATAACGTTGTGCAGGAGCTGAAGAACGTAAAATTTCGTCATACCAGTCTACATTAGGATATAACATAGCGTTTAATCCGTCTAATTGACCAGCTGAAGACTGACGATACATATCTATATCAGAAGCAGAGAATTGAGATGGTAAACCATCATTTGATAATGCTTCTTCTAACAACATAACTGAGTTGTAAGAATCCAAATAAGTGTTTTCTCTTGTAGGGCTTTGTGATTGCCAGTTTGCAGTTAAACTTACAACTGGTTTTTGATCACGACCTCTTTTAGTTGTAACAAGGATTACACCGTTTGCACCACGTACACCATATACTGCAGTTGCAGATGCATCTTTTAATACAGAAATAGCTTCAATATCATCAGGAGCAATCTGCGAAAAAGAACGTTCAACACCATCTACTAAGATAAGAGGTTGTCCGTCACCGGCAAATGTTGCACGTCCACGAATAAAGATTTGTGAGTCATCAGCACCCGGAGCACCAGATGACTGAGATGTTACCACACCAGGAATTTTACCAGAAATAGCCTGAGTAATGTTGGCTGCAGGTGATTTCAAAATTTCCTTTGAAGACAATTGAGAGATGGCTCCAACTACACTTTCCTTTTTCTGTGCACCATAACCAACAACAACAACTTCTTCTAATTCCTGATCATCTTTACGTAATGTTACGTTGAAAGATGTTTGACCGTTTAAAGCGATTTCCTGGCTTGCAAAACCAATAAAACTTACAACGATTACTGATTGACTACCACTTACAGTAAGATTAAATTCTCCGTTAAAATCAGTAACGGTACCATTAGTAGTGCCTTTTTCAACAATAGTAGCACCAATAATTGTTTCTCCTGTATCGTCTTTTATTGTACCACTAATATTCACCGACTGTGCAAAAATATTTTGCCCGGCCAGAAAAAACATCAGTATTATCATCATACCTACCAATCGATAAGATGATGCTATATTACTTGTTATTTTTTTCATAATTAATATCTTGACTTAAGATTAATTGCCTGCATATTTTGCAGTCATTATATTTGCTATTTGACTTTCAGAAAGTGCTACAGAATAAATAGCTACATCATCAAATTTATATGATGGGTCATTGTCACCCCAGTTCCATGCCTGATTACCCCCCAGACAAACATAAGGAAGTAAGTTACCTTGAGTTAAAGGACCTGAAATATATTGACCGCCTTTTGTTACTCCATCTACAGTCCAACTGTTTCTAACAACACCATCTACGTAAATAGTTAAAGTTGTTTCAGTCCAAACTGCAGTGTAGAAATGCCAAGCACCATCATGTAACCAATCATTAACAGCGTAATTTGCTCCTTCGTCATTTTGTTCGTTTGTAAAATCACACCATTCACCACTAGGACAATTCACTTGAGCAACAAGTCTTGATTGTAAAATCATCATTGGTGTAGTGTTTGAGTTGTCAACAGGAGCTGCACCATAAGCAGAAAATAAAGGATACCAATTAAAACCAGTATCAGCAGTACCTTGATTTGCCCAGAATGAAATAGTCATTTCATTAGTTTGAGCATTTGAAATGTTAGAAAAGATATTGCTTGGTAATAATAAGTAGTTTGTTCTTTGAGCTTCAGTACCACCTTCTCCTACATTGTAAAATACTTGTCCAAAGTATTGGCTGTCGTCAGAATTATCAGCAACAATTTCACCTGAACCAATAATTTGCTCTGTAGTTAAACCATTTTCAAAATCCTGAGCATAAACAGGAGTTGGAATCACGTCTGGATTCGTGTATTTTTGATTAATGATTTCTTCAATTTGAGTTACCGATAAAGCTTCAGAATAAATAGCTACATCATCAAATTTATATGAAGGGTCATTATCTCCCCAATTCCAAGCCTGGTTACCACCTAAACAAATATAATTAAGTAGATTACCTTGAGTTAAAGGACCAGAAATGTATTGGCCTTCTTTTGTAACACCATCAACAGTCCAACTATTTCTAACCACACCATCAACGTAAACAGTTAATGTTGTTGAAGTCCATACTGCAGAGTAGAAGTGCCAAGCACCATCATGTAACCAATCATTAACAGCGTAATTTTCGCCATTGTCATTTTGCGCATTGGTAAAATCACACCATTCACCACCAGGACAATTTACTTGAGCTACAAGTCTCGATTGTAAAATCATCATTGGAGTAGTGTTGGAATTATTGTTTGGAGCTGCACCATATGCAGAAAATAAAGGATACCAGTTAAAACCAACATCAGCAGTACCTTGATTAGCCCAGAATGAAATAGTCATTTCATTAGTTTGAGCATTGGTAATGTTAGAGAAAATGTTACCTGGTAATAATAGGTAATTAGTTCTTTGTGCTTCTGTTCCATCTGCACCTACATTATAGAATACTTTACCAAAGTATTGATTTTCTTCTGAGTCGTCAGTAACAACTGAACCGGATCCCACGATTTGTTCTGTAGATAAACCAAACTCAAAGTTCTGATAATAAATTGGTGTAGGAAGTTCAACTCCTGCATCTTTTTCAATTGTGGGAACTTCAATATAATTGGCTGTAATAATGTTTCTAAACGTACTGATGTTGTCTACCCAAATTGAACCAGGAGCCGTTCCTGAACCATATCCCAAATAAAAATATTGTAGAGAAGGAATTACATCAATAACTTTTTGGAAATCAATTTCTGAAGTAGAAACATTAAGAGTTTCTGCTCCATCTACATTTACTAAGTAACCCTCAGTGTTAATTACGATAGCTAAGTAGTGCCATTCGTTAGCTGAAAATAAATCTTCAGAAACACTATTAGATGTTGTTCCTTCTGGTGTTTCAAAAGTTAATGAGCCATTCTCTGTCATATACAATGTTGTTCCTTCATCGTTAGAAAATGAGAAAACTGCAGCATTGTCCGGATTAGTATCCGAAACTTTCACCCACATTGTAATAGAAATACCTTTTTGTAAAGATGCCTCATAAAGAGAACTGTTTGTTTTAATGTATCCTGTATTTAATTCAGGAACATAACCAATAACATCATCCACAATAATTGAAGGATTTGTACCTCCTTCATATGCACCTAATGTAACTTCCTCGGGAAATTCTGAACCAAACTTCAATTCCCCCCTCAAAACCAGTTTTGGGTATACTTGATTTCCTGCTTCCGGGTCCATTTTTCCCCATTCAGAACAGGACCAGGTCCCCAGCAAACCGAAGATTGCTAATACTAGCAAAAACTTGTTTGTTAGTTTCATTTTCATAGTCTTTGTTAACATTAATATTTATGTTGCTTTTTGCATAAAGAATTTTTTTTAGTGATGTTTCTTTATGACCAATAATCACATCAAACAGCCTCAATTATCATTTTTTTTGGTTGAGGACTGTAATTTTCACTAACTCATATTTAAAAAATTTAATAATTACTAAACAATTGACCCATTAAAAGGGGTGCGGTGTGGTTTTTAAGAATTTTTTCAGTTCTGCGATAAAAATGTTTTAAAATGTTAATCAAATGTACTCTGGCTTTATAACTTAAAGGTTCATAATTATTTTTTTGAAGTGGATATTTGTTTACACAAATTTACCCATAGGTCAGAATTGTAAAATGCGCTGTATTCAGAGGATAAGGAGGACTTAAGAGGTGCTAAAACACTGGTGGGAGGGCTTGTGAGGGTGAAATAAGAGGCGTGAGCTATAATTAAGGGGTGAATTAATTATCCACCATAAAGAACTAATAATCCACTTCAGGGGTCTTATATTTTAACATTTGACATCGTAATTTAAAGATTTACATGCTAAAAGAAGTTAAATTTAACATCTTGATAAGGGTAGAAAACCACCTAAGAGTATTATTTTTGTTTTTTCAGGCTTGTGACCTATAGGTATTCAGATTGCAAAATATTAAGGAATATAATAAAAGGTTAAAATTTAATATCTGTGATAGGTCTAATTATAATTCTAAGCCATTTTTAATGGTATAATTTCCATTACCATATTTGAGTTAATTAGTAGGTTTTGTGAATAATAATAATTAAGAAAGCTGTATTTAATAATTGGAGAAGGAGGGATTTAATGTATTTGTTAATGAATAGGATTGTTTTTTTAAGGAGTATTTTATTGTTTGGCCTGTTGTCTGGGTTTTCTTACTTAAAAGGGAATCCTTACGATGTTTCCAGAATGTATGAGTATATTGATATATCCAATGGACTTCCTCAGAATACAGTTCGATGTTTTGAAAAAGATAATTTTGGTTTTATCTGGATCGGAACAGATTACGGTTTATGTAGATATGATGGTTATGACTTTGAGTATTATAATGCATCTAATAATTCTTTATCATTAAATGACAATAGAATTGTTGATATTCTTGCCGATTCAAGAGGACTGATATGGATTGTAACTCAAAGTGGAGTACAGATATTAAATTCAACCACGGATAAATTTATTGACGTTTCCAATAGCGATGTGCGTGAAATTCTTAGTAAAGATATCGTTCAGGTAGTAGAAGCCAATTCTCATATTTGGATTGCAACTTTAAATGAAGGGATTTATGATTTAGAAGTAAAGAAAGGAAGTGCTGAAATTATAGTTCACTCACATTATGGATTAGGAACAAATGAAGGTGCCGTTTCTTGTATTACGTATGGTGAAGATGATCATATTTATGTAGGTACCAATAAAGATGTATATATGTTTAATCATGAGATTGGAGGATTTGAAAAAATACAATTAGATATCCGAATTTCATTTGATGTTTACGTTCTTTATCAGGACGATGATTGTTTATGGATTGGAACAACTAATGGCTTATTCAGGTATTATCCTAAAACAAAACAATTGGATTGGTATGCCCACAACAGTTCCGATAAAAACACTATAGCTCACTCTAATGTTACGTCGTTAATAAAAGATGCTACAGGTAAATTATTGGTAGGTACTCTGGGAGGACTTTGTGTTTATAACTCAGAAACCAATGACTTTTCGCAAATACGACTGTTCTCATCTGTTAATGGTGGGCCTAATTATGTGTTTGTTAGTGAGTTGTTTGCCGATAAAGAAGGTAATGTATGGATAGGTACAGAAAAAACAGGAGTAGTACACTCTAATGTTTTTAGTAAAAAGTTCTATTCGTTTAAAGAAGATGATCAATACAAACCATTTAATTATAATATCATTAATTCTATTCACGTATCAGATATAGAGATATGGGTTGGTACAGCGGGAGATGGATTGTATTGGTATAATAGAATTGACCAGTCTGTTAAGCATTTAAAATTTGGCCCGGGTAGTTCCGGTGGTTTAACAAGTGATTTTATTTCAGCTTTTATTGAAGATCAGAAAGGAAATAAGTGGATAGGTGCATGGGGTACAGGAATACAAAAATTGAATATTGAAGATGGCAAGAATATATTCCGATCTTATCTACACGCCCAGGGATTGCCATCAACTTTTATTTCTTGCTTTTATATAGGTTCCAGAGGAGAATTGATTGTTGGAACAAATAGTGGACTCGCTGTTTATGATGAAAAGAACAACTTATTTGTACCAGTGGGAATTACCAATGAGTATAATGCCTGGAAAGTAGGATGCATTCATGAAGATAATAAAGGTTTTTTGTGGGTTGGAACTACTGATGGATTGTATCGCTTTAAGGCTGATTTAATTAGTCCGGACAGATCAGAAGAGCTCAGTAAATACGATGTTGTTACTTTTAAAAAGACAGCTCAGAAGGGAAGTTTGCCCAATGATTATATTACTTGTATTGACGAAGATAGTAATGGTAATGTGTGGGTTGGAACTTATGGAAATGGTATTGCGAAGTGTGTTGCAAATGAGGATGGATCTATAGTTTTTGAAAATTATACGGAAGAAGATGGACTAACCAATAATGTGGTATATAAGGTTTTGGTAGATGCAAATGATGATCTTTGGATTAGTACAGAAAATGGGCTGTCGCATTATAAAGTTAAGGACTCTTTATTTGTAAATTATTATAAAAAAGATGGCTTAAGAAATGATCAGTACTATTGGTCGGCAGGTTGTAAAGATGACTCTGGTAATCTATATTTTGGAGGTTTAAGTGGATTAAACTTTTTTAATCCGGATAGTATTATCGATTATCCGTCGGGTTCCAAGACTTTTATTACAAAGTTGAATGTTGTAAATGATGTAGTTAGAGCAGGTGAAAAAAGACAAGGGATAATTCCTCTTACAAAATCTGTATTTAGTGCTGATACCATTCATCTTTCTTATAAAGACAATGTTTTTAGTTTCGAATTTTCGGCTTTGCCTTACTTCTTATCGAGTAAAATCAAATATGAATATCAATTGGAAGGGGTAGATCAAAATTGGGTGGAAGTAGGAAGTGACAGACGCATTGCCTCTTATACCAACTTAAATGGAGGTGAATACTTGTTTAAAGTCAGATCAACAAATATTGATGGCGTCTGGAATAAAAATTACTCTTCTGTTTTACTCATTATTGATCCTCCATATTGGCGAACTTCCTGGTTTAAAATTGTGCTATTGCTGGCATTGGTTCTGTTAGCTGTAGTTTATGTGCGATATCGTTCCATCAGGATAACAGTTCAAAAACGAAGGTTGGAAAGGATTGTGGAGGAGCGAACTGATGAAATAAAAGTGAAGAATGAACAACTTGAGCATAATTCTGAAATGTTGATAGCTCGTAATGAGCAGTTGGCGCAGCGTCAGGAAGAAATTGAAAAACAAAAGAACCTGCTGGAGAAGCAGAATAAAGAGATTATATCACAACGTGATCAGTTAATTGAGCTTAATGAAGAAGTAGAGTCCATCCATCAAAGCAGGATGCAATTTTTTACCAATATTTCGCATGAATTTCGAACTCCTTTAACATTGATCATCTCTCCAATTGAAAAGATGCTTAATGATAGCTTTTCCTTTTCAAAAGAAAACGTGAAGCATACCATTAGTTATGTAAAACGAAATGCGGAGCGCTTGTTGATGTTAACCAATGAGATATTGACCTTCAGGAAGTTTGAAGCGGGTAAAATAAAGATTTCTTTGTCGCAAGGTAATTTATCTGAACTGATTCAGAATATTGCCGATGCATTTAAGATTCTTACAGAGCAAAAAAGTATTGTTTTCAATATTGCAATAGATTTTAACCTCGAAAATGTTTGGTTTGATAAGGAAAAACTTGAAAATATTTTATCAAATCTTTTATCCAATGCGATCAAATATACGCCGGAAAAGGGCAAGGTTTCTTTAGCTGCCACCAGAATGTATGACTCTGCTAAAAAGCCTTATGTGCTCATTAATATACAGGATAATGGTATTGGAATTAGTGAAAATGCACAAGCTAAAGTATTCGACCGTTTTTTTAGGGATGATTCCGATCAACAGAATAGTTCCTATGGTACAGGTATAGGTTTGTCTTTAACTAAGCAAATGGTTGAAATTCAGAATGGTAAAATATCTTTGGAAAGTGAAATAAATAAAGGATCGTCATTTAAAGTGATGTTGCCTTTGGAGAAAGAGGATTTTCCGGTACATGATATTCTTGCAACTGAGGTGGAAGAACAAATTCCTTTGCAAAAACGTGTGATGTTAATGACTGATATACATTTGGATGCAGTCAGTCAGGAGTCTTCGAAACAGAATGCAGAAAAGGGTAAAACGAATATACTTATAGTTGAAGATAACAGTGATTTGAGAGAATTTTTGGCAGAAGCTTTGGCTGTAAATTATAATGTTTCAACAGCAGAAAATGGAGAGGTAGGATATCAGGTTGCTTGTGAAAATGATTTTGATTTGATAGTAAGTGATATTATGATGCCTAAAGTTGATGGCCTGGAATTGTGTAAAATGCTTAAGAATAACTTGCAAACCAGTCATGTGCCAATAGTTTTACTGACAGCCAAAAATCAGGAAGAAGACTTTGTGGAGGGTTTTAAGTACGGGGCAGACGATTATGTATCAAAGCCATTTAATTTAACGGTACTTCAGGCTAAGATTGATAGTATAATTGCCAACAGGAAAAAGTTATTGGAAAGATTCCAAAAACCAGAAGAAGTTGAGTCTGAACCCGAAGCTGTTTCCATGTCTCTTCTGGATGAAGAGTTTATGGGAAAAGTAAATCAGGTTATCGAAGAATCTTATACTGATTCAACGTTTGATATAGATACCTTTTCATCCAAATTATATGTTAGTCGTAGCTTGTTATATAAAAAGTTAAAAGCACTAACCGATGTTTCTCCTAATGAGTATATCACCATTTATCGGTTAAAGAAATCAATTGCATTACTAAAAAGTAAAAAACATCAGGTTTCCGAAGTGGCTTTTATGGTAGGATTTAATGATCCAAAATACTTTAGTCGTGTCTTTAAAAAATACTATGATTGTTCCCCTTCAGCCTATGTAGAATAAGCTTATTGGTTTTGGAGTACAAATGATTACACATCTGTATAAAAATGTACTATAATGCAGGGATAGCGCGAAAATTGCTCAAGTATAATATCGATCTATCCTCTTAATAAAAACTTTTGTCCTCATATAAATGCCTAACACAGGTTACTTTTGTTTGTGTCAGTTTGTGTTAAAATGGTTTAAAGCAAAAGTAATTATTGATGATGTTATATAATCGAATGAAAATTATTCTACTTATTGCTGTTGGTATTCTTATGCAGATGTGTACGACTACCTCCAATGATAAAGATAAGGGAAATCCTTATCAGGATGACTATACCAAAATAGCATCTTTAAAAAACAGGGATAAATGGAATGGGGCAAATGTTCATGATCCAACATGTATAAAAGTTGGAGATACTTATTATTTGTATTCCACAGATGCCTATTACATTCCTCCTAATATCAATTTTAAAGATGATCCTACTGTTGAAATTGGTCATACGCCTATTCGTAGTTCTAAAGATTTAGTTCATTGGAAATTTGAAGGATGGGTTTTTGATGATTTTCCTGCTGAAGCTTTAGCTCATGTAAAAGAAAATAATCAGGGTAAATCTCCAGATGGAATATGGGCTCCATATATTCATCAAAAAGGCGATGAGTTCAGATTATATTACTCGCTTTCTTATTTCGGATCCAATGCATCTTTTATCGGTATGGCAACATCAAAATCGCCATCAGGTCCATGGGAAGATAAGGGGGAAGTTGTTAAAACATTTCGGGATAGTGAAATGAATGCCATTGATCCAACAGTTCTGTCTGATCATAAAACAGGAAAAGAATGGATGATATATGGTTCTTTTTTTGGTGGGTTGTTTTGTATGGAGTTAGATCCTGAAACTGGTTTGGCCAAAACAAAAGGTGATCAGGGTGTTGTTGTGGCACGAAGAGCAGATGGAAAGTCTCGTGTTATTGAAGCTCCGGAAATTGTATATAATGAAGAACAGGATATGTACTACTTGTTTGTTTCTTATGATTCATTATTTACTTATTACAATGTTAGAGTTGGTCGGTCAAAGTCACCAACAGGACCATTCCTTGATTATTTTGGAAATGATTTAAGCGATACTACCAATAACTATCCAATTCTTACCTATACCTACATGTTCGATAACCAACCTGGTTGGGCAGGTAATGCACATTGTGCCGTTATTGAAGATGAGGGTAAGTACTTTGCTTTTCATCAGGGGCGATTGGCTCCAATTAATCTGATGCTTCAGCTTCAATGCCGCGAGGTGAAGTGGTTAAGTGATGGATGGCCTGTGTTTTCTCCTGAGCGATATAATGTTGTTGATGAAAAATCAGGTTTTACAGAATCTGATATTCAGGGTAGCTGGGAAGTGATCGAATTAAAAGATTTGTTAGAACTTTCGGATAAAGGACAATTAAAAATACCTGTAGGAGAGTGGAAGTATACACCAAAAGCTTTTAACACATCCAATGAAATGGTTGTTTCTTCTGGTAGCGTAACACTTGAAAACGATAATTATAAAATTACCGGTGTTAAGGTAAATGGCGATACCATGGTGTTTACCGATGAAGATGGAACAGAAGTTGAGTGTAAGATATTTTCAGGATGGGATTGGGAAAATGAAAATAAAACAATTCTATTTTCAGGTATTTTACCTAACGGACATGGATTCTGGGGTAAGAAGATTATAAAGTCAAATTCTTAGTTTAAATGGATTAAGATTGTCAGTATTGACATATTTGATATCCCTTTTTGATTAATAAATAAACTTATCTCAATGAGCAAATACTATTTTTGTCATTGAGATATTTTATTATAAAAACTTATAGACAGGAGAAAACAAACTAAAGTAATGAAGAAAAGACAAATGGGATTAAGAATAATTGTTTTGGTAGCAGTTGCCATTTTTACTTTTGGCTGTTGTGAAAAAAAAGTTGAATATATAAATCCGATTGCGGCACAACGAGCAGATCCTTGGGTTTATAAAAACAATGATGGAGTATATTATTTTATAGCAACAGCTCCTGAATATGATAGAATTGAAATAAGGAAATCGAATACCATAAACGGAATTGGAACTGCAGAGCCTGTAGTAGTTTGGAAAAAACACGAAGAAGGTACTATGGGCGGTTTTATCTGGGCACCTGAATTGCATAAAATAAATGGCAAATGGTATGTTTATTTTGCTGCCGGCGATGCTGATAATGTTTGGCATATTCGTATGTATGTTTTATCCAACGAATCAGATGATCCGACCACAGGTGAATGGGTAGAGGAAGGAAGAATATTTACTCAGAAAGATTCTTTTTCATTAGATGCAACTACCTTTGAAAATAATGGAGAGTTATATTATATCTGGGCTCAAGGCGTAAGAGAAGGTGAAAATACATCGTTATTGCTTTCAAAAATGGAATCTCCAATAAAGCTTAAGGGAGAAGAAGTGATTATTTGTGATCCAACACTTGATTGGGAGAGAAGGGGATACAAAGTAAATGAAGGACCTGCAGTGCTAAAGAAAAATGGGAAGATATTTGTAACATACTCTGCCAGTGCAACTGATGCCAATTACTGTATTGGAATGTTATGGGCAGATGAAAATGCAGATTTGTTAGATCCTAAATCATGGCACAAATCTCAGGAACCTGTTTTTTCTACAAATAAAGAAGCCCGAAGGTTTGGCCCGGGACATAGTTGTTTTACTGTGGCAGAAGATGGCAAAACAGATGTGTTGATTTATCATGCCAGGGTTTATGAACAAATCAGAGGAAACTCATTGTTTGATTTTAACAGACATACCAGGGCTCGTGCGATTGCATGGGATGAAAACGGAATGCCTGATTTTAGACAAGGGGAGGCAGATTAAGGACTAAAGATCAAAACGATATTGCAATAAAAAGCTGCATGATAACACAATTGAGTGTTAGATGCAGCTTTTTTTATGATTAAAAATGTGAAATATCTGTGTGTTTTGAGATTTCTGAATTTCCTGTACTTAAATCGTTAATACTTAAATCGTGTATATCGCTATTGCCAGTCAGTCTGGCGAAGGTTTTCAGTTCCTCAGTGCTTACCTTTAAAAAGTTTTCTATCCTTTTTGCAGATAGATCAATGTTGATACGTTTTCTTAGTTCGGGATCTTGAGTGGCTATTCCAATCGGGCAATTACCTGTGTTACAGATTCTATATTGCTGACAACCGCCTGCAATCATGGCTGAAGTAGCAATGGCCACTGCAGTAGCTCCAAGAGCAATAGCTTTTGCAAAATCAGGAGAAACTCTGAGGCCGCCGGTTATTACAATGGCAATGTCTTCTCGTTTGTGATGTTCTAAGTGTTTTTTAGCCCTGTAAAGAGCAAAAAGAGTTGGAACCGATGTGTGATCCTTAACAAATTTTGGGGCGGATCCGGTTGCGCCACCTCTTCCATCTATAGTTACAAAATCGGGGTTAGCGTAAATAATCTCATCCAGATCTTTTTCAATGTTACCAGCGGCAATTTTAATACCAATGGGCTTGCCATCCGATTTATCTCGTAGCCAGTCTACTTTCTTTTTTAAATCCTCCTTGCTTTTAATGTCTTTAAACGAAGATGGACTGTGAATATCCTCACCAACAGGTTTATTTCTTATTTGAGCAATTTCGGTGGTGACTTTATCTCCAGGTAAATGGCCACCCATACCGGGTTTGACCGATTGACCAATTTTTATTTCTATAGCATCAACTTTTTTAAGGTAGTTCTCTGTTACGCTATATTCATTCGGCACATATTCAAAAATGTATTTGTAAGCGTTGTTTAATTCATCATCTAAAATGCCACCTTCACCTGAACAGATACAGGTTTTTACTGCAGCACTACCTTTGGCCATGGCAGTTTTAAACTCTTTGGATATGGCACCAAAAGACATGTGACTAATGTAGATTGGAGTTTCAAGTATAAGCGGATGTTTGGAATTTTGTCCGATAGTTGTTTGGGTTGAAACTTCATCGCCGGGGTTTAGTGGTATTTTATGGAGTTGAGCACCTTTAATAATAATATCATCCCACGAAATAATTGGCATCCTGGTTTTCATTGGTTCAGAGATGGATTCTCCTGATTGAGCCATTTGATGAATTTCACTGAGGTGATTCTCGTTTGGATCTGAAGATTTGGACCATTCCTTTAAATATGAATCCATAGAAGTTTCTTTTGTTGCAGGAGTGCTGGATGGCGTACCATCTTCTTCAGCTTCCTTTTGAGCAAACATGGGTTTGTTTATGCCACATATAGGGCAACACCAATCTTCTTCAAGTTCATCCCATAGTGTTCCTTCTCTTTCTTCATCGTATTCATATCCGCAAGCCTGACATTTATATATAGCCATAGATTTTAAGATTTATATGATTATTTAAGACAAAGATCAATTTACAATAATTGATACAGATCTCATAATCGTGAAAGATGAAAAGAAGTATTAAAACAAGAAACTAAATGAGAGGAGCTTCTTTAAAAATATATAATGCGAGATAGTAATCTTTCGGTGAACTTGAAAATAGTATTAGCTCAAAACCAGATTCCTGGTTGTAATCAATATTTGATTATTAGCCTTATTCATTTTCTTCACTATCGTTAGTTATAGTTAGCTGTTCACGTAAAAACTGGAGTGAACGGCGAAGTTGTGTTTGTACAGTATTTACACTGATACCTAATTCTTCGGCAACTTCTTTGTATTTGTAACCTTCTAAATGAACAAGTTTAAAAATTTTACGTCGTTCCTGAGGGAGAAGTTCTATGGTTTTATACAATTTTACATACTCATCTACATCTTCAGTTTTGAATAATTCAGTTTTTGAGTAATCTTCGTGAGTTGACATTAAAACCTCTTGACGTCTATCCTTTGATTTAAGGTAATCTAATGTTTTATTTTTTACAGATCTGAATAAATAATAATCAAGGTCGGTTTTAACATCGGTAAAACGTTTCTTTTGCCAGAAACTAATTAAGGTTTCTTGTACTATATCTTCTGAGGAGTGTTCATTTTGAATCATCTTATTTGCAAAAAGTACCAACGGAATATAATATGTATCAAAAAGAAGTTTGAAAGCAGACTTCTCATCCTTCTTGTACATGATTAATATTTCGTTTGTTTTTTGATGAGACATAACAGTGTTGATTCTCAGTGTGTAATATCTTTCAGATAATTCTGAATCTGCGCAAATATAAAAATTAATCGTAAGAATGAGGCATAAAAAAATAAATACGACAAGGTTGGAAAAAGAGTCTATTTGAAATTTTTTTCAAAAAAAATACACCTACTGTCACTGAAAAGTGTTTTTAAAATCGTCTTAGTGTTATTAGAAAGGGGATGGTATATGTTTAAATGTTGAATTTTTTTGAAGATACCTCTTTAGTTAAAATGATAATCCGTAATGGTGATAGATGAAATTATAAATAAATACCTGAATAAGGAGCCTTTATCAAACGAAGAGCTTTCCATTCTTAATGAATGGAAGGTTAAAAGTTCTGATAATGATAACTTATTGCATCATCTGGAATTTTTAAGTAATGAAAAGAATTTAACCAGAAGACTCCAAAAAGAGTTGGATGATACATATTACGCAACACGTAAGAAATTAGAGAATAGAAAATCTAAGCAAAGACGTATGATGTTTTATCGTATGGCGGCAGCTTCTGTATTGTTGGTAATAGCCATAAGTTCTGTGTTATTCTTAGGTCGCAATGTGGGTCCTGATAATTATCAGGGGAATATTCAGCCAGGTAGTAACCAGGCCATACTTGAACTTGCTGACGGAAGAAAAATTGAATTATCACCTAAGGTGAAAAATGTTGTAAAAGAAAAAGATGCTTTAATCAATATTGATAAAGGCATGGTTTCTTATAAAGAAACAAAAATTGAAGAACCAAATCTTGAGGACTCATTGGTTTATAATACAATTGTTATTCCGCGTAAAGGAGAGTATAAAATTGTACTAAGCGATGGAACAACAATTTGGTTAAATGCAGAATCAAAACTTAAGTATCCTCAGAAGTTTAAGGGGAATGAACGAAGAGTCTTCCTGCAGGGAGAAGCTTATTTTGAAGTGACTCACAACAAGAAGATGCCTTTTATTGTTGAAACAGAAGCACAGGAGTTAACTGTATTGGGAACTAAGTTTAATATTTTGGCTTTCCCTGAAGAAAGTACTGTACAATCAACTTTGGTTTCTGGTAGTGTAAAAATCAATGTTAAAGAATCAGATAAAAAAGTATTGTTAATCCCGGGTCAACAGGCAATTGTCGATAAAGAGTCGCAAATGTTAAAAGTTAACTCGGTTGATGTTACTGAAATTATTGCCTGGAAGGAAGGTTTCTTTTCTTTGGAAAATGTCACCATGGAAGAATTCCTGAACAGATTATCACGTTGGTATGATGTGAAATTTGTGTATAATGATGATAAGGCTAAAGAGTTAGCTTTTAAAGGAAGTGTTCCAAGGTATGATAATTTGATTAGTGTGTTGGATATGTTGCAGGCTATTAGTCCTGTAGAGTTTAAATATCAAAAAGAAGAAATTGAAGTTACAATGAAGAACTAAAAAAGAGCGGTAAGTTCTGGTAAAACCTACCGCTCGATTTTAAATAAAAACTGTTGCAACAGTAATTATAATTTAACTCGAATTACAAATGTATGAAAAATTGTTATCAAAACGTCCATCTCCCGGCGCGGAAATGGAAAGGGGCTTTATGGCTAAAGAATTCAAAATTGGTACTGACAGTACTGTTCTTTTGTCTGGGATTTTTTGTAGCCACATCGGCTTATTCTCAACAAACACTAGATGTAAAGTATGAGAATAAAACTATTGTATCGGTCTTAAATGACTTAAAGAGTCGTACAGGAATGAAAGTTACTTATATGCAAGGACTAATTCCTGAAACTAAAAAAGTTAGTGTTACGATTCCCAATGCTTCTATAGAAACTATTCTGAATGAGGTATTGGTAAAAAATGGATATAGTTATCAAATTAAAGATAATGTTATTCTTATTAGTGAGGGAAAAACTTCATCTGAACAAGTTCAAAACAAGCATTATAGCTTAAAAGGGCGTGTTACTGATGAAAATGGAGATCCGCTTCCCGGGGTGAGTGTTGTCATTAACAAAACAATGAAAGGTGTAGCAACTGATGGTGAAGGCCGTTACACTATGACTGTTATGTCGGATGATGTTTTGAAGTTTTCTTTTATTGGATATACCAGCAGAACTATCCCTCTTGAAGGAAAGTCTAAATTAAACGTTCAATTGAAACCGACACAAGAAAATGTTGACGAGGTAACAGTTGTAGCGTTTGGTTCGCAAAAAAAGGAAAGCGTTGTATCATCAATTACTACTGTAAAACCTGAATCATTAAAGTCATCAAACAGTGACTTAACTTCCAGTTTTGCAGGTCGTATCCCTGGTTTGGTTGCATGGCAAACAGGTGGTATGCCAGGAGCTTTAACTGAAGATGAAATGAGTACCAAGTTTTACATTCGTGGTATTACTTCATTTAATGAGAATGCAAACACTGATCCATTAATTCTTTTGGATAATGTTGAGGTTTCTAAGTTAGACCTTGCTCGTATTGATCCTGAAGATATTGAGAGTTTTAGTGTAATGAAGGATGCTTCAGCAACTGCCATGTACGGAGCTCGTGGTGCCAATGGAGTTATTCTCGTAACTACTAAAAAAGGACATGAGGGACAGGTTTATACTTCAGTTCGTTATGAGGCTATTACTTCTATGCCAACTCGCGAAATAGATGTAGTTGACCCGGTTACTTATATGAGAGCTTACAATGAAGCTTTAACAGGACGTGATCCTTTAGCAACTCCATTGTATACATCTGAAAAAATTAATAACACAGGTAGTAGCAGATATCCATCATATGTGTATCCTGCCAATGATTGGTATAACTTATTGTTTAAAGATGCATCTATAAACCACCATATGGGATTAAACCTTCGTGGAGGATCTAAAATTATCCAGTATTATGCTTCTTTAAATTATAGCATGGACCACGGTATGTTAGAAACTGACCGATTGAATCAGTTTGATGTAAACATTCGTAATAATACCACTGCATTTCGTGTAAACCTGAATATTGACCTGACACCAACAGCAAAGTTAGTTTTAAACTCTACTACTACTCAGGATAAATATCATGGACCGCAAACCGATGTAAGACAAGCGTATAGTCTGGCTTTTAATGCAAGTCCTGTTGATTATGCAGCAGTGTATCCTGCAGATGAATTTCATGACTGGCCACATATTCGTTTTGGAGGTTTGACTGTTAATACCAGCAATCCATATGCCCAGGTTCAGAAAGGATATCAGGAGCGTAGTCGTTTTTCTACAATCAATAGATTAGAGTATATTCAAAACCTGTCTGATTTAATAAAAGGATTAGAGGTAAGAGCCAATGGTTCATTATATCAGGAGGGCTATTATCAGAATGTTTTTACTACTGATGAGTATTTATACCGTTTATTAGACTATGATTATCAAACAGGAGAGCACACACTTCAGCAGGTAAAAGAAGGTGATCGTACTTTAAGACTACAGAATCCTGCTAATAACTCAGCTGGTGCTACTCGTATTTCAGGAGAATTCAGAGTATTGCATACTGCAGCATGGAAAGAGCATACAACCAGTTATACTGCTGTATACCAAATGCAACAAGCGACTAACTCTCGACCAGTGTCGTTGTTAGATGCCATCCCTGCCCGAAATATGGGACTATCTATGCGTATGGCCTATGGTTATAAAGAGCGTTATTATGCTGAAGCCAGTTTTGGTTACAATGGTTCAGAACGTTTTGCTAAAGATAACCGTTTTGGATTTTTCCCTGCTGCTGGTTTAGGTTGGGTAGTTTCAAAAGAACCATTTTTGTTACCAGCTTCAAACTGGTTAACATTTATGAAGCTTAGACTGTCTTATGGTAAGGTTGGTAACGATGGTATTGGAAGTGCAGGAACTGGAAGCACTGGTGTTTCCAATTCACGATTTGTTTACTTGCCAAATATATCTGTGAATTCACAAGATCGTTATACTATTTCGGCATATAAAAACCCTGAGGTTACATGGGAAATTGCAGAGCAAGTTAACCTTGGATTAGATTTAAAATTATTTGAAGGATTATTTGATATCAATGTTGATGCCTATCAGGAAATTCGTCATAACGTGCTAGCGGAACGTATGGCTGTACCTGCATCAATGGGATTAGGTGTATTCCCTCTGGATAATATTGGTAAAGTAAGATCAAGAGGTATCGATTTTCAAGGTAAAATCCAACATGCTTTTAACGAGAAATTCTGGTTTATTTTAAATGGTACGATAACCTATAACAAAGCAACTTTCGAATCGATTGAGGAAGCAATGGATAAACCATCATGGCAAAGACGTAAAGGTCACGATATCTCTCAGCAAGTAGGATATATTGCTGAAGGTTTATTCCAGACACAGGAAGAAATTGACAATGCACCAGTTCAATCCGGAGATGTAATGCCTGGAGATATCCGTTACAGAGATATCAATAATGACGGTGTTATTGATGTGAATGATGCTACACATATTGGATTCCCAACTACACCTCGTTTAATTTATGGATTAAGTGGTGTGGTAAACTATAGGGCTTTCGAATTTAACTTTTCATTTCAGGGATCAGGACAACGTTCAATGTTTATGAATCCTTCAAGTTTATCCCCTTTTGTGAATGATCATGCTTTATTAAAAGAAATTTATGATGATCACTGGACTCCGGATAACATGCAGAGCAAACCTTTCTGGCCACGTTTATCTACCAATGGTTTAACTTATCACAACAAGGAAGAAGAATCATATGCTAATCAGGAAAATCCTCGATTCTCAACATACTTCATGCGTGAGGTAAGTTTTATACGTTGTCGTTCTCTTGATTTAGCATATAATCTCCCTGAAAAGTTGTACAGTAAATTGAAGATGAAAAGGGTGAAAGTTTATGTTAGAGCGAATAATCCTTTCATAATCACAAATTTTAAAATTTGGGATCCTGAGTTAGGTAGTGACGGATTTAATTATCCTATTCAGAAAACTTATTCAATTGGTGCAAACATCAGTTTCTAAAAACATTTGATTATGAATTTGAAAAAATTATTAATAGGCATTGCGGGAGTAATACTTTTACTTCCATCATGTGATAGCTACCTTGATCAAGTACCGGATGAGGATATTTTAAGTGTTCCGGCTATCTTTGAAACTAGGGATGGTGCTGAGCGTTGGATGAAAGATGTATATGCCGGAGTTCCTACACTTTATGGTGGAGAATTTCAAGATCCGGGATTACTTGGTGGTGATGAATTTGTAGGGGGACAATATAGTCGTACAAGCACATACTTATCTATGTTTTATATTGCTGATGGTCAGCAATCTGCGGTGGCGCCTTATGGTGATATTTGGCGTTTTAATGGTATTTACAATAACATTCGTTTTTGTAATACATTTCTTGAGAATCTAAATGACGTATATAATTTACGTCCGGGTGAATTGAAAGTGTGGACTGCTGAAGCCAAGGCTGTAAAAGCATTTTACTATTTCGAGATGGTGAAACGATATGGCCCTATTGCATTAATACCTAATAATATTGATGTGTGGGAACCTCTTGAAAAAATGAAAATAAAAAGAAGTCACGTTGATACTTGTTTTAATGAAATAGTAAGTCTTTTAGATGAAGCTATTCCTGATCTGTTAGTTATGGCAGAGAAGGATCCTGAGCGTTTTGAGTACTTCTCAAAAGAGGGTGCAATTGCATTAAAAGCTAAAGTATTGCTTTTCCAGGCTTCACCGTTGTTTAATGGGAACTCATTTTATCGCGATTTCAGAAATAGTGAAGGTGAATTGTTGTTTGATCCCGAGTATAAGGAAGAGAAATGGAGAATTGCAGCTGAAGCTGCTGATGAGGCCGTTCGAATTTGTGAAGAAAATGGTTATCAATTGATTTCCGGTTCTGCAGATCGTCTTTCTCCGTTATTGAATACAATGCGCGACATAGAATTGTCTATATGGGCTCCAAATTATCAGTCTACAGAAGCATTGGTAATGATTCCTTCAGGAAACAGATTGTTTCAACATACCTTACCTTCTGTAGGTACAAATACAGGCAACAGGTTTTATGATGCAAGTGTATATGGTGATGTGGGTACCAGTGTTCAAATGGTTGAAAGATTCTATACTAAAAATGGATTGCCATTGAGTGAAGATAACACATGGGACTATGAACGCAGATATACAATGGGACGAGAGCGTAACAACTTCTATAATAATGTAGTAAATCTGGATAATGATGTATTGGTATTGCACTTAAACAGAGAGCCTCGTTTTTACGCAAATATTGCAGGACAGGGTACTTACTGGCAACGAGGAGCTGGTACTTACTATAACTTGTTAATGGAGACCTATCGTGGAGAAGCTGTTGGAATTAAACAAAATCAAATCGAATCTAATGCTCCTCAAAACCTTACAGGTTATTGGGTGAAGAAGGGTAGCAGAACAGAGGTTCCAATCAATGGTTATTCATCTCAATTAAATTCAAGCATTGGATATAGTCGTCCAAAGGTAGCATTGCGATTAGCTGAATTGTATTTAATTCAGGCAGAGGCATGGAATGAGTATGAAGGACCAAACGGTGCTCATAAGGATGAAATTTTTTCTGCTTTGGATAAAATTCGTGAGCGTGCTGGTATTCCTTCAGTTGAAGATGCCTGGACTCAATATGCTAAGAATCCGGATAAAATTACAACAAAAGAAGGGATGCGTGAGATTATTCGTCAGGAAAGAACGATTGAATTATCGTTTGAAGGACAACGTTTCTGGGATTTAAGAAGATGGAAAACAGCACATTTAAATCTAAACAGTAAGCCAACAGGATGGAATGTACTGGGAAGAGATGCAAGAGAGTACTTCAATAATTTTGAAGGTCCTAAGGTTGTTTGGGATAAGGCTGAGTTTTTATCTCCGAGAGATTATTTATTCCCAATCAAAAGTGAAGAAGTAATGATTTCGGGAAATGTGCAAAATCCGGAATGGTAATATAATCACATTAAACCAGGAAGGGCCATGTAAATTTGATCCACAAAATTTACAAACAGGAAAATGATCAAATTAATTTGAGGTTCCTGTTTGGCCCTCGATAAAAATTTAGTCAGATGAAACGAGCCAAGAGGATAAGTGATTTGGGTCAGTTTCATGTGATAATTAAAAGCATATTTAGACATATGAAACGAGCTATGATAAAAACTTCTCACACACGAGAATGACTATTTAGGCGAGTTCCATGTGGCCAAATAAAACAAATTTTAGACACATGAAAAAATTAATAATATTACTATTGGTTATTGCAGGTTTTTACGCTTGCGATAAAGATGATGCTGGTGGTTTGAATGTTCCAACAAATCCGGATAGCATCAGTTTTGAACCAATTGAAGGTGGTGCAATTATGCGATATAGTATTAGTGACAATCGTGTATATCGTATCAAAGCTCAATATAGCGATCAGTACGGAAATTCAGTTGTAAAACTGGCTAGTTTTGCTAACGATTCTTTATTGTTAACAGGCTTTAATGCGCCACAGGAAAATGTAGGTGTAGAAGTTTCTTATTTAGATGAGAATGATAATGAATCTGACGCTATGAGTCTTACATTCAATACGAAAGCCTCAGCAGTTTATTCGTTTTTTGACGGTGTTGAAGTAGATTCATTTTGGGATGGTTTTGTAGTGCGTTATACAGCTCCTGAATATGTAAGTGGTTTTGCTAACGTATATTTTTTGGGAACAAACCCATTGACGAATGAGGAAGACAGCATCTTGTTGGAAACTTTTCCAATTAAAGCAGGTGGTGAAACTCGTTTTTATTCGCTTGATGAATCTCAGAAAAGTGATTATAACACTGTATTTATAACAACTGAAGATTATAAGCAAGAAGTAGCTCGTACGCAATCATGGGAAAGTGTTGAAGCTTACAGTCGTATCCTTGTTGATAATAGTGAGTTTTCTTTGATTGATCCTTTTAATCTTTCCATTGAGGAAAAAACAGATAATAATCCTGCTGTACGTTGGGGTAAAGAATATCTATTTGATGGAGATATAAAAGGTAATCAACGTCTTCAAAATTTTGTACTAGGAAATGTTCCTCCTCAATATACTTTTATTGCAGGACCAAGAGCTATGCAGAATTTGGATGATGATCAAATGTACTTTGTTCTTGATATAAATGAGGCAAATGTTGTTGGTGAAATTAGATTGTACAGTATGTTGGATCATAGCCGAATGGCGTCACCTTCGCTTTACAATTATAAATATCATACAAGAACGCCTTGTAAAGTAACAATATATGCCTGTAACGATTATATTGAAACTAATGATCCTAAAGTAGAATCAGGAAGCTGGAAAGAAGTAGGTTCTTTTGATAGAGATCCTAATGAGGCACAAGCTGATCGTTGGTATATTGTTCAAGAAACAGGTTATTATTACGATATTCAGAGTATTGCAGATATGAATGCTGCCGATCCAGCATATATGTCTATTCCAATTGAATTTGATGGTAATACCTACAGGTATTTCAAAATAGCAGTGGAAGATACTTATAATGATGAGTGGTCACCGGATTATTATAATAATAATGATGGGTACGTTTCTTTCCACGAGATTGAAGTATATGCTAAAAAGAATTAATTATGAAGAGATTACTATTATATATACTATTACCCGTACTTGCTGCGGGTATCTTCTTCGGTTGTGAAAACCTGGAAGATACATATTCCGATTATACTGGAGATGGTCCAATTCGTTATCTGGCTAAATGTGTTAATCTTGAGGCCAATGCAAAATGGGAATCTGTAGAGTTAAGCTGGGAAAATAATCAAGACCTGGAGCGCGATTCAATTTATATTGTATGGCAGGATGATTCGTCCACAAGAGATACATTAGTAGATAAAAATAGCACCAGTTGTGTTATTGAAAACTTAGAGAATTTTGATTATTTCTTTTCTGTAAGCTCTGTTAGTTTCGACGAAGAAAATAACATGGATGGTCAATCATTGGAAACAACTATTTATGCACGTCCATTTTCTCTTGAACATGAATCGTTGTCAACATTTACACAGGTTGTTATCAAGCAATTTAAAGTAGGTGACGATAATCTGTTCTTATTTTTCGATAACTGGAAAGATAATTTGTTAACTGCAGAAATAGGTTATTACAAGATTGGTGAAACTGATGAAACCCGTCTTCAACTTGAAAAAGTAAATCTTGGAACTGAAACTGCTCCTGATTTTTGGCCAAATGGTCAAAAGGAACTGCTTCTTGAAAATGTAGATTTTGCTAAGGATATCATAATTTACAGAACAGGTAGTGTAGATCAAATTGAAGATCCTGATTTTCAGGTTGTTTTTCCTGATATAAAACTTAATCTTAATGTTTTGGTGTTCAACAGTGATTTTGCTGCTCAGGTTCAGGATTATTTAAATGTTAGCCAGCTTACAGCAAGCACAATTGCAGATGTTGAAGTATTAGAATTTGATCAGAATATTGCTTCGATGGAAGATATTTTATATTTCCCTAATCTAAAAGAAGTTTATTTTGGTAAGAACAGATACATGACATCTACTTACGCTTACTATGCTTCAGAGCAATCGGTTCTTTCAGAAAAAGAGCGTAGTTTGGCAGCATTGAATATTGCACATGACAAACTTCAGCTTGATGTACACCAATATAATTCACATTATTTTGCGTCATATGAAGCGCCAGTTTGGTTTATTAAAGAAGGAAATCCTGTTATTCCTGAAGTAAACTTACTAGAGAATACTGCTTCATGGTCGTATACTGTAACTCCGGCGGATGAGGCAGGATATGATTCTCAGTTGGCAAATCTTTTCGATAATCAGGCTAATACAGACTGGACTCCTCTTCGAATCTCAAGTATTCGTGTACATGCGATTGAAATTGACATGAAAGAAGATGTTGATATCAGAGGATTTAAAATTGTGCAGTCATCTTCATTAGGTTATTACAGTATGTTGATTCCTAATATGATTGAAATTGAAATAGCCAGCGATGGAGGAGAATGGCGTAGAGCAACTTATCAGGAAGAAGTACCTATTGGTGATAGCCAGGGAGAAACTACCATTGTTTACTTAGATAAAGATAAGCAAACACAAAAGGCCAGAAGAATCAGATTCTATGTTACCGACAAGGATTATTATTCTAGCTCATATGGTACAGCTCTTGCTGATTTCATGGTAATACAATAATATAATTACGGGGTCAATTTAACAGACCCCGTAACTTTTTAATTCATTACTGAAATATGATGAAACGAGTTATAAAAAGACTTCAGGTTATAGTTATCCTTTGCACACTAGCTTCTTCGTTTGCTGTTGCACAAAATCAAAGTATCCATTTTGAAGAAACAACTTCGTGGAATAAGATTGTGAAAAGAGCTTTAGAGGAAAAGAGGTTGATATTTGTGGATTGCTATGCAGATTGGTGCGGACCGTGTAAAAAACTGGCATCAGAAGTTTTTACACAAGATAAAGTCGCTGAATTTTTCAACTCTAATTTTATTAATGCCAGCTATAATGTTGAAAAGAGCGAAGACGCAAAGAGATTGGCTCAGGTTTGGCAGGTAAGCGCATTGCCAACATTAATGTTTATTGATCCGGAAACAGAACAACCTGTTCATAAATTGGTGGGTTCAGGTGATGCGGAATGGCTTATTGCCGGAGCAAAACAGGCCCTGGATCCTGAAAAAAGACTGGATGCAATGCTTTCCCGCTACAATAATGGGGATCGCGATCCTGCTTTTATGATCAGACTAGTTAAAGCGCTAAGTACTGCAGGTATGGCTCAGGAGCTTGAAAAGATAACCAAGGAATTCCTGAGTGGTCTTAATATTGATCAATTGGCAACACCAGTAGTTTGGTCGTTAATTGTTCAATATGAAAATGATCCATTGTCAAAAACATTGTTGACTGTTAGAGATAATGCTGAAAGATTTTATGCTTTACCTGGCCAAAATCAAAAACAGTTGGTTCAAACAAAATTGGCTAGTGCCATTCTGGATAAGGCAATGCAATATTCAATGAATCCAAACCTTGCAGTTTACGATAAGGAAGCCTACGATGCTTTTGTTGATTATTTGGTTACTGCTGAAGAACCAGGTAAAAGTATGGCTGCCGTTTGGTTAAATACTTCTATGTTATCTCGTCAAGGTGATTGGAAAAAAATGTTGGAAGTAATGCGTGCTGTTAAAGATGAACAAATTTTACCTCCACAGGTGTATGGAAAATATTTCTTGTTTTATATGCAGTCTTTAGCCAAAATGGAAGATAAATCAGCTGTTGATGGCGGTGTAAAATGGATTGAAGAGTTAATCGCAGAGGCTGTAGGCGAGGATATTTCTACTTATTACATTCGTACAACCTTATATGGTGCAGAGGCTGGCCTATATGAAGCTGCAGAAAGATATGGTAAGGCTCAAAAAGCTAAAAAGGAAATGGAAAAGTATGTAAATCTAATAAAGGAAGCAACAGCAAGCAACCAATAATAGAATTAAAATTTTGATCTCTTTTGTGTAATCAAATAGATTTCTTTTAAACAAATATCAATTAAGATTTTTGTCCTTTTTAATAAAGTAAACTAACCAAGTTATTTATGCTGAAATAGTTTTCTCCACAAATTTTTGTGCGTGGAGAAGCTATACTAATGCCTGATTGTTGTTTTCTATATAGTGCAATTATATCGTTTTTACTTTCTGTTTAAAGAAAGTAAATCTTCCCGTGCGATAGTTGTTGGCCTTGATAAAAATGCCTGATAATAAAGTATCCTGTATAGAAATACGATTTATGAATATGCTCATTTTTTAATGAGAGCTAATCCCAAAAATATTTAAAGAAGTTATGAAGAAATATTTCTTACTAATTGTATTGTCAGTAATTGGTTTAGCCCAGGGGTTTTCGCAGGGTAAAAATTTTACAGAACTTCAATATCATGATAACAATGGTGTTCCTGTTGTTGAAGTAGTTATTAAGGATAATACTTACCGCTTTATGCTTGATACAGGTACAGGAATGTCGTGTGTATCTGATCGCTTGGTAAATGCAGAAAAGCTGGAATATTCACAGTCGCAAAAATCAATGCAGGGTTTGGGATATAACCTTTATGTGGCTACTATACCACAAATGCAAATTGGTAATATTGAAACTAGTAATGTTCAGGGAATTGTAATGAGTGTTGATAATGTGATATTATCCACTCTGGGTGTTGATGGAATTATTGGAGCAGACATTCTTATGAACTATGTCGTAACTTTTAACTCCTTAAAAAAGATTATTGTATTGTCAGATAGTGCTGATGAAGCTATCTCTGATTGGCAGACGCTGAAATTATGGAATAATGCTCCAATTTTTGAGGTTAAACTACAAGGTAAAGATGAATTATATGATGTTCCTGCATTATTTGATAGCGGTAATGGAACAGGAGCACTCACCCTTCCTTCAGTTGAAGGATTTGAACAATGGTCAGGGGCAGGAATTATAGCCAATGTTATAGAAGGTCGTGGAGCCGTAGGTTCAATGGTTGGAGGTTTAGCTAAGTATGATAAAATATACCGAGGTAAGCTGAATGACTTTCATGTTGGAAACGTAGTATTTAAAAATCTGCCGGTTATGACAGGTGGAGTAGGCTATTTGCAACTTTGTTATAAAATGACCGATCTGGGTCAAATTATTATAGACTATCCTAATAAGCGTTACAAATTCGAGCCTTTTGAAAATGGAACAGTTTGGCCAGGAGACAACCGTACTGTAATGACTGGCCTTGATAATGGAAAATTACGTATTGCCGCAGTTTGGGGAGATAAAGCCCAGGCAGAAATAGAACCAGGATATATTATTACAGCCATTGGCGAAAAAACTCTTAGCGATTCGGTTGATAGTCTTCCAAATATTGATGAATTGATTCGTCAATATGGTGCTGAAAATGCTGTAATCACAGTTCAGGACAAGTTGGGTTCAGTAAAAGAACTTCCAGCTTCATTGTTCCTGGCTCAATAACAATTATTGTTTATATAAAAGATATTTTAAAATGATATTTAAACGAATTATAACAGCTGTATGTATGCTTCTGTTTGTTTATAGCTTGGGGGTTGCCCAACAACTAAACATGGCAAGCACACTTCCTTTGGATTCGACTGTTAGAATCGGGAAACTGGATAATGGTTTAACTTATTATCTGAGACATAATGAAAATCCAGCTCAAATGGCTGATTTCTATATTATTTATAATGTAGGCTCGATACAGGAAACAGATACGCAAACAGGTCTTGCTCACTTTTTAGAGCATATGGCTTTCAACGGGACTAAAAATTTCCCGGGAAACAGCATGATTAATTGGCTAGAAAGTGTAGGGCTACAGTTTGGTACTAATGTAAATGGTGCAACAGGTATGGAAATGACCTATTACAACCTGACACAAGTGCCATTAAAACGTAAATCAATTATTGATTCAACTCTGCTTATTCTTCACGATTGGTCACATTTTCTTTTACTGGAAGATGCTGAAATTAACAAAGAGCGTGGTGTGATCATTGAGGAACGTCGTCAGCGTAATAATGCTACTTTTCGATTAGGCAGAAAAGCTGCGCCCTATATTTATAATAAATCAAGGTATGCAGATCGTGATATGATTGGTAGCGAAGAGTTTTTAAAAACTTTTTCAGGAGATTCTCTTCGTAGTTATTACGATCGTTGGTATCGTCCGGATTTGCAGGCAATTGTTGTTGTTGGAGATATTGATGTAGATGAAGTAGAGGGAAAAATTAAAGCTGTAATGGCTGATATACCTGCTGCAGTTAATCCGGAGCCTAAAGAGCTTATTGAGATTCCAGAAAACAGTCAACCTTTGGTTACCGTTATTTCAGATCCTGAAATTAATAGTGTAACCACATCTTTATATATCAAAAGAAAAGCTATACCTGCTGAATACAACAGCAGACTTGGTGTTTTTAATATGAACCTGCAAATGAATGCGGCTATTGCAATGGCCAACATTCGTTTAGCTGATATTGCCAGTACAAGTACAGCATTTAAAAGTGCACAAGTTCTGGATGTACCTCTTACTTTTAACGATCAGGTAATCAGTTTGCAGGTAACCATGCCTAATGGAGATGTTCAGGACCGATTTAAAGCAGCTTATTCAGAATTGGAAAGATTACGTCGATATGGTTTTACTCCATCAGAATTTGAATTTTTAAAAACAAGTTTGCTTCGTAGTGCCAAATATGTTTACGAAAACAGTAACAGACGCGATAACAGTAGTTTTATTTGGGAGTGTATTAACAATTACACAAAGAATCAACCTATTCTAACTCCAGAGTATCAGTGGAAGTTAACGGAATACTTTGTTTCTAAAATGCAGCTCGAAGATGTTAATAAATTATTCAGTACTTTATTAACACCATCAAATAATGTTTTGGTAGTTATGATGCCTGAGAATAACTATGTGCAAAATCCGTCGGAAGAAGATATGGTTAATGTAATGGCAACCGTAAGGAGTGAAGAGCTGGAGCCTTATAAGGAAGAAATTATCGATAAGCCGCTTTTGCCAGAAGCATCAAATATTAAACGAGGTAAAGTTGTAAAAGTAGAAAAAGGTGAATATGGATCTACACTTTGGACACTTAATAATGGCATTAGGGTTATGGTTAAACCAACCACTTATAGTCCAAGCCAGATTGAGATGAGTGCTACAGCCAGTGGAGGTTTATCTGTAGTGGATGATAAAGATTATTTTTCCGCATCAACTTTAATGCCTCTGATTTCAAGATCAGGAATTGGTGATTTTAGTAATAATGAACTAAAAAAGGTAATTGGAACAAAAGTGGCATCAGTAGCTCCGTCTATCGGTCGTTTTTCAAGTGAGCTAAACGGACGTGCAGCAAAATCGGATCTGGAAACCATGATGCAGTTGACTTACCTGTATTTTACAAAGCCCAGATTTGTGCAGGATGAGTTCGACAATATGATTCAGAGAAATCGTGCAAATATGTCCAATAAAAAAGGTTCTGCAGACATGACTTTTCTTGAAAAGATGAACGTAGCTATTTACGGAGACAAGAATAATGTCAGAACTCAGGCTCCATCAGAAGAAGCTTTAGAGCAAGTTAGTTTCAAAAGAATGCAAGCGTTGTATGATCAATTCTTTTGCGATGCAGCAGGTAATTATACATTTTATTTCCTTGGAGATATAGATATCAGTGTTCTTAAGCCAATGGTTGAAAAATATCTTGGTTCATTGAAACCAGGAAAGCAAAAGCTGAATTGGCGTGATGATATGGTAAGACCAAATAATGGTCCAATTGAGAAACGTTTTGAGTATCCAATGCAAACGCCTCAAAGTACTGTATTTTACAACTATTCAGGTTCTATTAAATACAATCAGGAAAACACGATGTTGATGGCCATGTTATCTTCGTGTTTACAAAACCGATATATAAAATCTATTCGTGAAGATAAAGGAGGATCGTATGGGGTTTCTGTTCGTGGAGATTTATCTCGTCAACCTGTTGAGGGTTATAATCTTTCAGTTTCCTTTAAGACAAATCCTGCTATGGTTGATGAATTGACTCAAGTTGTGGAGGCTGAATTAAAGGATATTGCAGAGAATGGCCCAGATAAAATTGATGTGGATAAGGTTTTATCTTTCTGGAAGAAAACACGCCCGGATGGCATGAAAAACAATGGTGCATGGCTTACGTTGATGAAAACTTATAATACTTGGGGTGAGGATTGGAATACTGATTTTGACCAGTTTCTTAAGAAAATCACGCCTAAAAAAGTTCAGAATTTAGCAAAGCAAATTGTGAATGATAATAACGTAGCAAAGATCATTATGGATCCGGTCAAATAACATCTTAAAGGACTTAAATAAATACTTCCATAGTATTTTTAACTATCCTATACCTGTAACTCTCCGGAATTTTTCCGGAGGGTCTCATTATTCGGATATGAGATTTAAGATGTGAAGTAAAGATTGTAATTAGATATAATGACTATGTTTTTAATTGGAAAACAGTTTGGTAAATAATTGTAAATTTTAAACAGATGAAGAATATTAGATTTATTTTGATTGGTGTGGTGAGTGTAATAATTTTTATGAGTTGTGGTAATACACAATCATCGAACAATCAAGCCCACCAAACAATATCAGAGAATACTTCAGAATCAAATGACACAATTAAAGGTCGTGGTTGCTTTGAAATAGTAAGTGATATACCTTATGATATTCCGGCTCAGCGTTTTGATGAAACAGCACAGATATTAGCTCATGCCAGTGGATGCTTTATTGAAACGGATTTATCAAAAACAGGAAGTGTTGATGTAAATGCAATTAAGGGAAAGATGAGTATTCGCGATGCAATATTGGTTGCAATAGAAGGTACTAATTTAAAAATTACAGAAGAAACCGAAGTGAAAATTAAGGTTGAACTGATTAAATAAAGAAAACAGCTACTCCATAAAGAGATATTTAGATTAAAGGTTTAGTTGAGTGAGTGGGGCAGATCAGGGGGAAAACGATCTGCCCTTTTTATTTATGTTTATTTCTAAATTTTATTAGTTGGTATATTTATCATATCGTATTGTTGTAATAATCATCTAAAGGACCTGAATGCTTTATTGTGATGAATTTATCCCTGAATTTTGTTGATGTAATTTATAGTAGGATCGCAATATATTGAAATATCCGTGATTGGATCGAAGGGAATGAAATAAGGAATATTATAAAAGCAAAAAAGCTTGAAATCTTATGATTTCAAGCTTTTTTTTGTTGTCCCACCAGGGCTCGAACCTGGACTCTTCTGAACCAAAATCAGACGTGTTGCCAATTACACCATGGGACAATCCTCATGTCTTTCTTTTTGAAAGCGATGCAAAAGTAGACCTTTTTTTGATTCGTGCAAAATATTTTTAAAACTTTTTTGTAAAAAATATACGCGAATTTATGGCTGTTTGTTTTAATGTTAAGATATTCAAGAAAATAAATGTTGATTTTTTTTGAGCATAAAGAAGCCGGGATTGTGAGGTTTCTTCTGAATTGATAAAAGAATTATATACTGGGTTTCTCATAATGAAATTTTTGATACCAGGAAGTTAAAATAGAGTTAAATACAAAACTAACTATGGGCTTTAAAAAAGGGTTTAATAAAAATTACTTATTTTTGGCAGCGTGGAAAAAACAGGGTTTACTCAAATTAGTATACAAACCTCATTTAAACAGAGAATTATAATATAATATCATGAGAAATAATTATAAACTACTCAATAATGTATTTGGATGGTTGTCATTTTTTATCGCTGCGGTAACTTATACAATGACCATTGAACCAACGGCCAGTTTCTGGGACTGTGGAGAATTTATTTCAACCGCATATAAATTATTGGTAGGACACCCTCCAGGTGCTCCTTTTTTCATGATTATAGGACGATTCTTTTCTTTGTTTGCACCTGATGGTGGATCTGTGGCTGTAATGATTAATATTATGAGTGCCCTTGCAAGTGCATTTACAATTATGTTTTTGTTTTGGACCATTACTCACTTAGCTAGTAAAATATTTATTACAGAAAAAGCTGAAGAGTGGAGATCATGGGCAGTTATTGGAGCCGGTTTTGTTGGTGCTTTAGCTTATACATTTTCTGATACTTTCTGGTTTTCTGCTGTTGAAGGTGAGGTTTATGCCATGTCATCGTTGTTTACAGCAATGGTATTTTGGGCCATTTTAAAATGGGAAAATGTTGCAGATGAACCTTATGCTAACCGATGGTTGATATTAATCGCCTACTTAATGGGTCTTTCAATCGGTGTTCACTTATTAAACTTGTTGGCAATTCCTGCTATTGTATTGGTGTATTACTTTAAAAAATTCGAAGTAAACAGAAACGGTTTAATAGCAGCCTTAGGTATTTCTGCAGTCATATTATTGGGTGTTTTATATGGTATTATTCCTTACACTGTAAAAATCGCCAGCTGGTTTGAGCTTTTATTTGTAAATGATTTTGGCATGCCATTTAACACGGGTGTTGCAGTATACTTTTTATTGTTGTTCTCCGGAATTATTTTTGGAATCTGGTACACACATAAACGTCAGAAAGTTATTTTAAATACTATTCTTTTAGGTGTTACAGTAATCTTAATTGGATACTCATCTTTTGCTATGATTGTAATCAGATCATCAGCAAACCCAACAATGGATCAAAACTCACCTGAAGATGTATTCTCTATGATGGGGTATTTAAATCGTGAGCAATATGGCGACAGACCTTTGTTTTATGGAGAATATTACAACTCTGAAATCGATTTTAAAGCTTCGCAAGAAAAGCAGGGGGATCCTATCAGAATTAAAAAGGATGGAGAATATAAAACTGTTGACCATAAGCCAGAATATGTGTTCAATGATAAAACATTAACTATTTTCCCTAGAATGTACAGTCGTGATGGCAGACATATAGAGCAGTATAAAAGCTGGGCAGGTCCATCAAAAGGGAAAGATGTTCAGGTTGTTGATCAGGAAACCGGTGACACAAAAACAATTACTTTACCTACCTGGGGTGATAATCTTGCCTTTTTCCTAAGATATCAGGTTGGTTATATGTACTTCAGGTATTTTATGTGGAATTTTGCCGGAAGACAAAATGATATACAAGGTAATGGTGAGGTGACAAAAGGAAACTGGATTAGTGGAATTCCTTTTATTGATAATGCTCGTTTAGGTGATCAGTCAAAATTGCCAGATACTTATAAAAACAACAAAGGCAGAAACAAATATTATTTCCTTCCTCTTATATTAGGTTTACTTGGTTTGTTATTCCAATATCAGTCAGGTAAAAAGGGTAAAGAAGGTTTTTGGATTGTAATGTTGCTATTCTTCCTAACAGGTTTGGCAATTGTATTGTACCTGAATCAAACACCACTTCAGCCGCGTGAACGTGATTATGCTTATGCAGGTTCGTTTTATGCATTTGCAATTTGGATTGGATTAGGAGTATTAGCTGTAGTCGATGCCCTGAATAAATTTATGTCTGGAAAAGGTGCTGCAGTGGGTGCTACCGTTTTATGTTTGCTATGTGTGCCTGTGTTGATGGCGTCTCAAAACTGGGATGATCATAACAGATCACATCGTAATGTGGCCCGAGATCTGGCTTTTAATTATCTGGATACTTGTGATAAGGATGCCATTATATTTACCAACGGAGATAATGATACTTTCCCATTGTGGTATGCACAAGAGGTTGAAGGTTACAGGTTAGATGTTAGGGTTTGTAATTTAAGTTACTTGCAAACTGATTGGTATATTGATCAAATGAAACGTAAGGCTTATGATTCTGATCCGTTACCATTCTCTTTAGAACATGATCAATATGTGACTGGAACAAGAGATGTGGCTCATGTAGTTGAATTAATTGATGACAGAGTTGACTTAAAAGAAGCCATTAACTTCCTGGCAAGTGATAATCCAAAAACAAAACAGATTCCGGGGTATAAGGGAACTTTTGAATTCTTACCTGCAAAACGTTTTAAAGTGCCTGTTGATAGTTTACAAATGATTCAAACAGGAGTGGTAAGCAAAGATGCTGCTGATTTAATTGTACCTCAGGTTAATATTGATATCAACAAACCAAGAGTATTGAAAAATGAAATCATGATTCTTGACTTATTGGCTAATAACGATTGGAAACGTCCGGTTTATTTTGCAGTAACTGTTGGTCGTGATAATTATGCAAGTCTTGATGATTATTTTCAATTAGAAGGTTTTGCATACAAAGTGGTACCAATCAGAACCAGGAATAGTGATGGCCAGATTGGAAGAGTTGATACCGAAAAAATGTACGATAAGTTCATGAATAAATTTCGTTGGGGAGGATTTGATGATCCTAGAGTATATTTGGATGAGAATCATCAGCGCATGGCTATGAACATCCGTAATAATATGTCACGTTTAGCTTCATCGCTTATCGATGAAGGAAAAATGGATAAAGCTGTTGATATTTTAGATATGTCTTTAACTAAGCTTCCTGTTGATAAGGTTCCTCATAATTACTTTTCAGTATTTATTGCTGAAGGTTATTACAAAGCGGATCAAAGAGCTAAGGCAGAAGAAATATTAAAACAGTTTGGAGAGCAAACATTCCAGGAAATGAAATTTTATTCGTCTCTTGATGCTTCAAAATTAAATACGGTAAGTGGAGATGCGAATAATAGTTATCTGCTTTATGGCGAAATTGTTAAAATGGCATCTCAGTACAGTAGCGAACAATTAAGAGAAGATTTAAATGCTAAGTTAACAGAGCTTCCTATTGGAAGTTTACCAGAAAATATTTTAAGTATTTTCTTAGCTGAAGGCTATTATATTAAGGGCGATAATCAGATTGCTGATCAGATTATTGAAAGCATGTATAAATCGGCGAGCCAAATCATCGCGTATTATAATCAAATCCCTGCCAAGCAAAGAAGTGACTTTGATTATCAATACCGTCAGGGCTTAATTTACATGATGGAAATTCAAAAAATATTAGATAAATACGATAGAAATGAATTGTCTGCAAAACTAAATGGTGATTCCAATGGTGCAGAAATGAAGTTTCTATCTAAGTAAGGTTTTCAAATCAGAAACGGAATGTTGGTTGAATTTTAAAGTGTTGGAGGAATATTTATGGGAATAATGATACAACCATCGTTCCTTTTATCTGGTATTTTCAGAGGTGCAACATGGTCTGAAAAAACAGATAAAAATGAAGTGTTTGTTACCTTTGATGATGGACCAATACCTGAGGTTACGCCTTGGGTATTAGATGAGGCTGATAAATGGAATGCCAAGCTAACCTTTTTTTGCGTTGGAGAGAATGTGTTTAAACATCCTGATATTTATGAGGAAGTTTTAAGAAGAGGGCATGCAGTTGGAAATCATACCTACAATCATATTAAAGCTTGGTCGTACAACAAAAAGGATTATTTTGATAATATAGAAAAGGCGGCACAGTTAATCGATTCAAAGTTATTTCGTCCACCGCATGGAATGTTGTACCCATCGTACATTAAGCTTTTAAAGGAAAAGTTTGATAAAGTGATCATGTGGAATGTATTGAGTCGTGATTATAACAGAAAATTAAGCGGAAAGGCCGTTTTTAAAAATGTTGAAGGCTATGTTAAACCCGGTTCTATAATTGTGTTTCACGATTCCTTAAAAGCTGAAAAAAATATGAAGTATGCCTTCCCAAAAACACTGGAGTTAATAAATAAGAGAGGTTATATTACAAGCACAATAAAATAAATTAATAGATAATGACTTTATTTTCATGGTTAATTAAACGGAAGGCTTTAAATTTGAGGTTCCAAATCGTACTTAATTAATCAATATAGTCATAAATCTTATTCGCTAATTTAATAGCAAACGTATGAAGGTATTATTATTGGGGTCTGGTGGTAGAGAACATGCCATGGCCTGGAAATTGAAACAAAGTCCAAAGCTTACCGAACTGATTATTGCTCCCGGAAATGCAGGAACTGCTGAATTGGGAACAAATGTAGATATTAATCCAAACGATTTTGAGGCAGTAAAGAAAGTGGCGCTCGATTATCAAATTGATATGTTGGTAGTAGGCCCGGAAGAACCTTTAGTACGTGGTGTTAAAGATTTCTTTTTAAATGATCCTGAATTAGCAAGTATTCCTGTAATTGGCCCTGGTAAAAGAGGTGCCAGATTAGAAGGAAGTAAAGAGTTTGCTAAAGAATTTATGGCTACTTATGGAATTCCTACAGCGAAATATAAAACTGTAACTCCTGAAAATCTTGAGGATGGTTTGGCATTTCTTGATGAAATGAAATCTCCATACGTATTAAAAGCTGATGGATTAGCTGCTGGTAAAGGCGTTTTAATTATAGATGACTTAGCGCAGGCAAAAGCTGAATTGAGTACCATGTTGGATGGTAAATTTGGTGAAGCAAGTAAGAAAGTTGTTATTGAAGAGTTCTTAAGCGGTATTGAATTATCAGTATTCGTATTGACAGACGGTTCTGCTTATGTAGTATTTCCTGAAGCCAAAGATTATAAAAGAATTGGAGAAGGGGATACTGGTCTGAATACAGGAGGTATGGGAGCTGTGAGTCCGGTTCCATTTGCTGATGCTGATTTTATGAAAAAAGTTCATAAAAGAATTATTTTCCCAACAGTTCAAGGTTTACAATCAGAAGAAATTCCATATAAAGGTTTTATATTCATTGGTTTAATTAAAGTAGGAAACGATCCTTATGTAATTGAATACAATGTACGAATGGGTGACCCAGAAACTGAGGTAGTAATGCCTCGTATTAAAAGTGACCTGTTAGAGCTTTTTGAAGCTACGGCATCAAAAACTTTAAAACAGCATGTAATCGAAATCGAAGAACAGGCTGTTACTACTGTTATGATGGTTGCCGGAGGATATCCTGGTGACTATGAAAAAGGTAAAGAAATGACTGGTTTTGATAAAGTAACTGATGGTATTGCTTTCCATGCTGGAACAAAATTGCAGGATGGTAAAGTAGTTACAAACGGAGGTCGTGTTATTGCTTTAAGTTCATACGGAAATACTTTCAAGGAAGCACTTGAAAAGTCGTATAAAAACACTGAAGTAATTAATTATGAAGATAAATATTTCAGAAAAGATATTGGATTTGATTTATGATTTTAAAGCAAGTTCATAACAATAAAATAGGAGCATATGCATTTATGCTCCTTGTTTTAATTGTATTATGGGTTATACCTGTATTAAAAAGTGATGTTGTTACAGTTTCAGTTCACTCTAAAATGCCTTTGTGGAACTTGCTGTCTCCATTGGTGAAGAACAACTGGGTATCACTATTATCGAGTTTCTTTTGTGCACTTTTTATTGTTTTAGGCATCACCCGATATAATACCAGGTATAGTTTGCTTCACTCTCAGTCTGCTTTGCCAGGCTTTATTTTTATACTACTGGCAGGTAGTATTCCTTCCATACAGCACTTAAGTCCTATTTGGTTATCCGCAATTTTTATTATTCTAAGTTTTGGTTATTTGTACGAGGCTTATAATTACAGAAAAACAATGAAAGAGTGTTTTTTAGCGTCTTTCTGGATTGCTGTTGGTAGTTTGTTTTCGTATAAAATAGTTCTGCTATTTCCCTTAATCATACTCGTAATGTCTGTTCTAAGGGTATTGTCATTCAAGTCACTTTTAGCATCTATTATTGGTTTTATCTTACCATGGATTTTTGTTTTGGGATACGAGATGGCTTTAGGGAGTATTGATGATTTTCTTTTTTATATAGAGCCAACAAAGCAAAAGTTAATTTGGCCCTATGATTTCTCAACCATTACCTTAATATATTTTGGGATCTTATTATTGCTTCTGTTTATCTCAATTATTAAGGTAGTTAATGAATTAGGTAAAAAGAAAATCTTTACAAGAAAACAATATAACAGTGTAATATTGACCAGCATATATATTATAGTTGTTGTTATTGCAACAGGAGGAGCTAAAGAAATTATCCCACTGGTTTCTATTTTTTTTACTTTATTAATTGCCCATCTTATTGGTAGTTTGACTTCCTGGCTATGGCAAAACATCTTCTTCTTTAGTGTTGCTGCATTAACAATTATCGGACAATTGTTTCTGTAATGATGGATGTTTCAAAACCAACATTGGCAATATATGCTATTCAGGATAGATTGAATAGTGAAACCCCGTATTTTGTGCACGATCATGCGATTACTTTAATACATCAGGGTAGAGTGTTGAAACATCTTACTTTCGAGAGAAAAAGCCGTAAAAAGCACGACAATAAATTACATGAGTCACTTTATCAGGTATTAAAAGAAGAAAAGCTTTTGGCTCCTGATGACTTTGATTTGGTTTTTCCTGATAATGTGGTAGGACGGGCCATGATTTCTTCGTGTGGAAAGTTACGTTACGAAGGGCCTTTAAATCAAGAGCTGTTTCCATTGATTGAGAAGGGGCGTTGTTGGTGGTTAGATCACGAACGATCAGGTTATTCAATCAATCATGAATTAGCACATATTAGCAGTTGCCTTCCGTTTTATGGCGATTTTAACGAAAACAGCTTATTAATTCATTTTGATGGGGGAGGTAGTTTATCTAATTTTTCTGCCTGGCACTATGTAAACGGAAAATTACAAAATTTGGAGTTTCATTGGGATTATAAGTATCTCTCATCTTTTTTTAATGCCAATGCGCTTGTTTTTGGAATAATTGGAGCTAAATACAACCAGCAGAATTCTGTTCCCGGAAAGATGATGGGTTTGGCTTCTTATGGCCGTTATTCTATAGAAATGGAAGAATGGTTGGTGGCTAATGATTATTTTTCAGATTTGTGGGGAAAGAAGAGCGATTTTTATGGCAAAGCAAGGCAAGCATTCAACTGGAATGAATCGAAGTTAGAAACAGAGGATCCATTTTTGCACAATATTGTAGCTACACTCCAACATATCTTTATTCGGGAGTTATTAAATGTTTTACATCGATTACAAAAGCATACAGGAGCCAATTACCTATACTATAGTGGAGGTTCTGCGTTAAATATCGTGGCCAATACTACCATTCTTAACTCAGGTTTATTTAAAGATGTTTTTATTCCTCCTTGTACCGAAGATAGTGGATTGTCATTAGGTGCAGCTGCTTTTGTTGAATGGCAGAAACATGGTAAGTTAGCTATTCATTCTCCCTATTTAAATAACTGGCAAATTGAAGAATATCAGAATGTATCATTGGAAGAGATAGATGCTATTGCAGATTTGATTTTTCAGGGAAAAGTTGTTGGTATTTGTAATGGCTATGGAGAGGCTGGCCCAAGGGCTTTAGGCAATAGGAGTATTGTTGCTTTGGCTAATGATAAAGAGTTGGCAAATCGTGTAAGTATATATCATAAAGGACGCGAATGGTATCGTCCGGTGGCTCCTATTATGCTTGAGGAAAATGCAAAATATTTTACAGGATTAAAAGAGATGCATCATTTGAGTGATTTAATGTTGCTGGATTTTGATATTAGTAAGGATAGAGCCTTAGAAATAAATGGTGTAGTTCATATTGATGGAACCGCAAGAGTGCAGACGGTTCGTAATGAAGCACAAAATAAATTCATGTTTCATTTACTAACTTGCTTGCACAACAAATATGGCGTAAAAGCTTTAATAAATACTTCCTTTAATAAAAGGGGAGAACCAATTGTTCATACAAAACAAGATGCTGTTAATTCAGCTAAAAATATGTGTTTAGATGCAGTGGTTTTAAATGGTAAACTAAAGTTGTTATAAAGTAAATACTTTCCAGTTTTTATTGAGTTTATACTTTACTTTTTTTGTTGGGAAAGCCAGTTTTATGGCAAAGTTTGTTGTTAATCCAATCCCAGTTGAATACAGTAATCTTTCTGTAGTATTTATATTGTTCATATCACTGAGTGCGTAATATGAACCAATGGTTGCTACCGAAGTTAATGTAAACTTTAAAAGTTGCGATCCTACACTTATTTTTCTAACACCAGTAATATCTTCTATTCTAATCTCTCGCTTTTCTGCAACTCCACCAAATACTTTTGATTTTCCGAGTATAACTGAACTGTCATTTACAGATATCATATAGTTCATACTTAATTCTTTCTGCTTTAAATAACCGCTGTACTCCAGTAATACCAATCCTCCGGTCCTGATCTGAACCGCTTGTTGTTCAGTTTCATTTAAAAATACGAGTATTTTTTTCTGTGCATTAAGGTTACCTAAACCAATAAGTAGAATGAAAAACAATATATATCGCATGGGTCAACTCTTTTTTACAAAGAAAATGAATTGAGGGAAACAAAAAAAGGCCTTCATTGCATAATTTCAATGAAGGCCTTTTTGATAAAATATTTTGTAGTTTACTCTGCTACAACAACAAAGTAGTTTTTCTTACCTTTTTGGAATAACAAATACTTATCATTTAATAAGTAATCTTCTTTTACAAGAAGATCTTGTTCTGTAATTTTTTCTTTGTTTAAACTAACTCCACCACCTTTAATGGTTTTACGTGCTTCTCCTTTTGATGGAAAGATCTGAGTTTGAACAGCAATCAATTCTAAAATGTCCATACCTTCTGTAAGGTCATTTTTTGCAATATTAAAAGTAGGAACTCCTTCAAAAACTGATAAGAAAGTATCTTCATCAATCTTTTTTAGAGCATCCATTGTCGATTTTCCAAATAAAATCTGACTGGCTTCAACTGCTGTTTCATATGCTTCTCTACCATGAATCATTACAGTAACCTCCTCCGCAAGTCTTTTCTGAAGTGATCTGGCGTGAGGTGCTTCTGCATGTTCTTTTACCAGGCTTTCAACCTCTTCCTGTGATAATAGGGTAAATATCTTGATGTATTTCTCAGCATCAGCATCAGAAGTATTTAACCAGAATTGGTAAAATTTATAAGGACTGGTTCTCTTTGGATCTAACCAAATATTACCAGATTCTGTTTTACCAAATTTACCTCCATCAGCCTTGGTAATTAACGGACAAGTCATAGCAAATGCCTCACCTCCTAATTTACGACGAATAAGCTCAGTTCCGGTAGTAATATTTCCCCATTGATCAGAACCACCCATTTGTAATTTACAATTGTGTGTTTTATACAAATGGTAAAAGTCTGTTCCCTGAACCAATTGATATGTAAATTCTGTAAAAGATAATCCAGAGTTTCCTTCGCCGCTAATTCTCTTCTTTACAGAATCTTTGGCCATCATATAATTTACAGTAAGGTGCTTTCCAATATCTCGGATAAACTCAAGAAATGAAAATTCCTTCATCCAGTCGTAGTTATTCACCATTAAAGCCTGATTTTCAGCTCCACTGTTAAAATCTAAAAAACGACTTAATTGAGCTTTTAAGCAATCCTGATTATGACGAAGTGTTGTTTCATCCAAAAGGTTTCTTTCAGCTGATTTACCCGATGGATCACCAATCATACCTGTAGCTCCTCCAACTAACACAATAGGGCGGTGACCAGCAACTTGTAAATGTTTTAACATCATTACAGAAACAAGGTGACCAATATGTAAAGAGTCTGCAGTTGGGTCAATACCCACATAAGCAGTTGTTAATTCTTTTTGTAGTTGTTCTTCCGTTCCGGGCATCATATCGTGAATCATGCCACGCCATTTCAATTCCTCAACAAAATTCATGGTTATATTTTTAACTTATGATTTTTCTTATTTAATGTGGTGCCAAAGATAATAGAAAAGATTGTGAATTAATGAGATTAAATACTTACTTCCATAACTTCCTGAACCTTGTTTTTTGCATCATCCTTATCAAAATTTAAATAAGGGAATACTATTGGAGCAAATTCCGACAAGGGTTCATATAATATTGAGCTATCTCTGGTATCTTCTGGTATCAGATTAAATGTACGATCGAAAGAGGCGAAAATCGCCATGACAATGCTTAATACAAAAGCATATTTAATAAAGGAAAAAAGTGCACCAAACACCCGGTTTATAAAGCCAAGGGCAACTGCTGTAATGAGTTTATCTATGGCTTTTGCAATAAGGTGAACTGCAATAACAATTCCTGCAAAAGTGACAATAAAAGCAATAAGTCCAATATAACTTACCGAGATATGTTGCATTAACCATTCTTCAGTTAATCCGGAAAATTTAATGGCACCCAATACCCCAAGAACAAGAGCAGTTAAAGTGGCCAGTTCTATAACGAGTCCATTCTTGTAACCTCTTACAAGGGCAATAATTAGAATGATTCCTACTATGATGTCAAAATAGTTCATTATTAAAAAAAAATTTATGCTAAAATAACCAAATTTATAAGGTTGTTTAACTTTTCGAACAAGAAAATATAATGAACAGAACTGTGTTTTTTATGGTTAACCTAGTAATCGTTCTATCAAGAAAATTTTTATATTTAAAGTTTAAAAATAATTCATATGCCTATTCTGAATTCAATTATATCATTAGTTAATATACGTCGTTTATCACAAATAAATCACTTTAAAGAAAATCCGGAAGAGGTTCAGCAGGAACAACTTTTTGATTTGATTAAAAGATCAAAAGATACACATCATGGCAAGCATTATGATTTTGCTTCAATAAAAACAATCTCTCAGTTTCAGGAACGGGTTCCTGTTCAAAAATATGAGCAAATGGAATCGGTTATTGATAAGATCCGGCATGGAGATAAAAATGTTTTATGGCCAGGTGAAATTAAGTGGTTTGCAAAGTCATCGGGTACAACATCTTCAAAAAGTAAATTTATTCCTGTTTCAAAAGAGGCATTGGAAGATTGTCACTTTAGAGGAGGTAAAGATGTGTTGGCTCTTTATAATGAGATATATCCTGAAAATGACTTATTTAGTGGTAAGGGATTAACTCTTGGTGGTAGTCAGAAACTAAGTAAGTATAGTAAAGAATCATTTTATGGAGATCTCTCTGCTATTTTAATTGGAAACCTGCCATTTTGGGTGAATTTTATTCGCACACCAGATCAGAGTATTGCGTTATTGGATAAATGGGAAGAGAAACTGGTAAAGATGACTGAAGCTACAATTAATGAAAATGTAACTTCGTTATCAGGTGTTCCATCCTGGTTTTTGGTTTTAATCAAACATATTTTAAAAACAAAAGGCACTGATAATTTATTGGATGTATGGCCAAATCTGGAGCTTTTTATACATGGTGGTATCAACTTTGAACCTTATCGTGATCAGTATAAAAAGATTATTCCTTCCGATAAAATGCATTATATGGAAACGTACAATGCTTCCGAAGGCTTTTTTGCAATTCAGGATGATCCACAAGATTCATCCATGTTGCTGATGTTAGATTATGGTATTTTCTATGAGTTTGTTCCTATTAGTGAATATGGAAAAGAACATCCCATCGCTTTAACATTAGATCAGGTTGAGTTGGAAACCAATTATGCTATGATTATTTCAACTAATGGAGGTTTATGGCGATATGTTGTTGGGGATACTATTAAGTTTACATCTAAATATCCTTTTAAAATAAAAATTACAGGAAGAACCAAGCATTTTATTAATGCTTTTGGAGAAGAAGTAATTGTAGATAATTCTAATCAGGCCATAAACTATGCTTGTGAACAAACAGGTGCTGTAATTAAAGAATATACTGCAGCACCTATGTATATGAGCACAGAGGTACAAGGACGACACCAATGGATTATTGAGTTTGAAAAAGAACCGGAAGATTTAAATAAGTTTATTTTTTGTCTGGATAAGGAGCTTCAAAATGTAAATTCGGATTATGAGGCAAAAAGGTATAAGGATATTACTCTGGCTGCCCCAAAAGTTGAAATTGCCAGGAAAGACTTGTTTTTTGATTGGCTTAAAAAGCATAATAAATTAGGAGGACAAAATAAAGTGCCACGATTATCTAATAACAGGGATTTAATGGAAGAGTTATTAGCCATTAATCAAAAAAGTTAGATTGTTGATAGGTGTTTTTATACTTTTAGGTTGAATTTAATTACATAATTTCTGATCATATGCATATTGCAATAGCCGGTAATATTGGCTCCGGTAAAACTACGCTAACCACACTATTGGCAAATCACTACGGATGGGATTCTCATTACGAGGAGGTAGATGATAATCCTTATTTGGCAGATTTTTATGAAGATATGCAAAGGTGGGCATTTAGTCTTCAGGTATTTTTCTTGAATAGCCGTTTTTCTCAGGTTAACGAAATTCGTAAAATGGGTAAAACAGTCATTCAGGATAGAACGATCTACGAAGATGCATATATATTTGCTCCAAACCTTTATGATATGGGATTGATGAGTAAGCGTGACTTTGATAACTATGCTTCATTATTTGAATTAATGAGTAGTTTGGTTCAGGCTCCGGATTTATTAATTTATCTGCGAGCTTCGGTACCAAAGTTAGTGGAGCAGATTCAAAACAGGGGTCGTGAATATGAGAACAATATTCGATTGGATTATCTAAAAAGGTTAAATGAGAGGTACGAAGCCTGGATTGAACAGTATGATAAAGGAAAATTGCTTATTATAAACGTTGATGAGTATAATTTTATAAAAAATAAGTCTGATTTAAGTACCATTATCGATAGAGTGGACACTCATGTTAATGGATTATTTTAAATCTGTTCTACTTAAAAAATAATTTAGCAGAAAGCCCCCAGTGATTTTGTTTATCATGGGGGTTTATTGTTATATCTTCTTCAGGAATATATTCAGCCTCAATATCCGGAATTAAAGAGAATCGAATACCAACTTGCAGATAGTTTATTTTTGAGAGTTCCACTAAAAATCCAAATTCTGCCCCATATCCGGCATGTAAAGTGTTTGTAGTTATAGAAACTGATTCATTGCTTGCGTAAGAAGAATTAAAATCCCGATAATTTCGTAAGTAATATAATCCAAATATGGCTCCTAAATAAGGTTTAATATCTTGATCTGAGAAGTAATAATTACCCTGCGCACTTAAATTAACCATTTGGTAGTTCACTTTTATATCTCCATACTGCTGAGAATTCCATGTTTTTTTATCTTTAGGAAAATAGGAGTAGGCAAGTTCTGATAATAATGATAGTCGCGGATTGAACATCCATAATGTACCTACATTTAAGTTAATACCCGGGTTGGCAACAGTTGCAAATCCAAAATCGTCAATAGTAGGGTTTTTCTTTGAAACAATTTTTCCAAATCCATTATCCGGCACAACCATGCCAATTCCACCGCCCCACATTAATTTTTCCTGAGCATACAAATTAAGAAGAATAAACTGCAAAAAGAGTGTTATAATAAAGAATTTTTTATGTGGCATATGTTGCTTAATTATTTAATTTACTGCGAATATAATGATTAATACAAAATCAAAAATTAATAAATTGATCTAAAAGGTTTGTATATGTTTTTCTTTTATCTATATTTGCATCCGCAAAAATGTTAGAGATAACATTTGCCCAGATGGCGGAATTGGTAGACGCGCTGGTCTCAAACACCAGTGGGGCAACCCGTGCCGGTTCGATCCCGGCTCTGGGTACAGATAATAAACATATCTAATTAAAAACCTGCTAGTTATCTAGTGGGTTTTTTCTTTTTGGACAACCACTGGACAACTAAGCCCCAAAACCATATTTTAAAGCATAAAAAAAGGAAACCGTTTAAAGCTTCCTTGCGTGCGTAGTGACCTGAAAAAAATCTTTATTGCTCCTTTTCTGGATTTATTCCTCTGCCTAGATTCAAAACATTAATCTTATTTATTACATCTGGGAAAAGTTCCTGCATCTCATTTTCTAAAACATAGCCCTGTTGTAACCATTTCAACAAAACTATTTTCATTTCTTTTGATAATGGTATCTTTTTGTTTTTCATTGCATCAATAATTATCTTCTAAGTATTGGTTTATTTTTAGAGCTTCTTCCTTTGTCATTAAATTAGCTTCAATTTCATCAAATTTAAAAGCTTTCCGTATAGCTTCAATAGTTGTTAATTCGCCCAATGGAAACAACTCATTAAAATCCAACGTATTTATAAAACCATCCTGTAAGGCTTTGATTAATTTTATTTTGAGTTGCTTAGTTAATTGTATAGTTGCCATCTTTTTTATTTTTATTGTTATCCTCTGCGGTTGCTTGCTGCATCAGGTTTAAGAAGTCCTGACCTTGTTTTGTTAATAATTCTGGATAGTCGTTTGTTTCAATATATCCAGATTGTAAAGACTTCAAAAGCCTTGTTTTTAAATCCCTTGTTAATTCTATTTTCATTTGATTTCTTCGCTTAATCTGTTTATAATCTGGTCGAGTTGTTCCTCTGTTAAATTCTCATAGTTGATATTTGCATCTATATTTCTCATTTTAGGAATTGTAAAATCTAAAAGTTTAGATACAACTTGCCAACGTTGGTGAGGTTCAAGGTCTTTTAAATCCTGCTCTAACTGACTTGTATTAGCTTCTAATAGATTTTTAATCCAGTCCTTTAATTCAGTGGTAATTTTATTTTCTTTCCCCTTGGGTCTTCCATTGGGGTTATTTGTATGTCCTTTTTTTGCCATGTCTGTAAATCTTTGTTGTTTTCAAAAAAGACCAGGCAATTATTGAAAATCGCCCGATCTGATTAATTATTATTTTCTGATACCATGCACCAATCTTTGATAAGGTAATTGTTTAAATCCTATGCCATTATCAGTTAATACAAGGTTGAATAATTGTACAGGATTGAGTTTTGATTTATTATCATCGTCAATCATATCCTTAAGTTTTTGAAACTCTTTAATAACTTTCATCTGTTGAGCATGAAAAGCGATTTCTTTTTGATCTGTCAAATAAAGTGTACATTCATCTTCAATCTGGTTTTTATAATTTCCATTAAAAACAAAAACCCCATTATCTCCAATCTCTCCGTAATTAAGCAAATCAGATAAATGTTTATAGTCAAGATGTAACTCTTTTATATTTTCGATTACACTATTTGCGTTTGCTTTTATCACTTCCTTTGTTCCGGCAAATGATATATTCTTTAAATCTGCTTCTACTGCATCATTAATTTGTTTGATTGTATCTATTGCACCATTGCATACAATATCTTCAAAAGATGCTTTGTTTAACTTTATATCGTACTGCTCTAAATCAGATTTGAATGTAAATATTTCTTTTGCCGATAGAGTTAATTTTCTGATTTTAAAATCACGGGCGTTTTTATCAATTCCGATATTTATTTTCTTATTTTCCATTTTGTTTGTCTTTTGAATTTTTAATAATTTCTAAAGCGTTTTTTATTTCACTTGTAGGCTGTTTTGTCTGATTGCTTGTAATTGCATCCAGATAGGTTTCAGCTCCGGCTGGATTGCTTCTGATTAACTCAATTAGAGTATTTTTTTGATCGTCTGTCATTGTGTAAAATATTTAAGTGTTATTAATAAATTCCTGCTATCTGTTTTTTATGATCTGATATTAAAGCCATGTTGTTAAATAAGCTAGGTGTACTATTTAGCTTATCTATTGCCCTGCGTGTATTATTGCGGTCGTTATTACGTTTGTTAAAATCTACGGCACGAATGCGGTGTGTTATTTCTTCAAATCTCTTTTCCAAAGATTCTTTTGTGTAGTCAATGTTTTTGTAAGTTCTGGTATTGAATCGCTCTACTAAATCATTATAAATGTTAGTATCATATTTGTAGTAAAATTCAACATCAAGACTACTTAAAAAACGACCTCTTTTATTGCTTATAACTTTAGGGTAATTTGTTACTTCACATTTAGGAATGGACACACTATTTAAACTATCCGAACGTTGCAAATTTTGGTTTTCAGCATGATTTGAAAAGTCAGTCCGAACGTTGCATATTTTTAAAACACTATACTTTTCAGATACTAATGACTTAGCGATATTCTGAAAGCCATTTTTGCCATATTCATTAACCAGATTCTGAAAGCGTTTTTTATTCCTGTTTAGTGTACTTCTGTTTAAATCGGATAATGACCAGTAACGAGGATTATTTCCTTTTTCTAAAAGCGTTATATCTGCTTTTTTTAGTTCTTTTAAGTCAATACTATCATCATAGTATATTAAGTCATTAAAACTCTCTATAAGTACATTTAAAAGGCTTTCAATTTTCTTTTTATCTTTTAGGTCTGATAAGGTTCTCACTCCAAACTTATGAGCAAATTCCATCTTATCTATTCTTATTTCCAACCTCAAAAGATTACCACTTAAGCCGTATTGCTTAGACTTTGAATAGATTTTAAATGTTAGTCGGCTTTGTTTGAATTGGACGTAAAACTCTTTCTTTCCAATCCATTTAAGCGGTTCAATTCGATTCCATGATAAAAGATTCTTTAAAAACTCATCAGGATTAAATGTGGTAGGAACGTTTAAGCCAATTTCTAAACCGTTTAAAATGGTTGTTTCTGGGTTTATTGTAAATTCCTTGCATAACTCATCTATTGCAGTACATACCTGATTAAATGTGAGGTTTATTGTATTATCGCCATTTATGTATGTGGTTAATGAACCTGAAAACCTTACTCTACCATTTGGATATAAAGCAATATGCGAACCTCTATGTATTGCAGTTTGTTTTTGTGCTGTTTCTCCCGTGCTTGTATTTACCCTAACTTGTAAGTCTATGGTATCAGGAATAACGCACTTTAAATCGTTAATTTGAATGCCATCGACCATAACTAAAACAATTCTCTTATAGCTGCATAAAAACTGGCTCTATGTTTTGTTATAGGGCATAACTTCTTATCAACAACCATTATTTTATCTTCCTCGGTTAATTCAGCGATATAGCGTGTAATATTTGCACGTAGTATTCCTGTATAATTAGCTATCATTAAGCTAGTCATAGGATATTCACATAAAGCCTTATAAACGGTTTTCTTTTGAGCTTCAAAGTATTTATTAACTTTGTTGTGAGGGTGTGCTGTGGCGGTATGCTCTTTTCTTTTATCTGGCATGGCTACGAGTTTAGAGGGGTTAACATTTCTTCTATCTCGCTCCGCTTAAAATACACGCGCGAACCTATGCCGTAGCTCTTAAGCTTGCCTTTCTTGCACCAGTTATGTATTGTGGATAAATCGACCTTAAGGAGTTGTTTGAGGTCGTTACGTGTGAGCCATTCTGTTGGCTCTTTTGGTTGGAAATCTTTTTTTAACTCTTCTAATTGAGTTTTTACGCCTTTAATAATAGCGTCCTGTAATTGTTCAGGGCTAATGCTGATAAACTGAATCTGTGATGTCATAATAACTTAATTAATTATTTTCATCACAAAGAGAATCAATGCTTTAGGGAGTTTATTCCCTGTCTTACTCCCTATTTGGTATCATTCACTCCCTGTTTTATTAATGTTACCATTTTGGTAAATTGTTTTTTGTGTTTGTCTGTTGAAATATCGCCCCTAGTCTTTATTTTATCAAGATCAATTGATTTGTTATAATACTCATTAGTGTATTCTTCGATATATCTAGCAAATTTAGTAACACCACTAAAAAACATTTTATCTAAATAGTTATTATCTAGCATATTGTAATAAAACGCACATATTGCTGTATCACTTTTCGATAAATTATCAAAATACTCATCAATATATCTTTCAAAAACCTCATAGCCAATACTTTTAAATCCATCTTTAATTTTGTTATTATCTTGCTGGCTCAAATCCTGTATTTTAGCATCCAAATAATTATCTAACCTCTTGTTAAAATTGCTATGTTGCTTTTTCAATTCATTATCAGGTAACTCAGATTTGTACATAGTAAAAGCGTGCATCATTCCGTACTTTTTCTCTAAGAACACATTTAAAACATCAATCTTTGCACTATCGGTTTTTAGCTTATTTAATTGCCGTTCAAAGTCACCGATTAGCTCTTTTAATTCATCTTTATACTCATTTACTTGTAACTCTGTTAATGATAGATAATATGAATCATTAATCTTTTTTAATGCCTTGTATGTTTCTGTCTGGCTTAGTTGGTGAGAATAATACCTTTTATTTAGCTTTCCGTTTTTATGAAGTTCTATGCATTCAATGTCAATGTGTTGTTTTGTATCCAAAAATTTATTTTCAGCTATTTCGACCCTGCTAACTACACGGTAAAACTTTTCTTCATACGGGCTTACTTCATTGTAATTTGTTCGCCCTGCCTCATGTTTATTATATTCATCTATGAATTGCCAATACTCGGTTTCACTTTCAAACTGTGCCATCTGATATAAAAGCAAATCGGGCTTTTGTTGTGTTTCTGCAAATTCCGAAAACAAACACTCTTTTAATGCCTCGGAATGTTGAAAGTCCTTTAAGAAAGTTCCTTTCCCTATCTCAATACTAAATTGACGTTCAAAATCTTTAGTGTCTTTATCTAACATGGATTATTCTCCTATGATAACGGTTAATTATTCTCAATTATATCATTATACAATGCTCTCAATTCTTTCAATCGTTCTTTTATTAAGTCCATATCATCGGTAATGAAAAAATTTTGTAATAAATCTGTTTCTAAAAATTTAATCTTTCTATCTGTATTAGATGTTTTATAATCGTAGCTTATTTCTAAGCTTTCAATCATTGTATTAATTAGCTCCAAGCTTACAGAATCTTTTTCTTTAGTTTCGTCACTCTTATTGGTTTCATCATCATTCTTAAAGACAATTAATTTTTCTTTTAAATCATTATAATCGTTCATCAGTTTGCTTTTTTAATTATTTTAAGATTAGATTCTTTTTTATTCATCATTGCTGCCTTAGTCCAGTATTCCGCTAATTGTTGCGCCTGCTCGGTTGCTGTTTTACCGATATAAATTAAAAACTTTTTCTCTGTGGCGTGACCTGTGGCACTCATAATAATTGGCGTTGGTATATCTCCGTAGTGATTTGTTGCAAACGATCTACGCATACAATGTGAAGTAATAAGCTCATACTTCGGGTAGACTCCTGAAATCTTACGAAACTCTTTTTTTCCGTTAACCTCAACTTCTTTCATAATGGCTCCTGCTGTAGGTTGATCAATCTTTGCCAATTCACAAACATCCTTAATGTAAACATTAAACTTTACATCAGATATTTTATAAGGAAAATTACCATCGTTTTTATCCAAAATCTCTTTTACTTCGGGGTGTATTGGCAAAGTAACTCTCTTACCTGTTTTTATCTGGGTTAATTCAATTAACTCTAAACCACTTTTGAAAACAATATTCTTCTTAGTTAGCTTTAATAGATCGGATACTCTTTGACCTGTATAGCATCCAATAATTAACCAATCACGGGCATTGGCTAATGCTTCCCTAACATAGTCTGTATTTTTTATTGTTTCCAGTTCTTTAAATGAAAGTATTATCTTTTCTACACTATCATCCTTTACCCCTGTAATATCATCTAAATTAGAATTTACTTTTAATCCATCTTTTCGGGCTTTTTTGCACATCGTTTTAAGATTGATTGAAAGAGTACCTATGTAGTTATCTGAATATCCTTTACCTCTTAAATAAATATCAAATTGATTTACAAACTCTGGGCTAACATCAACAATGTTATATTTTTTCTTCTTTGATTTTTGAAAATCTGTTAATCTGGCTTTTAATGTTACAAACTTTTGGATAGTGTTTTTTGAAACTCCACGTTTACCATTCTTTTGTATGTGATATGGCAAATAATCAATGTATGATTGAGTGAACGTTAAAAGGTCGCTTCTATCTCGTTCCTCATCCGTAGGGCGGTTCTGTATTTCTCTGATTTGATTCTCTAACCAAACGCCATCAATAACGATTCCTTTTTCTGTACAATCATTAAAGCGTTTATTTATTTCAGTAGATAAACTATCCAACTGTTCTTTTAACTTCTTGCTAATTGCATCAGTTTGTTTTGGCACTCCAAATTCAGTCAATTTACCTTTGTTAGCTCCTTTCGTTGCCGTAGTAAATTTCCATAAAGACTTATCAATAGTATATCCAGTTTTGCGCTTTAAGTTAACTTCTCTACCTGCTGTAAGTCTAATGTATATCTCTTTTTGGTCAGTATTGCCCCGAGCCATGAATTTAATTTGTGCCATATCTTAAACATTGAATTATTACAAATATACGATGTTTGGACAGCACTTGGACAACGTTTGGACAACTTCTTTAAATTATATTCAATTTTATTCAATCATTACTTAATACTATGTATTGCTTGTATTTATTGAGTTTTCTTTAATTTACTAGGGTTTTAGCTTCTTTTGATTCTTATCATATTGAGTGGGTATTACTTCGGCTCTGGGTACAGATAAACCTCTTGATTAGTTAATAGTCAAGAGGTTTTGTTTTTTATGAGTAGTAAATTGATAGTAAATATTGATTTATTTTCTTGTAGGTGTATCTTCTAAATTTAATTCTTTGAATTTTAGCTATAATCTTAATATTTTTTGAGTAAACATGTAAACTTTAGTATTTAATGTGTTGTTTGTTAGTGTATTAATGGTTTGTATAATGGTTTACGAGTATTACTGTTCTTTGATAACATTTAAATTAAATAGATTATTTATAATCATTAAGTAAGTTAATGAAATTTTAATTTTTATGTATTAAGTATTTATAAATCCTAAGCTACTAAATTTTTAACTTATATTATCTGCAAAATCTTTTGATAGGTGTAAAATGATAAAACACTCGGTTTCTTCTTTTGAATAATCACTACGAAACCTTTCAACCATCCAACATTCATCTTCTTCAATTTCTTCTAACAATTTTACCTGATCTTTAGGATCACGTACAATATTTGGGTCTGGACAAAAAAAATGATTATTTTGCTGTTAAATAGAAACAGAAAATAAAAATAAGTAATAAGTTGAAAGAA
>NZ_JAPDPJ010000001.1 GCF_026013605.1 Plebeiibacterium sediminum
AAGAAAGGTTTTTCTGTTTCAGCTTTGGCTGCATCAAGAGCTTTACGGATTTCGTCAGCGTTATTTCCATCAATGGTCATAACTGCCCATCCCCAAGCTTCATATTTTTTAGCAGTATCCTCAATTGTTACTGCGTCTGTTTTGGTCGATAACTGAATGTCGTTTGAATCGTAAAACATAATAAGGTTATTCAAACCTAAATAACCTGCAATACGACCAGCACCCTGAGAAATTTCTTCCTGAACACCACCATCAGAAATGAATGTATAAATATCATGAGACATCCAATCTCCGAATCTTGCTTGTAAGAATTTCTCCGCAATTGCAGCTCCAACAGCCATTGTGTGACCTTGTCCTAATGGACCTGAAGTATTTTCAACGCCTCTTGCAAAATCCACTTCAGGGTGTCCTGGGGTTGGACTTCCCCACTGACGAAAGCTTGCACATTCCTCCATTGTGTAAGCTCCTGTAAGTGCTAATTGCGCATATAACATTGGCGACATATGACCTGGATCAAGAAAGAAACGGTCTCTGTTTACCCAAGTCCTATCACTAGGATCATAGTTAAGGTACTCTGAAAAAAGAATGTTAATAAAATCGGCACCGCCCATGGCACCTCCTGGGTGTCCTGAATTTGCTTTTTCAACCATTGCAGCCGCAAGTAATCTTACGTTATCAGCTGCTCTGTTCACTGTTACGTTACTCATTTTTAAAAAATAATTTTTTGGGTTTAACTCTTTAACAACATGCTTTTTCCCCTATGATCCATTTGTTAAAAAACATGACAAAGGTAAGTTTTTTTTAGAATTGCTTAGCATTTTTATAAATGAACCTACTTAAAAAAGAACTACTCAACTTAGACTCCAATAGTCTTTTCCAAATATTATTATCTAAATATTTATTTATGAATAAATAGATTCTCTATAAGATATAAAGCATAATCTCATTTGGCTCCAAAGTAAAAATGTATAACAATAGTTTACAAATTACTGACTCAATTAGGGCAATATTCCTTACCAACCAGCCAAAATATTCACACCGAAATTACCATTATGAAATTTTCCCTGATGGATTGGAAAAGCATAATAGGGCTCAATAATAATGGCTCCAAGTAAATTAAATCGCAGGGCTAATCCAGAACTCATAATTGGTATTCGCTCTGATTTTGAATTGGAAGTAAAACTAAAAACAGGAGAAGAAGTTTCATCCCAGGTAATTCCCGCATCATAAAAAATAGCTAGCTCGGAGAAAAATATCTGAGAATGAATCCATGCATAATTTTTAGGTCCTGAAAACGGAATTCGCCACTCCAAATTACTTACAATTGCCTTAGATCCCCATAACTGATTAGCCGATATCTTACCATCTGCTTCTTCACCAAAGAAACTACCAGCCTCATATCCTCTGATATACCAGGGATAACCAATATACAAATCATATAGCCTGTGATCATCACTACCACTTCCATAACGACCGTAATGATACATCCTTAAAGCAAAAGTATAAGGCTTTAGCCTAAAATACTTTCTAAAATCAAAAAGCAAGGTATTCATATCTAAACCACTCAAATACCTTTCATAGGCCAATCGTATTCTTTTTCCTTCTATTGGTGAAGCCAAACCAAACTTGGAATTATCTATTACATATGCAAAGTCAATTATACCAACAGCAAAAGGTGAAGGAGAATCAACTACCTTCCTGTTTTGATTTGATATGGAGTAGTAATAGTTAAAGTTTTCTACTTTCTCGGTTCGATAACTATAATTGGCAGCAGATATACCAGCTTCAACCCGGTGTGATTTATTAATTGGATAATATCCAAAAAAAGTGAGCTTATCAATAAAGGTTCGTCTAAAATAATAAGACAAATATTCCTCTCCTGACTCTAAATCTTCTTCTATATCTAAATAACCAGTTTGATAGGGTATATGTGAAATACTTACTCCCAACTTAAGTGGTCGTTTTTTATTAATATAAGCAACCTGACCTCCAAAATCATAAATTTCACCATTTATACTAACCCCGGAATACAGCATATGGTCTCCTAAAATATCACTAAATCGGGCCTCAACACTACCTGCCATTCCTGCACCATATCTACTTGTCATTACTCCCATTGAGGTATTCCCGATATAATCTAATTTAAACCTTGCTTTTACAGGTTCTGTATAAAAACTATCCTGCTCTTCTGAAATTACTACGTTGGTTGCCAGAAGATTTTGATCTACCATTGAAGGATATTTGGAATAGGGCATCAACCTGGATGCATACATATCAACTTTTCGATCTTTAACTTCAACCGCAGTTTTTTGAATTTGATTAATATTGGCGCGTATTATTGAGAATTCCCCTTCCCAAAGCATATTATAGAACAACTCATTTTTAGAAATATTTAATGCAGGAGCTAGTGGCGTGATTCCTGTTATTCCTGTCGGATAAAAAGTTAATTGCTCTATGTTGTTTTTTCTTATATCAAACAGGTACAAATTTCTGGTTCCATCTCTGTCAGATAAGAAGAAAACTCTGGATGCATCGTTAGCAACTACCGGATTGACATTTTGTGCACCAGAAAAGGTAGAAAAAACCGTTTTCTTCAGAGAATTAAGATGAAGCTTAGCAATATTGTATGCTGTATTTGTATAACGATCCTGCAATGGATCCGGAGCATCAGTGACATAATAAATTTCATCGCCATTTTTATCCCATGAAGGTTGCAAATTACAAAATGAATCATTGGTTATATTCTGTAATTCATCATTATCTATATTGAATAAATAAAGATCAGATACGCCTTGTTTTAACCCTGTAAACGCAATTATATTATCTTTTGGCGACCAGGCTGGATAGCTCATAGCATCAACTTCCTGAATTTTGATCTCTCTAACTATTTTTCCCTTTTCAACATTAAAAATTATTAATGCACTTACACCCTTAACATACGCCATATATGCAAAGAACTTTCCATCAGGCGACCAGGTTCCAGAAGTTTCCATATAATTAATATCATCCACCCGATCACTTTTTGTTGAAGTATAAAGTTTTTTAATCACGGTACCTGATTTTGCATCAGCCAAATAAAGATCTAAACTAAAGAGATCACGTTCCGATAAAAATATCAACCTATTACCATCAGGACTGACAGATGGTGCCAAATTATATCTACCACTATTCTTTCTCGACAAAATTCGATCACCATGAATTGAGAATGTGGAATCATTGATGTTTTTTAACAGATGATTAGATAATGTTTCTTTCCATTCCACAGATAAAGAATCCATTGAAATATAGAGTACATCAGCAATCGCTCTGTCTACTCCCTTATTCGCTGTTTCCAAAAACAATCTAGACACATACTGTTCGCCATATGTATTTGATATATAACTCCAAAATGTCTGACCAAAGCGATATGGCGAATATCTCAAATCTGTTGTCAAAACTATTAATGATGGGAACTTTTGATGAATCAATGCGTCTCTCATCCATAAAACAGTATGACTATCCGTATTTCCAACCGATAAATACTCTGCCATTCCTTCAATCATCCATAAAGGAATATTTTGAACGGCTGAAATGCCCATAGCTGACTTTTTCTGGAGTAAATCATACTGAAAAGCATGTACCATTTCATGTCCTAATACGTGGCTGGTTTGTTGTTTAGAGTAGCTAACCGGCATAATAATCCGCTTTTTAAATCCTTCCGTTACACCTCCGGTTCCAATTCCAATATATCCGTGAATGGCATTTGTTTGTTGAAAATCAGCATGACTTGTATATAGAATCAGTGGATTTCTGACAATAAAAGTATCCATCAAAATTTGTTGATGATAGCCATACCACTGTTCAGTTTTTAGAGCTATTGCTTTAATTAAAGTATCAGTTGTGTTATAATGATAAATTTCAAAATGAGGAGTTTTATACAATTCAAAATCAAATTGTTTATATGATGGTTTATTTTGTCCAAAATATTGAGCAGTAACATTGCTAAAGCTTGAACAAAGCAGAAAAAACAATATATATTTTAACCATCTGAATTGCATACGAAAACCAATATACTTTTATTCAAGTTACAAACGCAAAGGTTTATACGCAAATAATTCAATAGAGTTCATCCATTTAAATACATGCATACCTCTAACACACAGTACCCTTGATTAACATTCAGAAAAATTAACCTGAATCCTATCAAAATCTACTTCCTATTCTCCCTCAAATCTTTAACTTTGTAGGTCTGCAATGCAGCAATAAGATACACACTTATATATTTGATTTACAATGTTTTTAGTATTTGATACCGAAACTACCGGACTACCCCAAAAGTGGAATGCCCCTCTTACTGACACCGACAACTGGCCAAGAATGGTTCAGTTAGCATGGCAATGTCATGATATAGAAGGGAACTTTCTTTTTGCCAAAAACCATGTAATCACTCCTGATGGTTATACTATTCCTGAAGATGTAGTTGCAGTACACGGTATCACTACTGAAATAGCCCACGAAAAAGGAATCCCTTTAAAGGAAGCTTTAGAGGATTTTATGGAGGATGTTAAAAACAGCAAGTTTATCATCGGTCATAATGTAACATTCGATATCAATATTGTGGGATGTGAGCTCATTCGCTGCGAAATGGATGAACAAGCATTGGTAAAAGCACCAATGCTGGATACGATGACCGGCAGTAAGGAGTTTTGTGGTTTGACCAGAGGTGGGAGATTAAAAAATCCAACATTAACTGAGCTACACATCAAGCTTTTTAAGGTCCCATTTGAAGAAGCGCATAATGCAGCTGCCGATGTAGAATCAACTACTCGCTGTTTTTTGGAATTAATTCGTGTTGGTGGCTTTCCTCCCAATATGCTCAAAATGACAGAGGAGGAGATTCAGGCATTCCGCTTAAATAATCCATCAGTTATTGAGCCAGTTGGAATTGAGTTTGAATCTTTTAAAGTTGAGGTTTTTGATGATATTCCGCTTGAAGAAGAAGAAAGAATCATAAAGGAGGCTGCTAAAAATGCCAAAACTTTGCCCTTTGTTCATCTGCATGTACATACTCAATATTCAATTTTAGATGGGGCCAATAAAACAGGAAATATTGCAGCTAAAGCCAAGGAAGACGGTCAACCAGCCGTTGCAATTACCGATCACGGTAGTATGTTTGGTGTAAAAGAGTTTCATGTAGCTTGCAAAAAAAATGAAGTAAAACCCATTATTGGTGTTGAAGCTTATGTAGCTCAGCGCGGTCATTTGCGTAAAGATGATAAAACAGATTCATCAGGACACCACCTTATTTTATTGGCAAAAAATTATACGGGTTATCAAAATCTACTTAAACTGACTTCTATTGCACACACAGATGGTTTTTACTATAAACCACGTATTGACAAGGAGTTACTGGAAAAATACAATGAGGGTGTAATCGCTTTGAGTGCCTGCCTTGGTGGTGAAGTATCTCAACATATTATGCAGGGAAATCTGGATAAAGCCAAAGAAACTGTATCCTGGTACAAAGACGTTTTTGGTGAAGATTATTACCTTGAAATGATGCGACATATTAATAACGATCCCGTTTTACGTCGTGACACCTGGCAAAATCAGGCTAAGGTAAACAGAGTTTTGTTGAAATTAAGCAGAGAATTGGGAGTAAAAGTTGTGGCCACCAATGATACACACTTTACCAATGAAGAAGATGCAGAAGCACATGATATGTTGGTATGTTTAAGTACAGGACGAGATTATACCGACCCAACCCGTATGCGATATTCTAAGCAAGAATGGTTTAAAACTTGTGAAGAAATGAGCAAGCTGTTTGCTGATATTCCTGAAGCATTGGAGAGTACAATCGAAATTGCTAATAAAGTGGAATTTTTCGAGCTGGACAGTGATCCTATTATGCCTCCGTTTAGTATTCCTGAAGACTTTGGAACCTTTGAAGGCTATAAAGCAAAATTTACAGAGGAGGACTTAATCAATGAATTTGGGGAAGACAGATACAATAAATTAGGTGGATATGATAAAGTACTTCAAATTAAGCTTGAAGCTGATTATCTTGAGCACCTGACATACGAGGGTGTTAAGTTTAGATATCCGGATAATTTTACAGATGACAAAAAAGAACGTATCGACTTTGAACTACAAACCATCAAAACGATGGGTTTCCCTGGGTACTTCCTTATTGTTCAGGATTTTATTAACTGGGCAAAAGATAATGGTGTATTAGTAGGACCAGGAAGGGGTTCGGCAGCAGGAGCTGCAGTAGCATACTGTATTAAGATTACCGATGTAGACCCAATTAAATACGATTTACTATTTGAACGTTTCTTAAATCCTGATCGTATATCCATGCCCGATGTCGATATCGACTTTGATGATGATGGCCGCCAGGAAGTTTTAGATTATGTAACACATAAATATGGACATGAGAAAGTAGCCCATATCTGTACCTTTGGTACTATGGCTACAAAAAGTTCCATTAAAGACGTAGCCAGAGTGCTTAAACTTGATCTCTCTGAAGCTAACCGACTCGCAAAAATGGTTCCTGAAGCTCCCAAAATGAACTTCAAAAAAGCCTTTAAAGAAGTTCCGGAATTAGAATTGGAAAAAAATTCTCCAAACCCACTAATTGCACAGACCATGAAATTTGCTGAGGCTTTAGAAGGGGCTGTGAGACAAACAGGAGTTCATGCTTGTGGTGTTTTAATTGGGAAAAACCCGCTTGATCAACACCTCCCTGTCATGCCAACCAAAGGAGAGGAACTACTTACAACTCAATATGATGGTAGATTTGTAGAAGATATTGGTCTTTTAAAAATGGACTTCCTTGGATTAAAAACTTTATCCATTTTTAAAGAAGTTTTAAGCAACATCAAATTATCAAAGGGAATTGATGTTGATCTTGCTAAGATTCCATTGAATGATGAAACTGCCTTTCAACTCTTCGGTAATGGTGAAACAACTGCGGTATTCCAGTTTGAATCCCCAGGTATGAAAAAGCACCTTAGAGCGCTGCAACCAAACCGATTTGAAGACCTTGTGGCCATGAATGCCCTGTATCGACCGGGTCCGATGGAATACATCCCTTCGTTTATTGAACGTAAACACGGAAGAGAAGAGATCAAATACGACCATCCGATGATGGAACCTTATTTGAAAGACACCTATGGTATCACCGTATATCAGGAGCAGGTGATGCTTCAGTCGAGAGCACTTGGCGGATTTACCCGAGGTGACTCTGACTCCCTTCGTAAAGCAATGGGTAAGAAAATAATGGCCATGATGGATAAACTTAAAGCAAAGTTTATTGATGGTTGTTTGGGTAGTGAAGAGTTTGTTCAGGCATGTAAGGATGGTAAAACCACCATTGCTAAACCAGAAGATCTGATTGAAAAAATCTGGAGTGACTGGGAAGCGTTTGCCAGTTATGCTTTTAACAAATCGCACTCTGTATGCTATGCCTATGTTGCCTACCAATCAGGATATTTAAAGGCGCATTACCCAGCGGAATTTATGGCAGGTGTACTAAGTCGTAACTTAAGTGACATCACCAAGATTACCACTTTTATGGAAGAGTGTAAAAGGATGGGAATGGAGGTTCTTGGACCTGATGTTAATGAAAGTTACCGAAAGTTTACTGTAAATAAGAAAGGTGAAATTCGTTTTGGAATGGCCGGTGTTAAGGGTGTTGGAGCCGGAGCCGTTGAAGAAATCATCAGAATTCGGGACAAGGACGGCCCTTATAAAGACATTTATGATTTTGTTGAGAGAGTTAACTTACAAACCGTAAATAAAAAGAACCTTGAAGCCCTTGCTGCTGCAGGAGGATTTGATGGTTTTCACCAATTGCACAGAGCTCAGTATTTTACTTCCCATCCAGGAGAAGAGACCACATTTATTGAAAATTTAATTCGCTACGGTAACCTTTATCAAAACGACAAAGCCAATAGTGCCAATTCATTATTTGGCGCTGTGGACGCAGGTGCTGCAATAACAAAACCAGCACCTCCAAATTGCGAAGAATTCTCAATACTTGAAAAATTAAATAGAGAAAAAGATTTAATTGGAATTTATTTATCAGCTCATCCCTTAGATGTTTACAAACTGGAGATTAATCACTTCTGTAATACGAAAATTGCAGATCTTTCAGACCTTGAAAAAATGAAAGGCCGTGACATAACAATTGGAGGAATGGTTACTGCATCCAGATCGGGTACCACAAAAAAAGGAAATCCATACGGAATTATGACGCTTCAGGATTATTCCGGATCATACGAATTTGCATTTTTCGGACGTGATTATCCGGAATTTGCCAGATACCTTGTTGAAGGATATTACATCATGGCACGAGGTAAAATTCAGGAAAAACAATGGACCAAAGATGGAGAGCTCGAAGTAAAAATTAATAAAATTGAGATGCTTGATGGCATAAGAGAATCTAAAGTTTCAGGCATAAATATATCTGTACCATTACAAAGTATTGATGAAGAATTAATCACTGAACTTGCATCTTTAACAGAAGAAGATGATGGTAATGTTGCTTTACGTTTTTCAATTTACGACAAGGAAGATAAACATAATAAAGCACAGTTTTTAGCCAGGTCATCAAAGATAAAATTAACCGATGAAATTGTAGATTATCTTGATAATCATCCTGAAATATCGTTTACACTATCTTAAAACTTTATAATAAGATGTTCAAAACTATCAACTTTAAATTATAGGCATATCTAAAAAAATGAATATATTTGGAATGACACAAAGTAATTTTTTACTTTTGTAATACATGAAAAAATTAAATTTAAATATAAACTTATAACATTATATTATGACTATAGATGTAACAGATGCAACTTTTGAAGAAGTTGTATTAAATTCAGACAAACCGGTATTAGTAGATTTTTGGGCTGAGTGGTGTGGGCCATGTAGAATGGTTACTCCTATTGTTAAAGAATTAGCAGAAGAGTATGGTGATAAAGCCGTAATTACTAAAATGGATGTAGATAGCAATCCGGGAACATCTGTAAAATTTGGAATCAGAAATATTCCAACTATCCTTTTCTTCAAAAACGGAGAAATTGTTGACAAACAAGTTGGGGCAGTACCTAAAACTATTTTAGCTTCAAAATTAGACGCTCTACTATAACAGTAAAATTTTAAAATATTTAAAGAGCAGTGACTTTTGTTCCTGCTCTTTTTTTTAATAGATCAAGCTTAAACACCAAAGGATACCTGGCTAATTAAATATTAATTTAACATCGCATTATCCAACATTTAAATTATTCTTCAGAAATAACTTATTTTAAAGATATTTTTTAACTTTATATTTTTCAAAAGAACATTTATGGATGATTTAGGAAATATATTTTATATTCTTTTTGCGATTGCTGCTGTTATTTTCAACGTGATGAGGAAAGGGAAAAAAGCAAGCCCATCTACACCTCCTCCCGTTGATTACGATAACGACAAGGATCCGTTTGAAGACATGATTCCTAAATTTGAACAGCTATTTAAACCTGAGGAAACTAAAAAGCCTCAGCCTGAATTTATAACCACACCTGTTACTGAAAAAAAAGTTCCAAAAGTTAAACCAAAGCCTGTTATAAGCGACTTTGAAGAAAAAAAGAGACAGCTTCAATCAGTAACAAACCGAATCCAAAAACCAAAAACCAAAGAAGAATCAGAAAAAGTTACTTTTGAAGATACTGAACCTAGTTGGTTTGATGCAAAACAAGCTGTTATTTATTCAGAAATATTAAAACGCCCTGAATTTTAACTCAACACTCGCTGTTTTTTAATAACCACATATTTATTATCTTTGTAACAAAGAGTTCCAAATAAGGGATTCTTTATTTTTTTATATACAAATCATTAAGGAGGAAGAAAGATGTCAAACGTAAGTTATCTTACCGAAGAGGGTTTGAAAAAATTGAAAAAAGAACTTCACCAATTAGAATCGGTAGAAAGACCAAGTATATCAGCACAAATTGCTGAAGCCCGCGACAAGGGTGATTTATCCGAAAATGCAGAATACGATGCAGCTAAGGAAGCACAAGGATTACTTGAGATGAAAATTGCTAAACTAAAAAACATATTAGCAAATTCAAGAATCATTGACGAGTCAAAAATTGACACATCAAAAGTACAGTTACTTAACAAAGTTAAGCTTAAAAACCTTAAGAACAATGCTGTAATGACTTACACATTAGTTCCTGAAAGCGAAGCTAACTTAAAAGAAGGAAAAATTTCCATCAGTACACCTATTGCAAAAGGTTTACTTGGAAAAAAAGTCGGAGATCAGGCTGAGATCACAGTCCCTTCTGGTGTTATGACCTTTGAAATTATTGAAATATCTATTTAAAATTCACAATATGCCAAGCATCTTTTCAAAAATTGTAAAAGGAGAAATTCCTTGTTATAAAATTGCAGAGGATGAGAATTACTTTGCATTTTTAGATATAAATCCACTACAAGAAGGACATACATTAGTAATACCAAAAAAAGAGGTTGATTATATTTTTGATATTGAGGATGAAATTTTGGCAGGAATGATGGTGTTTGCAAAGAAAATTGCATCTGCACTAGACAAAGCAATTCCTTCAAAAAGAGTTGGAGTTGCAGTACTAGGTTTAGAAGTACCTCATGCTCATATTCATCTTATCCCTCTTCAAAATGAAAGTGATATAAACTTCTCAAATCCCAAACTTAAATTTACAACAGAAGAATTTACTGCAATCGCAGACAAAATAAAAAAGGAGCTTTAAGCTCCTTTTATTTTTTAATTCGTCCCGGATTTTTATTCATAAATTCTTTCCAGCTCTTTACGGTATTTTCCTTATTTAAATTATGGTTTTGGAAATAATGACACAGGGCTGCCGCCACACCATCTGTTGCATCCAGATACTTTGGTTCGGTATCAATCTTTAAATATCTTGATAAAAATCCAGCTACCTGCTCTTTACTTGCTCTTCCATTTCCGGTAATAGCCATCTTAATCTTCAACGGAGCATACTCAAAAACCGGTAAATCTCTTGATAATGCAGCCGCCATGGCAACACCTTGCGCCCTGCCCAATTTCAACATGGATTGCACATTTTTACCAAAAAATGGAGCTTCGATCGCTAATTCATCCGGATGATAGTTATCAACCAGTCTTACTACCGTTTCAAATATCTTTTTAAGCTTTAAATAATGATCGGTATACTTTTGTAGCTCCAATACACCCATCGACATTAAAGAAGGCTTATTATTCACAACCTTCAAAATGCCATAACCCATAACATTAGTTCCCGGATCTATACCTAATATAATTCTTTCTTTAACCAATTATAGTGCTTTCAATATTGAACTAAAATACAGTGCCTGCTGGCCAAAATCGGAATGCATTTGCCCTAAAACAATTGGCGATTGACGATTAATCACTTCCAAATCCGTTGGTGTTGATACTTTCCATTGCACAGACACAGTTCGTTCATCTTTATTCTCCGTTGTCATCACTTCATACGTGCCCACTTCGCAACCTGGAACAACATTTTTAATCAATGGCACATAGGTATTCCTCAGCCACTCTTCCCAAATTGCAAACTTTGCCTCTGTAATTACAAATGTTGTATTAAATATAAACATACCTCTAAATTAATAATTTATACAAATAAAAAACCCTGCATAAGCAGGGTTGTATATTAATCTACTGCTAAACAGTGTTACTTTATCATATCAAAACCACAGTATGGAACTAATACCTCTGGTATTTTAATACCCTCTGCAGTCTGATTATTCTCTAATAATGCTGCTAAAATACGAGGCAAAGCAAGTGCACTTCCATTTAAGGTATGAACCAATTCCGGTTTCTTCATGTCTTTACCTTTATAACGACACTTCAATCTGTTGGCCTGGTAATTTTCAAAATTAGATACAGAACTTACTTCCAACCATCTCTCCTGAGCAGCAGAAAATACCTCAAAATCAAATGTTAAAGCTGAAGTAAAACTTATATCACCACCACAAAGTCTTAAGATACGATATGGCAATCCTAATTTATTCACTAAACCTTCAACATGAGCAACCATACCCTCCAAAGCCTCATATGACTTTTCAGGATGCGCTATTTGTACGATCTCCACCTTGTCAAACTGATGCAAACGATTTAAGCCGCGCACATGAGCACCCCATGATCCAGCCTCTCTTCTAAAACAAGGTGTATAAGCCATATTCTTAAATGGCAAATCCTCTTCTTTTACAACCTCATCTCTGTATATATTAGTTACAGGAACTTCAGCTGTTGGAATTAAATATAAGTTATCCGCAGTTGCATGATACATCATTCCTTCCTTATCAGGAAGCTGTCCTGTACCAAAACCAGAATCTTCATTTACAACAATTGGAGGAAGTACTTCATTATAACCGGCTTTTTCGCCTTCATCAAGGAAGAAGTTGATTAACGCACGTTGTAAACGAGCACCTTTTCCTTTATAAACAGGGAAACCAGCACCAGTAATTTTAGTTCCTAACTCAAAGTCGATGATATCATACTTTTTAATTAACTCCCAATGAGGTAATTTATCACCTTCAATTTCTTTTATTACACCACCTTCTTTTACAACCTCATTATCCTCATCACTATTCCCCGCCGGAACTGAAGGATGCGGAAGGTTCGGTAATTTAACTACTTCACTATCTAACTGAGTAGTAATATCATTAAGTACCGCATTCAAATATTTAATGCTATCTTTTAACTCAGCAGTTTTAGCCTTTGCTTCATTGGCTTCCTGAGCTTTACCTTCTTTAAACAGCATTCCTATTTCTTTAGATAAAGCATTCATTTCAGCCTGCAATGTTTCTGCTTCATGCTGAGTAGACTTCCTTTTATTATCTAAAGCAATAATATTTTCTACTATTTCAGTTGCATCAAATCGCTTTACTTTAAGGCGTTTAACAACCTCATCCTTATTCTCTTGTATAAATTTTAGCGTAAGCATTATGCGTTTTTCTTGTTTGTTGATATACGGATAAAAAAAATCTCCTGAATTGTGTTACGAAAGTAACAAAATCAGGAGACTCTTAAAATCTTTCAAGGTCTTTTTATTCAGCAGCAAAAGGCTCTACTGATACATAAGACTTGTCGTTTCTTCTCTTACGAAAAGTAACTGTACCATCAATAAGGGCAAATAAGGTATGATCTTTTCCAATTCCTACATTATCACCTGGATGGTGTTGAGTTCCTCTTTGGCGAACAATGATGTTTCCAGCTTTAGCAGCCTGACCACCAAAAATTTTAACGCCTAATCGTTTACTTTCGGATTCTCTACCGTTTTTCGAACTACCGACTCCTTTTTTATGTGCCATCTTATTCTAATTTTTTTAATTATCCAACTAAAATATCTTCAATTTGAATTTGAGAAAATTGTTGACGGTGACCATTTTTCTTCTTGTAACCTTTTCTTCTTTTCTTTTTGAAAACAATTACTTTATCACCCTTAACATGAGAAAGAACTTTAGCAGTTACTTTCGCACCTTCAACAACAGGAGCGCCTACTTTAACTTCTCCTTCATTGTCAATCAACATTACTTTGTCAAATTCAACAGCAGCTCCTTCTTCTGAAGCTAAACGATGTACATAAATCTTGCTGTCTTTTTCTACTTTAAACTGTTGTCCTGCAATATCTACAATCGCGTACATAACAATTATTTTAAAATTTTATCCAGGAGGCGGACTTTCGCTCTCATTTCCAGTCACTTTACCAGGCCTCTCAAGAAATATCGGAGTGCAAAATTATAAAATAATTCTAATCTCACAAAAAATTAATTGTTAATTCAATGAATTTCAATACAATTATAATAAAAACACACTATATAAACCTATCCTTAAAATTATGTTAGAACATTTTCAAATTGCCAATGTTCCTTAGGTATTATAACAGATAATGAGATTATTTATCGGGTGATGTTTAAAACAATTTGTTATATTTGTTTTATTATAGAAATATATACCATACTTCGAAACACGAAGAAACTTTATGAGCAAAAAAAAGATTAAACTTAATATATTAGGTCTGTCTTATAGTCAAACTCAATCTGGTGCATATGCATTAGTACTTGCAGAAGAAGAGGGCGAAAGAAGAATACCGATCATTATTGGTGGTGTAGAAGCACAATCCATTGCCATTAAACTTGAAGGACTTGAACCCCCCAGGCCTCTTACGCATGATCTGTTCTTAAACTTCTCCAGAGCTTTTGATATTGAAATTATTGAAGTTATTATTTATAAACTTGAAGAAGGCATTTTCTACTCTGAATTAGTTTGCATTAAAGACGGTCAAGAACTTAGAATTGATTCAAGAACATCGGATGCAGTAGCTCTTTCATTAAGATTCAACTGTCCTATTTACACGTACGAATCTATCATTAAATCGGCTGGAATAGTTTTAGATGTTAATGCTGAGCAAGAAACCGAAGTTAGTGAGAGTAATGTTCAAGAAAATTCTGAAGGTAAATACTCAGATTTATCTATTGATGAATTAAATAAAATGCTTGAAAACGCTATTGGTAAAGAAGATTACGAAAAAGCTTCTGAAATCAGAGACGAAATAAAAAAAAGATCCAATCCCTAAATCCCTGAAAATTAAAATTCACCTGGTCAACAAAAACAAACATCACATTTAATAATTTCATGGTAAAAAAAATAATACCTGCCATTGTCATTTTACTATTTACAATGGCTCAACCTACATGGGCTAATTCTGTTATTGATTACACCCAGGGTGCTGGTGTGTCAACTATGGGCATCTTTAGGGGCATTTTAGGAATGGCTGTTGTTATTGGATTAGCATATCTGGCAAGCATCAATAAAAAAGCAATTGACTGGAAAGTTGTTATTGGAGGATTAGGTATGCAACTGGTTTTAGCGGTTTGCGTTCTTTACATTCCATTTGTGCAAAACGTATTTGAGTTTTTCGGAAAACTATTTACTCTGGTCCTTGACTTCACCAAAGTTGGAACCGAATTTTTAGTTGGAGATTTTCTTGACACATCCAAGTTTGGATACATCTTTATGTTTCAGATTTTGCCTACCATTATATTTTTCTCTGCACTTACCAGTGTATTATTCTATTTAGGTGTGATACAAAAAGTAGTTTGGGCATTGGCATGGCTTCTTACAAAAACATTAAAATTATCTGGTGCTGAAAGTTTATCCGTTGCTGGTAACATCTTTTTAGGACAAACAGAAGCTCCTTTAATGATTAAAGCTTATTTACCTAAAATGAATCCTTCAGAAATGTTTTTGGTAATGACAGGAGGAATGGCTACTGTTGCCGGAGGAGTTCTTGCTGCATATATTGGTTTTTTAGGTGGAGATGATCCTGCCATGAGACTAATGTTTGCCAAACACCTGTTGACTGCATCTGTAATGGCTGCACCTGGTGCTGTTGTTATATCAAAGATTATTGTTCCTCAAAGAGATAACATTGAATCTGAAGTAAAAATATCAATGGATAAAATAGGAAGCAACATTTTAGATGCGATGAGCAATGGTACAAGCGAAGGATTAAAACTTGCTGCTAATGTTGGAGCCATGCTTCTAGTTTTCTTTGCTTTTATAGCCATGGTAAATTATACATTCACTAAAATTGGTGATTGGACTGCATTAAATGACCTAATTACTCAAGTAACAAATGGACAATACACTCAATTTAATTTAGAATTTATTCTGGGTTATACTATGGCACCATTAATGTGGCTAATTGGGGTGCCTTCTGACGATATATCTCAAGTTGGACAATTATTAGGTGAAAAAATTATTGCCAGCGAATTTGTTGGTTACACCAGCTTAGCTAAAATGAAAGCAGGCCATCTAATTACTCACTCAAAATCAATTATTATGGCTACCTATATGCTTTGTGGTTTTGCCAACTTTGCATCTATTGGAATTCAGATTGGAGGTATTGGAGGCCTTGCTCCTAAAAAGAGAAGCTTCCTTTCAAAATTTGGTATCCGGGCATTAATTGCCGGTACTTTAGCTTCATTGATGTCTGCAACAATTGTAGGTATGATTTTAGGATAATAAAAATATGCAACTATTTTGTAACTAATACTACTTCATAAGCGTCACATCTTTATATAAATTTAAATCCTATACAAAGATGAAAAAGATACTTTCGATGGCGCTTATGGTTTTATTGATGAATAGTTGCATTACTATTGATACCGGTGCCCAAAAAATCACAATCGATCAAATTGAGAAAAACTTTGACAATATAGCCACCATAGATGTAAAAGGTTCATTTTGCAAAGTAGAAGTAGATAGTCACAATTCTTCAAGCATAATCTTTAAAGGCGAAATAAGAAGCAATAAAGAGCGTGACGACATCAAAATAAAATATAAGGTTAATGGAAATACGCTTGAGGTTTGGATTGACAAACCCACATCACTAAGCGGATCTTTTGGTGGAAATTTCAATTTTCTTGTACCCTCAAACACCAATATAAACATAAAAAACTCTTCGGGCAGTATTGATGTTAAAAATATTGGGCAAAGCACAGTTTCTTTAGTTGCCAGTTCAGGGAGTATTACTGCGAACAATATCAATAGTAACATTAAAGCAACAACAAGTTCGGGAAGTATAAAAGCAAAAGATATTACAGGAAGTGTTGATGCTATAAGCTCATCCGGAAGCCATATGATTGAGAACATTGGTGAGAATGTAAAATCAACCTTATCATCAGGAAGTATCAAAATTAGTCAGGTTAAAGGTAATGTTAAGAGTACTTCATCATCAGGTTCGCAATATATAAGCGGAGTTGAAGCCGGAGTTGAAAGTGCTGCCAGTTCAGGCAGTATTAAAATAGAGAATATTACTGGTGATGTATACTCCAAAACAAGCTCTGGAAGTATTAAGCTAAACAACATCAATGGAGCCTTATCACTATTATCTTCAAGTGGCAGTCAGTATGGCACAGGAATAACATTAACCGGCGATTCTTCATTCAAATGTTCCTCAGGCAGCATAAAAATGGAACTTACAAATAAATCTGAAGAACTATCATTTAATTTAATGGCTTCCTCTGGAGGATTAAATGCTAAAGGAACATCTGGTAAGAAGAAGTTAATTATTGACAGAGGTAGTATTCACATTAATGGGATATCATCATCAGGTAGTCAATCCTATCAATAAAACCCTATAAAATCATTCCGAAAGCCGCTATTGATGCGGCTTTTTTTGTTTATTATTTAGGCATATCAGAACAAAATTAATATCTTGTATTCAACCTAAATAATACACTCATGGATTCTTTCGATTATACTATAAATTATCAATTACAATCTGATCTTGATGATGAAAATCCTGACAGATATGCCAATCACTACGAAGCTGAAATACTAGTTTATAAACCTTCCGGAGAATTGTTAAAGATAGGACGGATGTTTTTTAGTATTGTCCTGATTAATCAGATTATAGATCAGAACTACAATATGTTTCATGTATTTAACTCTTCTGTTCCCGTTCTTGATTTCGGTTTGCAATTCATCGATTTTAATGTAAATGAATATAACGAGTATTTTATGAAGCATGCTGATTCAGACATGTATCTGGAAAACTTTTTATTAATAACAGAATATGAATTACTTCCTGCTTTTAGAGGTAAAAACCTTGGAAGTAAAATATTAAAGGATTTATATACCCGGTTTGGTTATGGTATTGGAGCTATATTTATTAACTCTACCCCATTTCAACAAACGAATATGGATAATATAGATCACGATCATTATGAGGATGATGACTTTTTAAAAGCCTTATCTTTCGACGATTCTGAATTTGATGAAGAAACAGCTCAACTGAAAATCAAAGCATTTTTTCAAAGATCAGGATTTAAGTATTTGGTAAAAGATTATTTTTATATCAATACACATTTTCATCAACCTAAACTCATGGCTGCTGATTGGTAAAAAAAAGCTATCAATACCGATAGCTTTTTTTACTTCTGTTATTATTGTTTTTGAATACAGTCTACAAAATCCTTAACTTCCCATACAGTACCATCAGCTATTACCTCTGCCTCTGAATAAAAAGACTCTCTTTCATTCAGTTTTTCTGCAATATATGCAAGAAGCTCTTCGCCACTTTTATTGGCCACCAAAGGGCGTTGCGATTTAGATGAGCGTAAACGATCGTTTAATACTTGTGGGCTCAACTTTAAATAGATCGTTAAACCTGTAGCCTTCATCACTTCCATATTATCAAAAAAGCAAGGTGTACCACCACCAGCTCCAATAATCACCTGATCAAAATCACTTACTTCACGAAGACACTTGGCCTCAATCTCCCTGAAACCATCTTCTCCACTCTCTTCAAAAATCTGAGATATTGTTTTATGGTATTTATGCTCTATAAAATGATCCAGATCTAAAAATGTCCAGTTATCCATAGCATCAGCCACCCATCGTCCCATGGTTGACTTTCCACTACCCATAAATCCTATTAAATAAACCCTCTTAACCATATTAAAATAATGACATTTGGTTTTCATCATCTTCAGGTCCATCATGGTCAATATCATGATCTGCTTCCTCTGGATCTTCAGGTTCTGGTTTAACAATTACAGGTTCAAGTTCATTAATTTTTGACACCTGATAAGTAGTTAATCTTTTACCCCTGGCTTTAAAGCTCTTCACTCCAATAAACTCATCCACCTCAACAATCATTTTATCACGTTCTTTATCTTCTCCTCCAAACTTCACTTCTAACCTTGGATAATCAACAGTTGTTACTCTTACAAGATATGATTTAGAGTTTTCACCAATAAAACTTTGAGGTTTTAGAGATGGCTCTAACTGGAATCTTTTCAAGTAATAGTATTTCTGATCTGCATCGTAATAAGCCACAGACCATACTTTATCCGGATTATATTTTTCTATAAGTAGAATATTATCCTCATAATGATTGGTTAAATCAAAATTGGTGTGATAAAACTCACCCGTTTTTGTAATAACAAGAATCAAATCATCAGCATGGAATTCCCCTAAATAATCCCCCCTGTTTTCAGAGTTAATTCTTAATACATCTTTATCAAACCAAATCTTACGTCCTCCAAGCGTTGAAACTCCTTTTTTTCTTAACGCAACTTTCTGAACTTCATATTTAGTAAGAATATTTCCCATGGCACCACGTCCCTTAATGGCTAAATCAGCCATGTCATAATCAAAAATTAAATTCCTGATTCTTGCTTTTGGACGTAGGATAATTTTAAGTACTTCAGCTTCACCGTTAGGGTTGGCACTAAAATATAATACATCAGAACCTTTAGTTCCTTTTGTTAAATCATAAACTTTATCGCGTGTAGTACCTGTTACTGCAAAACGTTTTACATAAACACTTCCAGCTTTTCCATCACGATAAACCACGTTATAAATAGTGCGTTTATCAGCTTTTTTAAATACAGCAAGGTGAATAATTCCCTTACCAATAAAGGCTTTTTCTGATACTTTTGTAATCAGATATCTTCCATCTTTATAAAAAAGAATAATATCATCAATATCGGAACAATCGCAAACAAATTCATCTTTACGTAGCGAAGTTCCCATAAAACCTTCCTCTCGATTTATATAAAGCTTTTCGTTTTTAACAACAACTTTACTTGCTTCAATATTCTCAAAGCTTCGGATTTCAGTCTGACGAGGAAAATCCTTTCCATACGTCTTTTTAATATGCTTGAAATAATTAATTGAATATGGAATAATATGCTCTAAATTGTATGCAATCTGCTCCATTTCTTCTTCAAGAGAAGCAATATATTCATCTGCTTTATTTGAATCAAAACGTGAAATTCGTTTAATCCTAATTTCGGTAAGCTTAATAATATCATCGCGGGTTACCTCTCTTCTCAGTGTCTTTTTAAATGGATCCAAACCATGATCAATAGTTTGAATAATGGCTTCCATCGTTTCACAATCTTCAATTTTTTGATAGATTTTATTTTCTATAAAAATTCGTTCAAGCGATGCAAAATGCCATGCTTCTTCAAGCTCTCCCCTTCTAATTTCAAGCTCTCTGGTAAGTAGATGAACTGTATGTTCAGTATTTTTTCTTAAAACCTCAGAAACACCAATAAACTTAGGTGTATTATCTTCAATTAAACAACAGTTAGGCGAAATAGAAACCTCGCAATCAGAAAAAGCATAAAGGGCATCAATTGTTTTGTCGGTTGATACACCTGCTGGCAAATGAATTAATATCTCAACATTTTCAGCGGTATTATCATCGATCTTTTTAATCTTAATTTTCCCCTTTTCATTAGCCTTTATTATTGATTCAATAAGGGATGATGTATTTTTTCCATAAGGAATATCCGTAATATTCAGCGTTCTGTTATCTTGCTTTACAATCTTAGCCCTAACTTTAACTGCACCACCTCTAATTCCATCATTATAGCGCGAAACATCAACCATTCCACCTGCAGGAAAATCAGGGAAAATTTCAAAGTCCTTTCCTTCCAGGTGCGCGATAGAGGCATCAATAAGTTCATTAAAGTTATGAGGCAGAATCTTAGATGCCAGTCCCACTGCAATACCTTCAACACCTTGAGCTAATAACAAAGGGAATTTTACAGGCAACGTAATAGGTTCCTTATTACGGCCATCATAACTCATTTTCCAAAGTGTTGTTTTAGGATTAAAAACAACTTCCTGAGCAAATTTAGTTAAACGAGCCTCAATATATCGAGGGGCAGCTGCTCCATCTCCTGTGGCCACATTACCCCAGTTACCCTGAGTGTCAATCAAAAGATTTTTTTGACCTAATTGCACCAAGGCATCTCCAATTGATGCATCCCCGTGAGGGTGAAACTGCATTGTAAAACCTATGATATTGGCTACTTTATTGTAACGACCATCATCCATTCTACGCATTGCATGTAAAATTCTTCGTTGTACAGGCTTTAATCCATCATTAATATGAGGAACTGCACGCTCAAGAATAACATAAGAGGCATAATCCAAAAACCAGCCCTTAAACATACCTCCCAGATGAGATATCTTTACATCAGAGCCTTGATCTTCGGATCTTATACCTTGTTCTGAATTATTGTCTTCAGGATTTAGGTTTGTTTCTTCGTCATTTGGGTTATTAATATCTTCGCTCATGCTTACAACTGCATTTAATATTGTTTATATTATGCCGGATCTTCTTCTACAACAAGGTTGTCTATAATAAAAGTTTGTCGGTCGGGAGTATTTTTACCCATATAAAATGAGAGTAATTGCTGTACAGCATCTTCCTTTTTCATTCTTACAGGTTCCAACCTGATATCCTTACCAATAAAGTGTTTAAACTCATCAGGACTAATCTCCCCTAAACCTTTAAATCGTGTAATTTCAGGATTTGCTCCTAATTGCTTAATGGCTTTTGCCTTTTCCTCATCAGAATAACAATAGATTGTTTTCTTTTTATTTCGCACCCTGAACAATGGAGTTTGCAAAATATATAAATGTCCATTTTTTACTAATTCCGGAAAAAACTGTAAAAAGAAGGTTATTAACAACAACCTGATATGCATACCATCCACATCGGCATCTGTTGCTATAATCACATGATTATATCTCAGTGTTTCCATTCCCTCTTCAATATTAAGGGCTGCCTGCAAAAGGTTAAATTCTTCATTTTCATAAACCACCTTTCTGGTTAGTCCATATGAATTTAGTGGCTTACCTTTTAAACTAAAAACAGCTTGCGTGTTAACGCTTCTGGCTTTTGTTATAGATCCACTGGCAGAATCACCCTCTGTAATAAAGATCGATGAATGCGGGGCTTCTTCATTATTGGTATTATAATGCACTCTGCAGTCTCTTAACTTTTTATTGTGCAAACTAACCTTTTTGGCTCTTTCTTTTGCCAGCTTTTGAATTCCTGAAATGGCTTTTCTTTCTTTTTCCGATTCCAGAATTTTTCTCATCAGAAGTTCAGCAACTTCAGTATTTCTGTGTAAGAAATTATCCAATTCTTTCTTAACAAAATCTACAACATAGTTTCTTACAGAAGGTCCATTCGGTCCCATATCTTTTGACCCCAACTTTGTTTTAGTCTGAGATTCAAATACAGGCTCTTCAATTTTAATACTAATAGCCGCAATAATACCAGTTCTGATATCCGAAACATCAAAATTCTTATTATAAAATTCACGAACCGTTTTCACCAAAGCCTCTCTAAAAGCAATCTGATGGGTTCCTCCCTGAGTGGTATGCTGTCCGTTTACAAAGGTATAGTATTCCTCTCCATACTGATTACCATGCGTCAGGGCCACTTCAAAATCTTCAGCCTTTAAATGAATCAAAGGATAAACTCCGGGAGAAGTCATATTGTCATTTAATAAATCAAGCAGACCATTCTTTGATTTATATGTTTTTCCATTATAAATAATTGCCAATCCGGCATTCAGATAGGTATAATTCTTTAATAGAGGTTCGATATACTCATCTCGATAGACATACTTTTCAAAAATTTCACCATCTGGTTGAAACGAAACAAATGTTCCATTCTCCTCTGTTGTTGACTCAACATCATACTCCTGTATTACATTTCCTTGTGAGAAATCAACTTTTTTACATTCTCCATCACGATAAGCAACTACAGTAAACTCCTTTGATAAAGCATTAACAGCCTTAATCCCTACCCCATTCAGTCCTACAGATTTTTTAAATACTTTGGAATCATACTTTGCTCCCGTATTCATTTTTGAAGCCACATCAATGACTTTACCCAAAGGGATTCCTCTACCAAAGTCACGAATTGTAACTTTTCCTTCCTGCACTGTAACCTCTATCTTTTTACCAAACCCCATCATGTATTCATCAATGGAGTTATCCATTACTTCCTTAAGTAACACATAAATACCATCATCGGAATATGAACCATCGCCCAACTTACCAATGTACATTCCCGGTCGTTTCCTAATATGTTCCTTCCAGTCTAGGGTTCTAATGGCATCTTCAGAATACTGTTGCGACATAACTATATATGTTTATAAGTTGTTTTGTTAAGTATGGAAAGACTGTAAATAAAATTCTTTCAAATATAATTAAATCGAGATTTTTTTGGTAATTCTTTTTTCAACAGGTAGCAATAAGAGCTTCTTAACTTCAATCTTTGTCTTAAGATAAGCACATTAGCTGTTCAAAACTTTTTTAAGCACAGTAAAAAATTATCAGGAAAGGGATAAAAAAAACGGATTCAAGTAATTGAATCCGCTTATTGCAAATTTGTGAACCAATAATTATAATATTTCAACAAATAATCTCTTTAAACGAAAAGTTTTAATTCGGATTTGAGATTAGTTAAAAGTCAGGTATAAAAAAAATTAAAAAAATCCTTAAAACATAGTGTTTACGGCTTTTTTTTACAAAAAATTAGAAAATATTATTCAATTGGTATAATACCCATTTTTTTCATCAAAAAAGAGGCATTGTGGTTCTGCGTTACTCCTTTATATAATTTATAATCAAAGAGTAATTGTCCGGATTGGTTTTTTACCTCAAAGCAATAATTCACAATTTTTGAGGAAGACTCTTTTTCTAGAATTTCCAACTCTAAATCATGAGTTGCGATCATCCCATAAGCATGATGATTTAATAAATTTCGGATTAACTCCATACTTCCATATGTTTTATCTTTTGAGTTAGTTCCCTTCAAAATCTCATCAAGAATTATAAATACCTGATTTCCCTCCTTTAACTTATCAATGATATATTTTAATCTTTTAAGCTCAGCAAAAAAGTACGATTCGTGCTTCATTAATGAATCGGTAGTTCGCATATTTGTTACCAACTCCATTGGCATATATTTCATTTTACTTGCACAAACTACCACACCACAATTTCCAAGCACAAGATTTAATCCTACGCTTCGTAAAAAAGTACTTTTCCCAGACATATTAGCCCCGGTTATTAAAGTAAAAATGGATTCATTATAATTAAAGTCATTACAAACTCTTTCTTTTCTATCGATTAAAGGATGACCCAAATTCTCAACATCAAAAACACTAACTTCACTTAATTCTGGAAAAACAAAATCGGGATGATTATGAACATAACCTGCAAGACTATTACAAGCATCTATTTCATGAACCACATTTAGCCAATTAAAAAGATGCTGCTTATGATCATTTAGCCACTTTTCAATTTTTAAAACATACATATAATCCCACAACAACATTCCGTTTAAAATTACGCCTCCAAGTAATCCATTTCTTTGATCGAAATGATTCATGTAGGTACCTAATTTATCGATAGCTACAGCTGCATTTGCTTTTCCTTCGTACAGCTCAGCTTTAAACTGCTTTAATCCTGTCGATTTAAACTCTTGACTAACAATTAAATTAGTTAAAACTGCATAATTCTGAAGTATGGAGGAAAGCGATGAAAATTGCAGGTTTACTTTATTAATTTTACGAAATGCAGAACCAACGAATGTTAAGTTAAAAAGAAAAATAACGACAGGAACAACTGGGGCAAAACCAAAAAATGTAAATAAAAGTGATGTAACAAATAGTATTGGTAATACCTTAATTACGCATTTAAATAAATAAGATTTTTTCAATAACCATGGTCTGTAATCTTTTAACTGGTCAATTTTAGATATGTATTCTTCTTTTTCCTTTAAAGCCCTTCCTTTTGCATAAAATAACTGTCGGAACTCAGTTAATTGAGACAGTTCTTTCATTACACTTTGCACAAGGCGAATTGATTCAATATCCGAAGAAATAAAAGATAACTTTTCAGCCAACTTTCTTTCTCCAACAATTGTAGTCGTTCTGTTAATATATTGAAAGAATGAACCTGTTCCAAACAGATCTAAATCGTGAGAGTAATTATGCAGAGGATCAATGAATTTTTCTCCATTTGAAAAACAATCCCAAGTTCCTTTTTGTGCCGAAATTTCATTCTGATTTAAAGTCTTCAGCTCTAAAAATTCGGCTCTTCTTTTTTTGTAAAAATTAAACTGCTTTATCAGTAAGACAAAGCAGAATACTGCTGCTATAAATAATACTATTGCAGCAACAACAGAATAATCATAAAGGTATATTGGTAAGGCAAAAAGCAGGAAAAAACACAATACCCTAATCCAACCTGATTGAATTATTTTACGCGATACTTGTCGACTGCTAGTATCGTATTTTTCCTCTAATAAAGTATATTCTTGAACTAATCTATCATATCCTTGTTCGATTCGTCCAGTGCTTTCCATATCATATCTTTTAATTCTGTAATACCTAAATTGGCAACCGAAGATATAAAAGTATATGGAATTTCAGGTAATTGATGTTTTATTTCAGCAATCAGCTCGTCATCCAGTAAATCACATTTTGAAATAGCCAACAATCGTTGTTTATCAAGAAGTTCAGGATTATACATTTTTAATTCATTAAGCAGAATCTGATATTCTTTGGCAATATCATCCGCATCTGCAGGAACTAAAAATAAAAGAATTGAATTTCGCTCAATATGACGTAAAAACCTCAATCCTAACCCTTTTCCATCACTTGCTCCCTCTATAATACCAGGAATATCAGCCATTACAAAGGACTTATAATCACGATAATTCACAATACCAAGATTTGGAACCAAAGTTGTAAACGGGTAATCAGCAATTTCTGGTTTTGCTGCAGAAACAACTGATAACAATGTTGACTTACCTGCATTAGGAAATCCAACTAATCCAACATCTGCCAATACTTTTAACTCAAGGATAACTGCTACTTCAATACCCTCTAATCCTGGCTGAGCATATCGTGGAGTTTGATTTGTAGAAGTTTTAAAATGCATATTTCCTCTACCACCTTTCCCTCCTGGTGCTAAAACAAACTCTTGTCCTTCCTCAGTTATTTCACAGATCACTTCACCTGTTTCTGCATTTTTTGCAATTGTACCAAGAGGAACGAAAATCGTTTTATCTTCTCCTTGTGAACCAAAACTACCCTGTGCTCCACCTGACATTCCATGCCCTGCAAAAATATGTCGCTGAAATTTTAAGTGTAATAAAGTCCAGTGATTACGGCTACCTTTAATAATTACGTGACCACCTCTACCTCCATCACCACCATCTGGTCCTCCTTTAGGAACAAATTTCTCTCTTCGCATATGTGCAGAACCTGCCCCACCTTTACCTGAGCGACAGAATATTTTTACATAATCAACAAAATTACTACTTGCCATAACCAATACACTTAAAAAAACAAGCCACGGAAAGCACAAAAACTCCCGCGGCTCATGTAAATATTAATATCCTTATTGTACAGAATCAAGAACTTCAGAAATAGAACCAAAGATTTCTTCAATACTTCCTACACCTTTAATTGACTTATATACTCTTTTCTTTTTATAGAAATCAATTACAGGTTTAGTTTGAGATTCATATACGTTAATTCTTTTTTCAATAGTTTCTAAGTTATCATCAGATCTTCCTGAAACTTTTCCTCGCTCAAGCAATCTTTCAACTAACTCATCTTTAGGAACCTCAAGATTAATCATTACACTAACCTTTGTTTTATATTCAGCTAATAACTCCTCAAGAGCTTTTGCCTGCTCCACTGTTCTTGGAAAACCATCAAAAATAACACCTTTTGAACCAACTAATGATTCAATTTTGTTATCAATCATCCCAATGATTGTTTCATCAGGCACCAACTCTCCTTTGTCAATAAAACTTTTAGCAATTGTACCAAGTTGAGTATGACCGCTAATTTCTGCTCTTAACAGATCTCCGGTAGAGATGTGTGCTAAATTGTATTTTTCAATAATGTTTTCACTTTGGGTACCTTTACCGGACCCTGGAGGACCAAAAATTACTACGTTCAACATTTCGGTTATAGTTTATATTATTCAACAACTGTATATATATCTGCTAAATTACGGCCATGTCCATCATAATCCAGACCATATCCCACGATAAAATCATTAGGAATTTCCATACCCGCATAATCAATATCAATATCCACTTTACAAGCCTCTGGTTTAAATAGCATAGTTGCGATTTTCACCTCTGAAGGTTGATATCCTAACAATTGATTTTTAATTTTTTCAATGGTAAAACCTGTATCAATTATATCTTCCAGAATAACTACACATCTACCTTCGATATTCTCGTTTAAACCAATCAACTCTTTTACTTTTCCTGTAGAAGAAGTACCTTCATAAGAAGAAAGCTTTACAAAACTAATTTCACATGGAAAATTTAGTTTTTTCATTAAATCAGCAGCGAACATAAAAGAACCATTCAATACACAAATCATTAAAGGATCTTTATCTACCAACTCCTCATTCATTCGGTCTGCTATTCCTGCAATTGCATTATCTATCTTCTCAAAAGGAATTGACAACTCGAACTCCCTGTCTAATAGCTTTATACGTTTCATTAATTGGGTAAAATTTTATTTATGTGGCGCAAAAGTACAAAAAAATACAATCATTAAAACCTTTTCCATTCATAACTTGTTAATTTTGCGTTAGTTTAAACATTTTATTTACTTATATAAATTATACTATGCAAGCAGTAGTTAGTATTATTATGGGCAGTACATCTGATTTGCCTGTTATGGAAAAAGCGGCTCAGGTGCTAAATGATTTAAAAATCCCGTTTGAAATCAATGCACTTTCAGCACACAGAACACCTGAGGCTGTTGAGAAATTCGCAAAAGGAGCAGAGGAAAAAGGCATAAAAGTTATTATTGCAGCTGCAGGAATGGCAGCGCACCTTCCTGGTGTTATTGCTTCAATGACTAAACTACCAATCATTGGTGTACCAATTAAAGCATCTTTAGATGGTTTGGATGCTTTATTAGCAATTGTTCAAATGCCTCCGGGAATCCCTGTTGCAACAGTAGGTATCAACGGGGCTCAAAATGCAGGTATCCTTGCCGCACAAATGCTAGCCTTGGGTGATAAAGAACTCGCTTCAAGAGTAGCCGAATTTAAGGAAAATTTAAAAGCTAAAATCGAAAAGGCAAACAAAGATCTAAGTGAAATTAAATATGAATTTAAAACCAATTAATTCATTAGATTAAATAGAATAATTTCATTTATTGTTAAAATATTAGCGAATTATTTTTAAATTTAAGGTGAACTTAGAGATCAGTCTCAGGGTTCACCTTTTTTTTTTACAATACTAAGAACCATGAACCTAACTCAAACTTTGCCCAAATTGGCTTTATTAGCTATTCTATTAGCCTTGCATTTTCATTGTCACACTCAAAATCCTATTCTTTTATCTAATAAATCTTTAGCACAGGGGGGAACCGGAGTTGCAGAAAAAGGATACTCAAGTATACACTCCAATCCCTCCGGATCGGCTTACATTACCAATTCTTCCGTTTCCGCCAATTATCACATGCCTTATTTTACCAAAGAAATAAGTTCCCAAAATATTTCACTGATTTCCCCTACTAAACTTGGTGTATTTCATTCTATCATAAGCAGGTATGGATATAAATACTACAACGAATCTTTTTTTACACTTGGGTATGCCAAACCTTTTTCTGAAAAATTCAGTATCAGTTTTCAACTCAACCTACAACACAATCAAATACCAGAATCCGGAAACGGATCACAATTATTCTCCTCCTTTGGATTTATATTTTCACCTCATCCCCATTTAAACATTGGTTTCTTCACCCTAAATCCAGAAAAATCAAAAATTAAAATAGCTCAAGAAACAGAAACCATTGACTCGTACTTCAATTTAGGCTTTAGATGGAATGCAACAGACCAATTTGCAATCTCGAGTGAAATCTCTCATCAGATTTCATATTCAACAATAACAAGATTTGGATTGGAATACAAAATAAATAAAACCATTAGAACAAGGGCAGGAATATATGGTAAACCAATTAGCTACACGATGGGATTAGGTATCACTATAAATAACTTTACAATTGACTCATCACTGGCTAACCATATGGTATTAGGTCTTTCTTCAGGAATAGGAGTATCATACACAATCAAAACCAAACAATGAAAAAATTTATCCTTACATCCATCCTGTTCTATTCAATTCAGCTTAATGCTCAAAACGTAATAAACAATAACAACATCACCTCACAAATTATTGAATATCTGGCAGAGAATGGTATTTCACCAGAACAGAATGATCAAAGTTTTAATGATTTGATTGAACTATCCGAGCATCCCATAAATATCAATACTCTGGATAAAGAATTTCTTGAACGACTTTTATTTCTTTCTGATTTTCAGATTCAGGAATTATTAAAGTTTATAAAAAACTATTCTCCTATATCCAGTAAATATCAATTACAAGCCATAAATAACTTTAGTCCGGAATTAATTGAAACACTATCTCTATTTGTTACTTACGGAGAACCCTCCATGACTAAAACTAAAAGTTACTTAAAAGCAAAAACATTAATAAGAGATGTTTTTGAATATGAAAAACCCAAGGGATACCAAATTAATGACAGCTCAGGATATCTGGGGAATCATCACCATGTTTATACTAAAACACTATTTGAGTACGGCAGCAATATATCATGTGGTTTTGTTTATGACAAAGATCCTGGCGAAAAATTCTTTGATCAAAATAACAAACCTGAGTTTCTTTCTGGCTTTGCAGAATATAAGAGTAACAAAACAATAAATCATATTATCATTGGAGATTACCACGCCACTTTTGGTCAAGGTTTGGCTATATCAACAGGCACAAACATGGGAAAAGCTGGAGACATTTTTCTAATTCGAAAAAGAAACAATGGAATAAAAAGAAACACTTCTGCAAGTGAAGTAAATTTTCTGCGAGGAATAGCCTCTTCTCTTGATTGGAAATCTCTAACAATAACCACATTTCTATCATCAAAACACATTGATGCGAATACTATATACGACAGTTTATCCTTTAAAAAAACAGCCACCTCACTTCCAACAACAGGATATCACAGAACCCTAAACGAGTTAGCTATTAAAAATACATTATTACAAGAAACTCTTGGGGCGAACATATCATATCAATATCGAAACCTATCATTATCAGCAGGAACCTATTATCAAAAAACAGATATTGACTCGATTGAATCGAACGAATTATACAAACAACTCAATCCTCCTTCCAATCAAACTAACAACTCTTGGCTTGCCTATAATTATGGCCACAAAAATTTTATTGTTTTTGGAGAATTAGCCTGCAATTCCACTGGAAACTTAGCGTTTATAAATGGAATACTATTACGACCTACTTCTAACATATCAACATCTATTTTATACAGAAACATTTCTATGCACTATAATTCTCCATGGATAAACTCTATCACAGAAAGCAGTAATCCCAATGGTGAATCTGGCGCATACTTTGGCATTAAGGCTTTACCCCTAAAAAACCTTGAAATTCAAAGCTATATAGATATGTTTAAATTCCGATGGCTAAAGTATAATACAAATAAACCATCCGATGGATATGAGTTATCCTTTAAAGCTCAATACCAACTTGCCCAGAACTCAAACATATACATACTTTACAAGGAGAAAGAAAAAGACAGAAATATTTCCAATGAAACAACAACCTATACAATAGAAAAGTATAATCTTAAAAAGATCAGAGCCAACATTCAATTTGAAGCCAGTCAAAACTGGACTCTTCAATGCAGGGTAGAAAAATCATTTTACAATACTTTGAATCAAAAATCAGATGGAACGTTAGCCTTTGCAAACCTAAACTACCACTTAAACAACAAAAAATTCTCATGTAGTTTTAGGTATGGAATATTCGATATTGAGAATTACGATTCAAGGATTTACACCTACGAGAACGACTTACTGTATAACTTTAGCGTTCCCTCTTTTCAGGATAAAGGTTCAAGAACTTACTTATTAACCCAATGGAAAGCAAATAAATACATAACCTTATGGTTTAAAGCGGCACAAACATGGTATAGCAACAAAAAAGAAATTGGTTCCGGATTGCAAACTATTAAAGGCAATACCAAAACCAATTTCAAAATTCAGTTACAAGTAAAAATATAACTTACTTAATTTCCTACTTCAGACAAAAATTTAATCCGAACCAACCTCACATTCTCCTCAGAATACTCATCCTCTCCCAACTCATCCAAAGCACTTCCAATATCATCTGTTTCGGCATCTTCCTTATAATAATAAAAAATATCATCACGATGATCTTCATCCATAACCTGATCAATATAATAATCTATATTAACTCTGGTTCCCGAGTACACAATTGATTCAATCTCAGATAAAAGTTCGCCCATTTCCAAACCTCTGGATTCAGCAATATCATCTAAAGGTACTTTTCTATCAATACTCTGGATAATGGCAATTTTATTTTTAGATTTATTTGCCACAGACTTAACAACCATATCTATCGGCCTATCAATCTCATTTTCTTCCACATGAGATTTAATCAACTCCACAAATTCTTTTCCGAATCGATTGGCCTTCCCTGATCCTACCCCTGGTATATTCATTAACTCCTCAATACTGATAGGATAATGAATAGCCATTGCTTCTAGTGATGGATCCTGAAAAATAACAAACGGAGGTAAATTTTTCCTTTTCGATATCCTTTTTCTTAAATCTTTAAGCATATTAAATAACTGCGGATCAACAGCAGCTGTTCCTCCTGCTGATTTTTCTTCCACATCATCCATTTCAAAATCATGCTCCTGAGTAATCATAAACGAAACAGGTTTTTCAAGGAAAGCCCTGCCTGCCTCACTTACTTTAAGAATACCATAATTTTCTATTTCTTTTATCAGGAATCCAGCTACTAACAACTGTCTTATTACAGCATTCCAGTATTTTTCTTCCTTTTCTTTTCCTTCACCAAAAAGTTCATGCTCATGATGCTTGTATGATTTAATAGCTGAATTACTATTACCAGCAAGAAATGGCACTATATAATCCGCTTTAAATCTTTCTTTTAAAGCAAGGATTGTTTTAATCATAAGAGCCACATTATCTTTACCTTCACTCTGCTCCTTAGGATGACAACAGTTATCACATGTATCACAATTTTCTTCAGTATACTTTTCACCGAAATAATGAAGCAGAATTTTTCTTCTACAAATTGAAGATTCAGCATAGGATACTGTTTCTAACAGAAGTTGTTTTCCTATTTCCTGTTCTGCAATTGGCTTGCCTTGCATAAACTTCTCCAGCTTCTGAATATCCTTATAGCTATAAAAAGTAATACATTTTCCTTCTCCGCCATCTCTTCCGGCACGGCCAGTTTCCTGATAATATCCTTCTAAACTTTTAGGAATATCATAATGTATCACAATCCGCACATCAGGCTTATCTATACCCATACCAAATGCTATTGTAGCAACAATTACATCTGTTTCCTCCATCAAAAAGGCATCCTGATTACCCGCACGTGTTGAAGCATCCATACCGGCATGATAAGCCCGGGCATTTATACCATTAACAACAAGATTTTCGGCTAATTCCTCAACTTTTTTTCTACTCAAACAGTAAATAATTGCCGACTTACCTACATTCTCTTTTAGGATTTTAATAATTTGCTTGGTGGCATGTTTTTTAGCACGCACCTCATAATACAAGTTTGGACGATTAAATGATGATTTAAACACCATCGACTTACTCATTCCCAAACTTTTCTGTATATCACTCTGAACCTTAGGCGTTGCTGTTGCCGTCAATGCAATTAATGGTTTCTCTCCAATTTCTTCAATAATTGGTCTGATGCGTCGATATTCAGGACGGAAATCATGTCCCCACTCAGAGATACAGTGAGCCTCATCAACAGCATAAAATGAAATTTCAACCTGTTTTAAAAATTCTATATTTTCCTCCTTAGTAAGAGATTCCGGAGCAACATACAACAATTTCGTTTTTCCTGAAAGCATATCTTCCTTAACCTTGGTTATAGCAGCCTTTGTTAATGAAGAATTTAAAAAGTGAGCAATTCCATCATCTTCGCTAAAACCTCTCATGGCATCAACCTGATTTTTCATCAAGGCTATTAATGGAGATATAATAATTGCTGTTCCCGGTAAGATTAAAGCAGGTAACTGATAACATAAGGATTTACCACCACCCGTAGGCATTAAAACAAAAGTATCGTTTCCCTTTAAAATATTTTGGATAACCTCTTCTTGATTCCCTTTAAATGTATCAAATCCAAAATGTTTTTTTAGATGAGCGACAAGATCTACCTTTTTTCCCATATCAATATAATTATCCTCAGTAAGTTAAAACACCCATTGAGGTAAAAGTTTCATTTTCCCAAACAATCACTTCAAACAAAAATAATTTTTATTCAAATAAAAACACGCTTTTACCTTAAAAAAATGACCACTTATCAATTATTTCCATATAATAATTCTACACAGGCCAGATACAGCAATGGATCATCTATAATTTCAAAAAATAAATTCTCAACAAAATAGCAAAAATGAATTTAGCTAAATAATCTGTCAAAATCAATAATTGGCATATTGGATTTACTATACTATCTTCGCAAAGATTATACTTGTTGTACCATAACGAGTTTTATTCAATATTTAAAGAGCAGAAATATAAATAGAAAAGATTGATTTCATGGCTAACGAAGAAATGACATTCTTAGAACATCTGGAAGAACTCCGATGGCATATTGTACGTTCATTTATTTCAGTTGCAGTGGTTGCCATTGTAGCATTTGTTAATAAAGAAATCTTATTTGATGTAATCATCTTTGGACCAAGCTCCCCTGATTTTTTCACCAACTCTATTCTTTGTTCTCTCGCAACCAAGCTGGATATGCCGGCACTTTGCATTAACCAAGACAAAATATTATTTCAGAATATTTTAATGGCCGGGCAATTTACTACTCACCTAAAAATTGCATTTATAGCAGGTCTGATTGTTGCTTTTCCATACATTTTCTGGGAATTTTGGCGGTTTATAAAACCAGCATTATACCAGGATGAAATTAAACACTCAAGAGGTGCTATATTTTTCACTTCAATTTTATTTTCTATTGGAGTTTTATTTGCCTACTACATCATATGTCCCCTTTCTATTCATTTCTTAGCTAATTATCATGTAAGTGAAAAGGTAGAGAATATTTTGAATTTAGGATCGTACATATCAACAGTAAGCTCTATTGTTTTGGCAGGCGGTATCATTTTTGAATTGCCGATTTTAATCTTTTTTCTGGCGAAAGTAGGATTAATTTCAACTACATCGTTAAAAAAATACAGACGCCATGCTATTGTGGCCAGCTTATTGCTAGCAGCAATTATCACTCCTCCGGATGTAATCAGCCAAATATTAGTGTGCGTACCCTTAATATTTTTATACGAAGGAGGTATCATCATAGCAGCAAACATCGAGAGAAAAAGAAGAAAAACACAAGGATATTAACATATATAACATGTCTGAAAATAATCTAGTATTACATACAGATAACCTGATTAAAAAATATAAAAACAGAACTGTAGTAAAAGGAGTTTCCGTAAAAGTGGAACAGGGAGAGATTGTGGGATTACTTGGTCCTAATGGAGCTGGAAAAACAACAACCTTTTATATGACAGTAGGTTTGGTTACCCCTAATTCAGGTGAAATATACCTCAACGATCAGGTGATAACCAATGAACCTGTTTATAAAAGAGCACAGAGAGGAATTGGCTATTTAGCTCAAGAAGCTTCAGTTTTTAGAAAATTAAGCATTGAAGACAACATCAAAGCGGTTCTTGAAATGACAAAATTTTCTAAAGAATATCAAAAGCAAAGACTCGAAGAGCTTATTGAGGAATTTAGTTTAGGCCATATCAGAAAGAGTTTAGGAATTCAGCTTTCGGGAGGTGAAAGAAGGCGATGTGAGATTGCACGAGCATTAGCTATAAATCCGAAGTTTATTTTACTTGATGAACCATTTGCCGGTGTAGACCCAATTGCAGTACAAGACATACAGGAAATAGTAGCCAAATTAAAATACAAAAACATTGGAATTTTAATTACTGACCACAATGTTCACGAAACTCTTTCGATAACAGACAGGGCATATTTATTATTTGAAGGCAACATTTTAAAAGCAGGAACAGCTGAAGAATTAGCAGAAGATTCTGAGGTTAGACGATTGTATTTAGGAAATGACTTTGAACTCAAAAGAAGAACCTTCAACATAAACCCTTGATAAAGTGATGCTTGCATTTTTTTTAAAAAATATTTCAAAATTAATTTGCAATTTAAAATTAAAATGAGTTATCTTTGCATCGCAAAAAAATAACGCGGATGTGGCGTAATTGGTAGCCGCGCTAGACTTAGGATCTAGTGCCGAGAGGCGTGGGGGTTCGAGTCCCTTCATCCGCACAAAGAAAAAGATATGAAAAACCGTCTTACTTACGATCTAAATCGGCAGTTTGGCGGTTTTTTTAAGTTTAGCAGGTTTAAGATTGATTTTTAGAAATCTTGGTACAATAATTTAACGTCAGGCTTTCAAGCACTTGAAAGTTCACTAACAATTTTATCAGATGAACATCTCAAAAGAAAACATTGATGATTTAAACGCAGTAATAAAACTTACTGTTGAGAAAGATGATTATGAAACACGCGTTGATACGGTTTTAAAGGATTACCGTAAAAAAGCAAATATGCCTGGTTTCCGCCCTGGAAAAGTGCCATTCGGAATGATTAAAAAAATGTACGGCAAACACGTGTTAGCTGACGAAGTAAATAGAATTGTTTCTGAAGAAATTTCAAAATACCTGGCAGAAAGCAAGCTTAACATTTTAGGGGAACCTCTTCCAAGTGAAAATCAAGAAACAATTGATTTCGACACTATGGATAGCTTTTCTTTTAATTTTGACATTGCTATTGCTCCGGAATTTGAAGTAAAACTTTCAAAAAGAGAAAAATTACCATACTACACCATTGAAGTTTCTGACGAGATGCTTGACCAACAAGTAAAACAAGCTACAGGTCGTTTTGCAACTACTGAAACTGCAGAGGAAGCTGGTGAAGAGTCAATGATCAAAGGTGATTTTGTGCAACTTGATCAGGATGGTAACGTTTTAGAAGATGGAATTAAAGTTGAAAACGTAGTTCTTTCTCCTAGATCTATCAAAGAAGAAGCTAAAGCATCTTTAATTGGAATTAAATCTGATGCAATTGTTACTTTAAATCCTAAAAACACATTTACTGATGCTACCCAAACATCATATATGTTAAAAGTATCTGCTGAAGAAGCAGAACAAATTGATGGTGACTTTCAATTTACAGTTAAAGAAATCACAAATTATGTTCCTGCTGAATTAAATCAAGAATTATTTGATCAGGTATTAGGTGAAGGTAAAGCTAGCAACGAAGAAGAATTTGTAGCTCAAGTTAAAGAAGATCTTCAAAAAACTTTAGCATTCGAGAGTGATTACAAATTTTCTATTGATGCAAAAGATAAGTTAATCAACAAAGTTAGTTTTGATCTTCCAGAAGCATTCTTAAAGCGTTGGATTTTAACAACAAACCAAGATAACGAGCAAATTACTGCTGAGTCTCTTGAAAACGATATGCCTAAATACATCGAAGATCTTAAATGGCAGTTAATTAAGAATGAAATTCTTAAAGTTAACGAAATTAAGATTGAAGAAGCTGATGTATTAGAAGTAGCGAAAAAGTCGGCTAAAATGCAATTTATGCAATATGGTTTAACAAATATTCCTGAAGAGCACTTAGAAAACTATGCTAAGGATATGATGAACCAACAAGAGCAAAGAAGAAACATGGCAGAAACAGCTGCTCAGGAAAAAGCTTTAGAATTCATCAAAGAGGCTGTTAAAATTGAAGAAAAAGAAATTAGCAGAGAGGAATTCAATAAACTATTTGAAAAAAACTAAGCTAATTATTTAGTGCAAGGTTATTTTTTTTAATTTAGCTTTTCATAAGAAAGTAAAAAATTATAGTCATGATAGATCCAAAAGATTTTCAAAAGTATGCAACAAAGCATATTGGCATTAATAGCCTTGCTCTAGATAAATATACTTCCATCTCAAGCGGATACATTTCGCCAACAATTATTGAAGAACGCCAATTGAACGTAGCTTCAATGGATGTATTTTCAAGATTAATGATGGATCGTATTATTTTCTTAGGATTACCAATTGATGATACTGTTGCGAATATTATTCAAGCACAATTGTTGTATCTTGAATCAGCAGATCCTCAAAAAGATATTTCAATTTATTTTAATTCTCCTGGAGGTTCAGTATATGCAGGTTTAGGTATTTACGATACCATGCAATATATTTCTTCTGATGTAGCTACTATTTGTACAGGTATGGCTGCTTCAATGGCTGCAGTTTTATTAACAGCAGGAACTAAAGGTAAACGTTCAGCACTTACGCATTCCAGAGTTATGATTCACCAACCAATGGGTGGAGCTCAAGGACAAGCTAGTGATATTGAAATTACAGCAAGAGAAATTCAAAAATTGAAGAAAGAACTTTATACCATTATTGCAGATCACTCAGGAAACACCTATAAAAAGGTTGAAAAAGATTCTGACCGTGACTACTGGATGACAGCTATTGAAGCTAAAGAATATGGTATGATAGACGAAGTCTTGGTAAGAGAAAAATAAAATTAATTTGATATAAATTAATGCAGAATACTTCTTAAAAAAGAGGTATTCTGCATTATTGTTATATACATTCAACAATTGTTTTATGGATAAGTGTTCATTTTGTGGTAGGGAAAGGAAAGACACCAATTTATTAATTGCTGGGGTTTCTGGACACATTTGCGATAGCTGTATTGAACAAGCTCATGGCATTTTAGAAGAAGAGTTCAAGAAAAAAGGTGGATTCAATGTTGATGAAATTACTTTATTAAAACCAAAGGAAATCAAATTGTTTCTGGACCAATATGTAATTGGACAAGATGAAGCTAAAAGATTTCTTTCAGTAGCAGTATATAACCACTACAAGAGATTACAACAAAGTAACACCTCTGATGATGTTGAAATTGAAAAATCAAACATTATTCTTGTGGGAGAAACAGGAACCGGAAAAACACTTTTAGCAAGAACAATTGCCAGAATGCTTCATGTTCCTTTTACTATTGTTGATGCTACAGTTTTAACAGAGGCTGGTTACGTAGGTGAAGATATTGAGAGTATATTAACAAGACTGTTGCAAGCTGCCGACTACAATGTAGAAGCTGCTGAAAAAGGTATTGTTTTTATTGATGAGATTGATAAAATAGCTCGTAAAAGCGACAATCCTAGCATTACCAGAGATGTATCAGGAGAAGGCGTTCAGCAAGGTTTATTAAAACTTCTGGAGGGATCAATTGTAAACGTTCCACCACAAGGAGGTAGAAAACACCCTGAACAAAAAATGATTCCTGTAGATACTAAGAACATTTTATTTGTTTGCGGTGGTGCATTTGATGGTATTGAAAGAAAAATTGGTCAACGATTAAATACTAAAGTTGTTGGTTATACTGCCAGCAAAGCAAAAGATAAAATTGACCAAAAGAACTTATTACAATATGTTGCACCTCAGGATTTAAAATCATTTGGTTTAATACCTGAGATCATTGGACGTTTACCTGTTCTGACATATTTAAATCCATTGGATAAGGAAATTCTAAGACGAATTTTAGAAGAACCTAAAAACTCAATCATCAAACAATACGAAAAGCTTTTTGGTATTGATGATATTAAACTAACATTTACTGATGATGTATTAAACTACATTGTTGATAAAGCGGTTGAGTTTAAATTAGGTGCTCGTGGATTAAGATCAATTTGTGAAACTATTATGATGGATATGATGTTTGAAGCTCCATCAAAAGAAGACAAGGAATTGGTTATTACTCTTGAGTATGCTAAATCTAAAATTGATAAAGAGAGTTTAGCAAGATTAAAAGCTAGCTAGTATTAATTATAGCTATTAAAATATTAAAGCCACATTCTTTTTTTGGAGTGTGGCTTTTTTGCGTTAAGGATAGTAGCGATTACCCCGCAGTTATATAAATAATTCCCTTGAATATGGTTGTTATTAATTATACAAAGTGTTTCTATTGTAAATAAATAACGAGGAGTAAAAGCGGATAGCCTGACCCGAGCTTATCACTTTCGCTTTGAAATATGGAGCAGCAAGGAGGGTAACGCCCAAATCAAAACGATTGAGATGGGCGTGTATTTAATTAATGTTCTTCTAAAAATTTATCAAGAATTTGCTGTAAGTCAGGCTTACCTATTTCCTGCAAATCATAATGAACCCTTGTAAAAGATTTATAAAGATTTATCACTCGTGATAAGTCAATTGGTGTTCCGATGATTATTGAATCACATGGAATATTATTAATGGTCTGTTCCAGATCTTTTATTTGCTGCGCTCCATAACCTATTGCAGGCAGCACATTGGTAATATGCGGATACTTTTCAAAAGCTGCTTTAATACTTCCTACTGCATATTCACGCGGATCGATGATTTCTGCGGCTCCATATTTTTGAGCTGCTAAATAGGCTGCTCCAAATTTCATTTCACCATGCGTTAGTGTAGGACCATCCTCTACCACCAATACTTTTTTACCTTTAATTACCTCTGGATTATCAACTCTTATTGGAGAAACCGCATCAACAACAACCGCATTAGGATTCAAGGTTTGAATATTCTTTCTAAGTTCCATAACATCAGAACCATTTGCACTGTCAATTTTATTGATAATAACTACATCTGATTTCCGGATATTTATTTCACTTGGATAATAACTACTCTCATGTCCCACTCGATGCGGATCGGCAAGTGTTATCATTAAATCGGGATTATAAAAGGGCATATCGTTATTCCCACCATCCCACACTATGAAGTCACAACCTTTTTCATCGTCTTCAGCCTCTCGTAATATATCATGATAATCAACTCCTGAATATATTACATTTCCTCTCATAATATGTGGTTCATACTCTTCCATTTCTTCAATGGTACACTTATGCAGCGTCAAATCTGATAGGCTTGAAAATCGCTGAACAATCTGCTGACGCAAATCGCCATAAGGCATCGGATGTCGGATTGCCACAACTTTCTTACCCTTCTCCATTAAATATTCAATGACCTTACGTGATGTCTGGCTTTTTCCACAACCTGTGCGGGTAGCGCAAACGGCAATTACCGGCTTTAAACTTTTAAGCATGGTATGTTCGGGACTCAGCAATTTAAAATCAGCTCCGGCAGCCTGAACGATTGATGCCAGACTCATTAGTTTTTGATAAGAAGTATCACTGTATGAAAAAACACACTCATCAACATTATATTTTTTGATGATATAAGTTAAATCCTCTTCGGGCAAAATAGGAATACCATATGGATAATGCTTTCCGGTTAATTGAATCGGATAATTACGTCCTTCTATATCTGGTATTTGAGTGGCAGTGAAGGCAACCACTTTATAATCGAAATTATTTTTAAAATAAACATTGAAATTATGGAAGTCTCTACCTGCTGCTCCTAAAATTACTACGTTCTTCATAAGTTTAATATTTGCTTACAATTCTTCGAGTAATTATTCCACAACATTGTGGATTAAACCCTGTGAAAATCAACTAATTCTTATCAAATACAAACATAAAAATCAAAGCTTAAATTTTCACACTTTAAGAATTTTCTTAGGTTAATTTAATTTTTGAGTTAAGATTTATGTTTTAAAGATAGCTGAAATTATTATAATTTACGGGCGTATTAATAACTTTAGAAATGAATTTTTTAGCACACCTATACTTGTCGCAAGGAATTAACCAATTGATGATTGGCAATTTTATAGGTGACTATGTAAAAGGTAAAAAATACGAATCCTACTCACCCGAAATACAAAAGGGAATTATTTTACACCGAAAAATAGATGCCTATACCGACTCACACCCTATTGTAAAACAAAGCACTGCACGATTTAAACCTTGTTATAACAGATATGCATCAGTTGTTATTGACGTGATTTATGATCATTATTTAGCCAAGAAATGGAATCAGTATTCTGACATTACTTTAAACAATTATGTGGACAAAGTACATGCTTACTTATTAAAGAATTATTTTAGCTTACCAAACCGGGTAAAAGGATTCCTTCCTTTTTTAATTAAAAGCAGGCGCCTGGAAAACTACCAACATTTATGGGGAATTGAGAAATCGCTCAGCATAATGGCTAATTACAGTTCGTTGCCAGACAAAACCACATGTGCTATTAAAGTACTTACAGAACAATACGATGAATTACAAGGCGAATTTGAAAGCTACTTTAATGAACTTAGAAAGGTTGTACAAAAAGAAATAAATGAGTTTTAATTCACCTCTCCTCTAACCATACGGTCTTTTCCAAACAGATCCTTCTTTAACACAATATTTTCAAATCCCAGCTGTTCCATCATCTCAACTGTTTCATCTCCGAATGCCTCATTTATTTCAAAATAAAGTTTTCCGCTTGGTTTTAGATTTGATTTTGCAAACTCTGCAATAGCATGATAAAAAAGTAATGGCTGATTATCCGGAACAAACAGTGCCAAATGTGGCTCATTATTTAATACATTATCATGCATTAATTCTTTTTCCTTTTCCAGGACGTATGGTGGATTGCTGACTATGATATCAAAAGCTTCATTTACATCTTTTAATTCAAGGGCATTTTGCTTACAAAAATCTACCATAACGTTGTTTAAAGCCGCATTACTCCTTGCTGTAGTTAACGCTTCATCTGAAATATCCCAACCTTTAACTTTAGCATCAGGAATATTCTTTTTTAAAGTAATTGGAATACAACCACTACCTGTTCCGATATCCAGCATTTCGGGATCTGGAGTTTTACAGTCCTCAATAATCCAATGCACCAATTCTTCCGTTTCTGGACGAGGAATGAGCACAGCCGGATTCACATTAAATTTTAAGCCATAAAACTCTGTTTCGCCAAAAATATATTGAATGGGAATATGATTTTTCAACTTCTCCAACGCTTCTTCACAAAACAAAATTATATCAGCAGCTAGCTCATCTTCTTGCTTCATCAGCAAATCTACTTTTGAATAGCTCAATTTGTAGTCAAATATTAAGGCTATAAAATTGCGAATTTCTTCCTGAGCATAAATCTCTTTAAGCTCCGATTGAAATAATGTGGTTAACTGACGAATGTTTTTAAAGCTCATATTATTTTTGTTGTGCGGCAAAAATAACCATTTTTGTGTTTTATACCGATTTGTTAATGAACATAGCGCTAAATTAAGGTGTTTTAAAAGCACAATAATTCCTCGCTATAATACAAGAACAGATCTGACGCTGTCAATGATTCGTTCATTATGAATTGGGTATTATAACTACAAATCCTCAGGATCAAAATTCCTGATAACATTCTGACTTTATGAATAAGGATCAATTATATATGCAACGCTGTCTTGAGATAGCTCAAAATGGACTGGGAAATACTTATCCAAACCCTATGGTTGGATCGGTGATTGTACACAATGACAAAATTATAGGCGAAGGATTTCACCACAAAGCAGGAGAACCTCATGCAGAAGTAAATGCGATTCATTCAGTTGTTGATAAAGAATTATTAAAAGAATCGACAATTTATGTAAACCTTGAGCCCTGTGCTCACTTTGGCAAAACTCCACCCTGCTCGCTTCTTATAAAGGAGATGAATATTCCTAAAGTTGTTATTGGTTGCACCGATACGTTTTCTGAGGTTTCAGGCAAAGGCATAAAGATTTTACAAGATGCAGGTGTGGACGTTACTGTCGGCGTTTTAGAGAAAGAAAGCAGAGAGTTAAACAAACGTTTTTTTACTTTTCATGAAAAAAAACGCCCTTATATTATTTTAAAATGGGCTGAAACAGAAGATGGTTTAATTGACATTGATCGGACTGAAGAAAATTACGGGCAACCTACATGGATTACCAATACACTAGCTAAGAAATTGGTTCACAAATGGCGCCGACAGGAACAAAGCATATTAGTGGGTACCAATACAGCTATTAAAGATAATCCTTCCTTAACAGTAAGAGAGTGGGAAGGAAATGATCCTGTACGAATTTTAATTGACAGAACAGGCAGAGTACCAAACACGCATCATATTCTTGATAATTCCACAAAAACTATTGTATTCACAGGTGTGGATAAGGAAAACTCAGAAAACACAGATTACTGCAAAATTTCCTTTGACAAAGATATTGTTCCTCAGATTAATGAATACTTATACGAGCAAAACATACAATCTATTATTATTGAAGGTGGTAAAGAGATTTTGCAGCTTTATATCTATTCAAATTATTGGGATGAAGCCAGACGCTTTGTTGGTGACAAATGGTTTAAGAAAGGAACTTCAGCTCCTAAAATAGATATTGCACCAATTTCGCAGGATTCTATTGGCAACAGCAGATTATTTTTCTACAGAAATAATGATGCTATGTAGTAAATTAATTCTAATTTTAGTTCAACAACCTAAATAACACATACCATATGTGGTGGAGTGAAAATCTTGAATCAATAATATATACCGTTTTACTATCTGCTCATTTAATTTCCATGCTAATGGTAATTGGGGTAATGATAATGGAAAACAGAAATCCTTTAAAGTCTTTATCGTGGATTCTGGTATTACTGCTATTGCCAGGTTTAGGAATTGTTCTGTATGTTTTCTTTGGTCAGAACTTTAGAAAGGAGAAAATCATAAGCCGCAAAGGCCTCAAAAATCATGATTACATTAGCAATATTGCTCATGCTCAAACAAAAGCGTTAAGTGAAAGCATTTGGTCAAATGATGATATTATTAAGCAGATGGAACACATCATCCAACTGCAACTTAATAATAGTGACTCTGTAATTACCTATGGTAATAAAGTTACGCTGCTCAATAATGGCAAAGAAAAATTTGACAGTCTGATCGAAGAACTTCAGAAAGCTAAATCTTTTATACATCTTCAATACTATATCTTTTCTCAGGATAAGATTGGAAATACCATTAAAGATATTCTCATCCAAAAAGCAAAAGAGGGTGTAAAAGTGAGAATGATTGTTGATGATGTAGGTTCCTGGGAATTAAAGAAAAACTATTTTAAAGAATTACGTTCTAAAGGAATTGAGATCTATTCATTTTTAGAGGTACGATTCCCAATTTTTACCAGTAAGGTAAATTATCGTAACCACCGCAAAATAGTTATTATTGATGGACTCGTAGGATTTTTGGGTGGCATAAATGTAGCTGACAGATATATTAATGGAGGTTCTACCTATGGAATATGGCGAGATACACACATTAAGGTTGAAGGAGATGCTGTAAATAGCCTGCAGTATATTTTTTCATTGGACTGGTATTTTGTGAGTCGAAAAGAATTGGCTGACAGTAAATATTTCCCAGATAAAAAACCGGCTGGCAATAAATTGGTGCAAATCACTCCTAGTGGTCCGGATACTGACTGGCCCGGAATTATGATGGGATTTTTTAAGATTATTACAACGGCTAAAAAATATGTATATCTGGCTACACCTTATTTAATGCCCAATGAAAGTATGTTGATGGCTTTAAAGACTGCTGCTATGGGTGGTGTAGATGTCAGAGTGTTAATACCAGAAAAATCAGATGCTTATATCACAAACCTTTCTACGATGTCCTATCTAAAGGAATTAATGCTTTCTGACGTTAAGATTTACTTTTATCAGAAAGGTTTCATTCATAGTAAGGTTATTGTGTGTGATGATATTGTATCCTCGATTGGTTCAGCTAATATGGACTTTAGAAGCTTTGAACAAAATTTTGAAGTAACAGCATTTATTTACGATGAAGATTTTGCTAAAGAAGTTAAGGAAACCTTTGTGGATGATTTTGCAGATAGCCAAAGAGTAATTTTAGCCGAATGGAGAAAACGCCCTATTAAGCAAAAAGCCAAAGAATCATTTGCCAGATTATTAAGTCCGCTTTTATAAAACTAGTTGTACTAGATCATTAGATTTTAGATAATAGACATTAGACATTTTTTCTAATCTCTTATTATCTAAAATTAATACGTTGACATTCCTTACATGTAAATTACTAAAGACCAATTATATTAGAAAAATAAATTTTCTTTGAAACAGATTAAAAATGTAGGTGAGCTAAATCAACATTACCTCCACTCAAGATAATCCCAACATTTCTATCTTTAAAAACTTCTTTATTCTTTAATACTATAGCTAAAGCCACAGCGGATGATGGTTCTACTATAATCTTCATACGTTCCCAGATTAACCTCATCGCTTCAATTATTTCTACATCAGAAGCAGTGTAAATGTCATCCACATTTTTCATGATGACCTTAAAAGTCAGTTCACCAAGTGATGTTAACAAACCATCGGCAATAGTATTTGTAGTTTGAACTGGAATTAACTCCTGACTTTTAAACGATCTATAAGCATCATCAGCGCCTTCGGGTTCAGCAGCAAATACTTTAATATCCGGATTCAGATATTTGGCTGTTATGCTAGTTCCACTTAATAAACCACCTCCACCAACAGGCGTAATTATAATATCCAGATCATCTTGCTGCTGCATGAATTCCAGAGCACAAGTTCCTTGTCCGGCAATGATTTCTTTCTGGTTGTAAGGATGAACCATAGTTGCTCCGGTTTTTAACAATACCTCACTTAAGGTATCTTCACGAGCCTGCAAAGTTGGTTTGCAAAAGGTAATTTGACCACCATAACCTTTAACTGCTTTCTTTTTTATTTCCGGTGCATTTTCCGGCATCACAATATATGCAGCTATACCTCTTTGCTTTGCAGCCAAAGCAAGTGCTGCGGCATGATTCCCGGAAGAGTGCGTACCCACTCCCTTTTGAGCCACCTCATCAGAAAGTGAAAACACCGCATTACATGCTCCACGATATTTAAAAGCTCCAACTTTCTGGAAATTCTCACATTTAAAGAACACATTACATCCGGCAATTTGATTAATTGCAGCGCTTGATAAAACCGGAGTAAAGTGAATGTACTTTTCTATGCGCATGTAGGCATCTTCAATGTCAGAAAACTTTGGTATATCCATATTTGATAAATAAAAAGGCCCGGAAATATTTCCGGGCCTTAAAGTAATTATTTTAGTTTTTCAAATACTACTTACCTATTAAAAAATAGCAAATGCAACTGTTAATCCACTCATAACAACACTTACCATAGTCATTAACTTAATAAGAATATTTAATGAAGGACCAGAAGTATCTTTGAATGGATCTCCTACAGTATCTCCAACAACTCCAGCTTTGTGAGCTTCACTACCTTTACCTCCGTAATTTCCTTTTTCGATATATTTTTTAGCATTATCCCATGCACCACCTGCATTATTTAAGAAGATAGCTAACGTAAATCCGGTTGTTAATCCACCCATTAACAATCCTACAACGCCTGCAACACCAAATACAATACCAACTACAATTGGAACAATAATAGCCAATAACGAAGGCAATAACATTTCACGTTGTGCACCTTTAGTAGAAATAGCAACACATTTTGCATACTCAGGCGTTCCTGTTCCTTCTAGGATACCCGGGATTTCTTTAAACTGACGACGAACTTCATCTACCATGGAACCTGCAGCACGGCCTACTGCTTTCATTGTCATTGCACAGAACACAAAAGCCATCATAGCACCAATAAAAAGTCCTGCTAAAAGCATTGGATTAAATAAGGACAGATCATAAAAAGCAGAGAAATCTCTAAGCGAAGCCTCTGAAATAATAACACCTTTTGCTCCCTCTGCAACACTTTGAGATGAATCCAGAACAAACTGAATTGAATTCTGAATTACCGTATCGCCATCAACTAAAGCTCTTTTCAACCAAATTTTAACTTCTTCCATGTATGCTGCCATTAAAGCCATGGCTGTTAAAGCTGCAGAACCAATTGCAAAACCTTTTCCTGTTGCTGCTGTTGTATTTCCAAGCATATCTAAAGCATCAGTTCTTTCTCTAACCTCTTTAGGTAATTCACTCATCTCAGCATTTCCTCCTGCATTATCAGCAATAGGACCAAAGGCATCAGTTGCTAAAGTAATACCTAAAGTAGATAACATACCCACTGCGGCAAAACCAATTCCATAAACACCTTCCGCAAAATTATCGAAGCCACCGGCAAAACCAAACGACCCAATAATACCTGCTACAATGGTTACCACAGGAACCCAGGTTGAATACATACCAACAGCAACACCATCAATAATCGTTGTTGCAGGACCTTGTTGAGCTTGTTTTGCAATACCTTTAGTTGGATTATAACCATCAGAAGTATAAAACTCTGTTGCCTGACCAATAATTACACCTGCTATTAATCCTGAAACCACAGAACCAAAAATACCCCACGAAATCCAATCAAAAGCAGCCATACCGGCAATAGCAGCCAGAATCAAAACAGAACTACCCCCTGTTCCGATCAATAATGAATTCAGAAGACTTTTTGCAGTAGCATCTTCCTTAGTACGTACCATAAATATTCCAACAATAGAAAGCACAATTCCTATTGCAGCAACTAACATAGGCGCAATTACTTTTCCTGATAACTCTTCACCATTACTGGCTGTTAAGGCGGCCCCTAAAGCAGCTGTAGCAAGGATAGAACCACAATAAGATTCATAAAGATCGGCTCCCATACCGGCAACATCACCCACATTATCACCCACATTATCTGCAATAGTAGCAGGATTACGAGGATCATCCTCAGGAATACCGGCTTCAACTTTTCCTACTAAATCAGCACCCACATCAGCTGCTTTGGTATAGATACCACCTCCAACACGAGCAAATAAGGCCTGGGTAGAAGCTCCCATACCAAATGTTAGCATAGTAGCCGTAACTTCCATTAGCTTTTGAGACTCATCCATTCCTGCATGAACAAAGTCAAGACCTAAAAAATGGAAACCATTAGCCATATGTTCTGCTGTATATACAAATTTGGTAAGAATGATATACCAAAGCGAAATGTCAAGTAAACCAAAACCTACCACAACAAGTCCCATCACAGCACCTGAGCGGAAAGCCACTTTAAGACCTTTATTTAATGATTCAGAAGCACCCTGAGTAGTACGGGCTGAGGCATAAGTGGCTGTTTTCATTCCAAGGAAACCACAAAGACCGGAAAAGAAACCACCCGTAAGAAATGCAATGGGGACAAATGGGTTTTGAACACCCATATAAGCCAGGATTGTTAGTATAACCAGGAGTATGACAAACACGATTCCTACTACCTTGTACTGACGAGTTAGATAAGCCATTGCTCCATCTCTGACATGTTGGGCAATTTCTTTCATTTTATCAGTTCCTTCTGAGTTTTTCATCATACTCTTAAAGAAAAACCATGCGAACACCAGAGCTGTAATAGAGGCAACCGGTATGATCCAAAATAATTGTGATACCATAATACGTAGATTAATTTGTTTGATTTATTGAGTTAAAATTCTGATTCTGAGATTTAAGGTCTTCTAATATAATAAATTTTCATCCTTATTAATCAGATATTTGAAATAAAATCATGTCAGAATTCAAGAACTCTCTACCTATTATTAAGTGCCCTGGTATAGATTATTTAAAGTAAATCAATCGCATGTTTAATCTCAAATCATTTGTACAAATCCTTATTGAACTTGAGTTAAAAGAAAATCCCCAACATTACAATTTGTAACATTGGGGATTTCTATATTACATAAATAGGTATTTCTTATTTTATCACCACCTTAATGGCCTTTTTATTTGAACGTGTTACAACATTTACAATTACTACACCCTTAGGAAAGCTGCTACAGTCAATTGTTACCATTGTAGAAAGAGCCTGAGAATGATAGATTTTCTTTCCGTTTAAGGTCCACACTTCAATTTGTGCATCATGCTCAACACCTTCTAATTTCAGAATTCCATTGACAACAGGATTCGGGTATGCTCTAAAATTATTGTAGTTAGTGTCACTTCCATTAGATGTATCATCTGAACCTAAGATAAATTCTGAGATTTTAATCCTGCGATCCGTAATCAGATTTTGACCTGTGATTGTTAATCGGGCATATCGGGCTTGTGTACTTTCAAATTCATCCGTATAATAGGCATTATTATCCGGATTTATTGTTCTGTCAACAATTGGTTCACCACTAAATTCTTTTGTTTTAGAAAGCTCTATAGTATAATTATATGATCTTCCTTCCTCAGGATATAACTTAGCTGAATTAAAATACTTTTCCTCACCATAATCAATCACAATAGATTTTGGAAAATAGGTGGATTCCCAACGAGAGGTACCTCCAATTTGTCCATCAATAGCTTTAATAGCCGGATACCCTTGTAACAATGCTGGCGCACTTACTATTTGAGGATAGATCTCTTCAATATCATTAAATGGTATTCCATAGGCCAGATCTCCGTTAAATTCATAAGGCATCTGATATACGTCTCCTTGCTTTGTTGAATAATAAAGATAACAGCGAGATAATGCGTCTGTGTTTCCATCAGACCATAAAGCATAAAAATCTTCATTACAATATAAAGGTCGGCGTGCGTACGAATGGTTTCTGGCACTATTGTTTGTAATATCTTTAGTCTTTTTCCATGTTGCACCCTGATCAGTACTTTCCCAAATAGCCATTTCACCGCCAGTTCCCCATTGCTGAGGTCCCATTTCTGTTGGAGCTAAAATACGATACATATCATCCTCTAAATATAAGCTACCCATATCGTAATTATGTATGGCATCAGTTATATGGGTAAATGACCACTCTGAACCAGTCCAACGTGCCAATCTCCATTCGCGCACCGGATTAGAAGGACCAGTCATATGTGTTGGGGAAGTAATATATAAGATAACCGGATTTCCATCCTTATCGTAATCCATATCTTTTAAATACACATTTAATCCCAACGCATTATAATCTTTTATTAAAGCAACAGAAGCTGCAGTTGTGGATGTTAAAGGAGTATTTAACTCTGTTCCATTAATCGTTGTCCATGTCTCACCCAAATCTGTACTTTGCATATAATACAAATTTGTTCTTTTATCCACACTTCCATCTTTGTGCCAGTTAAAGGCAGAACCTACAACATCATTTGTATTGGCAGAAACCTGATAATGCCCTCTGAAGGCAACTAAATGATTTTCTGCACTCCAGTGATACCCATCCGTGCTATGCTGTGAATACAATTCACGACCATCGTGATAATTTGTAAATAGAAAAACAAATCCTTTACCCTCAATATATTTTGGTTGCGGATAATTAAATGGCTTATTTAATACTTCTGTAAAGCTATCTATCTTGTATGGCTCATCACTTCTATAGATATATCCATTTCGTTCCCTGTATCTGCCACTTACAAAAATCCAGATATAACCATCCGAATCCATTTGAATAGTAGCATTATCATGAGCATCTACAACACCTGACTTGTCCATTAAAATTAATGGTTGTGCCAGTTGCTCTGTAGTATGATCAAAATAAGATACCATAATCAGCAGGTGATTTTCTGTATACTCGGTTGTTCCGGCATAAGTAAAAAATGTTTTATTGCACTCTGGTGAGTATATGGCAATTGGCAAATGTTTGGCGGTATAGGTTCCTAATCCTCCGGAGTATTTATCACCATAAGTACTAAATTGTCCCAGTCCGTACCAAAGACCTTTAAAACCGGTGCCATATCCTTGAGAAAAAGCAGTTAAAGTAAAAACTACACACAGCATTATAAGTGTGAGCCTTTTAAATAGTAGAGGTTTAAGCATAGTTGTTTATTTTGCATACAAAAGTAAATAATTTTCTTACTTTAAGGAGATGTAATGGTATTATCTTTATCACTACAGGAGTTTGTTTTATCATACTTTATTATAAAAACGATATGATTGAAAATTATATAATTACTCTGGAGACAGAATTTAAAAAACAAGGTAATCCTGAAAATGCATTCAATCAAAAGAAATACCTAAAAAATAAATTTGAGTTCTTTGGACTGACAACTCCACAACGAAGAGCCATACAGAAACCCTTTTTACAGAAAGAATACTTGCCATCAAAAGCTCAATATAAAAACATCATAATTGAATTATGGCAAAAACCAGAACGTGAATTTCAGCATTTTGCATTGGACTTGTCGTACAAGTACTTAAAACAAATAGAAGCAGATGATATTGAGTTATTTGAGTATATGATTCTGCATAAATCATGGTGGGATACTGTGGATGGAGTAGCTCCTAAACTAGTTGCTGAATATTTTAAAAAGTTCCCTGAGCAAAGAGATATATACACAACAAAATGGTTGAACTCAGGTAACATCTGGCTACAACGATCTACCCTTATTTTTCAGTTGTTTTATAAAGAAGATTTAGATACCATCTTTCTGGCAAAAGCTATTAATAAGCTATTAGGTTCAAAAGAGTTCTTTATTAATAAAGCGATAGGCTGGATATTACGACAATACAGTAAAACAAATCCGGTTTGGGTGGAGGAGTTTGTTGATAAAACAGCATTAAGCGGGTTAAGCAAACGAGAGGCATTAAGGTTAATTCAATAAATAATTCAATCAAGTGTTAAGAATGAACACAGGGGCACTAAGACACTGAGTTTTTTTTTAGAAGTTCATAATATCCACAAGGTTTTACCTCTGTGAACTTCTTTGTAATTTCATATTAATGGAGTTTAATTACTACTCTATTTCTAGCTTGTTTAATTTATATGAGTTATATATAAAATACGCTCTGTGCCTTTACTTCTCAGTCTTATTCTTTTTCTAACTATTGATTTTAAAAAGAATTAAAACCCCACACCGAATAACGATGTGGGGTTAACCTATTTAACTATTTCCAATTATTAATTATAAACCAGCAGAAGTCCAGTTCCAACCTGAAACATCAACCTGAGTTCCTGAATTATAAGCTGCATCAGTAGTTGCGGCAGATCCGTCAATAATAACATTTGTTAGTGGACCACCATCTTTCATATCGATGTTTTTAGTATAACCTTGTAAATAAAGATTAGTGATTGTAGCACCTGACTCAGCTTTAAATTGTAGTGCAGTACCTCCATTAGGCGCAGTACAAATAGCTGTTACATTAACAAATACAGGGTTATTATTCACTTTGTCTCCTTCAAATGCAGTAGAAAACCCATCTACCTCATGTAAAATGTATGTATTGGTGATTCCACCACTCCATCCTTCAGTCCAGTCAACAGCATCATCTTCGTTATCTTCAAGATAAACATTAGTTGCAGAAACAGTTCCACCAAAGAACTCAATACCATCATCAGAACCATTGATTACAGCAACATTCTCAATTGTTGTTCCTGATCCTACAGAATATAAAGAAACACCATTGTATTGTGACTCATCATTAATTTGAGCACCAGTTCCTTTGATTACAAGATATTGAATTTCACCAGAGTTATCCTCATCATCTTCTCCACCGTAAATAAATCCACCAACCTCAGCTGTTGAGTTTACACCAGCTGTAGTTGTAGCTTTACCACAAATAGTTAAACCACCCCAGTCTCCTGGAATTGCATTAACAGAAGACATTACAACAGGTGCAGTAGCAGTACCATTGATGTAAATTTTACCACCCATCATTACAGCGATATAAACATCAGTACCTCCGGCTTCAGCTGTTATTTTAGTACCTGCAGGAATCATTAATGAAGCTCCGTCTTCAACAATTAAAGAAGAAGTTAATGTATAAGCCACATCAGCATCTAAAGTAACTAAACCTGATACTGTTCCTGTCAGTTCACTTCCAGACCATACAGAAACCGTTTGTACTTCAGCTTTTGTCCATGCCCACGCAGAAGCATCAACAGTAGCTGGTGCATTATAACTTTTTGCAGGATCAGCAGTTTCTCCATCAATAATCACATTAGCTAAAGGACCATTGTCTTTCATATCAATAGTTACATCGTAACCACTTAAAGATAATCCTGTAATAGTAGCTCCTGATTCAGCTTTAAATTGTAAAGCGGTTCCTCCTACAGTAGAAACGGCAGTAAGGTTAATAATTTTAGGATCGTTATTGATTTTATCACCTTCAACAACAGTTGAAAATCCTGCAATAGTATGCTCAACATAAGCATTTGTTACAGTTCCGCTCCAACCTTCAGTCCAGTCAATAGCATCATCTTCGTTGTTTTGTAAAAATAAATTAGATACAGAAACAGTACCTCCAAAAAATTCAACACCATCATCAGAACCATTTATTACCGCAACATTTTCAACAATAGTAGCTGATCCTACAGCATAAAAAGAAACTCCATTATACTGTGACTCATCATTAATTTGAGCTCCAGTTCCTTTAATAACAAGGTTTTTAATAGAACCGGAACTATCATTATCATCAGAACCTCCATAAATAAAACCTCCTACTTCAGCTGTTGAGTTAGCACCAGCTGTAGTTGTAGCTCTACCACAAAGTGTTAATCCACCCCAATCACCAGGGTTAGCATTTGCAGAAGACATAACTACCGGATTAGATTCTGTACCTTGAATATCAATTTTACCGCCCATCATTACGGCAATATAAACATCAGTTCCACCATTATCAGCTAAAATACTTGTTCCCGCAGGAATAGTTAGAGTTGCACCATCTTCAACAATGAAAGAACCATTCAGGTGATAAGTTTGAGAAGCATCTAATGTATAATCTTCAGTAAGCTTACCTTCCATTGCTCCGGATTTTAAATCATTTAAAACAATTTCTAACTCCGGATCGATTTTATCATCGTCGTCGCAACTTGTAAAAACAGGCATTGCTAAAACGGCAAGACCTAAAACTTTTAATACTAACTTTTTCATTTTTGTAGTCAATTTTAAAATATAACGTTATTCTATTTATTAATTCAGATTTATACTAATTCCTAGTTTTACACTAATTCCTTTTTGATAGGATTGAACAACTTCTGTTCTGGTTTCTTCTGATTGAGGCTCGATACGTTGTTCTTGTTTTATCTTAGGATTTAAAAGATTCTTTCCTGATAATTTCAACGAAACCCTGTCAGACAGTTTTTTACTCAATACTAAATCGAGTGTAAAAAAGCCTTTTTCTATGATCTCATTATTAAATAAAGTTGAACTGTATGTGAAAGATTCTGGTGCTCCCAGAGCATATATTTTATCAGCAGAATAATTACCGGATAATGTGGCAACAAAACGTTTTTCTTTATTGCTATCGTACATTAAAGTACCATTAAAAATAAAGCCTGCAGCTCCTTGTAAATCACTCTCAGTTTTATTATTGTATTGAAATTCTTCTAATAAATCCTGGTTAAACCACATCTTGGTAGCATTAAAAACCATATTAACTCCGGGCATATCTGAGGCCTCAGGTTTTATAAGACTGAACCTGGTTTCAAACTCAATTCCATACACATCAGCGCGATCGCCGGTATTGGCAAAATAAAAATACCCTGATGATCCTCTGGTCATAGCCATATTTATAGGATCATTAATCATTTTATAAAACCCTGTAACAGAAACTAAATCTTTAGCATTAGGAAACAGTTCCCACTTTAAATCAAAGTTGTAGTTTTCGGAATTTTGCAATTCAGGATTACCTTTTGTTACGCGACCTGTTGGCGATACATATTCAAAAGGAGCAACCTCTTTAAATTCGGGTAGTGTAACAGTTTTACTTGCTGCAAATCGAAATGCACTTTTTTCTGTAAGTTGATATTTAAGATTTAATGAGGGTAAAATATTATTGTAATCATTAGATGCACTTCCTGTTCGTCCTACATAATTGTTTACGTCCCAGCTCACTTCTAACTGATCCAATTCGTATCTGACACCTACATTACCTGAAAATTTATTTCGCTCAAATCCTAAACTCAGGTAACCCCCATATACATTTAAAGTAGCATTGTATAAATCAGGTCTCCCTTCTCTAATCCTAAAATTAGAATTTGCGCCTTCGTAATAAGATAGATTTAAGAGTGTTTCATCGAGATTATCGATTGTTGAAACAGCAAACTCATCACCTTTAGCCCGAACTCCAATGGACAGTGAATTAAAGTCTCTTTCTTTTTTTCTATAGTTAGCACCAATATTAAGTTTTAACTTTTGCTGGTCTTCATCAATTATTTTAAATACGTTATTGACATAACCATTAAGCTCTGAATCTTCAATTTCCTGCAACGATTTTCTTTGCTGATAGTCACCAACATAAGCAAACTGAACCGTGCCGTCATCCATCATATTTACCTCATTTCTAATTCGGTTAGGTTCATCTGCATTAACGGTATTATACCCCAATGCCCATTTCAACTGATTTTTACTTCCTAACTGATGAGAGCCCATCAACTGGTTAATCCACATTCTTGTTTCCTTCAGGTTTTGATCTCTTACAACAGCACCATATTGACTTGGAAGTTGATCACGTACATATCCTTCTCCATTTCTACCAGCTTCATATAGCTCATCAACTGTTTTTAACACCAACAGGGTATTAAAACTAATGCGGTTTTTCGTGTTTAAATCATAGGAAAGATTTAACAAGCCGGTAGTATTAATCTTTGTTTCATAAGTTTGTGCATCGGTAAATGAACTCCCCTGTGCATTCATTCGGTATTTTTGATAAACGCCTTCTAAATATTCAGAAGACCCAGAATGCGATATGGTTGCAAAAACAGATAAATCCTTTTCATTTACCTTAAACTTTTTACCTGCCATTAAACTGGCATCGTAAGCTATTGGTAATTTTCTTGATTCAGTAGCCCAACTTTGGTTAGTGATGGCATCTAAAGTGTTGTATGGTCTGTTATATAAACCAAACTTAACATCGTTAATGTTCTGAGTTGATTTAAAATTATTAAACATACCATCCTGCAACACATTACTATTTACGCCTGAAGCCAAACCTATACTTATCTTTTCTGAAATCGTTTTTGATACCACATCAACATTACCAGAGGCCTGATCACCATAGTTCGTTACTGAATATGTTTTGCTTATTCCTACATTCTTAATAATGTCAGTTGAAAACATATTTAAGTCGATATTCTTTTTCTCCACATCATCGGAAGGAATTGGCAATCCATTCATTGTAGTCGATAAATATCTATCGCCCAATCCCCTGATATATATATCGCCGGAACCCTCACTTTTAGTAACACCCGAAATTTTTGAGGTAGCAGTAGCTGCATCAGATACTCCCATAGATGATAATTGTTTGGCTCCGATACTTTCTTTAATTACCTCTGCTTTCTTTTGATCCATTAATAAAATGGTTTCCGATTCGCGATTTGCCTTAGCTTTTACCTGAACCTCTTCAATATCCATGGTAGCATAGTTAAGCTGAACATCTAAAGCTGTTTCTTCACCGGTTTTAATCACTATATGGTTAAAAACCTGCGGGTCGTAAGAAATGTACTGAACTCTGATTGTGTAAGTACCTGCTTCTAAAGGAGGCATTGTATATTCTCCCATAAAGTCAGTAATTGTTCCTATTGTAGTTCCATCAACTACAACTGCAGCACCAACAAGTTCCTCTCCTGTTTTTTTGTCGGTAATTTTTCCTTTTAAAAATCCCTGTTGTGCAACGGTTGTTCCCAAACCAACAAATAACATCATTACAACAACAAAAAGCTTTTGTCTCATTTGATCCATTATTTTTCTAATTCATTCTTTACAATACCTCATTAATTTTCCTCCTGTGTGTGTTAGGGATCTTAATGAGCTTAGTGTTACTTTCATTAAATTTTCATGAGCAAAAGTATAGTGCAAACTTGTGCTGTTCGATAAGTAAACATTAAGGGTATATGAAGTATTTTTTGAATCAAAATAAACACCTAACTACTGATCTATTGGTAGTTATGAGATTTTTAAGAAAATTATGGAATGTTAATTATTTGGGGACTTAATAAACAATTAACCTGCGATTAACAATAATTATAGAGAGAACTAAAAGCTATTAATAAAATACAATGTATTTTATTATTTGTACTTATTTACATGAGAATAATTTGGATCATGCAGCCCTAATGGTATCCTATTTTTAAAGGCTGCCTTTATGATGAAACGAGCCACGAGAACGAATTCTCACACATGAAAATGATTGTTTTTTCGGCGAGTTCCATATGGAAAAAGAAAACAGATTTTAGACACATGAAAAAAACACGCTACATTTTAGAGAAAAACACGTGTGATTTTTCAAAAAACACACGTGTTTTTTAAAAAAAGACGCTTGTTTTTTACAGACATCTAAGCACTCGTTTTTTCACAAGTAATAAACAACGACCTATAAAATTAAATATCAATATATTAACTATGTATTTTATCGGGAATAGTTATAAAAATCGCGATGCGACTTTAGAAGATTTATGGTGTAAAGAACCAGGTTCTTTGATTCGGCATAGCACTCAAGCAAGAGAATGCTGGACCGCTTTCGGCTGCCACCCTCTAAAATACGTTTGATTTGTTTTTTACGAAGATCTTCAATCAAATCAACAATATATTTTTGTTTATCCACCATCTCAGGTACAGAGTCAAACTTACTTTCTTTTTCGATATGCACTAAAAAGTTAAAGAAACTGGTCATTTCTTCGAGTAATATTAATGCATCTTCTTTTTGTGAGTTTGATAATCCTTTGTGTTGGTTCTCTATATGATTATATACCGGAGTGGCAATCTGACGTAAAGTATTGGATAATTCTCCCAGATAATCCAGAGCCTGTACAAAATAATGTCCTGCATCAAAGGATTTTGTCCCCAAATTAGAGAAATTAGCAAACAGTTCTTCTTTGGTATTTCTGGCCACTTTACCCAAAAAATCTATTTTGTCGCAGGTTTCTTTTAATTGCTTAATATTTTCATCAACAAAACCCTGAATCAAAAGCATATATATTTTTGAAGTCTCAAGAATATGCTTTCTGATTTTTTCACTACCCAATTCTCTCACTGGGATGTTATCAATATTAGGTTGCTGATCTGATTCAATATTAAGCTCCTGTTGTTGCTGATAAATTTTCTTGTGATATTTTTTAGTATGGTATAATACAAATGCAGCTATTACTAATAAAATAACAATGGCATACATTTCAGCCCACCAAATAAATATGGCAAGTACAAAAGCTCCAATAAAAGCCATTATAGCAGTTATAAACCACCCTCCTAAAATTGAAAAAACACCGGATAATCTGAATACAGCACTCTCTCTTCCCCAAGCCTGATCAGCCAGCGAAGTACCCATTACAACCATAAATACAACAAAAGTTGTTGATAATGGAATGGTAAAGTAGGTACCTATAGCAACCAAAAAACTAGCTACTACAAGGTTAACACTAGCTCTAACCGTATCAAAATACATCCCTGCCTCATCATCAACATTTTCTTCGCTTCTTTCGTATCTTTTGCTAATACCATTAACAAATTTTGCTGGCAATACATTTATTAGTTTACTGTGGAAACTTAAAAAACGATGCACTACATATCTCGATAATTGTGATGGCTCAAATGATTCGTAACCGGAATCCTGTCTTCCCAAATGCATTTCAGTTTCTGTTACTGACCTCAGTTTACGAGATGTAAATAAGGTTATAATCATTATAACAGCTGAGAAAAGATAAACCAAATTATAGATTCCGGAATTATGCAGAACTCCCTGGTTCCAGATGTTCATTAAAAAAGAGGAAGAACTACTTTCTCCACTTTCCATAAAAGATCTCACACCTTCAATACCAGAAAGAGGAATGCCAATAAAATTAATTAAATCATTGGATGCAAAGGATAAAGCAATGGTAAATGTACCTGCAAAAACCACTACACGTGGTATATCAATTTTAAAAAAATACGATAATGTAATAAAGGTGATAAATGCCAGCGCGAAAACAAAAAACAGTACCAACGCTAAATTCATCTGAACAAATTCAGAAAACGAGCCTGAAATAATATTAGCAAAAGCAATATCCTTTTTTAATATCAAAAAACTTATTGCACTGATAGCTAGGGCTCCCGCTAACGAAAAAAGTAATTTAAACCTGTTTTTATATCTGAAAGTAAAAACCAATCTTGAAAAGAACTGGATTATGGCTCCGGAAAAGAAAGCAACCACAATACTTAAAACAATTCCAGCCAGAATAGTAACTGCACTATGCGTATTAATCAGATCACTGATTTTTAAAGCATCCGGATTTTCACCTCCAATAATTATTAGTCCCAGAGCTAAGGCTCCACCCAGTAACTCAAATACAATAGCAACCGTGGTTGAGGTAGGGTAACCAAATGTATTAAAAAGATCAATTAATATGATATCCGTAAACATTACTGCTACAAATATGATTAACAGCTGATCCAGGTAAAAAAACTCAGGATTAAAGATACCTTTACGAGCCACTTCCATCATACCCCCGCTAAACATACTTCCTATAATAATACCTGCAGCGGCAATCATATATATATATTTACGTTTAGCCACTTTTGAACCAATAGCTGAAATCAGAAAGTTGACTGCATCATTTGTAACTCCAACCACCAGGTCAATAATTCCCAATACTACTAAAGCAAATATGATTAAATATAAATAGTCCATTCACAAAATTATTTAATAACTAAAGTTTGCATATTTCACCCTATAATGAAGTATGCCTACATTATATTATTGTAAAGTTTTCGCTATTTTCAAAATCTCACATACCAACTACCACACAAATACTATACATTTGAGTCCGTCATTATTCATATAAGAGATCAAACAGTGTGTACCTTGAAAAAATAATGGCCGAAATATAGTATATTGCTCTACCGGGTGCAAATGTTTAATGCTATTATAATATTAAATTATCATTACCATACATAATAGAATAATATTCAATACCTTATGAAGAACATAACTTCAAAAAAGATCATAATTATATCAACCGGAATCTATTTCTTTTTAACGATTTCCTTTTTTCTGATCAATTATTTTGCCTCAGATATTATTACCTCATTACTCATAAGTATTCCTATTACAATAACTATTTATGGTATTTATTCAGGTATTTTCATCAACAGTTTTATTAAGTCAAAGGTAAAACCAATTTATAAAACCATCCATCACTTTAAACCTTCTTCTGACGAAATAACTGCTTCAAAAGAAAAAGATCCTTTTATAGAAGTAAATAAGGAAGTTGCAGACTGGATGAAAGGGAAAACAATGGAGATACAGCAATTAAAGCAGATGGAAAAATACCGCAAGGAGTTTCTTGGTAATGTATCGCATGAACTAAAAACTCCGGTATTCAATATACAAGGTTACATCTTAACCTTATTGGATGGTGGTATTGATGATCCGGATATTAACATGCTGTATTTAAACCGGACAGAAAAGAGTATAGACAGAATGATCTCCATTATTGAAGACCTGGAAGCAATATCTAAACTGGAGTCGGGAGAACTGGAAATAAATATTGAGGAATTTAACCTGTATCAATTAATAGATGACGTATATGACCTTCAGGAAATCAGAGCTCAGGAAAAAAATATTGAGTTAAAACTAAATAAAGAAGGGAATAAAAGCTTGATGGTAAAAGGAGATAAACAAAAGCTATTTCAGGTATTTAGTAATCTCGTTGTAAACTCCATAAATTATGGCCGAAAGGGTGGAAAAACAATGATCAGCACCTACGATATGGACAACAGATACCTTATAGAAGTAAAAGATAATGGTATTGGTATCAGTGGTAATGATTTGCCCCGAATCTTTGAAAGATTTTATCGTGCAGATAAAAGCCGCTCGCGTGAACAAGGTGGTACCGGTCTTGGTTTAGCTATTGTGAAGCATATTATTGAGGCACATAATCAAACCATTAATGTTACAAGTACCTATGGTAAAGGAACCAGCTTTACTGTAACGCTTGATAAAGCATGATATAAATTTATTATCGTGTCTTAACAATATGTTCACATAATAATAATGGTGTATATACATACAAAATAACCAATTATGTACCTTCACACCATAAAATTTATCTTCATAATTCGATAACACACAGGGAAAAAAATGAATTGTGAAGTAAACAATTCAAACGCTTTAAAAAATGATAGAAGCAAATAATTTTAAGATTTTGTTAGTAGATGACGAGCCGGATATTATTGAGTTCGTAGGATACAACCTGAAAAAGGAAGGATTTCAGGTATTAACATCAAGCAATGGAGTTGAAGCAATTTCAATTGCAAAAAAAGAACTTCCTCATTTAATTGTTTTGGATGTAATGATGCCTGAAATGGATGGTATTGAAACATGTGAGGAAATAAAAAGAATACCAGAACTAAAAAATACTATTGTAGCCTTTTTAACAGCCAGAGGTGAAGACTATTCTCAAATTGCTGGCTTTGATGCAGGGGCTGATGATTATATTTCAAAACCTATTAAGCCAAAGGTTTTAATTTCAAGAGTAAAAGCCCTACTTAAGCGCTACAAATCAGATAATGGTTCCTCTTCTGAGAAAAAATCGGACATTATTACAATAGGTGATTTAACTATTGACCGAGAAAAATACATTATTATCAGTAAAGGCACTGAACTTATTTTACCTAAAAAGGAATTTGAACTGTTAATGCTATTGGCTTCTAAACCAGATAAAGTATTTACCCGCGATGAAATTTATAATGCAGTTTGGGGAGATAGTATTATTGTTGGCGACAGAACCATTGATGTTCACGTAAGAAAAGTACGTGAAAAAATTGGCTCCAGTCACATTAAAACTATAAAAGGAGTTGGGTATAAGTTTGTTGAATAATTACTAAGCTCAAAAATACATTCAAAGCTGTCAGACAAAAAAGTGTTTGGCAGCTTTTTTTTATTCCCTTAACTTTGCATTAAAGGTGCGTTCGTCAACAAATCCTTTTTTATTAAAATATTATTTCTATTTTAGACAGATAATTTTGAACAGTCATGATAAAAAAGCTAATACCATTTTTATTAATATCCTTCATCTTCTTTTCTTGTGGAGACAAGAAGAAAAATGAAGTTAAACAAGTTAAAAGAGAAGTGGTTAAACCACCTGTAGAAATAAAAGATACAGTAGTACCACCACCTCCTCCACCGGAACCAGAAGTGGTTACTCCACCTGAAAACAAATTCTTTTTAATTGCAGGAAGCTTTTCCAGTCAACAAAATGCAGAGACTTTTAAAAATGAGTTGATACAGCAGGGATATGATTCAGAAGTGATTGTACGGAAAACTGGTAAAAATCAAGACTTCTATAAAGTTTCATACAAGGGTTTTTACGATAAAGATGAAGCTTTTAATGCATTAGCAATGGAACGAAAACAACCCAACAACGAAGATGTATGGTTGTTAATTAAGAAATAAAAACATAAGGAGCCAACAGTTGATTTTAGCTGTTGGCTTTTTTTATGCTCATTAAAATTTACTGGATTGTTTCCTTTAATAATTGATTCATTTGAGGAACCCATTGATCCGGATATTCCACCAACCACGATTCAATTCCTAGATTTCTTGCCGCTTCAACGTTAGCAACCGAATCATCTAAATAAAGCGTTTCTTCAGCCTTTATATCGGCATCTCTTAATACCGTTTCAAATATAATATCATTGGGTTTACTCATACCCATTTCATGGCTGTAATAGATCTTATCAAACAACTTATCCAACGAACCAACAATCGGAACCCGATAAGCACAAGAATCTATGTGCAGACTATTGGTATTACTTAATAAATAAACCTGATGGGTTTTTCGTAACTCCAATATGGTTGAAATTCTTTCTTCTTTATAATCTCCCAAAAGAGAATTCCATGCAGCAATTACATCATCTGTAGTTACTCCCTGCTTCATCTTTTGTAATAATTCAGCAGTAAACTCGTGTGGAGTAACTCTTCCCTCTTCAAAATCTTTAAAAATTGGTGTTTGATGATATATTTTTAAAAAATTTTCATCAATATAATAGCCTAACTCCTTAAAACGTTGAAAGGTGATATTCAGGTCAATATCAACAATTACATTACCCAAATCAAAGATTACACTCTTCTTATCTTTTAATTTTGTCATATTTTTTTCAATCCTCTATTTGATAAATTGATATAACTTATTATTTTTGCATCCGCAATATACAAAAGGATTTTTGTATAACAATGCCGGGCCTATAGCTCAGTTGGTTAGAGCACCTGACTCATAATCAGGGAGTCCCAGGTTCAAGCCCTGGTGGGCCCACAATACAAAGCCACTTTCAGTCAAGCTGTTAGTGGCTTTTTTTTTATAATAATTCTTTTGTATGCCCCAAGTATAAACATAGCCTTCATTGGTGCATTTATTAATTATATTATCAATTTAATATATGTGATAAAAGACAAAAGAAGATATCTGTCATACCTTGAGATATTAAAATGATATGAAAATAAAAATGCATCCATTCTTGAATACAACTTTAAGAACCTTACCTGTTGTTTTATTTTCATCTTTGCTTATTTACTACTTCGCCATTTATATTTAGATATATCAAAAGCTCTATAACAAAACACATTTATAACTCTTCTGATAGAGATCTGAAAATTTCAATAATACTCATAACATTATTATGTTTATATAAATGCAAATTACATAACCCATTTTATATTACATTACTTTATTATATAATCATTAGCTAATATTTAAATCTTATTATATTTTCTTATACTACAGAAATTATTTTTTCATATATAACTATATATCTGCACCCTACACCACACAACACTTTCAATAAAATCAATTATCACAAATACACTAAAAATTAAAATTTATCAAAAACGTTTATCGAAACAGCGGTTGCATATATCTTTTATTTATTATAATTTTAGTAGTTGTTAATTATTTTATTAAAATATACTAATACAATAAACCTTAAATTGCAACCTAACATGTTTCTACACCCCATAAAACCTACTCACTTTAAATACAATAATATAGTATCCCTAACATTATTAACATCCAAAGAAATATATAATGCTTAGTAAAAAGTCTTTTAATTTACCATTTCTCTATTTAAATAAATGGATATTAATTATACCAAATTACAGACAATCATTTTTAATAGTTACAGTTGCAATACATCTACTTGTGACTGGATCTACAGATGCTCAAGAACTCAGCTATACTAATAAAAAAGAATATTTTGAGTACAATAAATCAGCTTTACAAGATTCGCTAAAGCAGTTTGATATTAAACTTCCCTTTATGATAGGTAAACTTCATAAATCTACTGGTACTCAAACAAGACACCCCTATTACGATAATGATTGGACCGATGGGGAGATTACTTATAACAATCAAAAATTTCACGTTCAAAATTTAAGATATGATATTTTAGACGATAAGCTCATTTATCTTCTCAGTTCAACTGACTACAAAATTCACAGCATAGCTCTTGACGAAAATTTCATAAAAGAATTTAACATATTAAATAAGACTTTCAGGTATTACACAAACCTCACGTATAAGAATGGTAAAAAAATTTCAGATAGCTATTATGAAATAGTATATGATGGCACCATGAAATTTATGATACATAAATCTAAATATAAAGCCATTGTTACTGATTGGCCATATTACAATTACACAACTATAACAGAAATGTACTTAATGATTAACTCTATAGTATTTCCAATTAAAAACAAATCGGATCTGCTTAATCAGTTAACAGACAAGAAGAAAGAACTCAAAAAGTTCATCAGTACGAACCACCTGATAGTAAATAAAAACCAATATGAATCTACTACACAAATTTTAGAATATTATGAAAACAATAAGCCATAAAAACTCTACATCAGCTCTATACAAAAACAGTCACAAATCCAATATCTAATTTAAATCAACTTAGTTCATAAGGTATTCTAAGCACAAATCCATGAAAAACGCCCTGCTATCATTATTCATTTTCATCCTAATTCATCACTCTACAGCACAAAACAATAGCAAATTGGTTATTTCACCTATTCAAAATTCTGTCACGTTTAGTGAATTTGTAAATAATGCAGAACATAATCTAAATATTAAATTTTTCTACAAAGAAAATTGGGTTGATTCATTAATCATCATGAATTACCCGGATTCAACAGAACTATCAACAATACTTCACGATGCATTTATGCTTTCAAAATTAAGCTACATCATTGATGGTTCAAATATTATAATAACCAACGATAATAAATTACAAACTTCGCTTCCTGAAGACTTCTTTACGAATAAACCTGCTATTAACATTAAAACGAAAGGTACAGAAGCAACTAACAGTTCATTTATTAATAAACCTGAAAAGAAAGAAGTACAAATATCAAACAGCATCACTGTGATAGGGAACCCAAAAGTTATTTCATCTGAAAGTAATTGCTCAATATCAGGTAAAGTACTTAATCATGAAGATGGACAACCTGTTGTTGGAGCACAGATTTACATACAAAAACTAAATATTGGAACCATTACTGATCCATCAGGTTATTATGTATTAAATGTACCCGTAGGCAAAAGTGAACTCATGTTTAAGAGTATGGGTTTAAAAGATCTGTCACTACCGATTCATGTATACAGCAATGGATCATTAAATGTTAATATGGAAAAAAGTGACGTATTAATTAACGAAATAAAAGTTATTGCGGAGAATAACAATAATGTAAAGAACCTCAATATGGGTGTTCAGCAAATAAACATTGATAAAATAAAACAAATAACGGCTACTTTGGGAGAAGTAGATGTTTTAAAAACAGCATTACTCCTACCTGGAGTTCAAACCGTTGGTGAAGGATCGTCTGGTTTTAATGTTAGAGGAGGTAGTACTGATCAAAACTTAATATTGTTTGATGATATACCTATTTTTAACTCATCTCATTTATTTGGATTCTTTTCTGTATTTAATCCCGAAACTGTAAAGGACTTTAAATTATATAAAAGCGGAATTCCGGCTACTTATGGCGGTCGGGCATCATCTGTTTTTGATGTCGAAGCAAAACAAGGTAATCTGAAAAAATATGCTATAAGTGGAGGGATAAGTCCTGTAACAGGAAAACTTACACTGGAGGGGCCAATTATAAAAGACAAACTATCAGTAATTATTGGAGGAAGAAGCACTTATTCTGATTGGATTTTAAAACAAATTGATTCTCCTCAAACCAGAAAAAGCTCAGCTAATTTTTATGATATAAGCACCAAGATTTTATATCTCCTAAATGATAAAAATGAAATAAGCTTTACAGGATATTTATCCAGAGACAACTTTACGCTGAATTCGGATACTGCATATCATTATCAAAATAAATGTGCTGGTTTATTTTTCAAACACTATTTTTCTCCTACAGTGTACTCTAAAATATCGGGTATATATTCCAACTATCAATACAATATTACACGCGATGATGACCCGGAACTTGCATTCAATATGAAATACGATATTGATTACAAGTCGGTAAAATCGGAACTCCATTATTTTCCAAACTCCAAACACAATTTTATTGTAGGATCTGAAATTACCAGGTACGATATGACTCCTGGTAACATGACACCTCATTCGTCAGAATCAGACATTACTGAATTTAAATTACCCAAGGAACAAAGCATCGAAACAGGTTTGTTCCTTAGCAACGAATTTAAAATAAGCAACAGATTTTCTGCATACCTGGGAGTAAGACTTGCTAATTTTTTTATACTTGGACCGTATAAAGATTACGAATACAATCCATTAGTTCCTAAGCGTGTGGAGAGTAGAATGGACTCCACACAATATGCCAAGAATGAAATTGTTAAAACTTATGGTGAACCGGAAATAAGATTTTCATCGCGATACATACTGGGAGTAAACAATTCACTCAAATTTAGTTACAACAAGGTGCACCAGTTTGTACACATGATCTCTAATTCATCAGCCATTTCACCAACTGATGTTTGGAAAATTAGTGACCCTACAATAAAACCTCTAATAGGAGAACAATTTGCGTTAGGATATTACCACAACTTATTTACCAATACCATTGAAGCATCGGCTGAATTATATTACAAAAAAACCAGAAATCACCTGGATTATAAAAGTGGTGCAGAACTATTATTAAATCCTAATTTAGATGTTGCATTATTATCGGGAATAGGAAGAGCATACGGGTTAGAGCTTTTACTAAAAAAAGAAAAGGGAAAAATAAACGGATGGGTGTCCTACACCTATTCAAAGTCGGAATTAAAGATAGACAGCAAGTTTGCTGAGGATAGAATAAATGACGGCGAGTACTACCCTACTGACTACGACAAAACCCATGATTTTACAATTGTAGCTAACTATAAACACTCCCGAAGATATAGTATATCATCAACATTTACCTATAGCACGGGACGACCCATTTCTATGCCGGTTGCAAAATATAATTTTAGAAATAATCAACTTCTACATTATTCAAACAGAAATGAATATCGGATACCTGATTATTTAAGATGGGATATTTCATTAAACATCTACGAAAATTTAAAATCAAACAAAACAATAAGTAATTTCTGGTCAATTGGCATTTACAATGTAACAGGAAGACACAATGCTTATTCTGTATATTTTAAATCTACTGAGTCTAGAAAATTAAATGGATACCTACTTTCCGTATTTGCAAAACCGATTATTAATGTGTCATACAATGTTAGATTTTAATAAAAAATATAGTCTAAAGAGATCTTCAGGTAAAAGAGTTTTTTTTACAATGTGTGATATACAGCTAAGAAGCCCAATGTTAAGAAAAATCAACTATACTTTTATAATACTATGCTCTATTACGCTTGTTAACTGTGTATATAAATACGAACCTGACATTTCGAAATACGAAAATATTTTAGTTGTTGAAGCAGAATTATCCAACCTTCCTGGTCCCTATGAAGTAAAACTGTCACGAAGTTTTGGTTATGGTCAAAAAAACGGTAGCCCCGTTTGTGATGCCACGGTTAAATTTATGGATAAAACTGGTTTAGAAATCCCTTTGTTCGAAACCAATGAGGGTATTTATCAAACCATAGACAACTCTTTTCAGGGAATAGTTGGCAAAAGCTATAAGCTTCATATTGAAATAGATGATGAAATTTACGAATCGGATTTTGAAACTATTAAAGAACCAATTCCTATTGACAATATATATTGGGAATTTAAAAAAATAGATAATAACCGAGGAATAGATATTTTAATTGATGCTCATGACTCTAATAATAAAACCCATTTTTATGCCTGGGATTATGAAGAAACCTGGAAATTTCATGTCCCCTTTAACAATTATGACCTTTTTCCTGAATTGGAAGAATGTTATAAAAGTGATAGAAACACTAACTTTATTACTACATCTACAACAAACAGAAATAATGATATAGTAAAAGGACATTCACTAAAGTTCATTACAGAAGAAGACAACAGGCTCTATTTAAGATATACCATATTAGTTAAACAACATTCTTTATCTGAACCCACATATAAATATTTTAAAGACTTAAATGAACTAAACTACAACCAAGGTACTTTATTTGATCCTATACCTGGGCCATTATCGGGCAACATAGAAAATGTATCTGGTAACAATAAATTTGTATTAGGTTATTTCTTTGTAAGTGGAGCTACTGAAAAAAGAATTTTTATCGACAGGTCAGAGTTACCCCTAAACTATTATCCAACTAATGGCTTTAAAGAATGCAAACGCCATATATTCGAAATCCCTGCGGATGAGATTGGTAACAATAAAAGTGATGGTTTATTTCCGAATGAAAATGAATACAGACGTATAGAACCTAAAATAGATTCGCTCATAACACAAGAAAACTTTTTAATTTACAAAGAAATTATCCCTGCTCAATCTTTTCCTTTTTATATAGTGTATCTAGCCAAACCTGCGTGTTATACTTGTACTGCACACGGCACCAATGTAGTTCCTGACTTCTGGGTAGAAAAAGAAGATAACTAGAATAAACTATTAATGCGACAAAAAAAATCCTAATTAAGTAAAAATCCTTTAAATGAGATATTTAGTATATATTCCAATTTATTTAGTAGTTATCATACTTGCATCTTGTGTCTATAATTACGAACCAGATATTTCCAAATATGAAAATATTCTGGTGGTTGACGGAGAGTTAACAAACTTACCTGGTCCATACAAGGTGAAACTATCCCGAAGTTTAAACTATAATAGTAATGGAAGACCTGATAATCCTGTTTGTGATGCCCAAATAAAAATCATTGAAGATACTGGTTTAGAAATTCCATTATACGAAACTGATGACGGCGTTTACGAAACAATAGATATTGATTTCCAGGGGATTGTAGACAATAGTTACAAATTACAAATCATTCTTGATGGAGAAACCTACGAATCCGATTTTGAAACCATCAAAAATCCAATTCCGATAGATAGTATTTACTGGCAACTAACAACAAGGAATAACAATTTAGGAATTGACATATTGCTGGACACCCATGATATAAATAACAATACACACTTTTATGCCTGGGATTATGAAGAAACGTGGAAATTTCAAGTACCATATGCTATGCTTACAGAACATCCTGAACGGGAGATATGCTATAAAGATGTAAACAGCACGAAGTTTGATTTGACCTCTACAGCAAATAGAAATAATGATATCGTAAATGGGCATTCAATAAAATTCATTACAGAAGAAACCAACAGACTCTTTTTAAGATATACCATATTGGTTAAACAACATTCTTTATCTGAACCCGCCTATAAGTATTTTAAAGACATAAATGCACTAAATTACAACCAGGGCACTTTATTTGATCCTATACCTGGCCCATTAATGGGAAACGTAAAAAACTTATCGGATGACCAACGTATATTAGGTTATTTTTTGGTTTGCGGAACCTCTGAAAAAAGAATATTTATCGACAGAAATGATTTGCCTGAGAGTTATATTCCTTCATCTGGAAATGAAGATTGCAGGTTGTATACTTTTGAATACCCAAGTATGTCCAGGCCTTGGACTGAAAGATTATATAGGCTTTATCATCCCGAAGTTGATTCTCTTATGAATAAAGGCTATTCGATATTGAGCGAAAATACATATCCTGAATCCTATATAGTATTAATAACTCTTGCCAAAACACCTTGTTATAATTGCACGGCAAATGGCACTAATACTCCTCCTGAATTTTGGATTGAAAGAGAAGAAGACTAGAGTAAATATTCCCTTATTTAATATATTAAACAAAATTTTAAAGCTATGTCACAACTCAGAAAAGTACTATATACCATTTTCTTTTGGGGAGTATTTGCATCGGTAAACTGCCAGTCTACCAAAACATTAAAATTAATAACTGATAAAGAGGATTATAAAATCAATGAAAAGGTTTTATTAATTCCTGATCAGGAAATGTATCTTTCAGGAGAATCCATAAATTTTCAGGCGATTACTTTTGATGCAACCCTCCTGATTCCCATTGATTTTAGTTCTGTTTTATATTTAGAACTGTATGATCAGGATTATCATGTAGTGTCAGCAAAAAAATACTTATTACAAAAGGGTAAAACCATTAACTCAATAATAATTCCTCGACACCTTTCTACTGATTATTATTACTTAAGAGCCTATACTAATTACATGAAAAATTTTGGTCCTGCTTCCTTTTTTACAAAACAAATAAAGGTTGTAAATCCATTTCTCCCTAAAACACAATCAGCAAAAGACAACAAAGACAGTACAAGTATGAAACTTAATGTATTTGCAGAAGGTGGAAAATTAATCTATGGAATTAAAAATAAAATAGTTGTATCGTGTCAGAATTGCGACAAAAAAGTTGACCTAAAATTACTAAGAAATGATTCTGTTGTTATGAGTAAAGTAATGCAAAATGGTTTTAATGCATTTACTTTTACACCTAATCCACTATATAATTACCAAATTGTTGCTACGTCAATCAATAATCAACAATCTACAATTCCATTAAAAAAAATTGCAGATTCAGGTTTGATCTGCAGGCTTGATAGTATCAACAAAAACAGTGCTTTCTTAAAACTGTACTCAAAAGAATTTAATGACTATCCTTTAAACCTATTTGTTGAAAACAACGGTTTTAAATATGAATATACACAACCTATTCATCAACAAGATTCATGCTTAGCAATAAAACTACCAACAGGATTAAACACAGTAATTATAAAAGACCAATCTTTAAACACAGTAACTCAACGAAATATTTACATAGAACCGAACCCTCATTTCAATATCTCTGCAGAGCTTAATAAATCAAATACAACGCCAGGAGACTCTGTTATTCTAAATATTAATTCAGATATTAATGACAGCATCAATTATTATGTATCATTAAAACTGGGCAATTCCCAAACATCAACACCTTCTGATCATGATATCATTCATTCTGTATTTTTATCTTCTTCTATCGCCTCAATATCAAATCATATATCTGCCAATGATATTAACTTAATGAATAATGAAATAAAAAACATTAATGATTATATCCTAACATTTCCAAAGAACAAATCGTTTTCATATACATCTAATACAATAAACTTCCTACCGGAAATTTCTAATGACATTGTTACTGGAAATATTAGCTCAAAAGATGAAAGATCATATGCTGCCAACAAAAATATTTACTTATCATTTGTTGATTCAATTTCTTGGATAAACAGATGCAGCACGGATAGTTTAGGCCACTTCACTTGTAAACTCCCCCTTCTTTACCAAGGCAATGATCTCATCATTTCAATGACAGATACGATTTCATCCTATCAAATATCGTTGGATAATGAGTTTTATCCAGACTTTTTAAATATCACCAAAGAACTATTTACTCCCGACTCCACTCTTAAAGCTATCATTGAGGCCCGAATGCTTAATTTACAAATAAACGATGCATATAATAACCCAAAAGAAAGCATCGATGTAACGCGCCAAAATCTAAGATTCTATGGTGATCCTGAACAGGAGTATCTTTTTAGGAATTATTTGAACCTACCAAGTTTTAAAGAATATATTTATGAAATTGTTGACAGGGCTACACCTAAAACAAAGAAACAAAAGACCAGCATAGCACTCATAGATGATGAGGGAAATTATGGAATAAACCCTTTTGTTATACTTGATGGTATTCCAATATTTAACATTCAGGAACTATTAAGCATTCCTTGTACGAAATTTAAATCATTAAGAGTCGTTTCAAACCCCTTCTTCTTTGGACCAAATAGTTACGATGGTATTATTGATATTACTTCAAACAACATATCTTTTGATTTAATAAAGTCTGAAAAAAATTCAGAAAGAATTTCTTTTTGCCCTACAATTACAACTTCTTTAACCAAAACCTATAGCGATAAACACATACCTAATTATGCATCTAATTTACATTTTAATAAAACATGGGCAGGTAATATTAATAAACAAGTGAGCCCTCATTTACCTCACAATTCAGGAAGTTATACGGTATTTATTTGGGGATATACAAATGATGGGAAGTGGTCCTGTTTGCTCAGAGAGAATTTTTTAGAAATTGAATCTCATAATCAATAAGCGATACCTATAGATAACACTATCACAAATGCTATATTGTCACCAATTAAGCTGCATATAAAGTCATTATGGCATTATATACAACTTCAATCAATATCATACTTTCAATTCACAGAAACACCTACAAAACTGAATAACAACACACTACACTAATATCATTTACTAATTCAAAAAAAATGGTATATGATTTGGAAATTTCCCACTTAAATAAGAAATTTTAATATCAAATGGTTTAGTATACCAATTAGAAGAAATACACTTATGAAAGGAAATTTTAATCATATAATAAATTCAGCACAACCAGTATTGGTTGATTTTTTTGCGGAATGGTGTGGCCCGTGTAAAGATCAGGCTCCAATACTTAAAGACCTTGCTCAGGAACTAGGAGGAAAAGCAAAAATTATAAAAATAGATGTAGATAAGAATCCGGAGATTGCCAATAGATTTCAGATAAGAGGCGTACCTACTTTAGCTATTTTTAAAAACGGACAAACGGTTTGGAAACAATCGGGCGTTGTTGATAAAGTAAATCTTTTATCCATAATAAACCAGCATCTATAATACTGCTCTAAACAATACAACCCACGGCAGATATACAAATTACAGATTGATTTATAAGTATTTTGAATTAAAAAATATATCATGACTGACAATAGAATCCAAAACTCAGGGCTTGTTCTGGTTAGTGAGATATACCCTGATAATTTAATTGTATTACCATTAGATAACCGTCCGGTTTTTCCCGGTTTAGCCTTACCTTTTAACTTCAGTTCAAAAGAATTGGTAAAAAGAATAAACCATGCTATAGAAAAAGAAAATGGTTTTATTGGAGTTTCATATATCAAAGAGCAAGGTGAAGAAAACCTTATAGACTCAGAAATATACAATACAGGAACACTCCTAAAAATTCTAAAAGTTGTAAATCAAAGTGATAACTCCATCAATATTTTTGCACAAGCACTCACCCGTTTTCAATATGTAAAAGAAAATGCTAAAGATGGCCTTCAACATTGGCAGGTAAAATATGAACAGGAAGAAAAACAGGAAGTAACTGATGAGTTGAAAGCTTTTACTATGGCTATAATTAATTCTGTTAAGGAGTTAATTAAAATCAATCCCATGTTTCAGGAACAAATGCGTTTGGCTCTTAACCAGGTTGGTCTTGAAAAACCGGGATTACTAATGGATCTGGTGGCTTCTTTTCTTTCCTCGGATGGCAAAAAACTTCAGGAAATACTTGAAGCTTATAACTTGTTTGACAGAAGTGAGAAATTACTGATTCTTTTAAAAGAAGAATTGGAATTAAGTAAGCTACAACAGGATATTCAGAAACAAATAGAAGAAAAGATATCTCAGAATCAGCGCGAATTCTTTTTACGAGAGCAACTTAAAGTTATTAAACAGGAACTTGGCTTAGAAAAAGATGACAAAACCTCTGAGGTTGAAGCTATTGAAAACAAGATAAAACCTCTGAAGCTTTCGAATGAGGCATCAACAGTTGTAAAAGAAGAACTGAATAAACTCAAAACACTTGAAACAGGTTCTTCAGAATTCAATGTAACCAGAACATATTTAAACTGGCTAACAGATTTACCCTGGGGTGTTTTTTCTGATGACAATAAGGATATTAAAACAGCCCGAAAGATTCTTGATGAACAACATTACGGACTCAACGATGTGAAACAACGTATTCTTGAGTTTGTGAGTACCATTGTTAAAAGAGGTAAAGTATCCGGTTCCATTATTTGTTTGGTTGGCCCTCCCGGAGTTGGTAAAACATCAATAGGTAAATCTATTGCAGATGCTATGGGTAGGGAGTTTTACCGATTTTCAGTTGGTGGAATGCGTGATGAAGCAGAAATAAAAGGACATCGAAGAACCTATATTGGAGCCATGCCCGGTAAACTGATACAGAGCTTAAAACGAACAGGAGTAGCCAATCCGGTTATTATGTTGGATGAAATTGACAAAATTGGAGCAAGTTATCAGGGTGATCCGGCAGCGGCATTGTTAGAGGTTCTTGACCCTGAACAAAATGCTGAGTTTTTAGATCATTATCTGGATGTTAGGTTTGATTTATCAAATGTTTTGTTTGTAACCACTGCCAATCAGCTTGATACCATTCCACGTCCTTTATTGGATCGTATGGAAATCATCAAACTTTCAGGATATATCCTTGAAGAGAAGGTAGAAATAGCCAAGCGATATCTGATTCCGAAACAAAGAAAGGAACATGGTTTAAAAGCAAGTGAAGTGACCATATCAGATACCGCACTTAAAAAAATGATTGATGGATATGCCAGAGAAGCAGGTATAAGAGGCTTAGAAAATCAGATTAAAAAGATTATGCGAAAAGCCACACTCCAACAAGCTGAAGAAGGTTCAGAGAAAATAAGTGTGAGTCCGAAAAACTTAACTGAATTTCTGGGACAGCCAGTATTTACGACTGAAGAGCTGTATAAAAAATCGATCCCGGGTGTTACTTTAGGACTAGCATGGACAGCTATGGGTGGTGCTACACTTTATATTGAAGCGACCTCCTTAGTATCAAGATCAGGAGGACTAAAACAGACAGGTCAGCTTGGCAATGTAATGCAGGAGTCATCCGAAATTGCGTATTCCTATGTACGCTCCATTTTATCAAAGGATAAAAAGTATAAAGACTATTTTAACGACCATTTAATACATCTTCATGTTCCTGCAGGGGCAACACCTAAAGATGGGCCTTCGGCTGGAATAACAATGGCATTAGCGCTTTATTCTTTGATTACAGGAAAACCAATTAAAAAAGGTTTGGCCATGACCGGAGAGTTGACATTAACCGGTAAAGTTTTACCAATTGGTGGTGTACGCGAAAAAACAATTGCAGCAAGAAGAGTAAAAGTGCATGAACTTATTTTTCCAGCTGACAACAAAAAGGATTTTAACGAACTACCAGATTATATCAAAGAAGGTGTCACAGCACATTTTGTGGATTACTTTGAAGACGTCTTAAAAATTGCCTTTGCATAAACCCGCAATAGCTATTAGAGAATCTATTACGCATTGGAATCACCTCAAAACAAGATGCTTCGTAGATTTGCTTTATCTCACCTGAACAATGCTATGCCTTGTAGTAGTATAGCATTGTTTTATGGTGTATACGATGTGTATACCAAAATTCTTACGATAATCCGTTAAAACTTGATGTCTGTTAGGAGATGTAGTCGGTATGACTATGGGAAGAGCTTGGTATAAACCTATATATAATGCATATTTTAGTTATATAAAAGCCATACCAAACTCATTAAACAATGAATTTGGTATGGCTTTTATATGTTGAATATATGTCGTGAATATGTCTTTGTATCATAGCCAATACCTACTCATTACCTAGCCTGTGCATTGTTTATATAAGGAATAGTTGTTTTTCTATTTAAAATAAATGTCTTAACCAATGTTTAAGTATGAACTTAAGTTCAACACAGCTCAGCATAGCGTCCTGCTATGCTGTAAAAACTCCGGCTTCCAGCCGAAAGAAGCAGATTGGAAAGCAACGAAGCGAGACGCTTCCCTGAGCGAAAGGTGCATGAATCTCTGTTCCTAAAAAAATAAAAGCCCGAAATCAACAGTTAGATATCGGGCTTTCAGCAATTTAGTTGTAACCTAGTTTGTTCTATGAATCAATTCACCCATATTTAAAGGTGCCTTACTTCCTAATCTGATGTCGCAATCTCTTACCTGCACATTAGTTGCATTATCAATGTAAAAAGCAGATGTTTTAGCTTCTACTAACCCAACACCTTCACAAGGTCTGCGATCATAAACTCCACCCTCATAATCTGTCACACGGTTTAATACTACCGAAACTCCATCAAACAGAATATTATTAATTTTATCTTTAGATTCTGCACTTACGTAAACACCATTCTCTGAACGACACTGAATATTTCTGAATATAATATCGTTAACCTGACCTACTCTACCTTCTTTAGCTCCCTTAGGAAATCTCCAGCTGGCATCTTTATGGTTGATATTAGCTCTGCGATAAGCAGTAACATAAATAGGTTCTGATTTACCCCACCATACGTCACTAAAAAATTTGCTCTCCACAATGATATTTGTAAAAAGTACATTTTGTACCACGCCTTCATCTCTGTTCTGAATTCCAATTCCACGGTTACTAGCCAAAATTGTACAGTTACTTACTGTAACATTTTGAATGGTATCCATATTTTCTGAACCAATTTTTAAAGCACATGATCTTGAACTCATCAAACAGTTTGTAACCACAATATTTTCACAATTACCATACTCTTCAAACTCTCTGCGGTTCTTTAAGCAAATACTGTCGTCACCACTTTGAATATGACAATCGCTGATTCTGATATTTTTACTATGATCCAGGTCTATACCATCACTATTTCTAATTTTTAAGCTATTATCAATAGTAACTCCCGTAATTACACCATCATTACATCCAATTAAATGAACAGTCCAGTAAGCAGAATGTCTGAATGTTACATTTTCGATACGTAAGTTATGAACATTAACCAACGTTAAAACATGTGGACGAGGATCTTTTACATTAAAAGGTAATAACTCATAAGAATCTTCCAACTCCTTACCCATAAACTCAAAGCCATTACCATCTATTACACCTAAACCAGTAATAGCAACATCGTGTAGATCTTTACCACCTATCCAGATTGTTCCTTCTCCAGGATTTTCTCTAAAGGCACTTTCGGTGTAAACTGCAGTATCAGGGTTAGCCAATAAGGTTGCTCCACCCTCAACTCTAAGTTCCATCTTAGATGCCAAATCAAAAGGTCCGGTTAAAAATACACCTTCACCAGGAACTAAAACTTTACCTCCACCGGCTGCTGTACACGCATCTATGGTTTTTTTAATAGCAGCTGCATTGTCTGTTACTCCATCAGCCACAGCACCAAAATCAACAATATTAAATACCTTTTCCGTATTTGTTTTTACCTGACAACTCGCCAACCACAAAACTGTGAGTGATAGCAAAACAGTTCTTAGATTCTTCATTCCGTTCATATTTATTAATATCATTATTTAATTCTTACTATAATCATTTATCCATATTAATCTTTATACCCTACCACCTATTAACCATTTCACAAATTATTGATTATCACAATAAATTACTTGGTGGATAACCAAACTGTTTTTTAAAACATCTACTGAAATAGTATGGATCATTAAACCCAACCAAATCAGAAACCTCAGAAACATTGTTACGCTTAGTTTTCAACAACTGAAAAGCTTTCTTTAAACGTATGGTTCGGATAAACTCATTGGGTGATAAATCCGTTAGCTCCTTAAGTCGACGATATAATGTTGATGAGCTTATTCCCAACTCCGAACACAATAAATTCCCGGTTAGGGTAGTATCACTTATATTTTCCTCAATAATGCTGGTTAATTTATTCATAAACTCCTCATCAATAGGCGAATGCGTTAATACATCCACACTACTTTCCACATCATCGGAGAATTTCTCTTTTAAATCAACTCTTGCTTTAATGATATTTTCAATGCGTGTCTTTAATAATGATGGATCAAAAGGCTTGGTTAAATAACCATCAGCCCCAAGCTTATATCCTTTTATTTGATTGTCATTATCAGAAAGTGCCGTTAACAGAATCACAGGAATATGACTGATTCTTTCATCATTTTTCAGATTTTTACAAAAATCAAAACCATCCATCACAGGCATCATTACATCTGCAATACAAATAATGGGTTTTATCTGTCGACAAATCTGCAATCCTTCTTCTCCGTTTTCGGCCTTATATACTTTGTAGTAATCTGATAGATAGTCAGCAATATAATCCCTCAATTCCTGGTTATCTTCAATAACCAAAACCTTTTCCTTCATCTCTGTGGATCGGCTAATTTTTTTGGCTTCTGTTGTGATAGGAAAAATAGAATCTGTGGATTTTATCTCGTAATCAAAGATTTCCTCGCTTTCATAAAAATCCTTATCCATTGGTATTTCAATGGTAAATACACTTCCCTTATTAGGAGCACTATCCAGTTTGATTTCGGCCTTATGAATTTTAGCTAAAGAGTTTACCAATGACAGACCAATACCACTTCCGGTATGATCATCCTTGGTGGCTTCAACCTGATAAAACCTCTTAAAAATCTTTTGCTGACTTTCCAATGGAATCCCAATTCCATCATCACTAACCTCAACAATTAATTTTCTTACCTCATTCTGATCCTGATTAATACCAATAAACAAATCAACACTTCCGAATTTGGGTGTAAACTTAATGGCATTAGATAACAGATTGTATAAAATCTTATCGTACTTATCGGCATCAATCCACCCCACAAGCTCATCATACTCACAGATAAAATGATAATTGATTTTCTTCTCATTTACCAGTCCATCAAACGAATGAAAAATATTTTGTGAATATACAAGAATATCTGTTTTAGCCACCTTGAGCGTCAGTTCTCCATTTTGGGCCTTTCTAAAATCAAGCAATTGATTCACCAGATTATACAATCGGTTTGAATTTTGCAATATTAACCCTATTCGACTTTTTTGATACTCCGTATTTAAACCCTCTTCGGCTAATTGCTTTGCAGGACCAATGATCAAGGATATCGGAGTTCTGATTTCGTGGGATATACTGGTAAAAAAGCGTAGTTTCTCATTATTTAGTTTTTCTTCCCTTTCACGATGAACTTTCTCCATTAAAAGTTCCTGCTTCAACAATAAACTATTTTTGAGCTGTCGATAAACCAGATAGATGGTTACTGCCAGAAACGTCAGAACTAACAAAATAGCTTTATAGGTTAACCAGAAAGGAGGATTTATTTTTATTTTATACGATGATACTTCACTCCAATATCCACTGCTATTTGCAGATCTAATTTTAAAAGTATATTCTTTAGGATATAAGTTGGTATACTGAATATTTGTGGCATTGTTATCCACAGTAACCCACTCTTCATCGAACCCCTCTAACATATACTCATATTTATTCAATCGGATATTGGCGTATGAAGGAGATGAAAACGACAGTGAGAAATTTCTGTTTACATATTCCAGATCCAATACGCGTGAATAGTTGATATCTTCATCAAGAACAACCTGACCTTTAATGGTATCTCCTGGTAAAACGGATTTATTCTGAACTTTAACTTCGCTAATAAATGGAGGATCAGACTTTAAGTTGTCTTTAAGATTATCTATGGTAAAATAGATAATTTCATCTTTTCCGGTTACATAAAAAACCGAATTATCAAATAACAAAAAACCTTTGTTACTGAATATATCCAGACGGTTTCCACTTCCAATATCATAAGTACTCAACAAATTATCTTCAGGATTAAAACGCCCAACCTGACCGTTATTTATATTAAACCATAAAAGACCATTTTTATCTTTTACAATATCTGTAATCCAGTTTTGTCTTAATTCTGAAGGATGATTAACGGGCACAAAATCATCAATATCAGGTGAGTAATAATTTAAGCCCATACGAGTTGAAACCCATATCTTTTTTGAATTGTCAATACAGATTGATTTTGCACTATTATTTGTTAAACCTTCAATTTCACCATCCTTAGCCGTGTAAATTTTCGATTTGTCATTTTCCGGATTATAAGTAATAACTCCGGTTTCTGTAGCAATCCATATTAATCCATCATCTGTTGATGTAATTTGATTAATCTCAATATTGGGAAATATACTGCGAAGTCTTGAATCTACATCTAAAGTTTTGGGATCCAGAATGACAGCTCCACTTCCATGTGTACCAATAATAATATTACCATTTGCTAATTGATGAAATGAGGAAACGGGAAATGACCTAAAACCCAGTTCTAAAACTTTTGTTTTTTTTGTGATATAATTATATATCTCCACCTTACCATTCCATAATCCACAATAAAAGGTTTTTCCATCAAGAGTGTATATATCTGATATTTCCTTATGTGCTTTTTCTAATATTGTAAACTTATTCCTATCCATTAAAAACAGTCCACTATTATGAGTGGCTACAATTAATTTATTATCGTAAGTTTGTCCGTAATCAGAGATTCTGGGGATCTTGCCTTCTTTCACTAATTCAAAAGAGTTAATACTTTTAAACTGATTTCGAAAGGGATCATATTTATCTAGTCCATTATCTGTACCTATCCAAAGCAAGCCTGAATTATCAAAATACAGTGATGAAACAGCATTGTCTACCAAAGAAGTTCTCTCTGATCTTTTTGAGTAATACCATTGAAAATTCCCTTTTTCAATATCTTCCAGACGATTACAAACTATGATTCCACCAATGGTACCAATCCAATATTTTCCATCAGGCGCTTTTGTGATACAAATAAAAAAAGGACTCGGACCTATTGTTTCTCTGAAAGCTGACTCATAAATCAATTGTTGTTCAAAAACATCATCTTGTTTATTCCATTTAAACAGTCCTTCTCTGGTACCAATAAAAATATCTGACTTATCATCCTGTATAATAAAATTCAGATACGGATTAATTTCCTTTGAATCAGGAATATTTAGCGTGTATTTTTTAATCTTTTCAATATTACCGGTACTACTTAAGGTGATTCTTGCAACTCCACCAGTACCATAACTTCCAACCCATATATGGCCATTGATATCTTCAATTATTGACTTTACATAGTTGAAGCCATCAATCTTTATTCGCGAAAAAGTTTCTTTTTCCTGATCCATAATACACACACCGGAAAATTTGGTTCCAATCCAGATTCGATTAAATTTATCGATATAAATAGAGCGAATCTCTGAATCAGGAATGGAATTAGGATCGTTTTTATCATGAACATACGTAGTAAACTTGTGCGTTCGCATATTCAGTTTGGTTAATCCTGCCCTCGTACCAATCCACATTTCATCTGCATCCTTACTCATTACCAATGCAGTGATATCATCATTCTTAATCCAATGATTTAATTTGGCAGAACTTAAATACGGTGTAAATCGCTTACCATCGAAACTATTTAAGCCTTTATAGGTACCTAACCAAAGTAATCCTGTTTTATCCTGAATTATATGGCGTACAGAATTATGAGAAAGACCATTTTCTCTGTTATAATGTTCCAGCTTAATATCCTCACCAAAGATATTAGTTGGTAACAAAAGTGTAAATAGTATAATTCTGACGATGATCTTCATGTGAAATTGGTTTTATTTTAATTCAACCTTAAAAGTATTGAATATAAAATAAAGACTGCGACTTTGAGATGAATAATCAAGGGGTATTTCAACACAATCTTAGGAAGAGGATCCCTATTGAATCCTCTTATATTTTAATGTAAATTCGTTTTTTATGAAGCGCATAACCTAACAACCAACATAATAGCATAAAGGCCAGAGCTGTTAACAGGGAACCAAAGGCACCCGGTACTATATTTTGAAATATTTTTTCACTTACCCATTCAAATGCATCTAATCCATTGCCCACAGGAATTAACCTTAAAACAATATAAAACAACTCTGAGAAAAGATATATGAACAGTGGATTTTTCCCAAATACATCAAAAAATGCAATACCGGCTTTTACTTTCTTTAATTCGATAAAGTAAATTAATACTGCCATGATGGATAAATCCAATCCTACAGTGTATAGCACAAATGGACTTGTCCATAATTTTTTACTGATCGGAAAAATTAAATCCCACCACAAGGCTAAAGAAGTTAAGGCAAACCCAAACATTAAAAGTTTTGCAATACCTTCAAATGACTTACCTTTCTTTTGAATGAAGATTCCGGCCACGTAACCTAAAACTACATTAACAATGGCAGGAAGTGTGCTCAATATTCCTTCCGGATCAAAAGGAATACTATCTTTTTTATAGATATGTCCTAAACCTAAAATGGAAAGATCAAACTTAGATGCTGCATTAGTCGCCATTTCAAGCACTGCTCCAGGTTCTCCAAACAAATAAAGGATAGCCCAATAACCTAGTAGAATAATTCCAGAGAGAATTAATGCCACTTTTTCGGATAAATAATAAAAGATCACAGAGGCGAAAAAGTAACAAAGCGCAATTCTTTGTAATACTCCCATAATTCTGGTTTCGCCTATTGGTTTTAGCATTAAGCCTCCTCCTTCAGCACTTTTAAAAAACGGAAACCAATACATTAAGTAACCTAACAAAAAGATAATTACCGTTCTCTTAATAATTTTAAACCAAACCTCTTTAGCAGGGGCTTGCTTCATTTTATTCATTGAGAAACTCAACGAATTACCAACAGCAAATAAAAACGATGGAAAAACCAAATCGGCCAAAGTAAAGCCAAACCATTGTGCATGTATCAGATATGCATATATTTTTGCACCTGTTCCCGGTGTGTTTACAACAATCATCAGGGCTATTGTTAAGCCCCTAAACACATCCAACGAAAGAAAACGTTCTGTTTTTTTTGTAATTACTTCTGCCATTGTAAATATTTAATATGCTTTTGTTCGGCCTGAGACCTTAAAAATCCAACATAGCGAGAATGCTATACTGAAACAATAAAATAAGATTAATCTAAATAGCCAGAGACTTCACCCTGGCTATTGTATTTTATGCATTTCAAGCCTATCAATAATTGTATTCTATTTTAGGTTGAATGTTGGTTAAAGGAATGATCCTATCTCTGTATTTTTTATACAATTCAACAGCTATTTCTGTAGGATTTCCAACTGGTTCAACAGGAAATTCATTATTAGAAATGACCCAATTCCATTCCCATTGTTTAATTTCCTCATCAAAAGCTTTTTGATCAAATTTATGCCAGTCTTTACGAACCTGAGCAAAGAATTGCTCCCAACGTGGTTTATAAAAATCATTGAACAATCCACTCCACTGACGACAACTATATTCATGTAACCTGTTGTTGGCATCTCCCCAAAGTGTAATTAAATCACGGGCATTTTGCTCATATAAATCTTTTTCCTCAGGTGTAAATCCGCATGAACGTGCATCTGCTAACCAAGGACCTAACATAAAATCTTTTTGAGTGGCCAACAGGCGATCCATATCTTCTATTAAAGTGATGAATTCAGCACTATATTGCTCAAATTTTTGCTTATCGTTATTATTATAAGCAACCGTAATTTGCTGTTGCAATGGCAGTGCATAATTGGCCAGTACCTGACGAGTAAGATCTACAAGATCATATAAAAATCCATCATACTGTTCACTACCATCAATAGATTTAATAAATAAATCCCAGGCAGGTAACAAATCTTCAGGAGCATAATTTAATTTGGTACGAGCCCATCTGCGATATCCCTCAAATGTAGGACGAGAAACAATAATAGATTCTGCACCATCTCTGATTACTTTTCCATTATATACGGTTTGAACTAAAATATTCCATGCATCTTCAATATCCTTAGAAGTATTTCCGTATCTGTTTGTGATATACTGCTTTAACCAAAGATTTAAATTAATAGGTGTATCGCGCCATGTATTATCCGTCATTAACTCGTATAAAACCGGGTTTTGTTCGATCGCTTCCATGGTTAAACCAATTCCTTTTAACTGACCTGAATTAGGATCATTTAGGTCTTCAGCCGGATTATTGGCTACATTTTCAATACGACCAAACATACTGATATTTCCACCGAAGTTGTGAAGCATATTCCAAATCCATTGTTTACCGTAAAAAGCCTCTGTTCTTTTCCACACAGGCTCTATTTCAGCAGCTAAATCCAGAATAATCATTCTATCATTAGGTATAGCTTCTAACAAACCTTTAATCTGCGGTGCTTTCCAGAAATCACGGTGACTGTAGAACAACCATCCCTGCATTACCCAAACAGCTTCTGGATCGGCAGACTTCATTCCTTCAAATACCTTCTTACTAAGTTCGGATAAATATTCAGGATCATCTGTTGGAGGTTCATTTTCATTAAAAGTATCGGCCGAATATAAATGATCCGTTCCATAAACCTCAGACTGAACTTCAAGGAATTTTTTACCTAATTCAGCAAATAATGGATCATCAGCATCTAGTATATATGTATCCTCAAAATCATTACCCCAATTGGTTTGCTTCAATTTTGCTTCAGGAAAGTATTTTTTGAATGAAGCAGGTACGTGACCGGTAAAAGCTGGTAAAACAGGTTTCATCCCAAGTTCACGTTCACGCTGAAGTATCTTAATCTGTAATTCTTTATGACTTTCTTTCCAGCTTTTAGGAAGAGGACCTCCCCAACCATCAAGGTTACCCATCCAAAACCAGCCAAAATAAGCAGGTCCACTAAAGAATGGATCTAAATCCTCATCGGTAAATCCATAAGAACGATAAACCTGATCCCAGATATACTCTTCACCGGTAATGGCCAAAGGCATATTTATGCCATGCAAAGCCATCCAGTCAATTTCTTTTTCCCATCGTTCCCAGTCCCACCAGCTCATGCTGTAGTTAAACGTACAATAGTTTAAATAATAGCGGTATTCATAAGGCGTTTCTTTATGAATCTTTTCTTTAACTACCGGAAGTACATCTGGTAAATTTAAATTAGTACCATTCCAGGTAATCTGGCAATTACAATATTCCTTTAAATAATAATACAATGCAGAAGCAACAGAAACACCATTGTTACCTCTCAACACTATTTTATCTTTAACAGATTCTATTTCGAACCAATCTGCAGAATCGGCAGGCACAACTTCCACCTCAAATTGTTCGGCATATTCAGGGATAATACGGTGTATTATTCCACTAATGCTATCATTATTATTTGCTTTCTCCTTAGTTGCACACGAAATCATCAAAAATGATATAACACATGCTACAATCCCTTGTATAAACTTCCTTCTCATATTTGCACCTATTCAATTGTTCTGTTTTCGAATCAAAATTTAATTTATTAACCACATGTAACCGGTAACACAGCGCATTCTAAAAAAGAATAATGAAACTTTGTGCCTTTGAGCCATTGTGGTAAAATCGAACAAAAATTTAAATCAATTCTTGCCCACTAAGTCTTCAATGAAACCTGTTGCTTATTAAGCTTTACTCCATAAAACTTGCAACTCCTTTGGGAATCACCTTTTCTATGTTATGATTGGCATCAAACTTTAAACTATCCAAACACAACTGTCTTAACACATATTCTTCACCTTGTGGAAAGATGCGGTGATATAAAAGATAATCCTGACCTTTTTCTGTAAATACAGTATGATGACCAGGACCGTATGTAGTACTATCGGCAGTAGTTGTTAATATTGGACTATTCACTCCTTCTGTAAATGGTCCCATTGGTGTATCTCCTACTGCATAACCTATTTTATAAGTAGCATCAATTGCTTTACCATCAGAAAACATTAAATAGTATTTTCCGAAACGCTTAATCATGTGAGGAGCTTCAAAATAGTGAGCAGGTGTAACATCAATTGGTTCACCATCAAAAGTTACCATATCTGATTTTAGCTTAACTGCCATACAAGTACCATTTACCCAGTTGAAACCAGATCCCCAATACAAATAAGCCTGACCGTCCTCATCAACAAAGCAATCCGCATCAATATTATGCACCGTTGGAAAATCTTCTTTAGCAACAAGAGGAGTATTATCACTCTTGGCATTTTTCCATGGCCCTAATGGACTATCTGCCACTCCTGCCCATACTTCACTACCAACTGAAACGTACATGTAATACTTACCGTTAGGCGCTTTACGCACAGCAGGTGCCCACACCATTGAGCCATTAGATGTTGAGCTTGTACAAGCCTCTTTTGTTGGCCAGTTAATATGATGTCGTGAAAAATTTAAAAAATCTGTTGTTGAAAAAACAGCCAGTTCCTCTCCTCCCCATGGATCAATAGTTGCATAGATATAAAATGTATCCGCCTCTTTAACAATGCAAGGATCTGCAAAATAGCCATCCATGATTGGATTACTAATCATTTTAGTTTCTTCTGATGTTGATTTCTTTTTTGGTGATGCACAAGCCACCACGATCAACACTATTAACAATAAAAATTTAAAATTCTGCTTCATCTCTATCAATTATTATATCACCTATTTTGGCTGTTTTTTACTTAAAATTAAATTCCAGAGGGCTAATAATAACCCTCCGGAGCACCACTTACAACTTCTAATAATAAAAGCCTAAATTCTAAAACACTATTTTTTTACAGCCCATTCCTTATTTGGCTTACCTGCCATTTCCAAAATAAGCTTACCTCCATTTACTAAATCATTTTGGGAAATATGCCAATCACCTAGTTCGTTTGCATTCAAATTAGCTGATTGTATATATACATTCTGATCAGAATTATTATGAGTTTCTATTACAAACTCTTTTCCTGAATAATAATCAGGATTTAATTTGATGGTAATTTTATCAAAAACCGGACTTCCTAATTCAATCTGTGGATCTAATGAACAACCACCTTTCATTGAGAACAATCCCATTTTCATTAACACAGACAACGAACCCATTAATCCCTGATCCTCATCACCATTATATCCTCTTTCAGAACTAATGCCTTCATACACATCTTTAACCACTTTACGTGACCAATACTGTGTTAACCATGGCTTATTTAAATAGTTAAATACAAATGCAGTTTGCATAGATGGCTGATTACCGTAGTTTATTGGAATGCGACTATACTCAGGATGCGTTTCTCTATCGTGAGATGTTCCGGCAGTAAAACCAAGTTTTTCAGCCTCTGTAAAAGCTGTATTTAATTTTGTAGCTGCAGCATCATCACCCCCCATTAAAGCACTTAAACCTTCTAAGTCATGTGGTACAAACCAAGTATTTTGAGCTCCGTTTGCTTCAATAAATCCGTTTTCTATTTGATAAGGATCAAAATCAGCCTTCCATTCTCCTGCTTTGTTCTTTGGACGCATCCATCCACTTTCTGCATCGTATATGTTTTTATAATTGGCACTTCGTTTTAAGAAATATTCAGCATCTTCTTTGTAGCCTAACTTTGTAGCCAATTGAGCAAGAGTCCAGTCCTGATAGGAGTACTCCAAGGTTTGACTGGCACCATCCTGATGAGATCCATAAATAACATCCGAAAGCGGATAAGGAACATATCCATTATCTATATAATAAGATAAACCTCCACCAATATTGGTTTCATGCTCATATCCAATTTTCTCCATGGTACCTCCAGGCATATGATTTTTCTTAAGTGCCTGATATGTATATTCTAAATTATCTTTTATGATTCCTTTTTGAATAGCACTAACAATAAATGGATTAGATGAAGCACCCGTCATCACATAAGTATAATTACCTCCTGAAGGTCCTCTTGGTATTAACCCTCCATCTTTATAGTATTGCATTAACGATTGAGCAAACTCATCCATTATGTCAGGATAAACTAATCCCCAGAGCGTATTAATAGTCCATTGAGCCCCCCAGAAGGAATCTGAATTATAATGGTTAAATAATGGGGTTCCTTTATCATCGAGCGGAAGCTGACCAATTCGGAACTCTTTACCTGTATTATCCGGATAAGCTCCATTGACGTCACTAATAGTCCTACGCCCTTGAAGCGCATGCCATAAATCAGTATAAAATCTTTGTTGTTGTTCTGTAGTTCCTCCCTCAACTTGTATTCTTGAAAGTAGACTATTCCATTCCTGCTCAGAATCTTTTACTACCTGATCAAAGTCCCAATCAGGTAATTCTTTTTGCATGTTAACTTGAGCATTAGCTTCAGAAGTATATGATATCGCTAATTTTACCATTAATGGTTTAGCAGTATTTTTTTCGAAATAAACGATATAATCACCTGAAGTAGCATCTTGCACTACTTTTTGTACAGGGATATTAAATTTTGCTGCAAAATATACAGTACTAGGTTTTGGTCGGCGAAATGTAGGTTGATTGGTTACCTGTCCTGTTATCAGGTTAGTTTTCTCTGTTTGGTTTATAACTCCATCTGTCATGAAGCTAGGACCTTTTTGTCCGTTTAAATTAAATAGCAAAGCAATATTTTCACCATATGTATATCTGTGAAAACCTACTCGTTTTGTTGAAGTCAGTTCAGCTTTGATTTGATATCTGTCTAACATCAGTTGATGATAGCCTGGAAAGATTTTTTCGGTTTGGTGATTAAAACTTGAATAATAATCCTGAAACAATCTGTTTTGATCAAGCAAATCAGGATTAACTGGCATGATGGATGGCCCTGCCAATTGCCAGGCATGAACATGACTAAAACCTTTTACAGTATCCGTATTATAACGATATCCACTTCCCCAGGCACCATTGACTTCTGTATCCGGACTTAAATTAACCATTCCGAACGGACGAGAAGCTGATGTAAAGAAAAACCATCTGGAGTTAGCAGCATCCAATGTTGGAACTACCATTTTTGCATATGGTTGAGTAGTATTACCAGCCTCTTTACACCCACTAGTCAAACACAACGAGCCAATAATAAAAAAAAATACTATTCGTAATAATGGTCTAATGTTCATCCTTAAATATATTTTGATGAAATTTTACAGATCGAGCTGTAATCGCAATTAAAAAAATAGAGATAACCCTTGCATTATCACAAACCTCAAAAGGGTTATCTCTATATAAACTATGTATGGTATTGAGTATTAAATATTAGTTATACTCTGGGTTTTGAGTAATAGAACCACCACTATAATCAATTTCTGATTGTGGAATAGGTCGTAAAAGGTGTTTAGCTTCCAATGCATGATTTAAAGCAGCATGAGGATTGTGTGCTAAAGTTCTTTCAATTAACTTACCTGTTCTTTTAAGATCCATCCATCTGTTAACTTCACCCATTAACTCACGTCCTCTTTCATCTAAAATAAAATCAAGGGTTACTTCTCCTTCTGCAACAGGAGTTGTTAAACCTGCTCTAGATCTTAGTTCTGTTAATTTTTGTGCGGCGGCAGTAGTATTTGATGATCCTAAATAAGCTTCTGCTGCAATTAAGTAAGCTTCACCACTTCGCATCATCACCATGTCTCTCTGACCTTGAGAAGATTGATCAGGCTGCGTAAAAGGAACAGAAGGATCATCAAATTTTCTAAACAAAGGATAATGAACATTAGTTATTCCGTCTGCTGTTAAATATTCATCAGGATTAATCACTGCATAATCAACTGCAGCTTTTTCTGCGTCTGTCCATGCAACTTTAGGAAAATGTATAACAATTTCTCCAACTTCCTTAATTACATTACCATTATCATCTTTAGCTTGCTCTGTTGCATATAAAGTTCTAACAAAACTTGCTTCAGCACGCTCATCGGCATCATCAAATAATGAAAAGAAGAATGGCGTTGGCATTGGTCGAAGTCCCTGTACTGTACGCGATAACCCAGGATAATCGTAAAAACGGAATTTGTATAACATATGACGTGAGTTACCCCATCCTCTACTTACGGAGTTAGTTCCAAATAAATAAGAAAATACAACTTCTGAATTTCTTTGATTATTAATACTTACAAGATCTGCATAAGAAGGAACCAAATCATGATGCGAAATAACTGTTTCAGCTAACTCTGCCGCATCAGTAAAATCATTCCCTGATGCAAATGGCTTATAAGCTCTTGTTAATAAAACTTTTGACATCAAATGTCTAACAGCATCCTTGGTCACACGTCCGAAATCATCTGTTGTTTCCGGTACTGCAGCTAAAGCATCATTCAAATCAGAAACAATTTGTGTGTAAACATTTTGCTCTGTTTCACGAGTAAAGTTTGTTTCAGGCTCAGAAATTCTTCTTAGTACCAAAGGAACACCACCATAATTCTCTACCAAATTAAAATAAGACATTGCTCTGAAAAACTTAGCCTCACCCACTCCGGTAGCCTTGTCTCCCTCATCTAACCCTTCAACTACTTCTGAAGCTTCAATAGCAAAGTTGGCAGCCGAAATAATTTTATATTGGTTTCTCCAATATACACTTACTGTCCAGTTTGTAGAGTTAAAATTAACATAGTCGTTAAGATCATTGGTTCCTGAAACCAAGTCATTTCTAGTTACAAGGTCTGTTCCTAAATCTTCCAATGAATAATACATATCAGGATCATAGTGAGTTGTATACTCTCTACTAACCTCATAAACACGTGTAACTAATTGTTCAAATGTTTCAGTATAACCATTAGCGGCTTCAATACTTAATGATGTATAATTATCTTCTTCCAGGTACTCTTCACAGCTTGTCATTAAAGTACTTGCTGCAACTAATAATCCCAGTAGTTTTATATTAAAAAATCTTTTCATCTGTTTCTAATTTTTTTAATCCTTAAAAATTTAAGCTAACACCTGCCATGTATGTACGTGACATAAATGATCCTCCCCAAGCATTTCTACCTGCATTTTCAGGATCCCATCCATCATATGATGTGAATGTAAATGGATTTTGTACTGTGGCATAAATTCTTAACCCTTCGATGCTGTATCTTTCAAGTATATTACGTGGGATCTTATAACCCAAAGTAATGTATCCTACTTTAGTGAAAGAAATATTCTTATATTTTTGAACGCCTGCATAAGGACCACCATTACCTGGTTGATAAGTACTATTTGATGGATTTGTTGGAGTCCAGTAATCGACGTCATAAGAGTTAAACATTCTGTTTGGCTGACCATCCCAAGGGAATGTAAAGTTATTATGGAAGTTACTATTTAACTTATTGCCATAACTCATTAATAAAGCAAACGAGAAATCCCAGTTTTTATAGTTCATATTGTTGGTAATACCACCAGTCCATTTAGGAGTAACCTGACCAATAACTTTTCTATCTTTATCAGGAGAAATGTGACCATCACCATCTAAATCTTTTACTTTTACCTGACCTGGTCTTTGATTATATTTTGCAGCTTCTGCAACTTCATCCAACTGCCAAATACCATCAAACACATAATCGTAAATTGCGCCAATTGTTTCACCTTCTCTGTGTATCATATTTGTTCCTGATACACCGTAAAAGATATCACTTCCACCGTACAATTTATCAATAGTATTTTTGTTACTTGCAAAGTTAAAGTTGGTTGTCCACTTAAAGTCGCCATTGTCGTAGTTTACAGTATTAATTCCTATTTCAATACCACGGTTTGTAGACTCACCAACGTTATCAAAAGTACCTCCATATCCTGTAACTGTAGGAAGAGATGTTTCAAAGATAATACCAGTAGTTTTTCTGTTGTAAACATCAATAGAACCAAAGACTTTATTGTTTAAAAACCCAAAATCAAAACCTAAGTTAACCTCTGATGTTTTTTCCCAAGTTAAATCCGGATTAGCTAATCGAGGAATATATAATGCTGGTACAGAACTGTCTCCAATATTAGTAGCACTTCCACTTAATAAAGCCTGAGACATTAAAGCTCCTAATCCACCACCTTGACCATTGTTACCAGTTTGTCCGTAACTTAATCTTACTTTGGCATTGGTAAATGTAGATTGATTTTTCATAAAATCTTCCTGCATCATTTTCCATGCAAAGGCAGCAGATGGGAAGAATGCCCATTTATTTCCTTCAGCAAGAATAGAGGCACCATCATAACGACCTGTAAAAGTAAACATATAGCGATCTTTTAAACTATAGCTAACTCTACCTGTGTATGACTCCAATGTTTGTTTTGAGTAATCACTAGAAAGTTCACGAATATCAAGACCTGCATCAATATTATGGAACAAATATTCATCTGAAGTAAAGTTTCTCACTTGAGCTTTATACTCTTCATTTTGCTCAAAAAATCTTGAAATAACAGCAGTAGCATCAATACTATGGATACCGCTTTTCCATTTGTAGTTGAAAATATTATCCCAAGAATAAGAGAAGTAGTTAAAATTATTTACCTGAGCTCTTCTGTTAGAAGGGTTACCACTAGTACTTTTTGAATATAAACCTCTGTACTCACCGTAGCGGGTATATTTCATATTTGGAGAAAACTTAGTAGTAAACGTAAAATCTTTGAAAGGAGTTAATTTTACTGCGAAATCACCAATCCATTGTAAGTATCTGTCTTCTTTTGTGATATTATCAGCTTCAAAAAGAGGGTTAGTAATTTGACTTTCCTTAGTTATTGCATAATAACGTAAAGATCCATCATCATTATAAGGACGACCAATAGGCTTTAATCTGTAAGAACTTCTAAAAGCTTCTTCACTACCTTTGTTTTGAATACCTATTGTAGTATAGTTACTTAAACTAACGTTTAACCACTTAGCTAAATCAGAAGATAAACTAGCTCTGATATTATAACGAGTAAAATCTTCACCTTCAAAGGTACCGTTATCTTTAGTATAACCTACACCTGCTGAATAAAGTGTTTTATCGTTTCCTCCAGCCATATTGATGGTATGGTTAGTTTGAAATCCTTTTCTTAACATTAAATCAACCCAATCAGTAGAAACACCATCTGCAACATTTTGCATTTCTTCTGCATCTAAAATTTCACTTAATACAACATCATCTCTAGTATAAGAAAAGTTACCTGCAGCATATTGGTTACCAACAGTGGCATCCTGAATTAAATCAACATATTTATCAGTATTCATCATTGAAGGTAAGTGATAAGCTTGTTTAAAACCAACATAACCACTATAGGTAATTTTCATTTTACCTTTTTTACCTCCTTTGGTTTCAATTAATACAACACCACTACTACCTCTTGATCCGTAAATAGCTGTTGCAGATGCATCCTTAAGCACATCCATTCTTTCAATATCGGCAGGGTTAATGAACGAAATGTCATCAACAAAAATACCATCTACAATAAACAATGGGTTTTGTCCCGGGTTAAAACCACCATTATCAGCTGTTTGATTTGTGTTAATTGTACTTGCTCCACGAATACGGATATTAAACCCACCAGAACCAGGTCTATTATCTGTACGCTGAATAACAACACCGGCAGTTTGACCTTGTAATGCAGAAACGGCATCTACTTTATTTGCCTGCTCTAACTTACGCTTATCAACAGATGCTACAGATCCTGTTAAGTCTTCTTTCTTTACAGATCCGTAACCTACTGCAACAACCTCTTCAAGACCAATCATACTAGATTGTAACTTTACTTTGATTTTTGTTGTGTTAGCATCAATTGCTATTTCTTGCGTTTCATATCCGATAAATGAAAAGAGCAAAGTGCCTGCATCCGGAGAAACACTTAAGATAAAATTACCGTCAATATCAGTAATTGTACCATTTGTTGTGCCTTTAACCACAACCGAAACACCTGGCATTGTGTTTCCCTGATCGTCCAATACTTTACCGGACAATTCTAAATTTTGCGCCCAAGTATTAAATGAATAACCTAATATAAAGGCTATCATTACTAACTTTAAAGTGAATTGTTTCATAGAATTTTATTTTGATTTTATTCATTCTATGCGAATTTACATTTAGTAACACTTTTTAACCTAGATTATTTATTCAGCTACATAGACAATCAAATCAAAGAGCCTATTTGCCTATATTTCAGCATTTTTTGACCTACCAGCACAAATAGATGAATGATTTGTACAGGTTTTTACACACTATCTTAATGAAGAGATGCAGTATTTTTTAACATTTCATGAAAGTTATTTATGAATTTAAATTTTGAACAGTATTAAGAAGAAATGTAGAATCTGATATGGTCATCTTTTTAATAAGATTTACTGAAGTGATTTAATCTTACTAAAATAAATTGGGCAACTATTATAAATAAACGACACTTAAATTAATTCATGCAATCATTGGGATATAGAAAACTACATCTTACCATCCGGAATTGGATGTTACGATGGTAGAAATGAATGTTACCGACCCGTTTTCCATGTTACCAGGGTAGAATCAGATGTTACCAAGGTAGAAACGCTTGTTACCAAACAAAAACTGCATGTTACGTGCGTAACATGCAGTTTTTTTTATGATTTATCTGTTATTAGATTAACTTTTTATAAATCCTTTGAAATAAATCTTCCAGAGATTACATATCTGTTTATGAAAACAACTTTCTTTTAATAACTATTCAATAAACCCAATAAATTTACCATTATTTAAATCTATTTTAAAGTTATCTGACGGTTCTCCATTTAATAAAGCCTCAAAAGCCTTAATAAAATGATGAAACTGTTTTTCTAAAGGTTTTGAATCGTCAAGAACCAGGACATTTTTACTCAACTCTGCATTAATAATTGTTTGATATGCTTCAATTCTTTCAACTCCTATATCATCCACAGCTAACTGATCACCATTTAATAGTCTGTAGAAATCGAAAATCATATCAAAACCAGACCATTTATAATTTTTAGCATTACTGGCATCACTTTCTCCGGCATAACTTAACAATGATACACCATCAGAGTGTAACATAAAATTGGCAAAATCTTCTGGCCAGTCTCTTTTTAAAAACCTTAACCGAACCAGCTCTTTTAAATGCCAGTTCATTAATTCATCATAACTTTTAGCCTCTAACACCTGCTTATTCCAAATATCTTTAGCTCCTGATTCCTTTAAATACGAATATTCCTGCTCATAAAGTGGAAACAGCTCATTAAATCCGGGTACTAAATCCAGTTTAACAGTTTCAACCTCCATTAAATCGGGATTATGAATGGTTAAAACTTTATAGGCTGCAGGATATCCAGCTAAAGACGGGATCTGAATATTAACCAAAAAAGAGCCATCTTCGTAATTTCTAATTCCTGTATCATTCAAATGCATATGTCCGGCAAAATGAATCTTTATCCCTGCTTCTGCAAATGTGGCAGCAACATCCTCATCCGGAACTCTATGTAACTGCATTTTTCTTTCACTAAATAAAGCTTTAAGATCATCCGAAGCACCGTCATAAAAATCAATCATTGGGTAATGACTAAAAGTAACCAGCGTTTTATTTAGTCTTTTAGATTCCTTTACTACTTTTTCAACCCATTTGAGCAAGTGTTTTTTGTGCGCTAATATATTTGAGTACTCACCCCCACTATTTAGTTTAGCTTTACTAAAATTATCATTCTCTTTTGCAGGTAAATACACATTACCATCAATAGCCATCAGCCACAAACCATCTACAGGTTCTACCAGATAACTTACATCTGGCAGTCTCTTCGATAATGTATCAATCAGATAACTCCGTTGGATAAAAGAGGATTGTTTTAATGCTTCTGTATAATTATAATTCTCATATTTATATGTAGAAAATGGTGTTTCCCAATACTTATATTGCTCCTGAGGTAGAAATCCATTAGCACTCAATTGCTCTACAATCTCTTCATATCCTAACTTACGAATATCCGGAATAACAACAACCGGGTTTTCCTCTGATGATTTTGGAGTGTACAATCCGGATTTACTCATTACTGGCTGATTTTTACCACCTGTTCCAAGAAAATCAACTTTCCCTGCATCCGTAGTAAAAGGAGCAACAGGATCGTGGTTTCCGGTTATCGCAAAAAACTGTATTCCATAGGCTTTTGTGTACGCATGAAGCATAGCCTTTAATCCTCTGATGTTATATGGCTGCCCATCATCACTAAAATCACCCGGTAAGGCTACAATTTTAATGTTTCTTTTCACCACATCATCCAATGCTGCTCTGAATGCAAAATAATTTTCATTAAAAATACGTGTTGAATGAAGCTGCGCATTCATGGTACGTATATTTACATACTTCTGATTAGCGGGATTCAAAACGCCTTTATAATTGCTTCCTTCAAATTCGCCATAAATATCACTCAAATGCACATCAGCGAAAAAGGCAATCTGAATATTATTTGTTTCTGATTTTGGTTTGCAGGATACACTTATAACTATCAGCAAACATGCAAACCAAACTATTCTGAACTTTTGCAACATAAAATTTCACTTTATAATCTTAACACACAAAAAGAGAATGGGTTTAAAAAGTAAAGGTTGCTCCCAATCAACAGGAGCAACCTTTATTATTTATCTAAATCCACAGTACAATAATTACTTTTAATAGATTTTGAATACATGTTTTACAGGAGTAATCACAAATTCAAATGTGTAATCCTGATAAGGAATTCTGTATTCAGGACGTGGTAATGCTCCCCAACTGGTTACACAACCCAATCCCATTTGACGCTGATCGATACAAACAGTAACAAAATCACTTTTTGAAACCTGAGGGAAATGTCTTTGATCTTTAACTTCACCATCATCCAACGAATCAATTGTATAGTTTAAAGCACTCATTGAAAATGCAGCATCTGATTTAAAGCAAACTCCTGCTCCTGAATAATCCACCTGGTTCCACCATCTGATATCAGACTTAGTTCCTGTTTCTTGTGGTCTGATATATGAATATGGCTGGCATTCCACTTTTTGTTGGTATAACCCAATAAATTCAGAATCTTTTCTATCGATGTAGTTTTCACCTGGACCTCTACCATAATATTTGATAAAGTCATATTCTTCTGGCATTTCTAGTTTCATACCAAATCTGAACATTTCAGAAACCTCAGCATCATTTGAAGCTTTTAATTGTTGTTTTACTTTTACAGCACCTTCGTTACTCACTACGTAAGTTAATTCTAACTGAGCAGAAACTTCTGGCATATCATAAGAAGCAAAAACCTCAACCAATCCTTCTTTGTTAACTTCGGCTGTTATAGATTTTAAATCCATTTTAGGATTTTTCCAAACAGAATATTTCTCCTGAAGTTTTGCACCAAAATCGTTATCCGTAGGAGCTCTCCAGAAATTTGGCTTCAATTCTGCACCTTCTTGTAAAACAGGTTTACCATCTACCAGGTAACGACATAAGAAACCTGAATATCTGTTGAAATCAACCTGGAAGTTTTCTCCTTTAACAATGATATAGTTAAAATCTCTTTCAACAAGAGTTGGTTCTTTAACTTCCTGATTTACGCATTTTTTATTGGCTAATTGTAATGCAACAAACTCATAATCTTTAACAGCTAATTGCTGACGCGCTAAAGTTGTTCCGGCACACATTAACTGCTCACCAGACTTTAATTTATAAGCTACATTAACAAAAACCTCTTTAGCTGAGCATTCTTCAGGCAATTGAAGATCTAAACTAAGATTAGCTTTTTGCTGTGGAGCTACTGTTAAATCTTTTACGATTCCTGTTTTAACTACTTTTCCGTCAGCAACCAATTCCCACTCTAAATAAAAATCAGCTAGATCTCTAAAGAAATACTCATTATAAATTTCAATAGTTCCTTTTGCTAAATCAACAGGTGTTGTCCAGATAGACTGATAGTAATATCCAACTTCGTAGTAGTGAGGATTTGGTTTACGATCAGGACTAATTAATCCATTATCTAAAAAGTTATTATCAGAAGCATCATAAGGATTAAAGTCTCCGCCATATCCGTAAATTAATGTTCCATTTTCATCTTTCCAATGGATAGACTGATCTACAAAATCCCAGATAAATCCACCCTGGTACATTGGATACTTACGAATTAAGTCCCAGTATTCTTTAAATCCTCCTTGTGAGTTACCCATCGCATGAGCATATTCACACTGAATTAATGGTTTTGTTTTATCTGTTGCTTGTCCGTACTCTTCACTACGTTTGTAATCATAGTACATTGGGCAGAAAATATCTGTGAAGTCATTTTGACGAGCCTGCTCATATTGTACTAAACGAGAAGAATCATATCCTTTAATCCATTTGTAACAAGCCTCAAAGTTTTGACCAAATCCAGCCTCATTACCCATAGACCAGATAATTACAGCAGGATGGTTAAAGTTACGCAATACATTACGTTGGTTACGCTGCATATGAGCCTTAGCATATTTTGTATTTTTAGCTAAAGTAGCATCGCCATATCCCATACCATGCGACTCAACATTTGCTTCTGCCACAACATAAAGACCATACTCATCACACAAGTCGTACCAGGTACTATTATTAGGATAGTGACAAGTTCTTACAGCATTTACATTGAACTTTTTCATCATCAGGATATCCTGAATCATACGTTCTTTAGAAACCACATAACCTCCATCAGGATCTAACTCATGACGGTTAACTCCTTTAATTAAAATTGGCTGACCATTAATACATAATTGATTATTGATTTTTTCCACCTTACGGAATCCGACTTTAACAGGAATGACTTCTATAACTTTACTGCCTTGTTTAACTTCTGCAGTTAAGTGATATAAGTTTGGAGTTTCGGCAGTCCATTTTAATGGATCAGTTACCTGAATATCTGCACTAATTTTTCCAGCACCAGAAACCGCTTTTTCAGCAACAGTATTTCCTTCGGCATCAGCTAAAGTAAGCTTAACACTTGCTTTACCCTGAATATCCAGGTTCACTTTTAAAGAACCATCTTTATAATCCTTATCTAAATCAGGAATTACTTTTAAATCTCTTACGTGAGTTTTGTTACGTGCATATAAATAACAATCTCTTCCGATTCCGCTAAATCTCCAGAAATCCTGATCTTCAAGATATGATCCATCACACCAACGGAAAACCTGGAAAGCAATAATATTTTTTCCTGGTTTAAGATACTTAGTAAGGTTAAACTCAGCTTCCAACTTACTATCTTCGCTATAACCTACAAATTTTCCGTTTACATAAAGTGTAATATTAGAAGTTACAGATCCAAAGTGAGCAACAATATCCTTACCGCTCCATGTCTTTGGTAAAGTAATTTCTTTACGGTAAGTTCCCACATGGTTATTTTCTTCAGGAACAATTGGAGGATTGTGTTTATACTGACTTCTCCATGAGTAGCCTATATTTACATATTGAGGATCTCCGTATCCATTTAATTCCCATACACCAGGTACTGGCATATTTCCCCAATCCTTATCATTATAATCTACCTTGTAAAAATCAGTTGGTCTTTCCCATGCATGTTCTACCCAATTAAAATTCCAACTTCCGTTTAAGCTTAAAAAATTAGTAGATTTAATCATCTCACCTAACTGAGCAGCATCGCCTGATTCATATGCAAAAAATGAACTATGCATTGGTGCACGGTTTACTTCATTTACATTAGGATCCTGCCAGTACTTCTGAGCATTCAATACTGTAATTATTGACAGCAGATTTACTAATAAAAATATTTTCCTCATTATAATTTTATTTTGCATTATTTAATTTTCCATTAAGAATACGACTTCCAAAGTTATACAATTCACAATTTTTAACGTTAAATAATCGTTCAAATACATGGACATTTTCGTCAATCAGAAATAGTACAATTAGCACAAGTTACAATCGTTTACTTACTTATAATAAAATATTATTTTAAAACTTTGTATTTTTTTTCGGTCAGCAGATAAAAACGTCATAAACTTTAAGGCATAAATATTGTTTAACAAAATACACCCCCTTATCAACACTTCGAATTATTAATAAGATGATTGGTTCGTACGCTGGTTAATAATTAAATTATTTACTTTAAATCATCAAACAAATTGTTCTATAATTTATGAATGTAGATAAAGCACAAAAATCATCAGTTCAAGAACAGCTACAAAAGCTCATCCTTAAATATAAATCCAATCCTGAATTATGCCATGATTTGAATTGTGTTTTGGAATCTGCTCAAGAAGAAGCAAAATCTAATAATAATATTTCTGAGAAAAATGCTCCTAACCAGGAATTACGCCGACTAAAACATCAATACAGTGCCCTTCTCGATAATTTACCAGAAATGGATGTTTATCTTTTTGATAAGGAAAACCGATTTCTTATTGCAGGAGGACAGGAAAAACAAAAGTTTGGATATACCAAAAGCGATTTTTTAGGAAAAAAGGTAAATGATATAACGGAAGAAACTATTGTTGAAAAATTCTCCCCCATTATTTCTAAAACATTGGCCGGGGAAAGGATTGAAACAGAAATAAAGACTAAAGGAAGAGTTTATAAAATAATTACTCAACCAATCTATGACGATTCTGGGAAAACAGAATACGGTATTATGATTGGTCATAATATTACCAAGTTAAAAAAGGCTCAGGATAAACTCAGAAAAGCCAAAATTGAGGCAGAAAGAATTGCACAGGTAAAATCGAACTTCCTGGCAAATATGAGCCACGAAATACGTACGCCACTCAACGCCATAATGGGATTTTCGGAACAGTTGGCAAAAACAGATTTAACTGAAGAACAACGAAAGTTTAATCATCTGGTTAATGAATCATCCGAACACTTATTTTCTTTGGTAAACGAAATTCTTATTCTATTAAAAATTGGAATGGGTAAAGTATTTATTGACAATACGCCATTTAATGTCAGAAAAGTATTTAATGATGTATTCCAGTTCTTTAAAATTAAAGCTGAACGAAAAGGAATTGAATTATTATATCAGGTAGATGATGAAGTGGCCCAGGTTTTAATTGGTGATCCATTCAGGTTAAAACAGATTATGATTAACCTGATAAGTAATGCTATAAAATTTACCAACTTTGGATCAGTTCGTTTTTCCTGTTCCGTAAAAAAAGACCATGGCGACTTTATAAAACTAAAAATTGACGTTAAAGATACTGGAATAGGAATCAACACCAATGACTTGTCTTCAATATTTGATGAGTTTAGCCAGGCCGAAAATATGGTTAAAGAAAAACATGGAGGTACCGGTTTGGGATTAACCATCAGTAAAAAACTTATTGAGCTTCAAAAAGGCAGTATTAAAGTAAAAAGCCAAATAAACAAAGGAAGTCATTTTACCGTAATCATTCCTTATAAAAAAGGCTCCGAACAAGATATTTTAAAGGAAGACCAATCATTTACAATTAATAATGAATTACTTGCTGGTAAGCGCATTTTACTTGCTGATGATGACTCCTACAACAGAGAACTTGCACATACCATACTTAAAAACTGGGGTACCAAATTTGATATTGTAAAAAATGGAGAAGAAGCTTATAATAAAGCAATACAACACCAATATGATCTGATATTAATGGATATTCATATGCCTATACTCAATGGAATGCAGGCCACAAAACGAATTAAAACTCAAAATGAAAGTTTAAACAAACACACTAAAATTGTCGCATTAACGGCCAACATTACCAAAAGTGATATTGTTGAATACATGAAGTCAGGCATGGATGACTATATTATAAAACCCATAAAGGAAGACGAATTTTACAATAAACTTTGCAATGTTTTGGATATTCCAATGAATGGCAATTTTATTGAACTCAATAAAGAAGTATTGGCATTGGAAGAAGAAGAAATTAAAAAGGCATATGATTTGAGTGATTTAAAATCCGCAACCAGAGGTAATAAAATCGCTTTTAATAAAATGTTGCAAACATTTCTTGATAATTCAGTCAATGGAATTGAAGAACTTCAGGCAGAACTTGACAAAGAAAATTGGGATACCATAAGAGAAACAGCGCATCGACTGGTTTCATCTATCAGATACTTTAAAATTGAAGTGGTTCCGGATAAATTAAGAAAAATTGAAGAATCTGTAATCCATAAGGACTATGAAGAAATTCCTGAAATGATTCATGAAGCAGTTTCTATATTAGATGACATTCTGTTTCAAATGAAAAACGAAATAATAACTGAGTAAAAAACACTATATGCTTCAAATACTTGTAATTGACGATGATACTTTTATGTGCAACTTATTAGAGACTTACCTTTCTAATTATGGCTACCATGTTGAAACCGCATATAATGGACAAGGAGCTCAGAGTCTGCTAAAGAAGAAGAAATATGATATTGTTGTTTGTGATTTTCGTCTGCCGGATAGTGATGGACTGGAAATGCTGGATTTTATTAAAACCAAAAACCCACAGACTAATGTAATTATCATCACAGCTTACGCAGACATCAGGATGGCTGTTAAATTAATGAAGCTTGGAGCATATGATTATGTTACAAAACCACTGCAGCAGGAAGAATTACTTCAACTTGTGAAGCAAATTGATAAATCTTCAGAAAGTGGAAAATCTTTACCCAAAAGTACAAAACCTCAAAAAGAATTTATCTCAGGAGATAGTCAGATCATGAAAGAGGTATTACGTCTTTGTGATATTGTTGCTCCAACTAATATGTCGGTATTAATACAAGGTGAAACAGGATCTGGTAAAGAATATATTGCAAGATTTATTCACCAAAATAGCAATCGAAACACCAAACCTTTTGTAGCTGTTGACTGTGGCGCTATTCCAAAGGATTTGGCAAACAGTGAATTATTTGGGCACTTGAAAGGCGCATTTACCGGAGCAATAGGGGATAAAAAAGGTGTATTTGAGCAAGCTAATGGTGGAACCATTTTCCTAGATGAAATTGGGAATTTACCTTATGATTTGCAAATTAAACTGCTTAGAGCTATTCAAGAAAGAGTTGTTAATCGTTTAGGTAGTACAAAACCTGTCAACATTGACGTTAGAATTATAGCAGCTACCAACGAAGAATTGGAATCAGATATTACTACCAATAAGTTCAGGGAGGATTTATACCATCGATTAAACGAATTTAAAATTAAACTTCCGTCTCTTAGAGAACGAAAAGAAGATATATTAATATATGCAAACCACTTTATATCCGAGGCGAACAATGATCTAAACAAACAAGTTATAGGTTTTGATCCGGAGGTTATCTTAACCTTACAAAGTTATCCCTGGCACGGAAATCTGAGGGAATTACGCAACGTGATTAAAAGATCGGTATTGTTAGCTGCTACTGAAAACATCTCTCTGGATTGTTTACCTCCGGAAATTAAAGATTACAATGATACAGAACAAAATAGTATAGTATCCAATGCCATTGAAGAACAGATGGAACATTCAGATGAATTACCTGACTTAAAAGATGCCGCATTGAAATTTGAACGAGAAGTTATCATAAACACTTTAGAAGAAGTAAACTTTAACAAATCAGAGGCAGCCAGAAAATTAAATATAGATAGAAAAACGCTTTACAATAAAATGAAGGTACTTGAGATAGACTATAAAGCCCTAAAACGCATATAAAAAACTGTAGAAATCACTCCACAGGTTACACTAAATATTTCGTACTTGTGGAAAATATTCTACAATAAAAATACCCTACAAAACTTCGACAAATTAAGTTTCCAATTTTTTTTGCCATTTAATAAAACTGAACAATTAGCCATACATCTAAATAATTATATCCTTACAATTTATAGATCAAAAATTTATCTCCATAACACATAAGTGATCAGTCTTATATAAATCCTCTTGTTTCGATTCCTCACTTCAACTGGCATAGTGCTTGAAGCTATTTTTTAAGGTACAAAAATTAAGAGAAGCTAATGGCAAAATGGATCACATCAAGAATAAAAATATAGATAATAATAAATCACAGGATTATACAAAGAGAACTGAGCATACTGTTCTTAATAAAAACCTGAAAGAAGAACTTAATTTTCTTAAACAGATTTCTGAGAACACACACAGGGACAAGAAAATTATTGATATACTCCCTCAAATTGCTTGGACTACATCTGCAAAAGGTGAAATTGAATTTTTCAATAAAAGATGGTATAAATACACTGGAGCCAAAGCAAATACCGACTTAAACAAAACCTGGTGGTATGCCACATTATCTGCTGACCACAATGTTATAGAAGATTTTTGGAATGACATACTTAAAACAGGAAAGGAATCCGATATAAAAATCAGAATTTATAACACTAATGAAGAGGCCTATCATTGGCATTTGGTTTCATTGGTACCCGTAAAAAATGATAACAATGAAATTATAAATTGGATTGGAACAGGTACAGATATCCACAACGAAGTGATTCAAACCAAACTACTAGATTCCAAAAACACCGAATTACAGGCAATTAACCATTATCTCGATCATTTTGTACATGCCATGGCTCATGACTTAAGGGCTCCTGTAGCAAATATTAAAATGCTCACAAAAATCTTAAACAAGGATACTTCTGCCAACAAGGATAAGTTAATGCACAACATGTTTTATAATGTTGAAAAACTCGACAATACGATTCAAGGAATAATTAAAGTTATTGATGCTCAGGGAAACAATGATCCATTTACAAAAAACATCAATTTACTAGATATTATTATAGAAGTATTAAGTAGTGAAAATGACTTTATAACAAACTACAAGGCAAATATTAATATATCCATTTCTAAGTCTTTACAATTAAATTATGTAAAAGGGTTTATCAAATCAATTATAACTAACCTTTTAAAAAATGCTCTGGAGTACAGTAAAGAATCCTTGCCTCCTGAAATATCCATATCTGCTCACAGATACAATTCAGATACAATAAAACTAATATTTGAGGACAACGGGATTGGAATGGATATTCAAACTATTAAAAATAAAATCTTCAAACCCTTTTCAAAATTTACACATCAATCAAAAGGTATGGGATTAGGATTACATATTATTGATACAATGGTTAAAAGAAATGGAGGAAAAGTTGAAGTAGAAAGTGAAATTAACATGGGCACAAAATTCATACTCTATTTAAAAGAATATGAATAACAAAACAGGCAGGTTATACTCACTCTCACAACAAAAGATAAGGATATGGAATTTAATAAAACACTAATGATAGATGATGACTCGTTTCTGTTAGAATTGCATCAAATGCTCATTGATATGGCAGGATTAAAGGAGTACTTTACCACAGAAAGTGAAGCCAGATCGGCTTTGGAACATTTAAGCTACATACATAAAAACAATCAGGAGGCTCCCAAATATATTTTGCTTGATTTAAATATGCCTGTAATGGATGGTTTTGAATTTATAAATCAGTTTCAGGAACGTTTTGCAAATACAAGCTTCTCTACAAAAATTATCATAGTAACAAGTTCAACGCGTTATTCAGACTTTAAAAAAGCCATGGATTATCCATTCGTAGTTGACTATAAGACAAAACCATTACCTGAAAAATTTGTAGAAAACCTCATTATGGGAACAGATTCGTGAAATTCTCTCCACACTTAATTGTAACACTTTCTCCACAAATAAAATCATCAATAAAAATTTCAAAAACCCAACACCTAACGTATCCAACTTATTTACTGCACCTTACAACACAAACAACTCCATAACATTAAAAGTTGGCATAGTGTTTTCAATTTATTAATCAGATCGCGAATTAATTACTGACAGTATTTTAATCATGCGCATTGGTTATTTGTCCGGACTCATACTGTCAATTAAACTATATATAAACCAAAAAAAGAATTAATCATGGATAAACTTGAGATTAAAGGAAACTGGAACGAGTTAAAAGGTAAACTAAAAGAAAAATATGGTGAATTTACTGAAGATGAATTAACCTATACTGAAGGAATCGAAGATCAGATTTTAGGTAGATTACAAAAAAGAACCGGTAAAGCCAGAAGCGAATTAATTAAAGAAATTCAAAATCTTTTATAACAAGTTTCAATTAACCCAGACAAATAAACATACCTAATTAATATTCACAAAAACTAAATATATTATGAAATATAAATTCAAGATAATAACGATTATAGCTATAATATTTTCAAGCATTTCACTGGTTTCCTGTAATCAGTCAACTTCAAAAAAAGAATCGAATGACACGAAAATCGAGGAAAATTTGAAAGATTTAAAGACTGACCTTAAGGATTTGGGACAATCAATCGAAAGTGTTGCACAAGAAAACAATGAAGAGTTTCAGAGTCGTGCAAAAGAGATTCTAAATAATTTTGATAACAAAATTGAGAAATTTGAAGAAGATGCCGAACTCACAGGTAAAGAAATGAGTGAAACAACCCAGGATGCAATTGAGGATTTAAAATCTCAGAGTAAAAAGATTGCAGCTAAAATTGATCAGTTGGGTGATGACAGTAAAGAAAACTGGCAGGATTTAAAAAAGGAAGTTAAACACGACTTTAATCAATTTGGAGAAAGTGTTAAAGACTTTTTCAATGACAACGTATAACAGCGTTACACTAAAACCTCAAAACTACACTTTTATGAATAAACACATAAGTCCTTATAATTTAGGGCTTATGTGTTTATGCATTTTATAGGTCATAGTTTCTCTCACATATTAAATACCTTTAATTATATCAAATAACCATTCATCAATTTGCCTTATGATTAATAATTTTGCTAACGCTTACAATAAAATTTTCATAAAATTATTCGATTGGTATGACACGATTATATCAATGCTACCCAATTTTTTGGTAGCGGTTTTGGTTCTAATCATAACCTTTGTAGTAGCAAAATTTATTAGAAACATTGTAAGTAAAACACTCCAAAGATTTCTATACAATGAAGCAGTAAATAGTTTATTAAATGCTATTGTATACACAGCCATCATAATAGCCGGAACTTTTGTCGCATTAGGTGTATTAAACCTTGATAAAACCGTAACCTCTTTATTGGCAGGAATAGGTATTATAGGATTGGCGGTAGGTTTTGCTTTTAAGGACGTAGCTTCAAATTTTTTATCGGGAATTTACATGGCTGTTAAAAGTCCTATTAATGTGGGCGACATCATCGAGTACAACGATATTTATGGTACCATAAAAGAAATTGGTATCAGAGCTACAACATTAACCACCCTCCAGGGACAGGATGTTATTATTCCCAACAGACTTATCATTGAAAATTATTACACGCATTACACCATAAACGGACAACGAAGAATTGATCTCTCGGTTGGAATTTCGTACGGCGACGATCTTGAAAAGGCTGAACATATAACTAAGAAAGCCATTGAAGAAATTCCTTTTCTCAAACCAGAAAAAACAGTTGAACTATTCTATACTGAATTCGGTAGCAGCTCGATTAATTTTGTAGTTCAATATTGGGTAGATTTTAAAAGTGAAACAGACTATTTAAAGGCACAATCTCAAGGCATAAAAAACATCAAACTTGCCTATGACAAAAATGACATTACCATTACTTTCCCAATACGTACTCTTGACTTTGGAATTAAAGGAGGTAAATCATTAGGTGAAGTTTTATCTGAAGCTAAGAACGAATAAGATGTTATTTTACAACATATTACCTACAAAACACACTTATATTGTGGAGATTAAAACTGTGTAACAACTTCCACAATTGAGTAAATATTCTACAGTTTTATTAAGGATATTTACCTCAAACCCAACAAATCATATTTGGCAAGGTTTTTTCTCTATAATAGGAAAGATGTTTAACAAATAAAACTTTTAAGTTATGTCAAATACAAAAACAATATTAGGAATTTTAGGTGGTGCAGCAGTTGGAGCAATTGCTGGTGTTTTATTTGCTCCTGATAAAGGCTATAAAACCAGAAGAAAGATTAAGAAAGAATCGCAAAGAGTTACAAAAAACGCCACAAAAGAGGTTCATAGAAAAATGGAAGATATGAAAGGACATGTTAACCATGTTGTTGATGATTTAAAAAGCCAATTATCGCAAGCTGAAGCTGAACTCAAGAGTAAATTAAACCATGTTAGAAATAAAAAGTCTGAAGAAGTTATTGAATCGTAATATCACTTCTTACGAAGATCATTACCCAATATATAAAACAAGGCAGGAATCCTTTTTACTACAGTTTAAGGTTCCTGCTTTTTTTATTGCCTAATCTAACTTAATAACTGAAGGGATTAAACACATGTGTGGTGTGTATTCAACAGTTTTACCAGACAAATGCTGTTGAAAAACTTACACAGTTATACAGCTAAAATAATTAATCAAAAAAATAACAAAAACATATCATTCTATCCTTCTGTACGTTACAACTTATCACATCTTTTTTTGGCATCAAATAATAAAATCAGAACAGTATTTGATCTACTATAAACAGCAGCACACAATTGCACAACATATAATAACCTGCAGGAAATACTAAAATTTTTAATTCAAAATATTAACATCATGAGACGTAAAATAATAGAGTATATAAATACTACAAAAAACATAGAGGAAGCTATTAAAACAAGTATTCACCTTGGTAATAAACTAAATAAAGATATTGAGCTAAATATAGTTGTAGAAAATGCAGCAGCATCGTCTTTAGCCGGAGCCACACCTTTAACCGCAGCAAGCGAAGCTCAAATACAACAAGAGCTTCTATTGGAAATATCAAGCAAAGCCAAAGAAGTTGTTAACAAATATGAGAAGGATACAGCTGATTTAAATATTGAAATCAAACAAAGCACATCTTCTCTTGACTATTTAATAAAAGAAAAATCCAGAGAAAAAGACACCTATCTCATTATACTTGCACAGGATAGTTTTAGAGTAGATGTATCACTTCTGTCTTTCTTTGACAAATTTGCTCAATTAGCCGAATGCCCAATTCTGAGACTACCATCTGATTATACTTTTAAACCATTTAACAGAATCCTGTATGCTTCAGATTTTCTGGAGGAGGATATTGAAAAACTAAAAAATCTGATAAATATCGCTAAGGTATTCAGATCACATATAACCATGCTTCACATTTCCGAAAAGGAAGATTCAAATTTTCGTAACACATTAGACTTTGCCAATGACATCGTTCAGCAAATTGATTATGAAAACATAGAAGTCAAAACAATATCATCAAGAGATATTAGCACAGGTATAAATAATTATGCCCACAATAACAAGTACGACCTAGTTGTAGTACTCCGGGAACATAAAAACTTTTTCGAGAACATCATACAAAAGAGTCAGTCGCTGGAAATTACAAAGGATTCAGAAAAAGCAATCCTAATGTTTCACGAGCTGAATTAATTAGAAAGTCGAGATCAAAATAGATATAAGGACAATTCAATTATTATTAATATAAAAAATATACATTATGGAAACTTTAACAAAAACGTATTCAAAATTAGGATTTACAGGATTAGACACAGCAGAATTAGTAAAATCAATGAACAATGTGATTGCTAACTATCACGTGTTTTATCAAAAACTAAGAAACTACCATTGGAATGTAATGGGTCCTGACTTTTTTGATTTACACCAAAAGTTTGAGGAACTATATACCGCAGCTGTTAACAATATCGATGAGATTGCAGAACGAATTCGTGTATTCGGACAAACACCTATGAGTACATTAAAAGAATATCTGGAAATTTCAGAAATTAAAGAAACGGGATATAACCTTACTCCCCTTGAAATGACAAGAGACGTATTATCAGATATTGAAAAATTAGATGGTCTGTTAATTAAAGTAGCTGAAGCTGCCAAAGAGGCCGGAGACGTTGCAACCATTGATTTAATTAATAGTATGATTAAATCGATTGAGAAAGAACACTGGATGTTAACCGCCTGGTTGAACAACTCTAAAAACTAATAACAATTCAAACAAATTAAATAATAAATAAATTCAAGTAACTTTCTTTCTAGTTTTAATTGTTTGAAACAAAAAACGCAAGTATTACAATAACACTTGCGTTTTTTTTGTTTGGGTGGAAGACCGGTTTTAGATGATCACTCCATATGCCTTTGTATCTAACTATTCACGCTAATAATATTATACAATACTCTCAAATAATAAATATTATAGGCTTTTTACGTGTCTATCTCACTTTCTGAGGTTTAGCAATTTATTAAGCCTATTTACTTCATCCTGTAATTCAATTATTTTTTCTTGTAAACTCATAATCTTTTTATCCTTTTCATAAAGATCCTTGTCCTCTTCTTCCTCCTGAGGTTGTATGCTAAGTGTATTTAAAAGTTTTTTACCTAGTATATCCTCTAAGGAAACATCCAATATCTCAGAAACCTTTTTTATTATTTCAAAGTCAACCTCTGCCCTTTTTTCCATAGAATAAACGCTTTGTCTATTTCTATAACCGAGTGCTGCAGCAAAGTCTGAAACATTAAATCTTTTTTGTTTTCTAAGTTCACTAATCCTTTTACCTACATGAGTAACCGTTTCATACGAATTACTTGACTCTTTAAGATGCTCTTCTTCATCTTTTATATCTGAATGAAAATGAGTAATTGGAATATTAAGAACCTTACAATATTTTTTTAAGGTTTCATATTGTAAGGTTTCAGTTGCTTCAAGATAATGAAGTGAATTAGGTTTAATGCCGATAGCATCAGCTATTACCTGCATTTTAATCCTCCTTTTTTTCCTTATTCTTTTAAGTTCTTCACCCTGATGCATAATTATTTTTTAAAAAAATCAATAATTCTTTTGCATTGTGTGAGGAAATACTCCATATTTGTATTGTCGAGATACAAACATAATTGGAATATTTCCAATCACACTTTAAAAATTATATAAATATGTCTAAAAAAGATTACAAATTCAACATTGAACAAAAGTTGAATGATCTCCCTTTTGAAGAGAGACAAAAAGCCCTAAAACAAATACCTGAACAACTGGGCATTAGCGACTACACCTTCTATATGTGGAGGAGAATAAAAAAATCTGATAGATCTGATATTCCATCCCTTAAACTCACATCCATTGCTGACTTCTTTCAATGTACAATTCATGAATTGATTAATATTGAAATACCTACTATTTCAATGCATTCAGCGATTCAATCTCGTTCAAAAATCAAATCCAAATACAAAATGTCAACACTTTAAATACACATTACAAATTTCTGTATTTAAAACGTATGTTTTTATAGTGAATAACACCCAAATTGTATGTTATGAAGAGTATAGAATTCCATACTGACCCATTTGGCGAAGACATTATTGTATCGCAAGGAGGAGCGCACAGAACTTTTTCAGAGAAAGACACTGAGTTAATTAAACTAATGTATGCCGAAATTGAAACCATGTATCCAGACGCTTTCAATAGGTTGCAAGAGTTATATAGCCCAAGTGCTGATTTTAGATATTTGGTAGTTCGTAGGTTTGTTAAATGTAACTTTGGTTTAGCCGATGAAAAGCCAGATATAGACCACGAAGGAAACTGGAATCTTGAAAAGGTAAAATGCCCCCTTAGAGGTGGATTTTGTTGCGATGAAGAAGTAATTTGTTCTCCTAAGTTCAACACAGGACTAACCAGCAGAGAAACAGAAATACTTTCACTTATAAATATTCCTGTAAAGGAAATTGCAAACAAGTTTTTTATAAGTATTTCAACTGCAGAAAATCACATTGCCAACATTAAGAAAAAATTGAACCTAGGTAATAATACCGAGCTCACTCAATATGCAATTAAGCATAATATTTTAAAGTAGTTAAAACATAGAATTAATATGCCGGAACGTTCTTTTAAGGCTATTGTATTATTACAACCATCATAAGCCACCCTATCGGTAATTAATTCCTCACACACTTTTAAAAATATTACAATGAGCAATACAAATAGGCTTCTTACATCAAAGAAGCTACAACCTATGCGCTATAAAGTTTATATAGCGGGTAAGGTAACAGGCTTACCTTATAAAGAAACTTTTGAAAAATTTTTAAAAGTTGAAGAAATGCTCAGAAGGCTTGGGCACGAAGTAGTAAATCCAATGCGCCTTGTAACCCAAGGTACCGACTGGCAAAGTGCAATGCGTATTTGCATACCGGCATTATACGGATGCAACGCCATTTACCTTTTACCAGACTGGCACGAAAGCAAAGGTGCAAACCTTGAATATCATAATGCTGATGCCATGAGATTTACACTAGTAAACGATTTAGTTATAGGCGAAATGAAAACCCGAATAGCTAACATCGAAAAACAATTCCCACAATTTCAAGACTAAAAAAAATGGACTACCCACAATTTACAATTAAAGTAATAGCATTACCAGAAATAGCAAATGAGCTTGTTGACTTTTTACCTGTAGAGTTAACAAATGAGGTAAGCAAAAAATACGAAAACAAAGAAGATAAAAACCTTTGTCACCGTTTTATAAAACTGGATCCTGACTTATTCAAAAAATACAAGTTGGTTCCAATTGAGGAAGGAGGTGTGAAATGAAAGGGATTCTGTTTAAACCAGATATGATTGCTGCAATAGACAGCGGTCAAAAAACAATGACCAGGAGAGTAGAAAGTTGCTTGAGCGATTTCAATGATGATCCTAACGCATACAACTTCGAAAAGATTCTATACTCAAATAAGTTAGGTTATTCAAATGCATTCTTTGCTCCAGAATCAAAAACATGTTTACTGGGTAAAAGACCTAAATACGAAACCGGAGATATTATATACATCCGTGAACCGTTTAGGGTTCCTCGCGATTTTGATTCATTATCTCCTGCAAATATTACCGCTGCTCCAATAGAGTATAAATATGGAGGTACAAAGAATTGCATTGGTAATAAAATTCTTAATCCAGGCAAATGGAGATCTCCACTACACTTACCTGTAAAATTTGCACGAAAATTTTTAAAGATTACAGACGTCAGAGTTGAGCGATTAAAAGACATATCTGATAGTGACTGCATTAGTGAAGGAATAAAAATTCAGAAAGAGAATATTGAAGGTGTTTGGTATGAGAAATACAATTCTCCGTTAAAAACTTTAGTAACAAGTGATCCTTATGAAAGCTTTAAAACATTGTGGCAATCCATAAATGGAAATAAATCATGGGAGCTTGATCCGTGGGTATTCATATATGAATTTGAACGATGCAATAAAGATGGACAACCAATTGAAGAAACACCATTGGCAAGTTGCCATAACAATTAACGGAATTACAAAACATTATACCGGGTACCGAACTGTGAGTGAGATGTTGTTGGGAGCGGCTCAGTATTTAAAACAGCATAAAGATGAAAAAGAACTTAATAATAGTAGGCCCTATAGCATCAGGGAAAACAACATTAGCTAATCATATTAAGGCACAATACAAAAATCCAATAACGTTGATTTTTAAAGGTTATGATCAGTCAGGATTTCCTCCATTCTATTTCAATAATTGTAATGAAGATACAGATTTGGTAATAATTGAATGCGAGACCAATAACGCCATACATATTGAAACTATTATACGAAGATGTGTCTATCCTATAAACGTTGAAAAGCGAGGTAATTCCCCTTTTCAAATAGATCCAAAAATAATATTTACGACTCAGGAACTACCTTCTGATTTAAATTTAAAAAGTACTACTCAGTACTATGACTTTGTTTTTCTAACAAACAACAATCCTTTTAATAATTAGCTATGCAAACAAAATACGTAAAAGCAGTTAATTCAATTCAGGATCTATTTCATGAATTAGGTGACGAGGGAAAACTTTCAAGTTATCAGATTTCTAAATTTAATGAAGCGCAAAAAGTACTGGTCAACTTTAACCAATGGGTGACTGATCAAATAAACGGTAATCAAAAAATTGAACTCCCCTGGAAAAGCGATGCCTTTGCTGCAAAATGGCTTGAATGGAAAAAACACCATAAGCAAAAAACAAGTAAGAATTACACACCAATGGGTGAGCAAAAGGCATTATCAAACTTGTTTAATATTTCAAATCAAAGTGAGCAAAAGGCCATCATAAACATTGATTATTCAATTAGTAATAATTGGAGCGGTGTTTATGAATACAAGCCATCAAAGCAAAAAGTAGTTAATAAATCAGGTAATCGCCCAGGACAAAAAATTACTAACCAAAAACCAAAGAATTATGAAGGCTGGTGATATTCAACTCGGACTAGAACGATTAAAGCAGGCACATATTAACCCTGTACGAAAGGCAAAAAAGTTTTCATTTGGAGACTTTAAGTACTGCCGTCAAATATTATATCAATCTTTTATTAGTACTGATGGAACGGTGCAAAAACTAGAATGGTTACCTGAGTATGATAAAGTTGCTGAATGGATGGTTGACAACCAAGGGAAAGGCCTTTGCATGGTTGGTGATTGTGGTCGTGGCAAATCAAGTATTTTAACAGGTGTACTCCCTCTTATTTTTAATATAAAGTTTAACAAGAATGTACATGTTTATCCTGCAGAGGAAATGCCGGAAAAAATACAAGAGATTTTAACCCGTCCTATAATTGCCATTGATGAACTAGGCGTAGAACCTATGCTTAATAACTATGGAGAAAAGTACGAGGCTTTTAACCGAATTATTAATCTGGCCGAAAAGGAAATGCGGCTACTTTTTATTACCACAAATCTTACTAAAGATCAGATTTTACAACGATATGATATCAGAACTTGGGAAAGGATCAACAGACTTTGTAAAGTAGTAAGATTTGAAGGCGAAAGTTATAGGAGGTAATTTATGTCGGAGCTTAATTATAAACCAATTACTGAGAATGGTAAAAAATCTGAAGATCAGGTTTTATTTATACCAGAATCAGTAAAAAAACAAGCTAGCATTTCTACATTATTTATTACAGATTTACCTTTTAAAGCCAATGCTGCAATAAAAGCTGGTATACCGTTTATCGGGTACAAAGGAATTACTAATCAAGATAGTGATACTTTAAAAACACTTGAACCAGGATTAGTAAAGCTTTTAGCTCAAAAGAAGATTCACTCTGTAGTACTTATGTACAATGCCGATGTTCTGGATCCAAAGTTTAAACCCGGTGCAGATAAAGATCTTACTGCACCATTAAATAATATCTATTTTGCCGTAAAGCAGTTTAAAGAAACTCTTTTTGAAATAGATGATACAATTACACTTTGGTTTGCCCACATTAAACACCATTTTTTTGCTACTGATAGTATTATTTCGCTAGATGAATTGGCACAAAAGAGCAAGGACTCAATGAAGAGTTTACGCCAGTTCAGAAAAAAGGAGAATGCTTTCTATGACAAAATAAACCTTACAGAATTAAGCTTAACAAGGTTATACAATCATCTTAAACTTAAGGATGTTATTAGCTTTTACTCTTATCATTCAGATAGATTAAAGAGTTATGAATTTACTTTTAGGCATGTTCGATATTGCCATGATGGTGATAAGCTCGAAAAATTGCAGCATACGGATAGAAAGCTGTATTTGAGAGTTGGATCCGATTATTACAAACGAATGATGACTATTAATAGCCATAATGAGTATGAGGAAGTATTGAGCAGGTGGAAGGTTGGAGAAATTAATCGGGATTATGGGAGTGATTTTATAAAGCAAATTCCAAAGTATGATGGTTTTGTAAACAAACCAAGTAATAATGGAGAGTATCAACGAACATACACTGTGGCACATCATAATGTTACCAGTGAATTGTATAACATTTATCACCCTATTGATCACGATCCGGTTGCAGGAGAGTGGCCAGTCATTGAAAAGTTTCTAAGGCATATTTTCTCAGCAGCCAATTTAGATGGTGAAATACTTTACGAGTTTGGTTTAGATTACATTCAACTATCATTTCAAAATCCGATGCAACGTCTACCTATATTGGCTTTAGTAAGTAGTGAACGAAATACAGGTAAATCTACTTTTCTTGATTTTTTGAAACTGATATTTGGTGCTAATATGAGTATCCTGGACAATCAACGCTTTAATCCAAAGTTTACATCTCACTTCGCAGGGAAGTTATTTGTAGCAGTAGATGAAGGTCATATTCCGGTAAACGATAAAATGACCAAGGAAATGATTAAGAATATGGCCACAGGTAAAGTAATGTGGTTAGAGGCCAAAGGGAGTGATGCCAAAAGCGTTGATAATTACACACACCTCATATTCTGCACCAATGACGAACGAAACTTTATGCAGATTGATCCAGGCGAAAACAGGTTTGCAGTTCTTAAGGTACCAAGCTTTTTAAAAGCCGGTAAAAAGAACGATCCTGATATGTTAGAGAAGATGCGTAAAGAGGTGCCTTGCTTTCTGAACTTCTTAAATAACAGAAAGCTTCATTATGGCACTAAGACCAGCCGTTTTTGGTTTCCTGATCATGTTTATGTTACGGAATCACTAAGAACTGTAATGCATAACACCCGAAGTATTCTTGAAAAAGAACTTGAAGAGTACATGGTTGATTCATTTTTCAATTTTAATGAAACTGAGATATGCTATACTCTTACCGATTTAACTACTGAGTTGAATAAGAATAGTGACTATAAGTTTAAGAATACTGATGTGAGAGATAAGCTTATTGAAATATATAACATATCACCAGGAGAAAACAAAAGGTACAAACATTATTCAACAGATGATAATGGTGAAATTATGGTAACTGAAAAGAAAGGTCGCTATTGTTCTTTTTTTATTAAACAATTTCTAAATGATGAAGAGTTAGAAAGATTTTTTAAAAAACCTGTGGAATTTGTGGCTAATGTTCCAAAAGACTGTAATTGATTAAATATTAACACAATAAATATGGGACAAATAATTTAATGCAAAAATAGTAAAGTGGCTAATGTTCCAAATAAAGAACATGCTGCCACAAATGGGAACAAATCAAAAATTAATAGGAACAAAGTTATAACGATGTAACACCATGATAAACTGAATCTTACAACAGTAAAATGAGCTTTGGAACAAAATCCACGCAATTTTTCACAATGTGTTATAATTCGGAAATTCAAAAAAAATCAATAATGGAAAAAATAAAAAATATCAACTTACTTATAGTTCAAGAAATTGAAACATACTTAATGAAAGCCTTTAGGGTCTTTAATAAAAAGGAACTCAATTATAGCTTATCTGAACTAACAAATATTATAAATAGAAATAGCGATTTCGCTTTTAACAAAAGAGATGTGAAAGCCATTTTGTTAAGCTATTTTAAAGTAGCTCCATCAGGTAATATGCACTATGTGTATTATTTTTTTGATGATAATTGGAATGCTTCATCAATGCATAAAAAGGGGTGGTTCTATAGGTTTATAGCTAAGGATATAATGCCCAAAAGTGTATTTGATGCTTATTTTAAAGAAGCCAACCATTGCAAAATAAAACACCTTGGAATATGCACAACAATTGGTGAATTACGCACAGCTATTGCTGATTATCCTGCAGAAACATCTTTTGGTTTTAGGAATCAACCCATGCAACACCTGCATGAAGTTTCATATAATGATGGTAAAACCTTTGTTGTTTTTCAAGAACCAATTAACTCATAGTTTTATGCATAATACTGATAATATATCTGAAGACTATAAACCAATAAGTGACAAACGATTTGCAGAGGTATTAAAAAAACATGCAAACCACGAGATATGGCACACCTGCACTTGTTGCGGATACGAATACGATATGAGAATTCACGGGTATATATGCCCAAATTGTAAACATGAAATTGAGAAATAAAATGATACCTAATAGAGCCAGAATAACAAGAGTATTAGACTTAAAAGATAAGGAGACAGAAAAATTTGGAGTTGCAATTCAAAAAAAGAAAGGTGGAAGATTTAATTCTTACCTCGCAGAAAACAATAAAATGTATGTAACAACAAACAAAAGTGAAGTAATTCAAAAGGTAAAGCAAGTCAATAAACAACTTCAAGAACTAAGAGACAAGGAGGTGATATCATGAAAAAACAATATGACTTTGAATACGGATCAAGTGAAGCCTTTGCTTCATTTGAAGTAGACACAGAAATCTTCACAGAAAAAGAAGCTCAAAGCTTTCTCAACTTCTTTGTCTGGTCTTACGATAAAGAAGAAAACCCGATTGATGAAGCAATGAGAAAGTATGCTATATCAGTTATTGAATGCGCAACATTTGAAGACTGGAATACTCGTGGAGTAATTGATGAATTTAATAATAAAGAAGGTTACTACAAGGTTGATGGTAGCGAAGGTATTACATTAAAATATGTTGAGAGATACGAATTTGAAGAAGAAAACTTAACCATTAAAGTTAAGGAGGTTCAATCATGACTTTAAGAGAATGTACCGGAAGATGGTTTCTGAAAAAAAGATTTTTTGGAGGCTATACAGTAATAGTTGAAGTTATAAAACACAGATTCGACGCTAACGATGGAACAAAGGATCCTGATTTAATTGTATGGGAAAAAGCAACAGAAAGCGACCTGTACAATATAGATATAATGGGTATTCAAAACTTAGAGGTATAGCTATGAATCCAAAACTCAAACAAACATTAATCAGTATGGCTCTGCTATTTATGATAGCTGAACTCAGTTATATAAACAGCAAAAGTCTTCTTCACTTAGCCGGATCCGGAGCAACCATTCACCAGGCGTTTGCCATTGTTGGAGCAATAGCATTTAGTATTGTTACCATTATCATTATGCAGCAACCTGGTATCAGATGGCAAAAGGTTGTTTTCCCGGTGTTTGATTCTGCTTTGGTTTTCTTAGGTTTTAATCTGGACCTTTACCCAAACATGCGCATTTACCTAACCATATTTATGGCAGTATTTGCCGGTTGTATCATGTATAGTCTGGGTAAAATTGAACACCAAACGGGAGAAACAAAAGAAGCCCGGGAACTGGCCCACGAAAAAGAGAGAGCAAACTCACTTGGTAAACAGTTGGACTCTGTTAAAAGTGAGTTGCACCATACCTCAAATCAGTTACACAATACTGAGTGTAACTTAGAAAAAGTTTCTTGTGACTTCGACAATCTTAAAAGTGAGTTTACAAATGCCAAAACTCAGATTGAAGTGATGGAACCCATCTACTTAAAATCAGAGATAGGTAGAATACGCAAAAAGAGTATTAACAATAGAACTCCAGAAGAAATAAAGATTTTGGAGAGTGTTTAACATCTTAAGTTATGAATGAAATAGATAAATTACAATTAAAACATTTAGCTCCTTATTTACCTCATAATATAAAAATACAATCACAGTATGGATATGGAGATTATGATTACAAAGGTAGAATAACAACTATGGGAGTCTTTAACATTGAAATGGTTAATGGCGAAAAATGGAAACCTATCCTACGTCCACTTTCAGACCTAACTAAAGAAATAGTAATTAATGGAGAGGCGTTTATGCCATTAAATGAAATGAATAAAACATTACAGTGTGCAAGTTCCATAAGAGATGGTAGATTAGCTATTGATGTTAGGCTTTTTAGTACAATTATAATCTCTTCAGGCAAATATTATGACTGTATTCAAAAATTATTTGAATGGCATTTTGATGTATTTGGATTAATAAAATCAGGTTTGGCAATTGATATTAACACAATATAATTATGAATATACATAGGCAAATAGACGCAAATACAATTCTTCATTATATAGAAGCTAATAATTGGCATTATAATGATAAGGACGAAATGGTAATAGATGTATTCGAACTTTCTTTTGCATTCTACGATTGTCATTATTTCGTTTTTCTACCAAAAAAATATATTGAAGAAAATTTTAGTTTTGGCATGACAATGGAAGGAGACTCAAAACTATTTGAAAGCTTTGAAGAAGCAATAGAAGATGAACATTGGGAACTTATAAAAAAGAAATGCCGCCAATATGAAATGTGGCATAGTAGATTTTTGAATAATTAAACAATAAAAAAGCGGGTATTTTAATAAACTCAATTGTTAGCAGCTGAGTTTACCAAAATTTGCAAACCCGCTTTTTTATATTATATTAGTACTATTAACTCATAGTTTAGGGTTAGGTTTGGTTAAAGATTAGAAAAGCTCCTGCAAACGTGCAATGGAGCTTTTTTTATTTTAATGTATTTATTAGTTGTGTATTATGTATTTATAATATTTGAACTATGTATTTGAATGGTTATATTTGTACATACTCACACTAATTATCAAATATGGCTTCAGGAATTACCGTTAAAGTGGCAATGCGCCCACTTTTTGTTGATTACTTAAAATCTATTTATTACTCCGATCAAAACCAAATAGCCCTACAACATACACAGCTTGGCATATTGGTAAAAGAACTTTTAACTAAAGTACCTCCTAATTACAAACCCAAAAAATACAATGAAAACGAATACGTAGAATTAATACTTCCTTTTTATAAGGATTTAAATATTAGCTATAATAATTTTCTCAGCGAAAACTCAGAAAAAATCATTCGCAAATGGGTACAAAACAAATTCTATATTGATTTACGTGATCATGTAGAGAACTGGAAATCGATGCCTGGCTTTGAGATAAATTTAGCCATTAATCATTTTTGCGATATGCATCATATCAATCCCGATCATTATAAAACAAATTCTCTTTATCGGGATTTTTACAGGTACCAGCAAAAGAAAAAAACTTCGCAAAAAATGAAAAAAATCTCGTCTACTTTTGCGGCCGTTTTGTCCATTATGTTGCATTTATCTGTCCTTCCATTGTCCTATCTATTATAAACACAAACATACAGAACATGAAACGCTATTTTGCCAACTTATTTTACATTGTACCTGCCTCTGATGTAGTTTCAATTGATGGAAATACTATAACATTGGATACCGGAAAATCAATCGATACAATATTAACCGGTAACGATGTTGAGTTTAATGAAAACTTAAAAGAATCCGGAGCTAATGATTACTACGAACAGAAAACAACTCCTATATCGCACTCTGTTGAATCCACAATAAGAACAAAGTACAGAAAAGAAAAGGTTATTGTACAATTAAAAACCACACAAGGCGAAGTATTTACCTGGGGAACAAAGGAAGTTCCAGTTAGATTAACATTAGATAGTGGTTTAAATGCCGATACCTGGCAAATGAAACGCTCTGCCACTTCTCCTTTAATACAATAAACTCTTAAAATCACCATTTTACGAGGGGTTTAAGTCCTTTTGCCCCTTGCAAATGCGTGGTTTCTTGCATGGTGTAAAACAAATACATCATGCCAAAATTTAAACATCCCTTTGCCACTACTTTACTTGCTGAACCTTTATGCATGACTCCGGAGTCTCGTATTCAGGCTATCATGCAAATGATGAATATGGATGGTGTGGATATGGAGGTTATTAATTATAATAAAATGGCCTCTGCTCATGCCGATAGACTTTCACGAACTACACATATTAATGTTACTACAGAATATGTAAATAAGCAGCTGGAAGAAAACACGCTTGCTTTCTATTTTATTGATGGACCTATTTTCGCAGACTATGATCCATGGGGTTGGTACTTCTCTACTAAACAATTCCGTGATGATTTAATTGCAGCTGAAGCCAACGAAAACATTATTGGGCATTTCATCTGGGCTAACTCAGGAGGTGGTGAAGCATGGTTTTTAGATCAGGCTTATAATGTAGGTATAGAACTTACAAAACCGGTATATGCCTTTGTTGAAAAAAGGGCAGCTTCTGCAGGATTTTACCTAATCTGTTTTGCGAAAAAAATTATAGCAGCCACACCAAACGACACTTTCGGATCCATTGGAACCATGGTGAGCTTTTGGGATATGGTTCCTTACTACGAATCTTTAGGCTTTAAATGGCACGAAGAATATTCCAATTTATCTGATTTAAAAAACAAAAAATTCAATGACTTACTTCAGGGGAAAACCGACCAGTACAAAAAAGAAGAGCTCGACCCTCTTGCCGAGCAATTCAGAACAGCCGTTCGCAATGCCAGACCATCGCTTGCAAAACTCGATGAAGACCACCCAGCCTTCAGGGGCGAAACGTTCTCAACACTTCGGGCCATCGAAATTGGCCTGATTGACGCTCAAATGACATTGGAAGAAGCTGTGGCCGAATTATACCGTGTGGCATTAGACCAGGCTGACACCAATAATGCAGTAACAGAATCATTAAAACTAATCTCTTAAATATTTTTAGATGAAGGATTTCTTAGAAAAACTACAAGAAATAATGGAGGCTATGGGACTTAAGAAAAAAGTCTCGGACCTATCCAAAGAAGAAAAAACTCAGTTTGCCGAAAAGTACAAAGAAGTACACGGTAGCGATTTAGATGAAGACCTTAAGGCTTATAAGGAAAACAAAGAGAAAAACGAAAGCCTTGAAACTGCATTTGCAGACTTAGCCGGTATTTTGGATCAAACAGATGGTGCAGGAGCCAATGATAAAACACCGGCTGAACAGGTTGCTGAAATTAAAAAGCAAATTGCCGATTTAAAAAAGAAAAACGGCGATAAGGATGCTAAGATTAAAAAGCTTCAGGAAGAAAAAACAGCTCTTGAACAGGAAATGGAGCACGATGATCCTAAAAAAGTAAATATGAAAGTTGCCATTGTTGGGTTACCTCACTCAGAAACACATTTATTCGGCATTCAACATGCCATGTATTCGCTTGATAAACGTTGGAACCAGTTAATGGTTGATCGTACCATCTCCTCAAAAGGATTAGATGAAGAAGCCACTTTTAACGAGTTTCAAAAAGAAACCAGAGACTTTGGTAACAAAGTAGCTGCACGTATGCAAGAGCTCCATGAAAGTAATATGTTGCGTGATCCTGAAAAACTTCAGGCTGATGTTGATTATACAGGATTAAGTGGAGCTGGTTTAGGTGATCAGTTTGTAGTTCGTAGAACGGATGCTTTAATAGCCAGATTCATTAGGCTTAAAAATGTATACGATATTTTCCCACGAAGATATGGTATTGAAGATCGCGAATTAATTACTAATGCGTTCTTCGATGAGTTCTCTCAACCATACCAGGAGGGTGAAGTATGGAAAGGTGGCATGTCTCTTAAACCAGAAGTTGGTTATGTAGATGACGCTATGATGAAAACACTTTTCAAAAACTGGAAGTGGATTGAACGTAGTTATATCGCATACTTAAATCAGGACGGATCAGACCCAATTAAATGGAATATGATTGAATGGGCCATTTTACAGATTGCAGAAAAATTGACCAATGAGCAATACAAACGTAAAATTGTTGGTGTTTTCCGTAAACCTGTTGCAAACCGACCTGCTCATGCAAATCATGCTTCTACAGGTGTAATCTTTACTTTAATTCGTTATGTACACGAGTATAAGTTATTGCCTATTGAGGATGCTGCATACGCTGAATATACCAACACAGGCACGGATATGATTGATACTGTGGAGGCGTTTGTAGAAAAAGTAAAAGAAGTTTACGAGGGTGACATTGAAGACCTTACTCTTTACTTAAACAAAAACCATAAAACCTGGTATAAATCCGGATACCGCCAAAAATATGGTGCTGATGGGGACTTTTCTGCAGTTGTTGACGGTAAGCTTCAGGATGAAGAAGTAAATATTATTTGGGTTCCAAATATGGGAAGCCACCAATTAATGTTTATGCAAAAGCCTGGCAACATACAATGCCTTGAGAATCTTCCTGGCGAAATGTTCAAAATCAAATTCAAAGAAGAGATGGAGAGCGTTAAAGCATGGAGTATTTGGAAAGAAGGAACTTCGGCAGAGTTTGTTGGTAAACCTTTTACAACAAAAGCTGAACTTGAAGCTAATAACTTTGAACTTCAGGAAATCTTTATGAATAAACCAGCGTTTAAAGTTGCTGCAGAAGCTACCACTTTAGATGCAAACAACGGTTTCTGGCAAATGACTCAGGATAATGGTGCAGCTCGCAACCTTACAGATATTAGCAACTCCAAAGAAGGTACTGCTTATATTATTGAGTGTGCCGGTACAACCAATGCAACTACAGTTAACAAGTCGGGTAAGTTCGATTCAATTACAGCTACCTACACTCCTACTGCAGTAGGAGATTACTTAATGGTTGTATATGATAAAACCGATGATAAGTTCTACGAACTAGAGCGTTGTGTTGGTGGTGTTCGTACTATCAATGCAAATCTTCAACCTAATACTCCAGGAAACGGAGGTAGATAGGTAAAACCTAATAGCCTGCTTCAATAGAAGTGGGCTTCTTTTAATTTTAGTTTAATTCTCAAAAACTTATATAATGAGGAATTTAAAAAAAATGAATAGCAAGCAATTGGCTTATTCATATAAAAAAGTATTTATGGCAGGTTTAAAGTACCGTCTTCAAATGCTATTGGTACTTTGTGTTTTTATTGGTGGAGTTTCTGCAGTAGGTTCAGTTATGGCTCCTAACTATAATGCGCCCAAAGTAGTATTAGGTAGTTCTGGTGTTACTGCCATTGTTACTATGGCAAGTGTAGGAAACCTGGATGAAGTAAGTGCAAAAGATTCTGCAGGAAATCAAATTGGAATGCGTGTTTGGTTAATCGATCGCAAACAGATTGATGATACACAGGTATTCCCACAACCAAATGCCGACAGAGAAGTAGGAACAATACCACTGAAAGCCGGTGAATATATGCACTACTTTGATGCCGTAAACGAGTCGGTTAAATCAAACGGAACCGGTGAAAAAGGTGATGTAAATGTTGACTTTAATAATACGCTAAGCTTTATTATGGCAGGTAACAGAATACAGCTTATGAATTATTTAGAGGAGTATGCCGGCCGTGGTCACATTGTTATTTGGCAAGAATGCGGAACTGGAGTAAGATATATACAAGGCTCCCTATGCAAACCAATGACTTTAAATAGCTTCGACCGTAAAGATGATAACGAAGGCCGTTATGTTACGTTTACTTTTGGTAATAAACATTGGCAACAACCATGTATTTATACTGGCGAAATAGTACAACAAGATCCGGTAACCATTGCAGCTGATGCAACAAACTTAGCAATAGTTTCTACAAATGGCAGATACAATTTAAGTGTGAATACTGGTGCAACTGCATTAGCAACTGTTTCGGGTATTGCCTCCAGCGATTATGGTAGAACGATTACTATTTACGGTGTTGGTGGGGCTAATCCTACAACCATTGCAGACAGTACTACCTTTGTATTAGTTGACGGAACAACCTGGACAGGCAATGCAGGTAGTTCAATTACATTTAAAATACATGATGCTGAAACTCTTGTCGAAGTTAGCAGGGTGCAGACAGCTTAATAGGTCCATAATTAATTTGAAGTTAAAGCCTCACCATATTGGTGGGGCTTTTTTTGTTATATTTGGAATATATATAGAATATTTAATGATATGCTAAATATCCAGAGAAAAGATAACGTTAGGTTTAAACTCCTAAAAGAGACCTATATTGTGACTAACGATGATTTTGGAACAATGATTGATTTTAATGAACTTGGAAGAATTAATGGCTTTGATCCGAAAGAAGTTAATAGTGCTTTTATATATTTACTTCATGAAGGATTAATAGAGGGATTTGGAGCAGGATCTTCAGTGATGTTAACACATGAAGGTATAATTGCTGTTGAATCTGTATTAAGAAAAGTAAATTTTGATGATGATATTCCATTTAACCAAGTAGAATTATTTCAATTAAAAGAAATTTTGAATGATTTAAAAGATAAAATAAACCGTTTAGAACTTGGTCAGCAAGTAATATTTAATCGAATTGATGAAGTTTTTGAAGAAGCCAAATCAATGCAAAAAAAAGATTGGAAAGACTACTTATTAGAACAATCAAAAAATTGGGTTATTGCACAAACATTAACTGAAGGTGGAAAAATAGCTATTGCAGCAACATTAGAAGGATTAAATATCATGGGATAACAATACTATTTTCATTGTCCTTTCTGTGCATTGCACACTATTACACCTTTGTGATTATTAGATTACTAGTAATTATTTAAAGTGTAAAACCATGGATTTAGGAACACGCAAAAAGGCACTCAATGCCTTAATCAATGTAAAACATTTAGAAGCCGATAAAGAACTACTTAAGGCAAAACGACCACATAGTCACGTTTTTAAACGTAAATATCCAACTCCAGAACGTACTCACCGTGAAGTATTATGGGATCTTCTTAATGTAGCCAGTAAAGAAGAAATTGAAACTAACCGTAAAACATTTACTTCTTCCAAGGATGAAGACGAAGCAAAAAAAGCAGCTGAATTAAAAACTAAGCAAGAAAAAGAAGCTGCCGAAAAAGAGGCTAAAGAAAAAGCTGAGAAAGAAGCCAAAGAGAAAGCAGAAAAGGAAGCTGCTCAAAAGAAAATTACTGAAGCTAAAACGGAATTAATTGCAATGGATTTGGATAACAAACCAAATTACCACCGTATGGTAAGCATCATTGCAACCTTAGATATCGTTGTAGAAAATAAAGAAAAAGAAACTATTGTTGCTGCATTAAAAGCAGTTAAGGCTGAATTAATAAAAGTGGATCCAGTATCAGAAGAAGAAGCCAAAGCTAAGCTGAAGGTTTTAACATTAGATATGGATACAAATTACTATTTAATGAAAATGCTTGCTGAAGTATTGAAAATTGATGTTGATTTAAACAATCATAAGGCATTAGTTTTCGCTCTTAAAGAATATAGAGGTGATATTGTTACAGTCGGTAATAAAGACCTTGAGCACGAAAACGAAGATCTAAAAGGAGAGTTAGAAGATACTAAGGACCAGCTGGAGCAAACTCAGGAGGAACTTGAGGAAATGAATGCGGAGTTAGATGAAGCAAAAAAAAACGAAGCTCAAAACTAACACCTGCAAAGGAATACCCAAATATTAATTGGACTAACCTTTCAGAACCTGAAATACAAAAGTGCACCCTGTTGTACAACGACAGGGTGTATTCATTTATCCGCATGAAGGAACTAGATAAAGAACTAGACTCCTCACCTACTCCCGAAAAAGTAAAAGAACTAGCCGAGACTCGGATCCGTAACCTTCAGGCCATTCGTGAACTTGAAAACTACAATACAAAAGGCCAGTTCTTAAATAAACATCCTCTCCTTAATACTTACTCTCTTAAAAATGAATTAGAGGAGCTTTTAGCCAATAATCCGGCCGAATTCCTTGAACAATATGCAAACACCCGCGAAAACGTTAAACGCTATAAATCGCGCTTAAATTCAGATAAAAGAAAGGATAAAAGAGAAGCCGATGAACTCAACCTAAAAAAACATGAAGAAAGGGAATTGTTAATGAAAGAAGTGTTGGGTGAGAAATAGCTATATTTAGATATTAAAAATAAATTACATGGACGATAAATATTTGAATAATCTACCAAAAGTAAATGAAAGAAAAGAACTTAGTAATGCTATGCAATTAAAGTTAGAGATAAGTTTAAGAGATATGATTTCTACATTTGAAAAAGAGAACAAATATGAATTTAAAAGCTATGAGATAGATAATATATTTCTTGGTATTGTAAAAAAGAACCATGAAACATATTTACGATCAGAATTTGGAACTGAGTTTTGATATAAATTATTCGCTACCACCGTGTGGCTGTCCTTTCCCTGATGCATTGCATTGGGGATTTTTGTTTTATGGAGTTTACAAGCGAAGATTTTCTATACAAAGTACGTGAGTACGGATCAAGAAACTTAGATGCTCGTAGCATGGCTATCATGCTTGATCTAAGCAAAGCGCAAACACGCCTTTTTATGGCAGAGTATGAGGATTTGGATAGTGATATCAGACATTGGTGGGAAAAAGGAAGGCTCGATAAGGCACAAGAAATAGAAGATAAACTGGAAGCTCATGCAACTGCAGGAGAAGAAGGTTCTGGAGATGCAGCTCGTTCATTAGGATACTTGCAACGTAAACGCCATACAGATGCATTAAAACTAGACTTATTCGGCATTTAATATGGAATACCTAGCACGATTAGAAGCCTTACACCCTGATATCATTGATAACTTTTTAGCTTCTGGTGAGTCTCAGGCCATACCCATAGAGCTTCAACAGTTCATTATGCAACTGCAATATGCTATTGAAATTAAAGAGTATGAAAGCAACATCAATAGAGCTGCAAAAAAGCTTCGTGAACGAGTATGGGCTACCCAGAAAATACGTTTAAATATCAATACTGCTAAAGCCCGTATCTACAATGCTATGGTTTATTTTGATGTGGATGATAATATCCCTCAAAAAGTATGGGATAGAGATGCGGCAAATAAATTTGAAAGCTTGGCAAAACTGGCCATTGCCCAGGATAAAATAAACGAAGCCGGTCGTTTTATTGATAGAGCCAATGAACTAAGAAGAAGAGCCAATACTGCCGATAGTGGATCCGGAAACAATCAAATTAACTTCCTTATTTCAACAGACTATAAGATTGAAGATGGTGGTTTTGAGCGTAAAAACCTTAAACAGATTGCAGCTAAAGCAAACAAAGGCTTTTACATTAATCTTATCAATGGTCTGCCACTTTCCCAGGAAGAAAAAGAACCGCTTTACCGTGATGCCGATATAGAAGAAGCTGACTTTGAAGAAATAAACGAAAATGGAGAATAAAACTCATGATGAAAAGCTAAGTGCCTTTCAAGATCTGTACATGAATAAAATGCAGGTTGCAAGTACTCTAATCGATAGTAATATTTTAATTGGTGAAGTTGCCAGGGGTACAGGAAAAACAGAAGGAATCATAGGTCCTCGTTCTATTCGTGTTTCAAATGCTATGCCCGGGGAACTCTCCTTTTTTATTCATGCAACCTATGTGGCATTATTAACCAATATCATTCCCAACCTTAGAGCCTTTTATAACAGACCTAAAAACGAAAAAGGGGATCCACTTTTAAAGGAAGGTGAAGACTATGTTATCGGCACAGCTCAATTGCCGAAACACTTTAAAAATCCTCGTTACCCGGTATCCTACCCCAAACACTCTATTGTATTTCGCAATGGTCACCAGTTCCAATTGGTTGCATCTGATCAACCAGATAGCGTTGCTGGTAGATCCGCACAGCATGCCTTTATTGAAGAAATGAAACACAACAAAGGTGAACGATTAAAGAGTAGAGTCTTCCCTGCTCTACGTGGTACAAGCAAAGCAGCTAAGAACAACCCATATTACGAAGGTATTACAGGCGTTTCCGATACTGCCCGTATTGATTTAGGTGAGGATGCCTGGTTTATCGAATACGAAAAAAACGTTGATAAAGACTTAATCAATGAAATTGCCACAGTTTCAGAGCATGTTAATCGTGCCAGGGTAAAACTTACCCAATACCAACATGACTTAAAAGAAGAAAAGAGTCCTGCAGGTTTAGTTAAACTACAGAATGAAATAAGAAAGAACGAGCATATACTTAAGATATGGGAACCTACATTAAGATACATGCGAACTGCAGCAACGTATTTTATTCGTGCTAGTACTTTTGCCAATAAGGATGTTTTAGGAACTAAGTATTTCAAAACTCAGCGTGAAGTTCTAAGCGATGACGAATTCCTGTCTTCAATTTGTAATGTTCGCAGAACCAAAGTGGTAAACATGTTCTTTGCAGGCTTTGATAATGATATACATGTATTCTCTGATTCCTATATTTACAACAGTATCCTAAGCTTTAACCTCAATGACACATTTACAGTTGATGCTCAGTATTTGAAATATTACAACCCTAATCAACCTCTTTTACTAGGTTATGATCCGGGTAACTTCTCATCCATTGTAGTGGCTCAAGAAGATCATAGAAAGAAGGAACTGCGAGTTATTAAAGAATTCTACTGCTGGACACCAAAAGACCAGGCAGATCTGGCCCGTGAAATTTGGGAGTTTTTTGGAGCGCACCAAAAGAATAGGAAAATTGATTTGTATTATGACCGTGCCGGGAATAAAACAAAGCAGGAACAGGAAAAAACCACTACTGACGCTAAAATATTAAAGCGAGAATTGGACTCATATAAGTTTCAAACATCTTTAAAAAACGAAAGGCAGCGTACAATATTTCACTATGAACATTTCAACCTGTTTAAGATATTATTAAATGAAAAAATGCACCATACTCCACGAATAAGAGTATGCGAAAATGAGTGTAAAAACCTTAAATCTGCAATTAATCTTACTCCATTAAAAAAAACTGATGGTAAAATAGAGATGGATAAAAGTAGTGAGCTTCTTCCATACTATTTGCAACCTGGATTATCCACTCAGTTGCCATCTGCACTTACTTATTTAATCTTTGGTTTATATTCAAAATATTTGCCTTCAGAATTTGAAAGCGTTCCAACCGATTTACCGGATAATGTTGTAGTGTAATAATCATTATAAAAACTACAATAATGACTACAAAAGGGGTAATAATTGCCCCTTTTGATATTGTAAAAACACCTTTACACCTAGTATTCAACGTATTGACTTTTCAAAATGGCCAATTTTTACAAATCATCATTCAAATATTAGGAGGAACCGCTAAGTATTGACGGTGCCTTGCACGGTCGTTATTATCTGGAAATATGATGAAAACAGCATATTTACTGGTATTGTAGTGAGTGCAATGTATCTGCACTGACAATAGTTAATTTATTCAATAATTACCTGTCTCAAAGTAATAATCAACTGCGTTGCATTGGTGTTTGTCCTTTAGTGCTATCCTGTTCATATCCACCTTTGGGGTATGAAAACTATCAAAGTAATTGATGCAATACGATTAGCTAAAGAAATCAGTAAGATACCAGACGGACGGTTTACTATTGGTTTCTTTCCATACAATAGAACTACTGGCAAGGCAAGTGCTAAGCTTAGAACTATTGAAGGCTGCAAGGTACGTGCTCAGCTATCCCGTGAGCGATTCTCTATTGATGGTGATAACTTCTTCTTATTCGAGGATAGTGATGGTAATCCTAAGACTTGCTACCAGGCACTAATAAGGTTCATGGGATTCCCGGATGATAACTACCAACCACGTAAAGTAATATTCCATGGAGATACAAACTAACGGACACATTGGCTATGTAAAGGAAGGTGCTGATGTGTTTACCTTTCAAATGGGTACCACTCCCAAAGCTACTACAGGAGAAATAGACCTGGAACAATTTGCAGGTATCCCTCTCCCATATGTATTAAATGTAGATGGGTATAAGGTTTTGATAATGGGTAAAACCAATACGCTACCAGATGAAGTTGAAGCGGTTATTGGAGGTAATAGAATACTACCTGAACTCATTGATAAACGGGTTAAACTGTTATCTGGAGAAGGACTACATGTATATCAAAATAAAAAGAACGGTAAGAAGATTGAACGTGAGTGGGTTGATCAACCTTTAATTGAAAGTTGGTTAGATAGTTGGCAGGATAATGGTTTACAGGATAGCGCCTCAGATGTAGCTCTAAAATATGTTATTGATTATTACCATATGGAAACCTTCTTCCTTAGATGGAGATTCAGAAAGTCTAGAAGGTTGGGCGGTCAATTACCGGTTATTGGATTGGAACATATTCCTATTAAGAAGACTAGGTTAGCAACTGATAAGAATATTGACATATTCACTGATTACTTTGAGGATAGTGACTTTAAACATTTCTTAGTTGGTAACTGGTCCTATGGTACAGAAAAGAGCTTTAGGGTTTACAACAGACTAGACCCTAGTGATCCACTTAAGTATCCAGTAGCAATGAGTATGCACCGTAATCCATCATTTGGTAAAATTTACGGACAAAATAAATTCTATGAAGGAATAAAGGAATGGTTAGTAGGTATGAATAAGACACCCCGTTTTATTAACTCATTCCTTGAAAACTCACTTTCTGCAAAGGTGCATGTTATTATTCCGGATGCCTGGATTAAGTCTAAACGCCGCATGTTAGAATCATACTGCGATAAGAATAAGGAGCTTGCTGCAGAAGGAAAAGAACTTATTAAGGTTAACGAAATTGATGTAGGTACCGAGTTTTACGAACATCTACTAACCAAATATGTATCAGGTGAATTAAAGAAGCTTTCTAAATTCTTGAGCGGTGCAGATAACCAGGGGAAACTATACTCTTCATACAGTTTTAAAACTTCAGATAAAGTAGAAGAACGTTGGATTATTGAACCTATAGACCTTAAATACAAGGAGTATATTGATGCCTTAACAAACTACGATAAGCGTGGTGATGAAGTGGTAACTACTGCAATGGGTATGGATGCCACAATATCAAACGTAAGTAAAGATGGTGTTATCAGTAAATCAGGATCCGATCTGTATTACAATTACATTATATACCTATTAAACCTTACTATCCCGGAACGTATTTGCACTGAACCCTTCAATATGGCGCTTAAAATAAACTTCCCGGAACTATACAAACAAGGTTATAGAATAGGGTTTTATATCAACGTTCCTTCACGTCAGGAGGAAGTTTCAACAGATGACAGACTTCAAAATCAATAGTTATGGACTTTTTTCAATATATAGATGAGTTTCGCAAATATATTCAGATACCGGCTTCTGTAAAGTTGGAAGCTTTGGATCCATCATTCAGACCTGCAAAACGTAAAATTATAAACCTTATAGGTAAGGCTACTTATACTAAGATTAAAGATGCATACACTTCAGAAAGTGAGGATGAAACTTTAAAAGAAGCTATTGAATACGTACAGGCTGCTCTTGCTAATATGATGCATATTGATTATTTCAAACTGAGTGCTTCCGAACGTAATTCCACTGAAAATAAGATGTACAAGTATCAGGAGGACCAAACAATCGAAATTAATATTTCAAACACCTGGACAGAACTTGACAATCTTCTTGAAATATTGGAAGCCAACAATACTGTATTCCCAGATTTTGAAAACACAGACGCATATAAAGTCAGGGATAAACTCATATTTAAAAATGCTCGTGAGTTTGATAAAGAATACGGGATTGACGAAAGTGCCTATTTCTATATGCGAACCGTGTATATTCAATATGAGGTTATTACTGATGTGCTTACAAAAAGAGGTGTTGATATTGAATCAATAAATCAGGATGAAAAATATGAATATGCCGTAAAAAAATCATTAGCATACGAAGTAATGGCCAGAGCTTGTAAGCAATTCGATTATCTTGAATTACCTAAAAGTTTGCGAAATGACATGTATAACGAAATGCGCAAACGAGATTTTAAGCAATCCACATCTATAAAAGAAGAAATCTTTCAACAGCTACACAATAAAGCATATGACTACTTACTTGATGTTGAAGATTGGATCCAGAAACAAAATGCAGGAACATACGAAGTGCCAGAAGATGTAAATAGCGAAGACAATAAATTCTTTTTTACAACATGACAGAAATAGTATTAAAAGACAAAACGTATTTTCTTCCTGAAAAATGGGAAGAACTTACTCCGGATCAGTACTTGTTTTTATTAGATCTGCTCAACGACTATATACACAATAAAATTACGGCAAACATAGTGGCCATTAATTTTGCTATGTATGTATTGAAGATTAAAAGGCCTCGCTTTATGTCTCCAAAACAAAAAGAGGTGTATTATGAAAACCTAGCATGGTTAGGTGATAGAGCTGCATTCTGGTGGGTTGTGGAATATGAAAAACCAGAGGTTTTAAATAATGTGGATCCGGAATTAAGACGAAAGCTTAAAACCACACTTCCGGAAGACCTACCACAGACTCCAGAAGTAAGAGTGATTTCAAGGTATAAATATTGGTTAGAGCCTGATTTTGTTTTCTGCAGTAACCTTATGCCTACTTTAAATAAGAGTATAGGATATAGATTCAATATGGATGATGGCCTCTTAAGTTCATCATTATCTGCAGGTCAGTTTAGTGATGCGATGACCATCTCACAACAATATGGCACTGCTAAAAAAGAGGATCTGCTAAATTTACTTTGCGCCATACTTTACCCGGTACATGGGAATTATAAATTTGAAAAAGCCCAGGAACATGCTGTTTCCTTTAAAAAACTAAGTACACACCATAAACAAGCTATTTATATAAACTTCAAAGGTATTCTTACTTTCATTACTCAACGAACCAAATTTGCCATATTATTTAATGCTCCTAAAAAACAAGGTGAATCAACTATTAAAGAAGAAAAGATCACTATAGGATTTAATAAGAACATTTACACCTTATCCAAAAACGGTTATGGTGATACAGAGCAATTAATGAAAGTTAACCTGGTTACTTTTCTGGATTTACTACTTAATGAGTTAATCGATGCCGTTAAGAGCATGCAAAATATGGAGATGGAGTTAGATAAAATACTATCAGCTACAGGCCTTAGTTTATCACAACTTAAACTTATAACCTCATGAATGATCAATTAATACTGGACTTAATTACATACTTTACAAAATTCCCGGCTCTGGATGGAGTTTTAAAATGCTTCAATCGTAAATCTTCTTCTATTTCTGGATATGACGCTTTAAGAACACAATTACAAAATTTAGAAGTTCATTCATTACAACAGGATATAAAAGACTTTGTAATTGGAGTAAATGAAGACGTTGTTACACGAGCAATAAGTGATATCAATAATATTTACATGTTTGTTGATTATGGCTCTATTGATATTGACAGGGATAATCTTATGCGTGAAAACGGAAGTTTTAATATTGCTGTAACTGTAGCAATGCCATATCATAAAAACGAACTCGACTGTATGGAGGATATGCTAATAGCTAAACAAACACTTGATTTAATAAAGGCAGTTAGAGACCAAATGAAAGAAGATCAGAAATGCAATCCTTTTGTTAAAACCCTGTCTTTCCCTCAAGAAATTGCACCCTGGTATTCAAGGTTATTTCATAATTCTACTGGATGGACTATGGTATTTCAAAAACAGGGTATTGAGTTGGTGTAAAAAAATATTATTATTTATATATTATTTAAAATTTATTTAAAAAAATCAGTTCAAAATTGAACAAACATAGTTTAATTTTATACTTTTGTTATATAAATAAAGTCAATTTGACACAGAGAGTTAGTCATGAAAACAAATAACGACATACGCCAAAAGAAGATTTCTAGTGTTTTGAAAAAAATCATGGATGATAAAAAAACGTTGGAAAAACACATCTGTTCTGGTAAACCAGTAAGTATGTTAAAAGAAAAAGGATTCAAATTTGTTACGCCCGTATAATTACATTAATCTAGGCGATTATTACACATTCACTACAGACAACGATTTAGAATACACAGTTACTTTTAAAGATCTATCAGATAATCTCAATACTCATGGAAAATATCAGGTAGTTGATTTTTCATTTTTTTGCGTTAATAAACCAATAAAAATGAAACATGATCCTAAAGTATCCATTACATTATTAGATTTAGTATATAATTTCTTTACAAAAAATGAATATGTATTACTATTTGTTTGCGATGTAAGTGATGGTAAAGGCCGATGTAGAAAAATAACATTTAATAAGTGGATTAATCAAACTGGACTTATTAAAAATATTGCCTCAAAGCATGATTCCTCATTTATGGAATTAGGTGTTGATTATTGTAGTTTAATTGTAAGCAATAGTCATCCTATGAGAGAAGAAATCATTGACGATTTTTACAAAGGAGATTTATTTTATATATCCGATAAATAAAAAAAGCCCGCTAATCAGCGGGCTTTTTTATTTATACTACTTCAAAGCATATTCTATGCATTTCTTAATGCTTGAGTTTGTTTATTTAGCTTCTCAATATAATCTTTTAATGCTACTTCAAAGCATTCTAACTTTTTAGGTTTTATCCCACTTACTTCTTTAAATTTTTCAAGAGCTGTATCAAACTCTTCCATTAACTCTGTTTCAACCTTAAAACTAACCTGTACTTTATCACTCATATTAATCTTTTTTTACAAATATAATATAGATTCCTCTTAATTTCATATAAATTTATTTAATTTCTTTTGGATGTTTTTAGTTTTTTTCGGATGTTTGTGGAAGTATTAATTTTTAAAATGAATAAATATGAATACAATTAAGATTTATGGAGGTACAGAAGTTACTTTTGATTCTTTTACCACGATGGACAATTTAATGGTAAATGCCACTCAAATGGGAAAGGCATTCTCTAAAAGAGTTCATGATTTTTTAAGACTAGATTCAACACAACGATTTATTGAGGTTCTTGAAAAGAAATATGGCAATAATAATTCTCAGAACGGGAATTCCCGTTCTGAAACATCATCTAATGTTTTAATAATATCAAATGGAGGAAGAAACAATGGAACATGGATGCATCGACTATTGGCATTAAAATTTGCAGCTTGGATTGATCCTGAGTTTGAATTATGGGTTTACGAAACTATTGAAGAGATTTTATACACATATTCTAGGGAACAAGATGAATCAATTCAGAGAACAGTGTTGATTCAGCATGAACTTAACGAAATGGAAGAAAAGGCAGATAAATCAGGAGAAGATTTTGAGCAATACATTGAATTAAAGAACAAACTTGTTTACGAAAGAACTTTAAGAGCAAATGCAACTCGTAGAAGATTCAGATCTATCTATAAGCATTTAAAAGAAAACGAGGTTTTTCCTAACTAAACAAAGTTCAAGACTCAGAAATGAGTCTTGAAAATCATTTTCAAAAAGACGCACGTCTTTCTGAACTAAAATAAAAATCCCCCGGGTCAAACGGTGCAGCGAACACCTAACCGGGGGACAGTTTATAAATAAACACTATAAAGATATGAAAAATGCTCAAATTGTTCGGGATGTTACAATTGATTTAACTCCCGAAATAATACAATCAATAAGTAAAATAGATGATAAAGAAATAAGTACAGCTATCCTTAGCCATATAAGAACGGATAGTCAAAAATTAAAGATTACCAGGCACAAGTTTAAAAAACTTGTTGGCCTAGCTCATTTGCTCAATTTACTAGTCATACAAGGTAATGACTTCATAATAGAGAGTTTTAATAATTAATATCAATTAGCCCCGCTAAACTTAGCGGGGCTTTTTCTTTGTCCTTTCCTCCATAATTTACTAATCCCTTCTTTGTTGCATGCTTAGTCAAGAACATAAGAAGGGGCTTTTAGTTAATAGAATTGTATCCATCTTAGATACTACTGGAGAAAATGTGCTTAAACAACAATTAAGTATTGCTCGATCTTCATACAACCGCCGTTCAGGATCTTTATTCAGTAAGCTATCCCAAAAGTCATATTCGGTAAAAAATAAAACCGTTAATCCTTCACTTGTAATTGACTATCCTAAACACATCCGCTTTCTGGATATGAAACTAAATGGGAAAGGTATTCCCAAAGAAACCTATGCTCCCATTTATAACAAGCCATTGTATGGTTTCATTTTCGGATACGCCTACAAACAATTGCGCTATGGTCTTAGTGCAAATATTAGCGATGCATTTATTGATCCACTAGAAAAAGCTTTTGAAGCAAAAACAATATGGGTATAACAAAGGATATCATAGAAGCCGAATTTCGCACCAAAGGAGGAAGCCAGGTGCAAAAGGATATGAGCGAAGTGCAAAAGAATATTGCACTTATTACCAATGAAAACGACCGTTTAAGAATTGCTAAAGCAAAACTTGAAAGTCAAAACAAAAAGGGCTCAAAAGAGTGGAAAGAAGTTACTTCTAAACTTAAAGAAAACAATAAACAACTTGGTATAAATAAAGCTAGGTTAAAAGTATTAGAAGGACAAATGAAGGTCACAGATATGTCTTCTAAACAATTAAAAGATCATATCTATAAACTTAACAGAGAATTAGCTAAAACAAATAAGGAAGTTCTACCTGACAGATGGAAAAGACTTAATAACGAGTTAAATAGTGCAAAAGCTCAGTTTAGTAAAATGACTGGCAAAACAAAACAGGCTCAAGGTTCCATGGGTAAACTTAAGGGCATAGCTTCTTCTTTATTACCTGCATTTGGTTGGGCTGCACTAATAACTGGTGCAATTGCCTTTGGTAAAAAAATGTTTTCCCTGGCTCAACAGACTCAAAAATACAGACAACAAGTACAAAAACTTACAAGCTTACAAGGAAAAGAACTCGCAAATACAACAGCTTCAATTTCGGCTTCTGCAAGAACTTTTGAAAAAGAAGTTAGTGATATGGCTATTGCTAACAATGTACTTGCTAAATCCTTTAAAATATCTAATCAAGAAGCTCAAGATTTAATTGATAAAGGTTTTATTGCTGGAGCTGATGCTAATGGTGAATTTCTTGATCAAATAAAAGAATACCCTGCGCAGTTTAAAGCTGCCGGATTATCAGCAGAAGAATCAATAGCAATAATTACTCAAAGCGTTAAAAGCGGAGTGTTTTCAGATAAGGGTGCAGACACTATAAAAGAGGGAACCTTACGCTTACGAGAAATGACTAATGCAACAAAAGAAGCATTAGATGGTATTGGCATTAGCTCTAAAGATATGGAGCAAAAGCTTAAGAGTGGTACAATTACTTACTCTCAAGCAATATCAATGGTTGCTAAAAAGCTGGGAGAGCTTCCTCCTCAATCTGCAGAAGTAGGTACCGCAATAGCTGATATTTTTGGAGGTGCGGGAGAAGATGCAGGTCTTGAATATTTAAAATCTCTGTCAAATATTGGCGATGGCCTAGATGATTTAATTGAAAAAACAGGAGAAACTGCAACTGCCCAAAGTCAATTGCTTGAGGCTAATAAAAAGTTAGAGAAAGCCTGGAGCGATCTAATAGGAACAGGTACAAGTTCCATTGATTCATTGACAGCAAGCTTTAAAATGTTATTAGCTGATGCTTTAACAGGACTTGTTGAAAAGATGAATGAAATAAGCACGTGGTTCAAAGATACATACAACGATAGTCGACCATTCAGAATAGCCATTCAATCATTTTTCTTTGCATGGAATAGTGTTATTAATTCTGTTAAAGTCAATTTAAAATTAGTATGGGATTCGCTCACTGATGGCACCAAATTAATGTTATCACTTTTTACTTTTGATAAAGATAAAATACAAGGAGCCTTTCAAGATCTTAAAAATGACTACAGCGAAAATTTTAAAACGTTTGGTGCTGATATGGCAAATGATTTTCAAAAAGCCTACGAAGAAGCAATGAACGGTAAGTTTGATATTCCTGACCCAACCTTAGAAAACAGTAATAATTCATCAACAAATAAAAATCAAACAGTCATAACAGACCAACCAGATACATCTAAACCTGATTATACTAAACAGCTAAAAGACCTCGAAAAACGCCACAAAGCCAACCAAAACGCACTAAAGAAAAATCTATTAGAGCAAAAATTTACCGAAGACGAATATAGAGGTGCATCACTTCAGGAAGAGATCAATTACCTGGAGGATAAAAAGACTTTAATAGCTCTTAAAGGTGAAGATATACTTGATATCGAAAGTCAGATTTATGACAAACGATTAGAGCAACACAAGGAATTCCAATCCATTATTGATGATCTGGATAAGGAGGATATTGATAACCTTTCTGATGAAGATGCTAAAAGGCTTGAAGCCATTACCAAGCAAATAAACGATAATGTTGAGAATGCTCAAAAACGTTTGGATGCTGCAAAGCAAAATATATCTGCAGGCCGACAAGTAAACCTATATAAAAACACAAATGCGGATGGTTCCGTAAATCAAGGCTATTTCGATGAGTTAACAGCTCAGGAAAATGATGATTTCGAAGAGAAGAAAGCTGCTCTTCTGGATCAACAAACTGAGCTAAAGATGGATTTAAGCAACCAAATTGAGTTGCTTGAAATCGAACACCAACAAAGGTTAACCGATATTGTAAGGCAAGCTGAAGATGAACGTAGACAAATACGCGAAGCTCAATTTGCTCAAGCTCAAGATATTTTAAATAGAACAGGAGAAGTCTTTAATTCGCTTTCCGGTATATATGAAGCTTCAAAAGAACGCGAACTTGCTGCAGCCGAGGGCAACGAAGAAAAGCAAGATAAGATTCGTAAAAAATATGCAAAAAAAGAACAGGCTTTAGCTGCAAGTATGGCAATGATAAACGGTGCTACAGCAATAATGAACGTTTGGGCAAAAATGACACTTCCCTACCCTGCTGCAGCTATTTACGGAGCCATACAAACCGCAGCAATTGCAGTAACAACAGCAGCACAAATAAGCAAGATTAACTCTTCCGGTTATGCGGATGGTGGTTATACTGGTTCCGGAGGAAAATACGAACCTGCAGGAGTAGTTCATAAAGGTGAGTTTGTGAGTAGTCAGGAGGCTGTTGGCAATCCAACGGTTAAGCCAGTACTTGATATTATAGATGCAGCTCAAAAAAATGGTACAATAAGCACCCTTGATTTAGGACAGCTAATGAATAAACCTTTCGCTGCAGGTGGTTATGGAACATCTCAACCGGCACAATCAACACCACAAGCTCCGGTTATGACAGTACCAAAAGAGTTTTACGATATCATGCAGCAAACTTCAGATGCAGTAACAGAACTAAGAAAAAAAGGAGTTGTAGGTAAATGGGACTGGCAAGACTTTAATGAAGGAAAAACAAAAATGGAATCCCTTGAATCCGATGTAGGTCTAACCGACTAAGAACTGCATACAGTTAACTGAAAACTGAAGACTGATTTTGTCCTTTAACACCTAATCCTAAACAACCATTTTCGTACTAAACAAAGCAATTCAAATGAGGCAATCATACGATAAAAACCTTAAAGATTTAAACAACCACCTTTGGAGTAATCTAATGAAACTCAATACTGGAGAAGTTGTAAAACAATTTCTTCTTAATTGGCTTGACTCCATAGCTAATGGTAAATTAAACGACGGTACCACTATTGAAGAAGCAATAGCCGAATTACGCTTAAATGGTGGTGGAGGAACTGGTGAAGGAAATATCTTTAGCCCTCAGTTTAAATTAATTGACGGTAAAATATATTGGGATCCGGCTTATTTCTTAGCCAAGTATCCAACTTCAAGTACCTACGAATATTTATTTGATCGTTTTACATCAACTTCCGGAGCTTCAGCTTTAACCGATGTTGGAGCAATTGGCAAATACAATTTTAATACAGTTGCATCCAGGTTAAGAATGGAATGTGATGTACGAATCACAAACAATACTGCTACCGATTTAACCGGTGTTGGTATTGGAATTGCTCAAGACTTCACTATAAGTTTTGGAAGCGAAGTAGCCATTGATCCTTTGTCTTCAGAATGGCAAACAGTTTCATTTGACTATCCACCTGCAGCTACTTTAACCGAGTTTAATAATGTTGTTATTGCTTTGCGGTCTTCTTCCGGTAATCTTGAAAGTATTAACGGATCTATTTTAGACGTTAAAAACGTAAAGATCTACGATGAAGAAAACAATCTTATAAAAGTTACCAGTGTTGCGGGTTATAACGCAACTTATTCTGAGGAACAGGAAGGTTCTGTTGTTGTAGAATCTGATTTAAAAGGCACTCGTGTACAAGGCTTAATATTAACCGGTGCAGGTGTTAAACCAACACTCCCCGCAAATGGTGTTAAACCAGGCGATACTGAATGGTTGGATACTGATATTTTACCTAATGAAATACTTGCTTTAAATATTACTGATGAAAAGTTTTATTACAATAATGGTACGGAGATAAAGGAGTTTACTGGAGGGGGAGATATTAAACGTCAGGAACGCTTCTCCCTAATTGGTCACACAGACATACCTACAGCATTTGAGGAAGCTGTAAATATTTCAAGTGTACCCAAATATTTAAACCTGTCAGGTATCAAACTAATTGACTTATCCGACAGTTCTGAGATAGCAATTCTTACGGCAGGTGCATTGGAAGAATTACCAATTACTGTTCCTGCAGGTGATTATAATTACTCTATCTCTTATGAAGAAGGCAAAGAATCAGGTGTTTTACTTATAAATTTTAGCTAATGTATCAAGTATCCGAAAATATATATTTCGATGAATCTTTATCCTTTAATGAGCAATCAGAAGAATTTATAAACTATGCTCAATCTGTATTCTCAACTATTGATTTTACAGATATGAGTAATATGCAAAGTGATAATACTTGCACTTGGACAGTTAAAAAGGATGGGTTAAGATTTATTGCAAAACGAAAGTTTATAAATTCTAAAATGTATACAGTAAAAGAACATTTGTTTAATGTAGAAATTATTGAATAATGGCAGGAATATATGTTGCGAATTACGGTAATGTAGAGAATGACGGATTGAGTTGGGAAACGCCTAAAAGAAGTATTCAAAGTGCATTTGATACATCGTTTAACCCAGTCTATGCTAAAGGTTTTTATAGAGAAGCATTGAATGGATATAGAAGTCTTATAGCAGTTGGTAAATTAGTTATTGATGGAACATTATTGAATAATGGTTTTATTAATTCTAGTAATGGTAATTTAATAAGTGGTGTAACTATACAAAATTTCATTGCAATACAAGTAGCAGGTAGCGTCAGAATAAAATTAGATAATTGTATAATACGAAATTTTGTAGACTTTAATTTTGTAGAAAATTCAACAACAAGAGGAATATTTAATTGTCTTATCGTTAATTGTAATAAGGTAACCTTACCATATGGTTCTATATTTCATAATAATAATGTAATATATAATACAGATTTGTCATTATTCCTATCATCATCAATTCCAGAATCTTTAGACACAATCTACAATATTATCTCTGAATGCAACGTAGCTATTGGTAAGAATCCAGTACAAATAAAATATTCTCTATTTCATAATTGCACTTTCAAGTTTACAGGAGGAGGAATTGGATCGGATGAAACTGAATATTCAATTCCAAACGGGGCGAATGATGCTGAAAAATTAGCCAACTTACGATCTAGATTAGCGGCTGTTTATGGAGGCTCTGCTTCTCAATATCTAATAGGATGCAAATATCAAACTGATGGTGATTTATTTATTAATCCAGATAAAGAAAACTTTTATTTAGTTCCAGGATGTACAGCTTCAAGAATGAGCTATGAAGGTGGCTGTATTGGGAAATATCCTGAAGGCTCTTTAGCTGATTTTGCAACTGACTTCGCCAGTTATTCGAATATTGATGCTAATGGTGATATTATTGACCAAACAGTAAATGCCACAGCAGAGACTAATATTTCTGATCTAGGCAAACTACGTCATATTAGTAGTTTAAAAGCATTGGGAGAGCGAGCTATCCGTAATGGTAATGAAATAAATATAAATGCAAATTTGGGTGCTGAAGTAGATCCAGGGACATTATTAATCGATGGAGCAACTTACATTGTTCGTACCGAAGCTATTTCTTTGACTGCCTCTGGCAAATCTCGTGATGTTGGAGAAACATTTATTGCTTCGGCAACTGACGGATTAGAGTTTACTTCTGATACTGGATACGTTCAACAATACATTTTCGATCTGGACAGGACCATTGAAATGAAAGTATCTAAGACAGATTCAGTACTATCTACAGCAGTTTGGATAAAACTTAAGCTTGATGAAATGCCAATGGTAAATTACGATGCAAACGGAGTGGTTCAGTATGGCAATGCTGATGATAACTATGATGAAGCCTCTGCCGAACGCATGTACATTCGTTATTGGAAAGCAAAAATAACAGTTCAGGCAAAGAATTTACCTGCTTAAATAAGCTATTATGTCAGACACAAGTAATTTACTAGGGCAGGTATTAGGATTAGGCCAAGAAAAAGAAGAGTTATTTGAAAATGAAACCAATCAGTTATTAGGTTTTGAAATTGGTCTAAACGGTGATTCAGAAAACTTATTCCCAGATGATAGTAAATTGTTAGGTGTCACTCTGGGGATAGAGGTAGCTCCTTTTATTAATCACAGTTCAGTATTTTTTGAAAAGAAATAATCATGGCACTACAATTCGTTAAAAACTTCTTCAACAAAATAGATCCTCAGGATATGTTTAAAACCGTAGCCTCAGGAGTTGACAAGGCTTTCTTTACCAACGAGGAAAGATCCGATATAAATAAAGAGATCTATTATGCACAATTGGAGTTTGCAAAAACCGAATCTAATGCAAATACGATCTCATCAAAAGCTCGCAGATCGTTGGCTTTTATGGTTGCAATTCCATTTATGCTATTTAAATCAATTGCATCCGGGCTTGCAATGTTTGGATATACTTCACAAGCAAATCAAGTTGATACCATTAACAACGGAATAGCTATTTATTTTGGGGGTATTATGACCTATTACTTTGGTATATACTTATATCAACAACACACAAAAAATCAAGCTGTTAAAAGACTGAGAAAAGTTTCAGATAAAATAGAAGCTAAACAACAATCCGAAACAAACGACTAACATGCAAACTGTATCCTCTGAAACTTCATTATACTTTGCCGGTAAAGAAAACCGTATTGAGTTTGAAGCCGTAATTAGCGAACCTGCTTACACTCCTGTAAAGCTTAATCTTTACGTTATGATGTGGGGAGGTACAACCGAAATTAAAAAGAGCCTTACTCCTACGCAATCCGGAACCGATTACAAAGCTACTTTCGACATTAACAATGTGCTTTCGGGTGAGCTTTTTACTTTGGTATCACAACGAGTTTATGCCTTTCCTGGAGATCCGGATGAGCCAATGATTGATCGCACCGATTTAATGATGCTCGACTTTTATTTGGATTGGAGCTATACTTATATCGATGATAATGGAGATGTTTATGAAGCCGGACGTACAGATAATGCAGCAGGAAACAAATACAAATGCATATATGGTGGTATAAGTCGTGTAATGCAATACTATTTACTAGGTGAAGAACTTACTTTTTTATCCTGGTTAAATAACGAAGATACTGCTCTTAAGTTTCTAAGTTGGATCCCAAATGAATTACCTATTCATCCATCGCAACCTTTACGTCTTTGGTTTTATAACGATAATAAGCTTGATGAAGTAAACCTTAAGCTAAAAGCCTATTTTTCTGATGGTACAGAAAGCTCCATTCGCAGCATTAGAACCTTAGCTGTTGAAAGTGGATTAATAGAGCTTGCTTGTGGACCACTCGAAATGAGAGTATCTACTATTGATATTACAAAAACAGTATCTCATTATGATGTTTGGCTTGAGAATTCAGACGGGACAATCAAAACAGAGGTCAAAACATTTGCCATTGACTACACTAATTACGAACGTAACGATGTGCTTTTCTTCCGCAATTCACTTGGAGTAAACGAGGTTATTTGGTGCCATGGTCGCAGATCAGAAAGTATTAAAACCACAACCGAAGAACGTACTCAACCATTAGCAGATAACTTGGTTGGTGATGGTCAAATACGAAGCTATAGAGCAACGCTTGAGTATCCTTTTGAAATGAATACCGGATACTTCCCAAAATCAATGCGTCATTATTTGGCCGACTTTTTAAGCGCAGGTGAAGCCAAACTTCCGGTTAAGTTTTTCAAGCTTCCGGTAATAGTTAAACCAGGTGAATTTGACTGGGGCAAAGATGGCGAGGATCTGTTTTCAGTTTCATTTAAAATTCAGGTGGCTCATATCGAAAACTTTTACAGTCCGGTGCCAGATGTAGAAAGCCCTTGGGGTGATTTCAATAACGACTTTAACGAAGACTTCTTTTAAAATGCTAAAACTTACTATATATCATTCAGGCAAAAGCTTCACAGCCCGATTAAGGAAGAATACTTCTATTCGCATAAAAGTTAAGAATCCTATGTTTGGCGATGCCGGTTTATTCTCTTACCTAATAAAAGTATACCGTGAAGAAAACGATCGAATCTTCAACTATGCCGCTTCGTTGGATTCTGTAGAAGAAGCAAAGCTTTCTTTTAAACTTGAAATTGGTACCGATGTTTTTGCCGAAGGTGATGTAAAAGTAACAGAGTCGAACGATAACGAAATAGAGTTTTATTTAAAAAGTGGGAATAGTTCTGTAAACTATTTCCTTAAAAACACCCTAATGAACCAAACCGAAATTTGGGGTAATCACGATAACTTATACACCGAAGAAAACACCTTAGAGGGATGCTTTCCTGAATTCAAAATAGTAGCTCCACCGATTGGCAATGCCGATGGAGTTGTATATAATTACTACGATTTTGCAAGCGTGCTGCATAACGATAACAAGTACCCTGCTGTATACGTTCGTCTGCTACTCAATAAATTAATAAGCGGATTAGGGTACACAAAAGAATCTGATTGTTTAAACGACATTGCAGATTTCAACCGTCTGGCATTATTCTCTCCAGTACATAAAAAAGGCGAATATCCAAACAGTAAAATAAGCTCGCTTTTACCGGCTGTTTCTCTATTGGATTGGGTAAGCGATTTTCGCACTCGTTTTAGTATTGCAGTGTTTTTTTCTCCTTACTTATACGATGCCGAAATATTAAACATTGCCGACTGTTTAAATCTGGATCCGGTTAACTGGACCAACAAATATAAATCTATAAGCAAGCTTGCTCCCCCGGCAGAAAAGCAATTGTATTTTTCTCACGATTCAGAAGAAAAGAATAATGTATTAGAGTACCAGGTATTAAAAGACAATTATGGTTATTATACTGTTGCAACCATGGCCGAAATGACTCAAGGCAATACTTATTATTTTGTTACCAGTCTCGATCGTTTTTTCTTTGGAGAAATAACTACTCCTGATTCATTAACCACAAACAATCCCGGATATCATTTTCGTAGCGATAATATTTCGTTTGGAGGTAAAACATACAAATCAATAGTTGAAGCTTACCTTTTCGATTATTCCGATACTATTGTAAACTCCGATACAACAGCCAACACGCTAAACTTAATTGATCAGTTTATGTATCCGCTTTGGGATGGTGAGCTTAATTATAGTTGGGGCTATAGTATAGATGCCAAAACAACAGCTGCAGCAAAGCTTGTTGTTAAACTTGTGGGTATAGATGAAGATGGTAATGAAACCGAATGTGGACACGATGAAGTTGATATCACATCTACATCATACATAAAAATAACTCGTAAACTAAGAGCTTCTGCCAGTGTAACACTTTCAAGCGAAACAAATGCAAATTACCGTTTAGCATTAAGATTCTATTGTAAAGCTGAAACTGCAGGTACCCAAATTACTATGCAGTATGGAGGTTTAGAATACGGTACAGGTGACGAATACGAATCGGAAGGATACATTAATCCACAAATGACAGAATTTAAAGAAGTGGGTATTATTGGAAATTTAACCTATGGAGATATTCCGGATAATGAAAAACCTACTAACTACAAACCAACCAGTAAGATTCCTGTAAATGATCTTTTTCAAATGAATCATTATTTGTTTGAGTTTCCTAAAACCAATATTGAACCCAAAGACCGTGACGAACAAACCGACTTTGAATACATTATCTATCGAGGTAAAAAAGCCGATATTCAACAAGGCATTAAATATGCAGGATATTGTAATGCGGATATTTTAGACCAGCTAAAAGAAGACTACACCAATAAACTGGAGACTCCTTTAGAGCCGCTTTTAAGTTTAGCATGGATAGGTGAAAAAGGGATATTAAACAAGCTCTGGAAAAACCGTTTACACTGGGAACGCTACTTTAAACGTGAAGCCAAAATAAATATGGAGCTATCCATTAACGACATTATGAATCATAAAATTTATATTCCTTTCTCCATTAAAGAAAATCATTTTATAATTGATGAATTAGATTTTGAATTGGATGAAATGGGCAATGTAAGTAACTGCCAAATTACACCTTACACTTTGTAATTGTCCTTTAAACACCTGTAAGATTAATACATCTTGCCATCAAAAAGGTAATATGGATAATCTTACAGTTCTTCAATGGATAATTCTAATAATTATTATCCTGGCAATACTCACAATAGCCACAGTTGGCTTAATTATTTTCTCAAGGTTTGGTAAACGTGTACTTGACAAACTACAGAGTCAGCATGATATTTTTACAAAATTCATGGATCACGCACGAAAAGATTCTGAAGCCATACGTCAGGAAGTATTTCGACATTCCGGAGCATTAGCCGAACACTCCAAAACCTTAAATAATCACTCCAAATTATTAACCGAATTACAAAAAAAACATGCTGAACAAAACTATTGAAGTACTGAATTTTATTGGTATGCCTCCCAAAATGGCTGTAACCTTATTAAGCATTATCATAGGCTTTTCTTTAGCTCTTGCAATCTTACCTCCTTATATGTTTATCAAAGACTTAAGTTCTAAGGTTGAAAACATGGAAACTAACGTGGTTCACAAAGTCGATTCACTTTTAACCATGGTAAATACGTTGGATGACACTCAACAGGTATTAATTGAATATACCATTGACAGCAGCAAAACAGCTGAGTACACCACAAATCAATTAGTTGAAATATTAAAGGAAGTTGCTCATGAGGAACGGGTAAAAATTATCATATCTGAAAAGAAAAAAGCCATTGATCAGTACCAACAGGATCACCTTCCTCATAACAGAGCCAAAATAGAACCTAAAAAGAAATTTATAATCGGTATTAAACCAATTAAATAACTTTATTATGCCACAATTCGGAACAACCTCACAAAGTCGTTTAAGTACTTGTCACCACGATTTACAGGTAATAATGGAAGAAGCAGTTAAATACTGTAATGTTGATTTTGGAATAGCTGAAGGTCACCGGTCCTTAAAATTACAACAACAATACTACCGTGAAGGTAAAAGCAAAATTAACGGTGTAAGCCAAAAAGGAAAGCACAACCTTATTCCATCAATGGCCGCTGATATTTACTTATGGATAAATAACAAAGCCAGTTGGAACGCTGAAACCCTCACATATGTAGCCGGATTTATTGAAGCTACAGCACGGCAGTTATACCGTAATGGAGTTATTAAGCACCTAATACGCTGGGGTGGCAACTGGGATAAAGACGGTGAGATTCTATCCGATCAGACCTTTGATGACAGACCCCATTTTGAGTTGTATTTACCGTGAAAAACAATTTAAGAACAAAGAAAACTCAAAAGATATTTAGTAAATTATATAAACGTTATTGTATATTTTTTATACATTTATTGTAATAATATAAAAAAAGATATATTTTTGCACCCACTTTTTAAGTAACACGAGTGTTACTAGTTGATATACAAATAACTACTTATGAGTCCAGTTTTTACTTTAAGCGAAGATGCAAAAAAAGCCGTGCAAAAAAGCACTGGTCTTACTGTGTCTGAAATTCAAAGCATGGAGGTTGGTAGAGTGGACAGAGCGATTGAAAAAAAAATCAAGAAGAAATTAACCCACAGAGTTCGTTATAAACACATGCACTCTAGAGGATCAATCTTCATGTTTCTTGGAAGACTACTTGATATCGATTACGTAGATAAAAAATTATCAAAGTTATAAGAGAATGAGTGATGAAGATTTTCAAGCATTATTGCGTGAAGCATATCAATCATACAATAATGTTGTAAAACCTCTTATAGCCGATATCGAAGTACGTCTTCAACAATTTCCGACACCAATTATAAATGAAATAAGGGCATTCAATGACCATATAGCAAGGTGTTATTTAGATGATGCTGATGAAGAATCCATCAGAGGTGATATCAAAAAAGCTGATGGACACATTCAACGCATAATGCTTGATTGCTACAAATACCTTGTTATGGCATTAAGTGATTTCGTTGAAAAATTTGAGAAACAAACCCGAAATGTTGACTTAACAAAAATAGACAACGGGGAGTTTTATATAAAATACAGAAATACAAAAAAGAAAGCAATCGATTTTGCAAGACAAGCAAAAAAAATTGAGTCAAGCAACAAAGAACAAGCATTTAACGACTTTCAAAATTCATATACTGAGTATGCGAAACTAGAGAGTATAATTGAAAAAAGTTTAACACATATAAATTGGGCAAGAAAAGGCTTTTGGTTGTTTGGATCATTCAAAGCCATTGCATGGATTCTTAGTGTTGTTATTGCATCATTATTGTCGATATTTGTATCTTGCGATTGGATAAGGTGTATGTTTATGAAATTCTTCTGTAATTAATAAAAAATATTTCCCCCTTATGTGAGACATCATAAGGCCGAAGCCCGTTTTTTTAAACAGGGCTTTTTTTATGCCATTAAGTTAAAGGTTGCTTTTAACCTGCCATACAACACAAACCCCTTTCGTATAACGTTAGGGGTTTTTTGTTATGTTTACTTTTCGTTTAACTATTAAAATATTAAAGATGGATTACTACTCAACCTCAAACAGTAATGAGTTAATTGAAATGGTCTCAGTTATTCAAGGAATTATTTCATTTATAATGATGATTGTATTCTTTGTGATGGCCAGTAATATAAGTAAAATAAAAAAACGATTAGGGGCTTCAATGTCAATTCAAACAATGGAGTTTGAAGCACAAAAAAATATTTTTATTGGAGATATAAAAAAGGCTACAGAATTATATCATATGCAAGCTTACAAACTAAGATATAGCATTAATCATACCGACAATGAAAAAAGAAAAGAGATCACTAGAATAGCTACTAAAATATCTGAAATTGGAGGTATTACTTCTAAAGAATTAATTAACTGGATTGAAAACAACTGTAAATAATAATATTATATGAGCAATTACGAAACCTGTCCCAATTGTGGCAAAGCAATAAAACCAGACGGTTTTAGATCAAATCCTATTATAAATGGAGCAAGTGCTGAGTATATAAACACATTAGTTGGAAAAGCAAGCCCCGCATTTTGTAAAAGCTGTTCAAAAGATTTGCTTTTTGAAGCCGATAGCAACTTTGAAAAAATAACTAAGGATAAAAAAGCATACATAAACAAAAATATTCATCGTATACCTATTATTACATCACACTCTCCCTACGGATGGCAATATGATTCTTTATCGATTGTTTCAGGACAAGTGGTTGTAGGTACTGGACCATTAAGTGAATTTACATCTTCATTCACCGATTTCTTTGGTGGTAATTCAAATTCTTTTTCCAAAAAATTAGCACAAGGAGAACAGGATTGCTTTGAGCAATTAAGAGCCAAAGCCGTTCATCTTGGAGGAAATGCTATTATTGCTACTGATATTGATTACGGAGAAGTTGGAGCGGCAACTAAAGGTATGCTCATGGTTTGTGCAGCCGGTACTGCAGTTAAGGTTAAAAACACAGATGTATTAAAGGAAGATGTTACCGTATTTGAAACTATTACTCAATACTCAAGTGAAATAAGATCTTTAACACATTTAAAAGAAAATATGGAGCGAGGAAATTAATTTTTTGTAGGATTTACTTATTAGTTACAACGATCAACTTATACAACACAAGCCATAGAGTTAGGTTTATGAGAATGGGATTGAATATGCCCCACCATTTTTGGTGGGGTTTTAGCATTAATCCTTATAATTTATTTTCATGAACAATTTAGTAATGTGTGTTGTATCCTGCACATTTAAAGAGGTGCAAAAATTAATTAAAACTAATGGTAACGATTTTGTTATTTCTCCGAGGGATAAGAGGCGGTTAAAAAAGTTACTACACCTTTTAAAAGCCTTAGATAATACTGGGCATCTTAGTTAAAATAGCCTTGTTAATATACAAACCTAAGCTTTTTAGGTAAGTATCCGTTTCTTCTAAACTGTAATGCCTTAATTGTAACTGCAGGCTTTTAATATCAACCCCCGATCGATAAGCATCAACCACACCAGTATGTTTCCAACTATACAGTGTGTGTTCACCCAAAAATTCAAAACGTTTTAAAATCTTTCTATGTCGGTCGCTCATGGTATTTTTACTAACCATTTGAGCAGTTTTTCCGGGGAATAAAAAACTGTTTGAGGTTTTGCCTTTTAGCAGTTCATTTAATGCAGGTTTAAAAGATGGAGGTATCGTTACAAATGCATCCTTTTTATTTTTACTCTTGCGCCCATCAATGAAAATTCGGTTATCTTCAAGCTGAATATTATAAACTTGTAATTGTCGTATTTCATTTGGGCGCATAAAAGTGTAATAAATAAACTGAACAAATAAATAAAGTTCATTATCTAAAACCTTAATTGTATTAATTAAAGTTTTCTTTTCCTCACCACGATATGCGATATTACGATGAGATACAACTTCCTTTCGTTTCTTTATACCAGAAAATGGATTCTCAGTTAAACATTCCTCACGCTCCATCAAATCGTTAAAAACAGCACACAAAGCCTCTCTATAATTATTTAATGTTGTCGGACTTTTACCATCTTTGGCTTTTTCATCAAGATAATTGGTAACATCCCTCTTTGTAACTTCGGTTAAAAGTAAAGTATGGTGATAAGTGTTTTGTATCCATTCTAAAAAAATAGATACCTTACTATTATAGCTATTATATGTAGCCTTACTATACTCGCTCTTTTTTATCTCCAGTAGATTATATACGGCATCATTTAAAGTTGGCACCTTATGTTCTTTTGGCTGCTCTACTCCTACAACATAACCTTCCTCTAGCATTGCATTAATTTCTTTAATAAAATTTCGTGCAAACCTTCTTCTGGATGAAGCATCCGGTTGTTTATTTACTTCATAATCATATTTAGTTTGAATACAATTTTTTGATACATTAAATACACCAAAAGTAATGTACCAACGTTTGTTCATGTCACCTTTTCTGTCTTTTAAAACAGCAAGTTTGTAGGGGTATTTATTTCTATTTAACATCGATTTTAAATTTTATAAAAACGTGTCAGTTAGAAAGCCAGTAAAATAAAGGGATACAGAGGTCTCTATGAGTATAAAAACCGTGTCAAAACCGTGTCAGGATGTTAAATAAAAAGGGTAAGTATCATTTTATTAGACACTTACCCTTTATTTTGGGTGGAAGACCGGTCTCGAACCGGCGACCTCCGGAACCACAATCCGGCGCTCTAACCAACTGAGCTACAACCACCATTTCTGCTAAAAGCGATGCAAAGATAACATTAAAAAAACTACATTTGCAATACTTTTCAATAAAAAAAGTTTAAAAAAATTATCACAAAATAGCTTAATAGCTGTTTTAAAATACGTTACAAAAATAAAAACGATGAAGTTTTTTTTACAGGATAGCAACAGCGAACAAATTGATTCTATTTTAAAGTCGCTAAATAAACTAATGGATGGTGATGTTTCTCATCAAATGAAACAAAAAGGGTTGGAATATAAACTAAATTACGGCGCAAGTATTTTATGGCTTCGACAACTATCCAACAAATTCAAGGGAAACAACGAACTGGCAAACAGACTTTGGTTGAGAGAGATTAGAGAAACAATGATTTTGGCTACTTTAATTATTGATCCTCAAAAAGATACTACAAACGTAATACAAGAATGGCTGGAAAACATACCAACCAATGAAATGGCTGAACAACTTGGAACAAATACCCTTTGGAAATTAGATCATATAAATAGCACTTGTAATAAAATGCTACAATCAAACGATAATTTTCAAAAGGCTGCTGCGTGGGTAGCATTTGCAACTTTTTTACAAAGAGGTAAGCAATTAACTGATCTGGAAATTGAGCAACTTATAAATCAAATAACATCAGATTTACAAAACAACAGTCCGTTTATGTTAAGAGTTAAAGGGCGTTTTTTACGTCAGCTTTGCAGATATTCAGAAACTTATCTTAACAAAGTGGAAAACATGATTGACGAATTAGAATCAAACCATATTGCTCCATGGTTAACTGAAGACGTAAAAACAGAAATTACATTCCTAAAAGAGAAATAAATCCCTTTAGTAATATTTGTCACTATTTTTTTGAGCTCCAATATTTATATTTATCCTGATTATAAGTGATCCTACAAACTTGTATTTCATGTTAGAACAACACTTTAACAAATTCAGGATAAATACTATTGGGTTCGACGCTACAATTGAAACTCCTATGGGTGAAAAACCTTTGGTTTATGCCGATTGGATTGCCAGTGGTAGACTTTATGGACCAATAGAAGATATTTTAAAAAATAAAATTGGCCCAATGGTGGCTAATACGCATTCCGAGTCAAGCGACACCGGAATGATCATGACAAATATCTACAAACAATCACATCAAATTATCAAAGACCATGTTAATGCAGATAAAGATGACATCATCATTACTGCAGGAACAGGAATGACATCTGTTGTAAACAAATTACAGCGAATTTTAGGTATGAGAGTTCCGGAGCAGGCTCAAAGATATTATCACATTCCTCCGGAACATAAACCTGTTGTATTTATTACACATATGGAACACCACTCTAACCACACCTCCTGGCTGGAGTCAAATGCTGATGTGGTTGTTCTTGAACCAACTGATGATTTACTGGTAAACCCGGAATCTCTAAAAAAAGAGATTGAAAAATATAAAAATCGCACCTTAAAAATCGGATCATTTTCTGCCTGCTCAAATGTTACCGGGATTGAAACCCCATATTACGAGCTGGCAAAAATAATGCATATGAACGGTGGCTTTTGTTTTATTGACTTTGCGGCATCAGCTCCTTATGTAAACATCAACATGCATCCTGAAAATCCTTTGGAAAGTTTAGATGCCATATTTTTCTCACCCCACAAATTTTTGGGTGGTCCCGGTAGTAGTGGTGTGATCGTATTCAATAATTCCATATATCACAACCATGCTCCTGACAATTCGGGAGGAGGCACTGTTGACTGGACCAACAGATGGGGTAAATACAGGTACATTGATGATATTGAAGCACGAGAAGATGGAGGAACTCCTGGTTTTCTCCAGTCAATCAAAGCAGCACTCTGCATCAAACTTAAGGAACAAATGGATCCACAAAAAATCAGAGAGCGTGAAAAAGAGCAAGTTTCTAAAATTTTATCAGCGCTCAGAAAAATTCCGGGTATGAATATTCTAGCAGATAATGTTGATGATCGTCTTGGAGCTATTTCATTTTACCTCGATAACATCCACTTTAATTTAGTAGTTCGTTTATTAAATGATTATTTTGGAATACAAGTCAGAGGAGGATGCAGTTGCGCCGGAACATACGGACATTATCTTTTACATGTTGATTATTACACATCCAATAAAATAACAAGTAAGATAAACAAGGGAGATTTATCCGAAAAACCAGGATGGGTTCGTTTATCCATTCATCCAACAACAACTAATAAAGAAATTGATTATATTATTGATGCTATAAATCAAGTTGCCACAAATGCAACAAAATGGCAAAAGGATTATGAGTACAATGCTTTAAAAAATGAATACCATCATAAAAATATCCATATAAATACGCCCATGGATTATAATGAATGGTTTAATTTTTAAGGTGATTTTTTCCGCCCGAGCCATATTTATTCATAAATAACGGCTTTCTTTTAACCAAACACTTCTATTCGCCTGCATTTTTTATAGCTTTACATTGTATAATTACATTGATACAGATAAAAAGTAACATAAGTATGGAAGTAGTAGAGGTAAAGAATAAAGCACATCAAAAAGAATTTGTCAATGTTGTAAATTCAATATACACCAACGACAAAGCATATATAAGACCACTTGATAAAGACATAGAACACATTTTTTCACCTCAATCAAATCCTTTTTTCAATCATGGTACTGCTATACGATACATTTTAATTGATGATAATAAAAATACAATTGGAAGAATAGCAGCATTCATCAATGAAAAAAAGGCCTACGGATTCGATCAACCTACTGGTGGAGTTGGTTTTTTTGAATGTATTCATGATCAAAAAGCTGCTTTTACATTATTTGATAAAGCCGTTGAATGGCTTAAGGATAAAGGTATGGAAGCTGCAGATGGTCCTATTAACTTTGGCGAAAACGAAAGTTTCTGGGGGCTACTTGTGGAAGGATTTACAGAACCGGCATACGGAATGCAATACAATCCTCCTTATTACAAAACCTTTTTTGAAGCGTACGGTTTTCAAACTTACTTTGAACAGGTTACCAATCGACTTGATTTAAAAAAGCCATTTCCTGAAAGGTTCTGGAAAATTGCAGAATGGGTAGGAAAAAAGCCCGATTATAATTTCAAGCATTTTAAATGGTCAGAATTTGATAAGTTTATTGACGATTTTTGTGAAATATATAATGAAGCATGGAAGTTCCATGAAAATTTCACAACAATGGTTCCGGAAAAAGTAAAACCAATATTTTTACAAGCAAAGCCAATTGCTATTGAAGAACTATTATGGTTTGCCTATCACAATGACGAACCTATTGGTTTTATATTATTATACCCTGATGTGAATCAAATCTTCAAATATTTTAATGGTAAATTAAACCTGTTGAATAAACTAAGATTTGTTTGGCTAAAGCACAAAAAGGTAATGACCCGCCTAAGAGTTGTGGTTTTGGGTGTTAAACCAAAATTCCAAAAATCAGGAATCGAATCAGGATTATTCTATAACCTTAGAACACCGGTTTACAAACGAGACTGGTTTAATGAAATGGAGTTAAGCTGGGTAGGTGACTTCAATCCCAAAATGAGAACATTGCAGGATTCAATGGGTGCTGAATTTTCAAAAAAACATATTACATACCGATTGATATTCGACCCATCAAAACGCAAAAATATTAGAGCTGGTTACATACCAACAGATACGAAAGAAAAAGCCAAAATGGAAAACAAATCAAATAATTAGTGATTATTATTACAAATGAATTAAATATTAGGCAAATAAATAAAATTTCTTTTGCAGGTTAAATTTTAATATTTACCTTTGCAGTCCGTTAAGAAATTTGAATATTAAAGAGGTAAGAACATGAAAAAGGAAATTCATCCGGATAATTATCGCTTGGTAGCTTTCAAAGATATGTCAAACGAAGAGACTTTCATCTCTCGTTCAACTGTAAATACCAAAGATACAATTGAGATAGACGGAGTAGAGTATCCGTTAGTGAAACTTGAAATCTCTAATACATCTCACCCTTTTTATACAGGTAAGATGAAACTTGTTGATACTGCAGGACGTGTTGATAAGTTTAGAAGCAGATATCAAAAACACATGGATAGCAAAAAAAAATAAGCTTAGACGCTTAGTCTTATAAAAGCTTCGGATATACCGAAGCTTTTTTTTTATCCCATAGTAATCATTCCGTGCAGTTATCAAGTCTACCACAATACGCTAAAATATTTTTTGGCACACCAATTGCCTTACTAACAATTCAAGAATATTTTACACAACAAGTGACAATTTGACAATTTTCTTGATAGAAAAAAAGATATGGATAATTATAAAATCTCTATAAATCAGGCAGGCCTGAGTGACGAATACGAATCAGAAGCTGAATTCATTCCGATAGTTTCGGATGAAGATGAATCTGACATTACAGAAGTTGATTTACCTGAGCTACTACCTATTTTACCACTAAGAAATACTGTATTATTCCCTGGCGTAATTGTACCCATTTCGTTAGGACGTGATAAATCTCTAAAGCTGGTTCGTGAAGTTCAGCGAAACGGTGGTTTATTTGGAGCTTTAGCTCAAATGGAAGCTGACGTTGAAGATCCTAAAGTAGAAGATTTATACCAGGTTGGAACCATAGCAAAAGTAATTAAGTTACTTGAAATGCCGGATGGTTCTACTTCTGCAATTATACAAGGTAAAACCAGGTTTGAGGTAGAAGAAGTTGTTGAATCAGAACCTTACTTTAAGGCAAAAGTAAAGCAACTTACTGATATCAAACCAGAGGAAGATAAAACAAGAGATTATGAGGCTTTAGTTAGTTCTTTAAAAGATCTTTCTTTACGCATCATTAAAAACTCTTCAAACATTCCTCCTGAGGCATCGTTTGCTGTTAAAAACATTGAGAATTCTACTTTCTTAATCAATTTTATATGCTCTAACACAGATATTTCTGTAAAAGAAAAGCAGGCGCTCTTAAAAATTGATGATCTCAAAGAAAGAGGCATGAAGTTACTTGAATTTCTTGCCAGAGAGGTACAACTTTTAGAGTTAAAAAATGACATTCAAAGTAAGGTAAAACTTGATATAGATCAGCAACAGCGTGAATATATGCTTCATCAGCAAATGAAGCACATTCAGGATGAATTGGGATCCAGTCCTATCGAACAGGAAATCAGGGACCTGAAAGAGCAAGCTGAAACAAAAAAATGGGGCAAGGAAGTTGCCGAACTTTTTTACAAGGAGATAGATAAACTTGAACGATTAAACCCTGCCACAGGAGAATACTCTGTTCAGCATAATTACCTTCAAACATTATTAGATATTCCTTGGAACGAATATACTGAGGACAAGTTTGATATGGAATCAGCTGAAGATGTTTTAAACAGAGATCACTTTGGTTTGGATGGCGTAAAAGAACGTATACTCGAACACTTAGCTGTTTTAAAACTAAAAGGGGATTTAAAATCTCCTATCATTTGTTTATACGGACCTCCGGGAGTTGGTAAAACTTCTCTTGGTAAATCTGTTGCTGATGCTTTAGGTAGAAAATATGCCAGAATGTCACTAGGCGGCGTTCATGACGAAGCTGAGATCCGAGGACACAGAAAAACATACATTGGCGCAATGCCTGGAAGAATAATCCAAAACATAAAAAAAGCAGAAAGTGCCAACCCTGTTTTTATTTTGGATGAGATTGATAAAATTGGAAGTAGTGCCCATGGCGATCCTGCTGCAGCATTACTTGAAGTTTTAGATCCGGAGCAGAATGAAAATTTCCATGATAACTTCCTGGAAGTGGATTTTGATTTGTCAAAGGTAATTTTCATTGCGACAGCAAACACACTAAGTACCATTTCTCAACCTCTTCTTGACAGAATGGAGATGATAGAGGTTAGCGGTTATATATTAGAAGAGAAATACGAGATTGCAAAACGTCATTTATGGCCAAAACAACTTGAAAACCACGGTGTACCAAAAAGTAAAGTGTCTATATCAAAAACAACTATGACCTTTATTATCGAAAACTATACCCGTGAATCAGGCGTTAGAGAACTCAATAAAGTTTTAGCGAAATTAGCTCGTAAATATGCATTGAAAATTGCAACTAATAAAGAGTTTAAAAAGGCTATCTCAATAGATGATATCAAAGCCAACCTTGGAGTAGAAAGATTTTCAAAGGAAAAATATCAGGACACTCATGTTCCTGGGGTTGTTACCGGATTAGCATGGACTGCCGTCGGAGGAGAGATCCTTTATGTGGAATCCAGTCTTTCAAAAGGAAATGGAAAATTAACTTTAACCGGTAATTTAGGTGATGTAATGAAAGAGTCTGCAGTATTAGCTCTGGAATACATTAAATCTCATAGCAAGGAATTAAAGATTAATTACAAATTAATCGAGGGAAACAATATTCATGTTCACGTTCCAGAAGGTGCAATACCTAAAGATGGTCCTTCTGCTGGTATTACAATGGCTACAGCTTTAGCATCAATTTTTACTGGTAAAAAAGTAAAAAAACGCATTGCTATGACCGGAGAAATTACTTTAAGAGGTAAAGTTCTACCTGTTGGAGGTATCAAAGAAAAAATATTAGCAGCCAAAAGAGCTGGAATTAAAGAGATCATCCTTTCAAAGGAGAATCTAAAGGATGTTTCTGAAATTAAAGATATCTATATTGAGGGATTAGAATTCCATTATGTTAATGAAATAAAAGAAGTACTCTCAATAGCAATTGAGAAATAAAAAAAGGGAGCTTAATGCTCCCTTTTTTATTATTAATGAATAGAAATAAGTATCTCTTTATTTTCTTCATTATAATGAAGATATTGATCTTCAAAATCATTAATAAACCGCTCCATTTCAGGAGTCAATCTATTTAAAGCTCTTTTTATAATACTCTTGGGTATATGCTTATAATAAGCATATGCAATTGCGCCTGTTATACTTCCAATAGTATTACTATGACCGCCTAGCGAAACAGCTTTTCGAACAGCATCTTCATAATTGTTTGAATTTAAAAACATTGTGATAGCTGCAGGAACAGGTGTATCCAAATCAGGACTGGTAACATCAAAATGGAGTTCATGTACATCTTTATTAAGGTTATATCCAAATTCATTTGTTATATACTCCTTAATATATGCTTTATTTTCTCCATTTTTTGCCAAAAAGATGGCAGCACTGACAGCTTTGGATGCATTAATCTTATCCAGGTCACTATGCGTTACTTTAGCAGTCTTCTCTGTTAACAACAAGGCTTCGTCAAGACTGTCAGCCAACATTCCTATAGAACTTACTCTCCTGGCTGAACCATTACCTTTACTGTTAAATGGTATATCGCTATCAGACATTGCCCATCGTTTAAACTTTTCAGTATATCCAGCATAAGGATACTTTTGAATCCAGGCCCTCATACTTTCTCTGAAATCATTGTTATGAATAACAGCATCTGCAGTAGCAATAGTTAATACAGTATCTTCTGTAAAGGAAGAAATTGGTTTAAAAAGTTGAAAATTAGTCGTAGATCTATTATCATGAACAAAGGCTGATCCGATAATATCTCCTATAATCGCTCCTTTCATATATTGGGGTTTACGGGGTTATATAAAAGTTAGTTATAAATAATTTTATAAAAATAGAATTATTATTTAATATAACATCAATATCTATAAACTATATTAAACAATTATTAACATATTCAATAATTTGAATTTTTATGTTTTTAAGTCTAACAACCATTTAACGCATTAAAATATAAATAGAAATACAACCGTGTAATAATTGATGTTGAAAATGTTTTTTAATACATTTATAAAGAAGCAATAAATGACCAATATTTACGAATTCAAGAAGCCATAGAATAGCTGCTAAAAATGAAAGAAAATTTAAAATATATCATAGGCTTTTTATCCATTATAGTAGGAATTTACTTACTATGGTATTTTAGAGCTATTGTATTTTTTATTGTTTTATCAGCCATTCTTTCACTAGTAGCTCGACCAATATTCACTTTTTTCAGAGGTAAGACTCAGAAAAAAATAAAATTATCCAAATCATTAAGTGCTCTGGCAACAGTTTTATTAATATGGTCTATCATTATATTAATAATGAGTTTTACAGTTCCATTTATTATAGAGGAAATTCAGTTTCTATCAAAAGTTGACTTCTATTCCATAATAGATAAATTTGATCATGTTACTAAATCATTTTTACTTCCTTTTGAAGAATCTCTCATAGGAGACAGTGGCATACTCATGATAAAAAATCAAATCAACGAGTTTTTTGGTTCTGTATTTAATTTCTCGAAATTACAGGATGTATTATCTTCTTTTATTGATTTTTTAGGCAGTACATTTATTGCATTATTCTCTGTATCATTTATTACGTTTTTCCTGTTAAAAGAAGAAGATCTGCTATTAGAAAGCATTAAACTTGTAGTACCAGAAATATATTACGTTGGAGTAGACCACATGCTTTGGTCAATTAATCGCTTATTACGCAGATATTTTACCGGAATTATTATTCAAATTTCATTAATATCCATATTAATTATTGTTGGATTAATGATTATTGGCTTAGAATTTAGACATGCTTTAATTATAGGTTTATTCTCAGGATTCATAAATATCATCCCTTACCTGGGGCCAATTATAGGAGCATCTTTTGGTTTAATTGTATCAATGGTTGTATATCTTCAAACAGATACTCCTCCTCCGTTAATGATCTTTTTCGGGGCCATTATTGTATTATATATTATTGTACAATTACTTGACAATATACTATTTCAACCCATGATTTTTTCAACGAGTGTGAAAGCACATCCTCTTGAAATATTTTTGGTAATTATTATGGCAGGTTATATTGCAGGAATGCCGGGGATGTTTTTAGCTATTCCGATTTTTACGATAATAAGAGTGATAGCAAAAGAGTTTTTCTCAAAATACAACTTAGTGAGGAAATTGACTGGGAAATTAGACTAAAAACCTACAATGGCTTTAAACTAACAGAATCTTTTCCATTCGGATACAATTCTTCTTCAGTAAGTTTCTCAATCGGAATTCGTCGTCCGTTTTTAGTAGAAATAATAAACGAATCATTAAATCCCATTTTTTTGATATCCTCTAAAAAAACTCTGGCCTTTTGATAATCTTTAAAAACTCCAATCGTATATTGATTGATACTATCATAAGTTTCCTGGTTGATAGCAACTAAATTTGTTGTATAATTTCTTAAGTTAATTTCTTTAAATGCTCCTATCTGTACCCTAAACCTCAATCCATTTTCATCTCTTTCAACAAGATTTTGATTCACAACACTCTGAAGTTTGGATGTATACACTTTTAAAGAATCCTCTAAAATACTATTCACTTTTTGTAGGTCATCATACTTTAATTGATAAGCCTTAAAATCTTCATTTGAAGATGAACCTGTAAATACAATTATCCCTCTTAACAAAAAAACCAGAAATAAGGAAACAAAGAAGAACATCTGAAAGTACATGGCTTTTCTAAGCTTTGTAATTTTATGTGATTGATTTCTATTTACTTTCCTAAGACGCTGAACTTCCTTATCTGAAGCTTCCTGACGTAATTGATGCTTTCTGTTTTCAAATTCAAATTCCTGAGGAGTCATGTAAAATATTATGTTGTGTTAAAAAATCCCTTAAAATTAAGAAAAATCTTGCTATTGCATTGAAATTAACCATAAATCAGTACAAAAATCATGATTTTTACTTTCTTTTACTATTGAATAACTTCATTTAACACTTCAAGTATACTAGGATATGTATTTTGATAAATAGAATCTAATTTTTCAGTACTTCTCCATTCTGCTACCTGAATATCCTCTTCTAATTGAGGTTTAGGAAGCATATCTCCTTCAAAAGACATCTCGTACCAAAACGTCTTTTTTAAGATCAATTTTGATTTTAACCAATAAGTATGATAGGTAGGAGAAAGAGGTTTAACAATTTTAAGTGGTGTAATAGAACATTCTTCTTCAACTTCTCTTATAGCAGTTTCTTCTATGGATTCTCCTTTTTCAGCCTTTCCTTTAGGTAAATCCCATACTCCCAATCGATGAATAAAAAGAATTTCGCCTTTTTTATTTTTCACCACTCCACCTGCTGCATGTATTACCTTAAAACACTCTGAAAATAATTCCATCAATTCATTTAAATCATGATGATAAATAAATGCACTTTTTATCTCATCTTTACTCTCAAAATGATTGATAAAATCTTTTAATTCTTTTTTATTGGAATACTTAAAAATAGCACCAAAATTACTATTTAAGTCACGTTCAATATTGTTAGTTAAAAAAACAATTCTATCCTTGAAAAAAACTTTATACATTTGTCGCATGGAAAAAGTATCAGAAACTATAGCAAAACAATTGTTGCAAATTAAGGCAATTAAATTGCAACCAGCAAACCCATTTACATGGGCTTCAGGATGGAAATCGCCAATTTATTGTGATAATAGAAAAACTTTATCATATCCTGAGGTAAGGGATTATATAAAATCTAGTTTTGTTTCCCTTGTTAATGAATTGTACCCAGAGGCAGAAGTTATAGCCGGTGTTGCTACTGGTGCCATAGCCCAAGGAGCACTTGTTGCAGATGAATTAAATAAACCTTTTGTTTACGTTCGTTCATCTCCTAAAGGTCACGGTATGGAAAATCTAATAGAAGGTGACATTCAACCTGGTAAAAAGGTTGTTGTAATTGAAGATTTAATTTCAACCGGGGGTAGTAGTTTAAAAGCTGTTGAAGCATTAAGAACTGCAGGATGTGAAGTTCTTGGTATGGTAGCCATCTTTAGTTATGGATTCCAAACTGCTGTTGATAACTTTACTGCAAAAGATGTTAAAATAGATACTTTAAGTAATTATCAAACTTTAATTGAAGTTGCTGTTGAAACAGGTTATGTTTCGGCTGATGATGTTAAAACACTAGGTAACTGGAGAACAGATCCAGCTAACTGGGGTGTTTAAATAAAGTTAAAAAAAATAATTTAGTAAGCTCATTTGGATGTTCATCTTTATGAGCTTTTTTATGGATTAGTTATGACAAAATTTGAAAGCGACATAAAAAAAACAGCCCAAAAGGACGAAACCGTTTTTTCCTTTATTTCAAACTTTAATAATTTCCAAAATTTAATTCCTCAGGATAAAATTACAGATTGGCAAAGTACTGAAGACTCATGTAGATTTAAAGTGGACGGTATCGGTGATGCTGGTTTAAAGATAATTGAGAAAGAACCTTTTAAAACGGTTAAATATTCAACCGATGGTAAAGTTCCTTTTAACTTTTACTTGTGGGTGCAACTAAAGCAGGTGGCCGAAAATGATACAAGAATAAAACTTACCATCAAAGCAGATTTAAATCCTATGATGAAAATGATGGTTAGCAAACATGTTAAAAAATTTTTAAACATGTTAGGGGATGCCATTGCAAACTACCATTATCCTAACAATTAAATCAGGAACTCCACTTCTTTAAAAGAGTATGTCATTTTTTGACCATTCTCTTTAGATAAGATTAATTGCCCGTATTCTGATATCCCATCAATACGGGCTTCAAAGTTTCCTTGCCCATCCCTAAACGGATGAATGCCATCTTTCCTGAATAAACGATCTAAATAACGCGTATTTATATTGTCATATCCTATTAACTTAGCTTCTGAGTATAATGCATAGATGGCATTTAAGATATCATCTAACATATTTTCCAGATTAAATTCTTTATTTGTTATATTTTTTAAAGACACTGGATTTGGAGCATCACTATAAAAAATTTCCTGATTAATATTTAAGCCAATACCTACAACTGAACTCCCTATCAAATTTGTATAAAGTGCATTTTCAATTAAAATTCCTCCAATTTTTAAATCTCTAAAATAAATATCATTCGGCCATTTAATGGAAAAATCACCAGAATACATTGATAATACATCTAAAATACCCAAACAAACAATTTTAGAAATAATAAATTGATCTTGAGCTAAGATAAAATCCGGTCTGAATAATAAACTAAAAGTTAGATTTTTACCACTCTCACTCTCCCATGTATTACCCTTCTGCCCTTTTCCTGCAGATTGGTGATTCGCAATAATTACAGCAAATTCAGGAAGCCCTCCGGAAATTAAAGATTTCATCTTTTCATTTGTAGATGGTAAATTATCATACCTATCTACAATAAAATTAGCATTCTTTGTCATACCTTTATATTAAACAAGACAATTTGGCACTAAAAAATATACGGCAACATTATTGCGTAAAAGTAGTTACTAATTGTAAAAACAAAAAAGTAGTATCTTTGTATTTTTCTAGTACTTTAGCAAAAAATACAAATAAAATAATTAAATAAAAGAGAATTATATTAATGATAGATCAAGAAAATACTTCAACTGAACAATTGGTTGATACAATTGTTGAGGGTATTCAGGAAAAAAAAGGCACAAATATTGCGATTTTAGATATGAGAGAAATTGACGGTAGTATTTGTCAATATTTCATTATTTGTGACGGGGACAGTAACACACATGTTGATGCAATTGGTAATTCTGTTGAAGACTATGTGAGAAAGCAAATCAATGATAAACCATTCCATATCGAAGGTAGAGAAAACGCAGAATGGATACTAGTGGATTATGTTGATGTTGTAGTACATATTTTTCAGAAACCAATCAGAAGCTTCTACAATCTCGAAGATTTATGGGCAGACGCTAAACGGACTGATATTGAGAACCTTTTCTAGTTCTAACAAATTTCATTTATCAAATGAGCGAAAATAATAATCAAAAGAAAGAACCTACCAATACAGGAGGTGGGAACAGCAGCAATACGCCCAAAATACCAAAGTTTAACGGTTATTGGATTTATGGGATTCTTTTATTGCTATTTCTGTCGTTCTTTTTAATGAACCAGAATGAGGCTGTTAAAACAATTCCATATAGTAAATTTAAAGACAGCATTCTACCTTCAGGTGATATAGAATTAATTACTGTTGTTAAAAATACCGGTCTGGTAGAAATTACACTCAAGAAAGATGCTATCAAAAACTATGAAAAAGAGTTTGGTGATAGCTATCAGGCCATAATTGAAAGAGGACCTCACTTTGCAACTGAAATTCTTTCAATAGATACGTTTTATGCGGATCTAAGAAAAATTGAAGTTGACAAAGGGATTTCTATTCCCATAACCATTGAGCAACGCTCTAACTATTTCACTGAAATTATTGGGTTTTTATGGCCTTTAATTCTTGTACTTATTATTTGGATTCTGGTTTTCAGAAGAATGGGAGGACAAGCAGGAGGCGGTGGAGCCGGAAATATTTTTAACGTTGGAAAATCCAGAGCCAAAGTATTCGACAAGGAATCAAATATCAATGTTAACTTTTTAGATGTTGCCGGTTTAGCTGAGGCCAAACAAGAACTTGAGGAAATCGTTGAATTCTTAAAAAAACCAGAAAAATATACCAACCTTGGTGGTAAAATTCCTAAAGGAGCACTACTTGTAGGACCTCCGGGAACAGGTAAAACATTACTTGCAAAAGCTGTAGCAGGAGAAGCCAACGTACCATTCTTTAGTATGTCAGGTTCTGACTTTGTTGAGATGTTTGTAGGAGTTGGAGCATCGAGGGTGCGCGACTTATTTAAGAAAGCTAAGGAAAAAGCACCTTGTATTGTATTTATTGATGAGATTGATGCAATTGGTCGCGCCAGAGGCAAAAGTCCTAGCATGGGAGCTAATGATGAGAGAGAAAATACGCTAAACCAACTATTAACAGAAATGGATGGTTTTGGTACCAACTCAGGTGTTATCATTCTAGCCGCAACAAACCGTGCTGATATTCTTGACCGTGCTTTAATGAGGGCTGGTAGATTTGATCGCCAGATTCTTGTAGAATTACCAGACATTAAGGAGCGTAAACAAATATTTGACGTACACCTTCGGCCGCTTAAATTAAGCGATGATGTAAAATCAGATTTCCTGGCAAAACAAACTCCAGGTTTTTCAGGAGCAGACATTGCCAATGTTTGTAATGAAGCGGCCTTAATAGCTGCCAGAGGTGACAAAAAAATAGTTGAAAAAGATGACTTTTTAAGTGCAGTTGATAGAATTGTTGGAGGTTTAGAGAAGAAAAATAAAATTATTTCAACTGAAGAAAAAAGAGCCATTGCATACCATGAAGCTGGTCATGCTGCCACTAGTTGGTTACTTGAATACGCTCATCCATTGGTTAAAGTAACTATTGTTCCAAGAGGTAAAGCGCTAGGTGCCGCCTGGTATTTACCAGAAGAAAGACAACTTACTACAACTGAGCAGATTCTTGATGAAATGTGTTCTACTCTAGCCGGTAGAGCTGCCGAAGAAATTGAGTTTGGTAAAATTTCAACAGGAGCTTTAAATGACTTAGAAAAAGTAACAAAACAAGCCTATGCCATGGTTACTTACTATGGTATGAGCAAAAAAATGGGTAATATCAGTTACTTTGATTCAAGCGGTCAAAATGAATATGGATTTACAAAACCATATAGTGAAGAAACCGCTAAATCAATTGACAAAGAAGTATCTAAAATAATTGAAGAGCAATACCAAAGAGCTAGAAATATCCTTATTGAAAACAGAGAGAAACATGCTGAATTAGCGAATCTGCTTCTTGAAAGAGAAGTAATATTCAGTGAAGATCTGGAAACTATTTTTGGCAAAAGAAAAGTTAGTAAACATATTGTTCAACTTGAGGAAAATCAAGAAGAAACTAAAGATGTGAAAGCTGAAGTTAAAGTTGAAGACATTAAGGCTTCTGATGACGACGCTTCTCCAGAAAAAGAAACTCAAGAATAATTCAATTTATATTAAGAGGAAAAGTAAAAACTTTTCCTCTTTTTTTTATTTAACCTTACCTATTAATCAAACTCAGATAATTTCTAAAACAGTAATTATATCGCCTTACTGCTATTACACATCACCCTTCTTTACTCCCCTCATAAATAAACTACAAAGAAATTTTAGTTTTTATAAAAAAAAAGATTGTAAATTAAGTAAACTACTTATTTTTGCACCGATATTAAATAAGGCAGATGAATAATTTTTGGCAACGCACTTTAACAGGAATCCTTTTTGTAATTGTTTTGGCTGGAGGTATTTTTTACCATCAGTTATCTTTTGCTACAATCTTTCTTCTTATAGTTGTTGCAGGTATTCATGAAATGTCAATTCTATTTTCAAAAACAGAGAATAAAGTTGACCTGTTCACTACTGCTTTTTTAGGCATCTACATATTTATATCTACTTATCTTATTCAGGCCAAAACACTTGATTCTTCTGCTTATTTAGCCATAATACCTATTGTAGCATATATATTTATAAAAGAACTTTTTCTACAAAACAAGGCTCCATTAACAAACATTGCCTTGAGTTTACTTACTGCATGTTACATTGCACTTCCATTTGCTTTAATTAATATATTGGCATTTCAGGATGGTCAGTACAATTTCCATCTTCCTCTGGCAATTTTTATTTTAGTTTGGATTAATGATACAGGAGCCTACTTATCAGGTATTACTTTAGGTAAACATAAATTTTTTGAAAGAATCAGTCCTAAAAAAACATGGGAAGGAACAATAGGTGGTTTTGTATTAACAATCGTAGCATCCTATGTTTTATCGTTATTTTGGGATGACATGAATCTTTTTCAATGGCTAATTTTTGGAGGTATTACTTCAATTATGGCTGTTTTAGGTGATTTAGCTGAATCTATGTTTAAAAGAAGTATTGGAGTTAAAGACTCAGGTACAATTCTTCCCGGACACGGAGGAATATTAGACAGATTTGATGCCGTATTATTTGCCATACCAATGGCTGTATTTTATATAGAACTATTAGTAAGATAAAAACTATGACCATTCACAAAGAAGGCTATAAAACTATTTTAGTTGCCTTTATTATTGCATTTGCTATTATTGCTACTTGCTATTTTACTATTGACAATAGTATCATCAGAAATTCTTTTTATGGAGTAGCTGCAGTGCTTTTTATTGTAATTGTTAATTTCTTCAGAAGTCCTGAAAGAATTTGCAAACAAATTAACAATGCTGTTATCACTCCTGCTGATGGAGAGGTTGTTGTGATAGAAGAAGTTGATGAACCTGAATATTTTAAATCAAAATGCAAACAGGTTTCTATATTCATGTCTCCTTTTAACGTACATGTAAACTGGTTTCCTGTTAGTGGAGAGGTTTTATACTCAAAGCACCATAGCGGACGTTTTATGGGTGCCTATCTTCCTAAATCATCAACCGAAAACGAAAGAACATCGGTTGTTATTAAAACTGATGATGGTAAAGAAATTTTAGTAAGACAAGTTGCTGGTGCTATGGCCCGTAGAATTGTATGTTATGCTGAAGAAGGAATGAAAGCAGAACAAGGGGCTCAAATGGGTTTTATTAAGTTTGGTTCAAGACTTGATTTGTATCTACCACTAGACGCTGATATTAAAGTTAAAATCGGGGATAAAGTTACAGGAACTCAAACTACAGTAGCTTTTATTTAAAACTTAAAGAAACAAAATCACATAAGTTGAAAGTCGGGTTATTCCCGACTTTTTTTGTCTCTATACATCTCTATACCATTCCTCATCTACAGCCTAAATAATACCCTGTTAAAAAGCATTTCAAAGGATATCTCATTATCGCACCAATAGTCTGTTAGAATTGATCTTATAGGCATTGAAGTCATTAAAATTTGCGCTATAAGTTAAGCAACATTATATATTTGAAAATAGTACTGAGGTCATATAGTTTCAACTCAGAGCAAAAAAAGAGTTAAGAACCGAAATCCTTAACTCTCCTATATTTTGTAAGAAACTTGTATTAATTCAACAAGTCATTTAATTTTTCATCCAGAATTCTTCCAAACAAATCCTTACCAATTATCTCACCTTTTTTACTAATCAAATAATTGGCTGGTAATTGCTGAACATTATAAATTCGAGCAGCATAAGAATCTGTAAACTGAAGATCACTCACATTAATCCATGGTAATTTATCGTTCTCAATGGCACCTTCCCATAAGATCTTACTTCTATCTAATGAAACCTGATAAATTTCAAACCCTTTTGATTTATACTTATCATAAATTCTTAATAGGTTTTTGTTCTCACTACGAGATTTTTCATCCCAAGAAGCCCAGAATGATAGCAACACCATTTTACCTTTAAGTGATGATAATTTCACCTTTTTGCCATAAATATTTTCCTCTTCAATATCAGGAAACGAAGAAGCTTGTGTTTCCAATTGCTTTTGCATTTGCTCAAGCTTTCTTTCTTTATGAATTCCTAAAACAAAATTCTTTAATTGCTGCGATCTGGCACATTCAGGATAATAAACATCCAGGCTAGTGGCCACTGTAGAAAACAAGTTCAGATCCTTTTTATCATACGGATTTAAAACCAAAGTACCATCATCATATCTTTGAAAAACAGCATAATAACTAGCAAACGATTTTGGATTTGCCATTACAAAATCATTCACAAAATCTTTTTGTTTATTTGCCGCTTCCTGAATCTGATGACGAACTTTTTCTAATTCTGCTTTATCATCTTTTTCAATACTATGATAAACCGTAACTAAGCTATCCAAAACAACTTTTGTCTTTTCTAATTTAGTATTTAATACTTTAATGTATTTTGATCCCAATGAATTCTTAACTGTATAATTCGTTGCTAAATTCTCAGCATCTCCCTCTATTTCAACTCGCTCAGTAGTATCTGCCAACAGCGTTACAAAATTATTTTCTGAAAGTTTTAATAAATAGAAAGTTGGATATTCTAATTTTGGAAGCGTGAACTTAAAAGAGCCTTTATCATTAAGCTTTACTGAATCAATAGTAACCTCACCATTTAAATTTAATTGATTCAAATATAAAACCTGATCAGTTCCATTTGATATTTTTCCACTAATTCTAAGATTGTCTTTATTTGAACAAGCAGAAAAGAAGAATATGATTCCTAAGAATAAAATAATGCGGTTTGTATTCATTTGTTGTATTTTGAGTAATTCAAGCTTAATTATATAATTTTTCCCGTCATTCTTGGGCGCCCAAATATATTAATAATTTTTAAGAAAATTACTGACTCTTTTTTCTAGATCTGTACCCCATAAATCCCTACCAATAATTTTTCCATCCTGATCAACCAAAAAATTAAAAGGTAAAGATCTTACCCCTAACTCCAATAAATCAGTAGATGCTACTCCCGAGGTATCAATCACATGCCAATAATTACTTCTTATTTTGCTAATATTATCACGCCAAAGATCTTTATCTTTCTCATATGCAACCATTAATGTTTTTAAGCCCCTTGCTCCAAAACGCTTTTGAATATCACTCACATTTCCGAACCTTACCTCATTTCTTTGAATCAGACTATCGTCCCACAATACAATATGGATTAATTTTGCATTTAACTTATTCAGAGGTAAACTATCGTTCCAATTAGTTCGTGCATTTAGCTGAATTAAGTGTTCTCCTTCAGAATAACGCTCCTGTGCTCTAATGGCAGCATAAGCTTTAGTTAAACTGTTATCATAATCCTTAAATAAAGGCGCCCAATGTTCGTCCCTGGTCAAATTCTCTGCATTCTCTAGAAACAACTTCAAATCCTTTTCCAATGAAAAAGGACTAATATTACCCGCTTTTTGATTTAACATCTTCCATTTAACAATCTCATTACTCACATTATGAGTAATGCTAATGCCTGCATCTCTATAAACATTAATAATACTATCTTTCCGTTTAATGAGAGCTTGATAAAGCGAATCATTTTCTTCATTTCCAATCAACGCTTTAAAATCCTTAGCAAGAATTTTTATTTGTTCCTGAAATTGCATTTCATTCCTTTCTAACTTCCAAAATGCATTTAACACTTTAGAGTTCTTACTCTCACAAGTATTTATAATATCCTTTGCATTGATTTGAACTTGAATAAAATCATTTGGTTTTAAAAACAGATTTATTTTAGAACTATCATGAAATACCAAAGAATAAAATGCTGGGGTTTCAATTTTTTCCTGATATATTCTAAAACTTCCCTCCTCATTAATAACGATTGTATCCAACAATAAAGGTTGATCACCTTCTTTATATAAATAGATTTCTGAATTTGTATTATTCAACAATATACCATCAACCACAGGAACTTTTTGCTCCACTGATTCTTTGCACGAAAAAAGAACAAACGACAATAGTATTCCTAGTATAAAGCACCTCATCTCTTATTTATTTATGCAATTATAATCCAACAACACAGTCTCCAAAAATTCTTTAGAATCCTTATCTATCACATCAATATTCAATTTCTTTTGAATAGCTCTTCGGGTTTTGTTAATAATAATTTCAACACTCTCGGAATCTGCATTATTTTTCAGTGATGTAAGTCTTAAAACTTCTTTAAGCGTATTGGCATCATCATCATTCAACAGATTAACCTGAGGATATTTTATTGCATAGTTTTCCGGAACTTCAAGATAACTAGTATCTGTAAATAAATTGGCTTTACTTAGTTTTACTACAGTAGTTCCTGCAGTTAAATCACCTAAACGTTGTGATTTATTGGTTAATATAACGGTTAGTACAGCAACGCTCCCCAAAAGCAACCAATTATCAACAATACGAAAAATCCATCTGATTAAACAAGTTCCTAAAGTTAACTCGCTGCCGTCAAGCTTAGCCACTTTTATTTTAAATATCATTTTACCAAATGATTGTCCATTTAAAAACAGTTCACAAATTAAACTGTAAAAAACGATTGGTAAAGTAAAAACAATATGCCAGATCTCTAAACCTCCTGCTCGTCCTAATATTAAAAACCAGGTTAAATTCCATACAAACATAATTAGAAGGTCAAAACCATAAGCCAGTATTCTATCTCCAACACTTGCTGACTTAAATTCAAGATCTATATTCTGAGTAGTTTCAATGTTTAGGTATTCCATGATGATTATTGATCGTTAGATATTAAAATAAAGTTTCTCAAATGTAACAAATTTGATGTGATTAACTATATTTGAATTTCCAAACAAAATATTTTATTAATTGCATTAAATGTTTATTAAATCGCTGCAATAAATTTGTTTGCCTAACTGAATTATGAAAGAAATTACTTTTATTAATAGAAATAAAGATCGTTGGAAGAGTTTTGAGAAAAACATCAAATCTCCAACCAGTATCAATCCTGACGATCTGGCAGACCAATTTATTCAATTAACCGACGATTTATCTTATGCTAAAACGTTTTTCCCAAAATCGCCTACGATTTCTTACCTTAATTCTTTAACTATTCAAACACATCAACAGGTTTATAAAAATAAAAAAGAGAAATCGAATCGTTTTAGTTCTTTTTGGAAAAAGGAACTGCCTTTAGAATTATATCATGCCAGAAAATATTTCTACATCTCTATCATCATTTTCTTAATTTCATTTGCACTAGGAGCAGTCTCTGCAATACACGACGATGGATTTATCAGGCTAGTTACCAGTGACGAATATGTAAATACCACGCTCGATAATATTGAAAAGGGTGACCCTATGGGTATTTATAACAGCGCCGGAGAATTTGAAATGTTTTTTAGGATTACTTTTAACAATATTAAAGTATCATTCATAGCGTTTATATTTGGCATATTAACTCCAATTGCTGTTGGATTCATTCTATTTTACAATGGAGTAATGCTGGGATCATTTCAGACATTCTTCTATTTAAAGAATTTATTTGCCATATCCACATTAACAATATATATACATGGAGCATTGGAAATTCCAGCAATAGTGCTGGCTGGTGGTGCCGGAATAATTTTAGGTAATAGCTACTTATTCCCGGGTACTTATCCCAGAATGGTTTCCTTACAAAAGGGAGTTAAACGTGGCTTAAAAATAATGTTAGCCTTAGTGCCCGTTTTTATAGTGGCAGGATTTTTAGAAAGTTTTGTGACCAGACATTACGAAACAATGCCTACAATTCTGAATCTGGCAATTATACTTTGCTCCTTATCCTTTATTGTTTGGTATTTTTTCATTTATCCAATCGTTGTCTACAAAAAACATAATATAATTACGGACTCAAAAGAATAATTTTTAATAATTACAATGAACCAGGAAAGAATTGAACTTAAAAAGAAACGTACTTTTAGTGATGTGTTGAATGCCACATTTGTATTTATAAAACAGGAATATAAATTATTCTGGAAAATGATTTTTTTATATGCTGGTATTCCTGTTCTTCTATACTCTATTTTTAGCACAGTATATTTTAGAAATACTTTCAATCAGATCATTAAAATATTTTCTAATCCTCAACAGGCACAACAGTATGGTCAAAATCTCTCCGGAGAGGTAATTCTTATTTACATACTTTCTATAGTTATGTATTTGTTTTTCTATGGACTTACCTATGCTTATGTAGTTCAATATACAAACAACGATAAAAAAGTAAGTTCCATACACAGTGTATGGTCCTTGTTTACTCATAAGTTTGGAGCACTATTAGGATACTCATTATTAACCATTCTTATGATTGGTTTTGGCTATGGTATTATATTTTTATTTTTAGGAGCTCTTGGCAATCCATTGATTATAGGAGTTGTTGGCTTTATTACCATTTTGGCTTTAATGTATGTAATGATTGTATTTTCATTTATTTTAATTGTAAAGGTTAATGAAGATGAACCTTACCTTGAATCGGTAGGAAGATGCTTTTATTTGATTAAAGGACATTGGTGGGAAACTTTTGGATTAGTAATTATTGCAGCAATAATTGGATGGGCATTAAGTTTAGCGCTTACAATTCCGGTAACGTCTTATGTTACAGCAAAAGGGTTTCTATCAGACTCAAAAAGTATTGATATGGTTCCTGCAATAATCGTTTCTGTTGCATCAACAATAACAACCATTATTTCAACTCCGATTTTACCCTTAATACTATCATTCCAATATTTTAGTTTATGTGATCATAAAGATAATGCATCACTAATTGATAGAATTAAAAACATCAACAATAACCCAGAGGAATAAATGCTAAAATACTGTCGTATATTACTCTTAACCTTATTTCTGGTATCTGGATATATTTCTTTTGGACAAAAGGAAGCCACAATTGATACATCAGAAATTATTTACAGACACCCATCTGCTGAAAAGATTGAAGCATACAAACAGATGAGTGAGTATCAATATGACAGATTTGAAGCTCCTGAATCATTATGGGACAAGGTATTAAAATGGTTTTTTAATCTGTTTAAAGATATAGGTATTGAACCGAACGTAGTTAAATATACCTTAATTGGTATTGGTGTTTTGATATTGGTTTTTATAGTACTAAAACTACTGGGAATAAAACCTACCGGTTTATTTATTTTTAAACACGATACCAAAGTAACTCAACTAAATTTTAAACAGAGTGATGAAGACATCTACAATCAGGATTTGGATAAACTACTTCAACTTAGTATCAGAAACAAAGCTTATAGAGAAGCAGTTAGACTCCAATACTTAATCTGCTTGCGTCATCTGGATCAATCTAAAAAAATTGATTGGAAACCATGGAAAACAAATCATGACTATTATTACGAGATAACAGACAAAAAACATAACGAAGGTTTTAAGCAACTAGTTACCAACTACGAGTATGTGTGGTACGGACAGTTTCCTGTTGACAACAACTTATTTACAGAAATTCAGAATCAGTTTGAGACTTTTATGTCCTTTGAAAAACAACAATTAGGATATGGTAAATAATAAAAACAAATATCTGCTTTGGGGCATAATTGCTGGTTTCATACTTTATCTGGTTATATTAGTCCTTAACCCTAAACCTGTTGATTGGAGTTTAAGCTTTTCAAAAGATGACGACATTCCGTATGGAAATAAAATTCTGTTTAATGAACTGGAAACAGTATTTGATTCTTCAGATATTTACACTTGTCATTCTCCAATGTATAATTACATTGACAATAATCGTTTTGATGAATATGATGACGCGTCTTTTATATTTATAAATACAGGATTTACACCAGCTGAAATTGATTTTAATAAATTACTGAATTGTGTAAAGCATGGAAGTAATATTTTTATTGTGGCCTCATCGTTCTCTAAAAACGTAACAGATTCACTCAATTTCAAAGTAGAATCAAAGATCAATATTTATACAGGTAAGAATGATTCCATCAACTTAAACTTTGAAAACTCAAAACTAAAAAATGAAACAGGCTATACTTATAGAAGAGCCTATTCAAAAAACTTTTTCTCAAAAATAGATACAGCAAGATCTACAATTCTTGGGAAAATAAAAGACACAGGAACTAACTTTATTAAAGTACAATATGGTGAAGGTCATTTCTTTATAAATTTAAATCCTTTTGTTTTCACCAACTTTAATGTCCTTCTGGATAATAATTACGAATATGTATTTAAATCACTTTCCTATTTACCCAGAAATACAAAAGTAATTTGGGATGAATACTATAAAGGTAAACCTCGACCATCTAGTTCGTTAGTCAGGTACATTCTTTCGCAAAAAGCTTTAAAATATGCCTGGTATATATTATTATTCGCCATCGCAAGTTATTTAATCTTTGGTGCTAAAAGAGTTCAACGACGTATACCCATAGTTGATCCGCCCAAAAACACAACATTAACTTTTATTGAAACCATAGGAAGACTCTATTTTAGAAAAAAGAACCATTTAGATCTGGCTCAAAAAAAGTTTAACTATTTCTTAGAATTTCTTCGCACTAAATATTTCATAAATACATCTGTTATTAACGATGACTTCATCAAAGAAACATCAGTTAAACTGGATCTGCCTGAGAAAATTATTAAAAAACTGTTTTCGCAGGCGGAACGATTAAAAATGAATATATCATATACCGAAGAAGATCTTGAACAACTCAGCAGAAACATTGAGTTTATATATCAAAAATGTAATAAATCAAACTGATCATAAAGAAATATCAATTAAATGGAAAATAATACGCCTTTTGAAAGCAGATTGAATTTAGATAATTTAAATAAAGCTGTTTATCAAATTAAAAATGAAATAACTAAGGTTATTGTAGGACAGGAAAAGATTATTGACCTCATGTTAACCGCACTTTTAGCCAATGGTCATGTTCTTTTAGAGGGAGTTCCGGGAATAGCTAAAACTATGTTGTCTAAACTATTAGCTAAAACCATTTCTACTGACTTTTCCAGAATTCAATTTACACCGGATTTAATGCCATCGGATGTTTTGGGTACAACCATATATAATTCCGGAACTTCAATGTTTGAATTTAAACAAGGACCCATATTTTCCAATCTTGTTTTGATTGACGAAATCAACCGTTCTCCCGCAAAAACCCAATCGGCATTATTTGAAGTAATGGAAGAACGCCAGGTAACCATTGATGGGGAATGCAGAGAAATGCAGCCACCCTTTATTGTTTTTGCCACACAGAATCCTGTGGAACATGAAGGTACTTACAGATTACCGGAAGCCCAATTAGATCGATTTTTATTTAAGATTGAATTGGATTACCCAAATCTTGAAGAAGAAATTCAAATCATTACAAATGCACAAACCAGAAAGGCTCAAAAAGAATTAGAGTTGATCAATGCCGTGATCAAAGCTGAAGAAATTGTAAAATATCAATCGCTGGTTAAGGAAGTAATTGTTGAACAGGATTTAATAAGATACATTGCACAGGTTGTTGAAAAAACGAGAAAATCAAACAGTATATTTCTAGGAGGAAGTCCAAGAGCTTCATTAGCTATTTTAAATGCATCCAAGGCATTTGCAGCTATTGAAGGAAGAGATTTTGTTACACCTGAAGACATTAAGTTTGTGCTGACTCCAGTTTTAATACACCGTGTAATTTTAACTCCTGAAAAAGAAATGGAAGGAGTAACAACACAACAAGTCATTCAACAAATTATTGACTCGGTTGAAATTCCAAGATAAAACCTGAATTCTATATGCGTCATTTCTGGAGATCACTTTTTTTAACTCATCGCTTTTTTGCAGGCTTAGCAATAATCATTGTGCTAATGATATTAGGGCAATATTTTCAGCCCATATTTATCCTAACTCAACTGTTATTCGCTCTGTTTGTAGCTCTTTTTGCCATTGATTTTGTACTACTTTACCATAAAGGAAGTCAAGATAAAATCAAAGGGAAAAGGCAATTGCCCGAGCGTTTCTCTAACGGTGATTTAAATAAGGTTCATCTTTCATTAAGTAACCATTTTGGATTTAAGATAAATGTTAAAGTCATTGATGAACTTCCTGTTCAATTTCAAAAGCGTGATTTTCTTGAAAGTTTCCATTTAAAGGCATACGAAGACAAAAGTTTCAGTTATGATGTACGCCCTGTTACCAGAGGTGAATATCACTTTGGGGCACTAAATATTATTATCAACACACCACTATCCTTACTTTCTAAACGATATATATTTGATGCGAATGCGATGGTAAAAGTATATCCATCGTTTATTGAAATGCGCAAGTTCGAATTATTAGCCATTTCAAATCGTTTAACTGAAATAGGGATAAAGAAAATTAGAAAGATTGGTCACCAAATGGAGTTTGATCAGATCAGAGATTATATAACCGGCGACGATTACAGGACCATTAACTGGAAAGCTACAGCCAGAAAAGGCCATTTAATGGTGAATCAGTATCAGGATGAAAAATCGCAACAGGTATATAGCTTAATTGATATGGGACGTAACATGCAAATGCCATTTGAAGGAATGACTTTGCTTGACTACGCGATCAATACTTCTTTAGTACTCTCCAATATATCTATGCTTAAGCATGATAAAGCCGGATTAATTACCTTTAGTAACAATATCCATTCAATGGTTCCTGCAGCAAGAAATGGCAGACATATGCAGGCGATCATGGAAATATTATACAATCAACAAACCAACTTTAAAGAACAAAGTCTGGAATTACTATATGCGCAAATTCGAAGAAAAATAACACATCGCAGTTTATTAGTGCTATACACTAACTTTGAAAGTTTGAGCTCAGCCCGAAGACAAATTCCTTTTTTACAAGCCATAGCCAAAACACATTTGCTGGTTGTAGTATTTTTTAAGAATACGGAGGTATCAAAAATTACTGAGAAACCAATTCACAGTGTTAAAGATATTTATATTAAAACCATTGCCGAAAAATTTATTTACGATAAAAAACTCATCGTAAAGGAGTTGAATCAGCATGGCATACAAACCGTATTAACAACTCCCGGCGATCTGACTGTTAAAACGTTAAATAAATATCTTGAAATTAAATCCAGAGGTATTTTATAAATGCTTGTTACATCGGATCAACATCTGCCTGAACAATTGTTGCTTTAAATCCAGGATGAGATACTAAAGTGGTAATAGCATCCTGAATCAGATCTTTTACTTTAGTTAAAGAAACACCACCTTCAATTTTGAGCATAATTTTACGTAAATGCCAATTTTGAATTTTACTAATAGTCGGTGCTTGTGGTCCAACTACCCGATGACTAAAAACACTCCTTAAATACTCACCTAAATAATCCGAAGCTTGATTTACCGTATTTTGATTACGATGCTTCACAGTTAAGTATATCAATCTGTAATAAGGAGGATATTTATATGCTTTTCGCTCTTCCATTTGAGAATGGAAATGTTGATTAAAATTATTATTAATCACATCTATAATTACAGGATTATCCGGATTTGATGTTTGCAAAATAACAGTGCCCTGTTTCTTTTTACGACCTGCACGGCCACTTACCTGTGACATTAATTGAAAACTACGTTCAAATGCCCTGAAATCGGGATAATTTAGCATACTATCAGCATTTAGTATACCCACCACACTCACATGATCAAAGTCCAATCCTTTTGAAATCATTTGAGTTCCGATTAAAATATCAATCTCTCCCCTTTCAAAATTACCGATGATAGTTTCGTGTGATTTTCTGGTTCTGGATGTATCCAAGTCCATACGGGCCACTTTTACTTCAGGGAAAATAAGTTTAATATCTTCCTCAATCTTTTCCGTACCAAATCCTTTTGTTTGTAATGAAGGCGAACCACAAGCTTTACAAACTCTTGGTAGAGTGTATGAGTTACCACAATAATGACAAGTCAATTGATTGATATGCTTATGATAGGTCATACTCACATCACAATAATCGCATTTAGGCACCCAACCGCATTGATTACACTCTAAATAAGGTGAAAAGCCTCTTCTGTTCTGGAATAAAATAATCTTTTCATCATTTTCAAGCGCCTCGTTAATATGCTGGACAAGAACTGGAGAAAAATGAGAATTCATTTTTTTCTTACGACGTTCCTCCCGAACATTAACTGTAATGATCCTGGGCATCTGAATACCCTCGTAACGTTCAAACAACTCAACCAGGCCATATTTACCCAATTGAGCATTTTGATATGACTCTAACGATGGAGTTGCCGTTCCTAATAAAACTTTTGCCCCATGATAATGTGCCAGAACCATAGCTGCATCGCGAGCATGATATCTGGGAGCAGGATCAAATTGTTTATATGTATTTTCATGCTCCTCATCAATAATAATTAAGCCAAGGTTATCAAAGGGCAAGAAAACTGAAGACCGAACTCCAACAACAACCTTGTAATTATTATTTTTTAAAATATCATCGTAAACTTCAACTCGCTCTGCATCTGTATATTTAGAGTGATAAATACCTAACTCGTTTCCAAATACTTTTTTTAGTCGAGACGTAATTTGAGTAGTAAGCGCAATTTCCGGTAATAAATAAAGTACCTTTTTCCCTTTTTCTAATTGCTCTTTAATCAGATGTATATATATTTCAGTTTTACCACTTGATGTAACACCATGAAGTAAAACAGAATTCTTATCCTCGAAATGAGTTTTAATCTGATCATACGCTTTTTGCTGAGATTCACTCAGCTGATGAACACCTCTTAAAGAATCATTGGATTTTGTTAATCGAGAAATCTGTTCTTCCTCTTCTACGAAATATCCTTTTTTTACCAACTCCTTTATTTGAGTTGAAGATGCATTACTTTTATCTCGTAACACATTTTTATCAATAGATTTTGCAAAATTTGAAGGATTAGCTCCGCCAATTAGCGTAAAGAAAGTCATAAAGATTTCAAGTTGCTTTTTGGCATTTCCTAAATCAGTAAAAGCATTTTGAATTTTTTGTTCTTTATAATAGTCTTCCGACAGCCTGATTATCTTTTTTGTTTTGGGCTTATACCCGTCTTTTAACCGTTCACTAATAAATACAGCTTCTCGCTCCAACAACGATTTTATAATGGGCAGGGAATTCTTTAAATCAGTAAGATTATTCAAGTCTTGGATAGTAGCCGTTTTATTTTCCGACAAATAATCCAAAACAAGATTTTCCTTAGGGGATAATTTTTCTTCAGCTATAAATTCTGAATTATAATGCACTTTGGTTTCACTCTCCAGCTTTAAACCTGATGGAAGTGCAGCCTTATACACTTCGCCAAGAGTACACATATAATACTGAGCAATCCAGTTCCAAAAGTTCAGCTGAATTTCATTAACAACAGGTGTTTCATCTAAAACAGAGATGATTTCTTTAGTTTCATAATCCTCTGGTTTAGTATCATGAAGTGAATAGATAATACCTGAATAAATCTTCTTTTTCCCAAAAGGAACGATTACTCTGGAACCTATCTCTACATTAGATATCCATTCTTCCGAGATTTCATAAGTGAACAATCTGGGAAGTGGAACCGGTAAAATAATATCTGCAAAATAAACAGTCTTCATTACCCACAAAAATAACGAAGTATTCTGTTAAACCGTATTAAAGAATATGAATTAATTAAGATCTTCGTTTTTGAAAATTTTAGAAGGATTATATGCATAATAACCACCAAACAATGAAATAAAAAGTGAGATCAAATAGAATATTAAACTTAAAGCAACAGCATGATCTTCATTCAATCCTAAGTACTGAGATCCAAACATAAAAGTAACCTCTCTTAAGCCTAAACCTCCCAATGAAATAGGTATGGCAGACATAATACTGGATAAGAAAAATAAGAATAAATAATCATCTTCCATACCAGATAACTCTGTACCCATCGATTTCAGAATTAATATGGCAGAAAACATTTGAAATGCCTGAATAATCAAAGATAAAGCAAAAACCTTCCACGTTGCTGGTACTAAATGTGAACTAAATAATCGGAGATAAATATAATATCCAACAGCTATAATTGGAATAAATACCACAAAGTAATTTAAGAAAGGATTAATCCATACTAATATTTCATGTACTAATTTAATGCCTCCTTCAGGAACGCCTGATTTACCTAAATCGTAATCAATAAAATACACTAAAGCACAAATATAAATAACAATAACAGCTAAACCACTTAACCTATCGGCAAATATGGTACCTATTAAACGTTTTACCGATGTTTTATAATTCTTATTTAACAAGAAGATTTTATAACCATCGCCACCAACTCCTCCTGGCAAAAACATATTGTAGAACATTCCCAGCCAATAAAGCTTAATATTTGCTACAACACTAATTTTTATTGGCACATATCTATAAAATGTGTTTAAGCGATACGAACTAATCACCTGCGAAAAAGCATATAAAATTATGGCCAGCAATAAAAACCAAATATTAATACCTGTTACGGCATTAATTGTTTCCTGAAAATCAATTTTTTGAAACACATAGTATAGTGCGGCAACAGATAAAGCTATTTTAGCAATAAGTTTTAAAGCCTTAGAGTATTTTTGTAAGAATTTCAAGATGATTAAAATTTAAATTTATTAGGCACAAAAATAGTTTATTATTTATATAAAAAAACAAACAACCATATATTACCAAAATACAGATAACATATGGTTATTAATGCTTTATATTATATGTAAAGATGCTTTACCCTAACAATATCTCTGCCAATTCTTCCTCATAAAAGAAATTTTCCATATCAAACGCAGGTTTTAAATCATCAATCCACTGTGCATGACAATCAAACTTAGCAAAAAATGGACGAGCAACCCAATCGCTATTTCTACCTTGAATAAATTCAAGGGTAATAATCTTTTCTCCTTTTATTTCTGTAACTCCGGCAACCCGAATTTTACCAGGAGTACAAGACATACTTGGCCCTCTAACTGTTCTTGCTATTCCACTGACTTGTGTATAAGCCCTTTTAAATATACTCCAGGCCTTTACGATTGGGATACCAAAATATTCTTGTGCTCCGGTATCTCTGGCAATAAACATATAATATGGGATCATTCCCAAATTAACTTGTTTTTGCCACATATCAGCCCAAATATCACCATGCGCATTAATGTGATTTAATACTGGAGATTGTGTTCTGATAACAGCACCAGTTTCTCTGATTCTTTTTACTGCACTTTTAACAGCTTCCGTTTCCAACTCTCTTGGATGATTAAAATGTGCCATAAATGATAAATTCATTCCTGACTTTGTGATTTTTTCAAAGACAGAAATCATTTCATCTGCGTCAGAATCTGTTAAATATCTATAGGGCCAGAAACTAAGTGATTTGGATCCAATTCGAATTGTTTGTAAATGTTCTATTTTGGCATTTAGTATTTTTGTAATATAAGCATCAAAAATACTGGCTTTCATTACCATTGGATCGCCACCTGTAATAAGTAAATCTGTTATTTCAGGATGTTGCTTAATGTACTCGATTATTAAATCAATCTCTTTCATGGAGAATTTGAGATCGTGCATATTTGTAAATTGTGGCCACCTAAAGCAAAACGTACAATATGCATGACAAGTCTGTCCTTGAGAAGGGAAAAACAACATTGTTTCACGGTACTTATGTTGCACACCATGTAACTTTTCGCCGTCTAATTCAGGAACATTATATTCAAGCTGGCCGGCAGGATGCGGATTCATTTTCTCACGAATGATATTTGCTTCCTCCCTTAAGATTGTATTTGATGCTCCTGATTTGATTAATGTTGCCATGTGATTAAAATCCTCTGGATACAACATTCCCTTTTGTGGAAAATTCAGGATGAACATAGGATCCTCATGAAAGTTTTCCCAGTTAATCAGTTCATTTACCACATAATTGTTCGTTTTAAAAGGAAGAACATGGCCTACTACCTCAATATTAAGAATATCTTCATCCGACAACATTGATATTTGCGGGATATTTTTAAAATTATGCAATGTATACGTCTGATACTTCATCATAATCATGCTTTCTTTTTAAAAGTTATTACCATATTATCGGTTCTCGACGAGCAATACTTTAATACAGAAAAAATTACTTCTTAAATCATAAGAAGTTCATTTTCTAATTAATAACGTGGTAAATTTTGCCCCGGTATAGTCCATGACATATCTTAAGTTACGAATAATAATGACTCATGTCAAATTCGCACTTACAATTAGATAAACACGCAATTTATTGATTTAAAGTAGATTACTTGCCAAAAACACAAAAACGCGACAAAAATAGTAAAAAATTGTAAGAAATCACCTGATAAGTTCGCCCCGATTGGTATCAAGCTTTAGAAATATAAATAACAAAGTGGTAAATCCCCATAAGGAAGAACCCCCATAACTAAAGAATGGAAGCGGGATTCCTATTACTGGAGCCAAACCAATCGTCATACCTATATTAATAGAAAAATGGAAGAAAAAAATAGAAGCTACACAATAACCATATATTCTACTGAACACAGAATGCTGTTTTTCTGCCAATATGATTAACCTGATCATCAAAAACATAAACAAAAGTACAACTACAGATGTACCAATAAATCCCCACTCTTCGCCAACAGTACAAAAAATAAAATCAGTACTTTGTTCGGGTACAAAATCAAACTTGGTTTGTGTACCATCCAAATAACCTTTGCCGAGTATACCTCCGGAACCAATTGCTATTTTAGATTGATTTACATTATAACCTGCCCCTAATGGATCATCTTTAAAACCAAGTAGTACATTAATTCTATTACGCTGATATTCTGATAATATCTCTTCTACAAAATAATCCGTTGAAATAGTAAATGCTATACCTCCCCACATAAATAACAATGCAGGTAAAACGGGTTTTAATCTCTTACTTATACCTTTAACTGCTAAAAAAACTGATATAAATACTGCGGCTAGCAATGTAAATAAATCCCATCTTGGTTCTTTTCCAATAATGCGAAACACAAGATAGCTCAATCCAAAACCAATAAAACCAACCAAGGCAGTATAGCCTACTAATTTTATATTTATTTTTAGGCTAAGAAAAACATATATTCCAATTATAATCAACCAAAGAATCAACACATTAGGATAAACTAGTGTTAGTACAGAAACTACTGCCCCAATAAAAGCAAAAACCAATATACTTCCGGATAATCCTTCTCTATAAAGTGGTAATACCAAAATAAAGAAAACGAGTGCTGAACCGGTATCATTTTGTAAAAGGATGCATATGATTGGTAAAATCCAAACCAAACCAACTCTTAGTACATTGGACCTCTTTTTAAAAGAAAAATCATACCTACTCATTAACCTGGACAAAGTAAGTGCAGTGGCGACTTTTGCCAGCTCTACAGGCTGAAAACGCACAGGGCCTAACTCAAACCACGACTTAGCTCCATTGATTTCTTTACCTAAAAATATTACCGTAAACAAAAGGAAGACCGACAATCCGTACAGAAAATATGAAAATGCCACATAGAACTTACTATCCGTCATAAATATTACCCAGATAATTACCAAAGACAAGGCAATCCACATTAACTGCTTTGCATACTCTCTACTCGTATCAAAAAATACTGGATTTTCAGGGTTGTAATTAGCTGCATAAATATTAAACCAGCCAAATGCAACCAACAATACATAGGTAAATACGGTTAACCAATCAATAGATTTTATGTAACTATTATTTTGTGGCATGAATCAAGTCTCCTTCTAACATTCTTTTTTCAATCCATTTACGAGATGGATCAATTTCTTTTTTCAAATACTTCTCAACCATCAAACTAGCAATTGGAGCAGCATAAGTTGAACCAAATCCACCGTTTTCAACATAAACAGCAATAGCTATTTTAGGATTATCTTTAGGTGCAAACGCCACAAATACAGAATGGTCTTCTCCATGTGGGTTTTCAGCTGTTCCGGTTTTACCACAAATCCTGATTCCAGGTATACGGGCAATACCAGCAGTGTTTCCTCCTGTACCCCAAACTGCTAATTCCATACCTTCAATTACCGGTCTGAAATTCACCGTATCAACACCCGTTTCGTGAATCTGTGTAAACTTTGACGGAATGGTATCATTCTCAATTTCTTTAATAATATGAGGAGTAAAGTATTTTCCTTTATTTGAAATTGTTGCAACCATATTGGCAATTTGAAGCGGTGTTGTTAATAACTCTCCCTGACCAATAGCTAATGAAACAACAGTTAAAGACGACCAACTTTTATTATAAATTTTATCGTAAGTTTTATGATTGGGAACAAATCCTCTCTTTTCATTGGCAAAATCAACACCTAGTTTGTATCCGAATCCAAATCTTACCAGATAATTTTTCCAAAGCTCAAATCCATCCTGAACAGTTTCATTTTTTGGATTATCAATGATATCTCGAAATACATGGCAATAATATGCATTACATGAACCCGCAATAGATTGTCGTAAATCCAATGGACTTGTGTGATGATGACATCCTAAATGAAAACTTCCCACAGAATAACCCATGTAACACTCAAACTTAGATTGCGGAGTTATTACACCCTCCTGCAAACCAATCAATGCATTTAAAGGTTTAAATGTTGATCCGGGAGGATATAACGCCATTATAGGCCTGTTAAATAATGGTTTTAGAGAATCCGTACTCAATTCAACGAAATTCCCTGCTCGTTTTTTACCCACAAATAATGAAGGATCATAACTTGGTGCAGATATCATACTAAGAATTTCTCCACTTTCAGGCTCAATAGCTACAACAGAACCAATTTTATTGGCCATTAACTCTTCGCCGTATTTTTGCAGGTCAATATCAATAGTAAGTTTTATATCTTTTCCAGCCTCAGCAGGTATATCAAAACGTCCATCCCTGAAAGCACCTTTTTCTCTACCATGAACATCAACTAAAACATATTCATATCCCTTTTTACCCCGAAGAAATTTCTCATATGTTGATTCTATCCCATTAATCCCATGATAATCACCATTTATATAATAATCATCCTTTTTAATGGTACTTGGGCTAACTTCTCCAATATAGCCAAGTATATGACCTGCATTGGGATATTCATATTTTCTTAAAGTTCTACGCTGAACAAAAAATCCATCAAACTTATATAGTTTTTCTTGTAAATAACCATATTGTTCTGCTGATAATTGCTTATAAAAAATAGAGGGTTTAATAGTTGATATCTTTCTATTACGAATTTTCACCCTCATTTCATTAAATAAGTCTTTCAATTCATCTTTTGAAATATTTAATGCTCTGCAAAAAGATACTGTATCCATAGGTTTGAGCTCCTTGGGTACAACCATTAAATCATAGTTAGCCTGATTGGAAACTACTAAGGTGCCATTTCTATCATAAACCAATCCTCTTGCAGGGTAATTAATTATCTCTCTTCGGGTATTACTTTCAGCAGAGAATTTATATGAAGGATCATAAACCTGAAGAATAAACAGTTTTATGACAAAGGCAATCCCTATAGAAATATAGATTAAGGCAACAACTAATGTTCGTCTGTTTAAATTTTCCACCCTGCTCTTTTTTAAATTCTATTACGTTTTTGATAAGTAAACAATAGAGTTATTGCCATTAAAATTAAGGTAAAAACTGAACTAAAAATAGTTTTACCGAATACCTCAATAATATTTGAAAACGAAAAGGATTCTATGAAAAAATAAAAAAGGTGATGTATTACTACCAATATACCTGCATACTTAAAAAACCATGGAAATCCATAAAATGAAGGAATAGGTAAGGTACCTACTTCATATCCTTCACGAGGCGAAATGCGCATTAATACAAATCTACGCAAATAGGCCATCAATAAAATTGCGGCCATATGCATACCTGGTGTATTTGAAAATATATCGATGCTTACTCCTAAAATAGATGCTAAAACAAGCAAAAGCCACCCTGGTGTTTCAAAGGGTAACGTTAAAATAAATAGCACATACAGGTATGGATTTATATAACCGGAGAATTCAATTTTATTCAGAATTAAAACCTGAAGAAAAATAAAAAAGAAAAAATTGAATATATATCTTGGTATTAAACTAATCATTGTACGCTCTCCTCCTCTAATTGTAATTGCTGATCCTGAAAAATATTTTCAACTACCTCAACATAATTCAACCTTGCAAAATCAACACTAAGTTTCACCTTAATTTTATAGAAGCTCTCTCCAACAGGATGCTCAACACTCTCAACCGTTCCTATCAAAACACCTTCTGGAAATGTACTTGAGAATCCACTTGTTATTACCTGTTCACCCAACTGAACATCGGCATGTTCAGGTATTTCATCAAGGATAACATGATGAATTGACTTATTATCCCAGCTTACCGAACCAAAAAAGTCGGAACCTTTAAGCTTGGCGGATATCTTTAAACGGGGATTAAGAATAGATAATGCTGTACTAAAATTATCGGTACATTTAATTACAATTCCTACAACGCCCAAGCCAGAAATAATTCCCATATCAGGTTTAATACCATCTAAACTTCCTTTATTAAGGGTGATATAGTTAAAGTGCTTACGAATTGTATTATTAACAACCCTGCAAGTTCTATATTTATACTGTGTAGATGTACTTGAATCTCCTACAAGAGCAAAATAATCTCTTGCCTGAACAAACGAAGTCGGCAATTGGCTTCTTAAATAGGCATTTTCTTCTGCAAGTTCCTGATTAACTTTTTTAAGAACAAAGTACTGTTCAATATTACTAACCGTTTCAAATAATCCACCACTCATTTTTGATGATGAACTTAAATATATGGCTCTTTGATTTTGATTATATGTTACAATTAAAATAAAAGCAACCATCTCTAAAAGGATAAACAATAATCCTATATGGTGCTTAATTAAAAAATGTAAGAAATTCCTCATTAATATGTTGCGTTGATTTCTTTATACTAAAGATATTTAACTTATATACAACACCATAAACTATAAAACGCTTCATTTTATTATGATGCTCTATTCAGTCAAGCGTAAAGTTAGTCTTTAACATTTAATTTTCATTACGAATATTCAATTATCACGAAAAAATGGGGAATTTTCAGATTTCCCCTAATAAAAATATCCATTATAAAATAACACTACATCTTACCCATAATGCGCAACATTTTCTTCTTGGTTAAAACGGCAATTCGATACATTACAGGAACAATAATCAAAGTTAAAAATGTAGCGAAAGTCAAACCAAAAATTACGGTCCATGACATAGGTGACCACATGGCAGCCATATCTCCTCCAAAACTGATATTTGGTTCAAAACTACTTAATAATCCCCAGAAATCAATATCAATTCCAATAGCCATTGGGAATAATCCTAAAACAGTAGTTATTGCAGTTAACAACACAGGACGCAATCTGGTTTTACCCGCCAAAACAATACACTCGGTAGCTATATCAACTGGCAAAAAAACTTTTTCTCCAAGTCCTAACTCAGCACGTTTTTGATTTTTTAAAAGCTCTATATAATCAATCAATACGATTGCATTATTTACAACTACCCCAGCCAGAGATACTATCCCAATACCAGTCATGATAACCACAAAATCCATTTTGAAAGTGGCTAAACCTCCAAACACACCAATAGTACTAAACAACACACTTGCAATTATTATAAAGGGTTTAACAATAGAGTTAAATTGCGAAACCAAAATAATCAGGATTAAAGCTATTGCCAGCCCCAGGGCAAAGGATAAAAACTCCATGGATTCAGCCTGCTCCTCCTGCTCTCCGGTAAACTTATATTCATAACCTGTTGGCATTTCAAAATCCTCGAGAACAGCTTTAATTTCATTATTCACATTATTGGCATTATAACCTTCCACAACATTAGAATACAGGGTAACCACACGATCTAAATCAATTCGTTTTACCGCATCATAAGTAGTTGTATATGTAAAACTGGCCACAGCAGAGATTGGTATTTGCATTAACTTACCCATATTGTCTCTGAAAACAATCTTCTGATTCATTAATGCCGGTATACTGTTCCTGAACTCTTCTTTTAAACGTAGCTGAATAGGATATTTATCTTCTCCAATTTTATAGTCTGATACCTCTTTCCCAAACAAAGCAGTTCGCAAAGCACTTGAAACCTGTGCAGTGCTCATTCCAAACCTTCGTACTTTTTCACGGTCGATGGTAACAATCATCTCTGGCTTATTTACATTGAGATCCATCTTTAAGCCTTCAATTCCTTCAATCTGTTCTCTTTCAATAATACCCTCAATCGTATCGGCCAAATAGACTAATTCATTAAAATCATAACCAGAAATCTCCAAATTAATAGGTTTTCCAGTAGGAGGTCCTCCACTATCTCGATCAATTGTAAATATGGCTCCCGGATAATTATAGGTGAGACTATCATTAAATAGTTTCAAAATCTTAGCTGTTTTAACTCCTCCTCTATCTTCATAATCAACAAAAGAAACTGTCACAAGACATTTGTTATCTCTGGTTGAAAAATCAAGATCATCTTCTAACCTCGCACCATCTCCTACATTGGTCAATACTGACTTAACTGCACCTTTATAAGGTTCAATCATTCTGATGATATCTTTTTCTAATGTTTTGGCAAATTTATCAGTTGCAGTAATATGTGTACCTGCAGGTAATTCTACGAACACATTAATAAAGTTAGGATCTCCGGATGGAAAGAAAACCATATTAGGAGAACTCATAAAATAAAATGCTATAGTTAAAAACAACAATAAAATAGTGCCCAACAGTAAATTCCTTGGACGTTTCCCTGTTAAAGCCCCGGTAAGAAATTTTACATAGATACGTTCCAATGTGTCGAGAAAGGTGGTTTTAAACCAAATTCCTATTTTAGCAAAAAACAGATAATTCATTATTGAAACAAATGCTGCAATAAATAAAAGACTTCCGAGAATATTTAACCCCAAAACATAAGAGAGAATTCCCAACACCACAAGAATCACAACTATACGAATAACAATAAATTTATCCGGAATCTTATCCTCATCAGAGTGCTTAATAAACATTGATGAAAAAACCGGAATAATAACCAATGCCACAAAAAGTGAAGACGAAAGCACTATAATTAAAGTTATTGGCAGGTATTTCATAAATTCACCCATCACAGAATCCCAAAATACCAAAGGAAAAAATGCAGCCAGAGTTGTTAAGGTCGATGCAATAATTGCAACTGCAATTTCACCAACAGCTCTTCGTGCAGCTTCTATAGGCCTGTAACCTTTATCTATAAACCTATAGATATTTTCAACAACAACAATGGCATTATCCACCAGCATTCCCAGTGCCAATATCAATCCAAACAATACCATCATATTTATGGTATAACCAATAATCTGTAATACCACAAAAGATAGAAACATCGATAAAGGAATTGCCAGGCCAACAAAAAGCGCATTTCGGGTTCCTAAAAAGAAAAACAATACCAATATCACAAATAGCATACTCATAATCATACTATTCTCAAGGCTATTTAACTGAGCCTTTACCATATCAGATTGATCATTAGTAATGGTTATTTGTAATGCTTCCGGAAAAATATGATCAGCTCTTATTTCTTTAAGAATATCATCTATTTGAGCGGTGGCATTCAAAAGATTTTCTCCACCTTTTTTTATCACTTGTAATGATATAACAGGTTGCTCATTTAATCTGGTGATACTCGAAGGTTCTTCATAACCATCAACTACTTCAGCTATATCATATAAATAAACAATTTTCCCTTCTTCACTTTTTACAATAATGTTTTCGATTTCACTAACTGAAGTAAATTCACCTAAAGCCCTAATGGATCGTCTTGTGTTTCCAAGTTTAATTTCGCCACTTGAAATACTCATATTTTCATAGGCAATGGCATTCTCAATATCGTTAAAACTAACTTTATGAGCAGCCATTTTTAAAGGATCTGCATTTACTTTGATTTCCTTTTCATTGATACCTTGAATTTCTACTTTAGATATTTCGGATAAGGCTTCGATTCTATCTTCAAGAATTTCTCCGTATTTTTTTAACTCATCAATACTATAATCTCCCGATAAATTGATATTCACCACAGGAAACTCTGAAGCATCAATATCCTGAACTACAGGATCTGAGGGTAAATCATCAGGCAAATCATCCATTGCGTCATCAACAGCGTCTTTACAATCCTGCAAGGCCACTTTGTTATCAATACCGCTGTTAAATACTATTAATACATATGAGAATCCTTGCGAAGAAGTTGATTTGATATCCTTAATTCCGTTAATCGTTTCCAATTCCTTTTCAATCGGACGGGTAACCAGGTTTTCAATATCAAGAGGTGCATTTCCAGGGTAGGGAGTCATCACCATAATCCATGGCAATTCAACCTCCGGAAATAATTCTTTAGGTAAAGTATTGTAAGAAACCAATCCGAAAATGGCCAATGAAAACGTTAAAAGTAAAACCGTGGTTTTATTTCGTAAGGCAAGACTTGTCAGCTTAAATTCTCTAACAATCTTTTCTTTAATACTATCTTTATTTATATTTTGATTTTCTTGCATTTCAATAATGATTAAAACTTTATCTTAATTCAACCAAAGTTCCATTCGAAACAGTATTAAATCCCTCTACAATAACCTGATCTCCCTCTTTTAATCCTTTTACAACAACAGTTTCATCTTTATATGAACGACCTGATTCCACATATATCTTTTTTGCAGTATTATTTTCTACAACAAATAAAAACTGCCCTGTAATATCATTCTTAATAATTGCTGAAGGCACCACCAATGCATTTTCCAGTTTGTAATCATTAATCTTCATCGAAGCCATCATATTAGGCTTTAATTTATTTTCTTGATTTTTTAATACAACCTGTACATTAAAAGTCCTGTTTTCAGGATGGATAATATTTCCCGTTCTTACAATGGGTTCTTTAATAATTAAATCAGGATAGGTTGAAAAAGTCAATTCAATGGTATCTCCCGAGTGTATAAATGGCAAAAAAGCTTCAGAAACTTCTGAATTTATTTTCATCTTACTTAGATTAACAAACTGAAGAATTACTGCTCCGGGAGAAGAAAGTTCTCCTTCTTTAGAAATAATATTATCCACAATTCCATCAAATGGAGCTTTAATCTGATAAAGATCAAACTGAGCTTTTTGTGTTTCCAAGGTTCTTTCCAGGGACTCTTTATTCGTTTTAGCCTGAAGATATTCAATTTCCGACCCTATATTCTGATCCCAAAGACTCTTTTGTTTATCGTAAACATCTTTTGCTAATTCAAGATTTGTTTCTATTTCTTTAATAGCATTGGAAATAATAGTTGAATTCAAAGAAACCAGCAGTTGCCCTTTTTGAACATATTGTCCTTCTACAACATGAATCAATTTTATCTGAGCTGGTACTTCAGGACTAATATTCGCACTTTGTACGGCTTCGAGTAAGCCACTGGCTAAGATAAAATGTTTAAAAACCCGGGCTGTTACTTCTTTTGTAACTACCGGAAGTTTAAATTTTACACTATCTTCTGACAGCATCTTCAATTCCTTTTCAAGCTTTGTATTTTCCTTTTTCAAAGCTTTAATTGTCTTTCTGTTTTCTGCTATCTTAGCTTTAATTTCTTCCTTTTCTGAAGAAGAACATGCAGCTAATATGGTAAACAATATGATGTAAGTAATTATTTTTTTCATTGTAATAGTTGATTTAAATTGATTCCTACTCAGACATTTGAATCCTCACAAATTCTACAATTGAGAGTTTGCCTTTTTATAAACGATGTATAAGTTAAAGTAATTCATAGCTGCATTATTGTAATTAATAACAGACTCTATCATATTTCCCTCATTTTGCGACAACTCAAGACTATTCAACAATCCATTTTTAAACTTAACAAGCGATTTTTGATAGATTCGTTCAGATATTGTTTTCGATTCTCTGGCATTTAAAAATTGTTTCTGAGCATTTTCAAGATTAGCCTTTGCTACAATTAAATCTCGCTTTAAGCTTTGTTCAACCATCTGTTTTTCAACACTTAATTTTGAGAGCTCATATTTCTTTTGTTTTAACTGAGCAGATCTCTGTCCACTGGAAAAAATTGGAACAGACAAAGCTACTCCAAGCATGGAACCTTCTGTTTTGACTAAGTCAGACCAATTTTGTCCGAAATATGCATAGTCGTAAGTTAAAAAGGCACTTAATCTGGGCATAGCTAAAGCCCGTTGATTTTTAATATCCAAACCTTTAATGTCAATTTGAGTCTGAATGGTCTGGTAATCAATATGAGTTTTTATATCACTCATTAATGTTGGTGTTGTGGGAATAGTAAGAAGAATATCATTAATACTCTCTGATAATTTTAATGGTTTATCGATATCATAACCCATTGCAAATTTTAATATTGACAGGGCTATTTTATATTGATTTTCAGCATCATCATACATACGTTGTGATTCATTAACCATTAATTTTATTTGATCTACCTCAATATCTTCCCTAAAGCCTTTTTCAAAATAGGCTTCAATTTGCTTTAAGGTATTTTTATTTGTCTCAAGTGTTGCTTTAAAATCCTGAATATTCTGTTTGGCTACAAGCGTTAAAAAATAAGCTTCGGCAACTGCTTGTTTTAACTCAATATTGGTTTTTCGTTCCACATTTTCCGACAGCCGAACATAAACCTTACTAGCCTGTAACCCTACAAAATAAGAACCATCAAAAAGCAATTGATCCACTCTGCCTCCAATTGAATTATTGTATTTAGTACCAAAAACTGTGGTGATAGTAGTGTCTCCAAATTGGATTTGATTCTCCTGAAGTTTTAGGTTGTTGGCTATTGATCCGCTTCCATTAATTTGAGGTAAACCAATAGCAATCGTTTCATTCACTTTTTTTCTGGCTATATCAATATCATATCTTGCATTAATACTCTGATAACCAAATTCTGTTGCATAAGCCATTGCCTGACTCAGTGTAACCTCAAGGGTATCAGTCTGAGCTTTTACAAAATAAGGAAATAAAAGAAATAGTATAATTACATAGTACTTTCTTTTGTTCTTCATATAATTTTCAGGTTCTTGGGGTTATAAAATCATTTGTTTAAACAAACTGCATCCATCTAATTCTTAATCAAATCTACAAGAGTGAATAATTGTTTCAAATCACAATTCGGTAAATAGCACTTTTTAATCGGTAAATGAGCTTACAAAATGACACTTAGTTTTTTTCATTTTGCAATAAGTTATTCGTCTACTCATAAAAATAGAAAACTAAATTAATATAGAAACTATTTTAATGTCAATAGTTTCTGTTTTAAAAACTTATAATAATTACATTTGATTTTCGTTTAAACTTAATATAACATATCATTTGTGTCCTATGACCACAATTCAGTACAAAAACGATTATTTAAATAAAACCCTTGCCATCATAGTTTTTATGATGCTACTAGTGCCTGTAAACATTGATGCACAGCGTAAATCAGGCAGGAATAAAGGTTCCAGTAAAAGAGAAATTCGTAAACGACAGGAAGAAGCCAATAAAAAAAGCAACTATAACAAATTCAATGAATTAGTTCCAATGGGTAGTTCTGCATCTATTGCACGAAATGATTTTATCTGGAGCTATGAAACAGCCAATACAGTTCCTTTAGATGGTGGTGATATCAGTTTAATTAGTCCAACCAGATTAAGCTTTAGAAGAGGTGTAGAAATCGGTACATCAATAGGTTCTGCAGCATTTATTCCGATGATTTACTACAAACGCAGATGGACAGAAGACAAGCTATACATTGCTACCCGTCATCAGCTTTACTCTTTTTTACCGGGATTGCAGATTATGCGCAATAATAATTACAACCAGTTTATACCTGAAAACTCTGCTATTCCAGAAGTTGTTGCACTAAAGAATGAAATTATAGTAAGTAAACCATTTTTAAAAGATTTAAAGTGTGGCGGCATTAAACAACCTTACATTATTTTAACTGCTGGCTTATCATACGACTACGGGATAAAAATCTCTGAAACAGATGTTAAGCTTGTCAATTATAAGTTTGTTCGTTCAAGAAGTGGTGTAATTTTGGGTGATGGAGGATTTTTTTCTGCACGAGTTCAGGGAGATTTTTATCTAAATCAGGATCTTTTTCTAACGGTGGCAGCACGTGGGTTGTTTGCAGGCAAAACATATGGAAATGCTTTTGAGCAAAACTCCCTGGTAAGATATAAGATCTCACCAAAATTTGCACTTAGTGGTGGCTATTGGATGAGTTTTGGCAAAGGTGATGGTACAATGTTCCTTCCTGTAGTTGACTTAACCTACTACTTTGGGACTCGCGAAATAAGAGAAAAAGGTTTATTTGGGAAAGGAAGAATGTAGCTTCCCCTTCCCAATATGTTGTAAACTTAAATTGTAAAAAATAACACAATTGAAATGAGAACAATTACCTGAAGAATTAGAAAACGAACAGGTATTTCAATCTTTTTCATGCAGTTGACAAGAGACAGAATTTGAGCTTTCATAAATAAAGTATTTTGGTTATTAGTTACTCTTGCTTAGACTATAAAAAATCCTTAAGGTTGCTTTTAAAACGAAAAAAAGTTGAAAATATTTTGTTTTGGTAGGAATTTATAGGGTCATATCACAAAAAAAAGAACATAAACTCTTTTTTTATAATTTCATATTCGCTTAATTTGTATCAACATTTTTATTACAAGTGAAAAACAACAATAACATATTATCTTTCCTTTTGAACAACATTGTTGTTACCTCCAAAAACTTATTTGGTTATACAGGTATGATGTGTCGCATGATGATGATGACATTCTAGTGTCATGGCGCATTGTATCAGAATAATTTCATTTCATTCACCGATTATAATGCGCCAGGCATTGTTAAGGAAAGAAATGTAGATTATTCAATTAAACTTTTATACCATGTCAGACTTAAAATTTGAAACACTTCAGTTACACGCTGGTCAACAGGTTGATTCCGATACGAACTCAAGAGCAGTTCCAATTTATCAAACCTCATCTTATGTATTTAACGATGCTGATCATGCTGCCAATTTATTTGGCTTAAAAGAATTTGGAAACATTTACACTCGTATTCAGAATCCAACTACTGATGTTTTTGAAAAGCGCGTTGCTGCACTTGAAGGTGGTGTTGCTGCACTAGCAGTTTCATCCGGACAAGCTGCTCAGTTTATCGCAATGAATAATATTCTTCAGGCAGGAGATAATTTTGTTTCAACATCATATTTATATGGTGGAACATACAACCAGTTTAAAGTACAATTTAAACGCCTTGGTATTGAAGTAAAATTTGTTGAAGGGGATAATCCGGCAGATTTTGAATCAAAGATTGATGAAAACACTAAAGCTATTTATCTGGAAACTATTGGTAATCCACGTTTCAATATTCCTGATTTTGAAAAAATAGCAGAGATCGCACAGCGTCACGAGATTCCTTTAATTGTTGACAATACATTTGGTGCCGGTGGTTATTTATTTCGTCCACTTGAACACGGAGCCAATGTTGTTGTAGAATCGGCTACAAAATGGATTGGTGGCCATGGTACTTCTATTGGTGGAGTGATTGTTGATGGTGGTAATTTTAATTGGGGTAATGGTAAATTCCCTTCCATCTCAGAACCAAGTGAAAGCTATCATGGATTGAATTTCTGGGAAGTATTTGGTGAAGGTGGTCCTTTCGGAAACATTGCTTTTGCCATCAGATGTAGAGTAGAAGGCTTACGTGATTTTGGTCCTGCATTAAGTCCTTTCAATTCATTCTTATTACTTCAGGGTCTTGAAACTTTATCATTAAGAGTTGACCGAACTGTTGAAAATACATTAAAAGTAGCTCAATGGTTAGAGCAACATCCTGAAGTAGAATACGTGAATTATCCGGGATTGGAAAGTTCACCTTATCATTCATTAGCTAAAAAATATTTAACTAAAGGATTTGGCGGTGTACTAACCTTTAAGATTAAAGGTGGTAATGAGAGAGCTGATAAGTTTATTGGAAGTTTAGATTTAATCAGTCACCTTGCAAACATTGGTGATGCTAAAACACTGATTATTCACCCTAGCACAACTACACATGAACAATTAAGTGTTGAAGAGCAAAAAGCTTCAGGTGTTGAACCTGGATTATTAAGGCTATCTGTTGGAATTGAACACGTAGATGATATCAAAGCTGACCTGACACAAGGTTTTAGCAAATCAAAATAAAACATTATTGATCCTGTTTTACATTGCTCCACTTAAATGGTAATGTTAAAACAGGATTTTTTATTGCCAGGCAAACAATCGACAAAGATGATGAAGAAAAAATTAAAAATAGGATTAATTGGTTTTGGAGTAGTTGGACAAGGTTTATATGATGTCCTTCAAAAGAGTCCGGCTCTGGATGCTGAAATCTTAAGTATTTGTGTTAAAAACAAAAAGAAACGAAGCCTTCCGGATGAACTATTCTGCTACAATCCTGATGAAATTTTAAACAATGGTGATATTAATCTTGTAGTTGAATTAATATCAGATGCTGATGAAGCTTACCACATTGTAAAAAAATCGCTTTTAAGTGGAAAAGATGTTGTTTCTGCTAACAAAAAGATGATTGCTGAAAACCTTGAGGAGTTAATTCAGATTCAGAAAGAAAAGAATGTATCCTTACTTTACGAAGCATCCGCTTGTGGAAGTATCCCGGTAATCCGTAACCTGGAGGAATACTACGATAATGACCTTCTTCTTTCTGTAACAGGAATCTTAAACGGTTCATCCAATTATATCCTGTCTAAAATATTTGATCACAATAAAGATTACGATTCTGCACTTAAAGAAGCTCAGGAACTTGGTTTTGCAGAAGCTGATCCTAGTTTTGATGTAGATGGATTTGACTCGCTATTTAAGCTGATTATATTAACTGCACATAGCTTTGGTACAGTTGTAAATCCAAAAGATGTACTACATTATGGAATCTCAAATATTTCCGACTTTGATATACAATATGCTAAAGAAAAAGACTTTAAGATAAAGTTAGTTGGACAAGTTGAAAAACTAGAAAACAACAAAATTTCCTTATTCGTTTTACCTCGATTGGTTAAAAGAGACAAGTACATTTACAATGTAGAGGACGAATTTAATGGTGTTGTTATAAAAGGATTGGCGTACGACAAACAATTTATGTTTGGTAAAGGAGCAGGTGGTCACCCTACTGGTTCAGCTGTTTTATCAGATATTACAGCCATTGCTCATAATTATAGATACGAGTATAAAAAAATGAATTATTACAGTTCTTTTGAGTATGAGAAAGACGTAATTATTGAAATTTACTTACGCTATAAAAAGGATGAAGATTTAAAGAAATTTAAATTCGATTCTATTTCAGAAGAATACAATGGACCAGAGTATAATTATAAGATAGGTCTTATTAAAATAAAAGATTTAATGGCTTTAAAGGATGAACTAAGAAGTATGGATATTTTTATTGCTGTTACAAGAAAAACTTTAAACTACTAAATCTGATTTTCGAATCAGAAATGACTTTAAATGAGAAAAGCTGCAAAAATGCAGCTTTTCTTGTTTTATCTATATACCATTGATATTATACATCATAAGTTGTTGAAGCTGTATCGCCACCTCTTCCTGTCCAGTTAGTGTGGAAATATTCACCTCTTGGCTTGTCAACTCTTTCATAAGTATGTGCACCAAAATAATCTCTCTGAGCCTGTAACAAATTGGCTGGTAATTTTTCGGTTCTGTAACCATCAAAATAACTTAACGCACTTGAAAATGTTGGAACAGGAATTCCACTTAATACAGAATGAGCCACTACCTGACGCCATCCTTCAATTGCATCATTTATCTTTTCTTTAAAATATGGATCTAATAAAAGATTTGGCAATTCAGGATTGTTATCAAATGCATCTTTAATTTTTCCTAAGAATACAGATCTAATGATACATCCACCTCTCCACATTAGAGCAATACCACCATAATTTAAGTCCCAATTGTTTTCTTTTGCAGCCTCACGCATTAAAACATAACCTTGTGCATAAGAAACAATTTTAGAAGCAAATAAGGCATCCTTAATGTATTTTACAAACTGCTTTTTGTCACCATCATATTTCTTAATTGGTGAACCTAATATTTTTGAAGCTTCAACTCTTTCTTCTTTTTGAGCTGACAAACAACGAGCAAAAACAGATTCCCCTATTAACGTTAAAGGTACACCTAAATCTAAAGCAGAAATTCCGGTCCATTTTCCAGTACCTTTTTGGCCAGCGGCATCCAGGATATTTTCAACCAAAGGTTGTCCATCCTCTTTATAGCCCATGATATCACGAGTGATTTCAATCAGATAACTATCTAAATCACCTTTGTTCCACTCGTCGAATATTTCATACATTTCATCATGAGACAGTCCCACATAATCTTTCATAATGTGGTAAGCCTCACTAATTAATTGCATATCTCCATACTCAATACCATTGTGCACCATTTTTACAAAATGGCCGGCACCATCTTGTCCAACCCAATCGCAACATGGAACGTCATTCTCAACTTTAGCACTAATATTTTGAAAAATATCCTTAATAAAAGGCCATGCTTTATCTGAACCACCAGGCATTAATGAAGGACCTGTAAGCGCTCCTTCTTCACCACCTGAAACACCTGAACCTACATATAAAAAGCCTTTTTCTTCTACATATTTTGTTCTTCTTATCGAATCAGGATAATGAGAATTTCCTCCGTCAATAATGATATCACCCTCTTCCAAGTAAGGAATAATCTGATCAATTAAGGCATCAACTGCAGCACCGGCTTTTACAAGCATCATTACTTTCCTTGGTCGCTCTAATGATTCAACTAGTTCCTCAATTGAATGCGTACCAATAAAGTTTTTTCCTGCACCTCTGCCATTAATAAATTTATCTACTTTTTCAGTTGTTCTATTATAAACAGCTACAGTGTAGCCTTTACTTTCCATATTTAACACAAGGTTTTCGCCCATAACGGCTAAACCAATTAATCCTATGTTTGCTTTTTTATCCATTTTTACATAATTAAAAATCCTTTCCCTTTACATGAGAAAGCCTCATAAAGGTACTTTAATATACATAAGAATTGTATTCTTATCAGATTAATTTAACAGTGGCAAAACCTATTTTGTTCAATGATTCCACTATAAAATTTGAACTGTTTTTTAATTCAACGTTGAATGCTCCGAATTCCCGACGTACAGGATAAGATCCTCTTTGTTTTTCAAATTCTTCAGGATGCATCCTCATCTTACTATCATCATTTAAGATGTTGTAAGTATGCAATATGGCCTCAATCAAAATTTCCTGATCTGTTTTACCATTACCATCTATTTCTATCAACTCATTATCAGGCAAAGGCAATCCATCAGGATACCATTCTGTTAATGGCAAATTAAATTTTTTACTGATTGCCTGCACACTCATTGCTGTACCATTGGCCTTTCCATCAACAGAATACCCTGCAATATGCGGTGTTGCTATGATGGTTTTATTTAAAAGCGCTGTATCTATATCTGGTTCACTTTCCCAAACATCAAGAACTGCTTCCCCAACGCTCTTTTCATTCAAAGCTTTTAACAGACTTTGATTATCCACTACCTCACCCCTTGAAGAGTTAATAATAACAACATCATTCTTACACGATTTAAAGAATGATTCATTGGCGAGATGGTACGTTTTATATTCACCTTCCCGTTGCAACGGAACATGAAATGTAATGATGTCAGCTTCTTTCTGTATTGTCTTTAAGTCAACAAATTCAACTGAATTTTCAGCCTTAGCTCTTGGAGGATCATTTACCAGCACTTTTATACCCAAGGCTTCTGACAATGCTTTTACTTTTGACCCAACGTTACCAACACCTACTATGCCAATTGTAATATCTTTAAATTTGTAATTCTTTTTAATAGCAAGTATAGCTAAAGCTGAGGCGATATATTGCTTCACTGAACCTGAATTACAACCTGGAGCATTTACCCATTTAATATCGGCGGCATCACAGTAATGCGTATCAATATGATCAAATCCAATTGTTGCAGTAGCAATCATTTTAACATTACTTCCTTCCAACAATGACTTGTTACACTTTGTTCGTGTTCTGGTAATTAAGGCATCTGCCTCCTTTACTAAATCACCTGTAGTCTCTGACCCAGCCACATAAACCATGTGTGCATAAGGTTCCAACACCCCTTGTAGAAAGGGAATTTTATCATCTGCAATAATTTTAAGCATGTATATCTACTTAATGTACTTGTATCTTTTAATACTCTTTTTGGGAGTTTTATCAAACTCTTCGGGATAATAGGTAACCTTTGACAAATTCATATAAGCTGGCAATTCATTATTAACCAACGACTTCAATTCTTGTATCTTATTCATCAATTCCACTTCGGAGATACCTTCTGAATCAGCCAATTCAAAATCCGGATAAACAAGCGCCTCCAGTTTTCCTTCTCCCATATCTCTTACCAAACATTCCTGCACATAATCCATACTGTTCAGTCTGGCTTCTATTTCTTCAGGATAGATATTTTGACCAGAGCCACTTAATATCATATTCTTACTTCGCCCTTTAATATAAATGAAGTTATTTTCATCAATAACACCCAAATCCCCTGTATGTAACCATCCATCCGCATCAAAAACAGCATCTGTTGCTTCCTGATTTTTATAGTAACCTAACATGAGATTTGTTCCTTTAACAAGAATCTCACCAACTTGTTTATTAGGATTATCAGAATCAATCTTCACTTCCATTCTATCCACCAATTTTCCGGCAGACCGAGGCATTGTTTTATTGAAGACTTCATAACTTATGAGCGGTCCGCATTCTGTCATGCCATAACCTATAGTAAATGGAAATCCAATCTTCCTTAAAAAATCTTCAACATCTTTATTTAATGCAGCTCCTCCAATTACAATCTGTTGAAATGTTTCTCCAAAAACTTCCATCAATTGCTTTTTAACCTTCTGATAAACCACCTGATTTAAAAGAGGTATTTTACTAAGGGTTCGTACGGTAGGTTTTTCCAGTGCAGGAGCAATCCTCTTTTTAAAGATCTTTTCTAGTATTAATGGTACTGATAATATCAAATGTGGCTTAACTTTTTGAAAAGCTTCAGTTATAATTTTAGGAGAAGGTGTTCTACTTAAAAACGTAATATCGCACCCTACCGTAAATGGCCATAAAAATTCAAACAAACAACCATATGCATGTGCTAAAGGCAAAAAAGAAACAATTCTGTTTCCAGGCTCCAATTTTAAATGTTCTTGTGCAAAAAATACATTTGACCAGATACTTCTATGCGGAAGCATAACTCCTTTAGAAAAACCGGATGTTCCTGAAGTATATGATAATACCATCATTTCATCAGGTCCAATATTTGCAAAATTAATTTGCTCTACTGCAATCTCGGGCGTCAAAGATATTTTATTTACTTCCTGCTTTAAATTGATAGAACAATTAACGAGAGGCTTAAAGGTATCAATACTAATAATCCCTTTTAAACCAGTCATTTTACTCTCATCAACTTTATTAAATATATGATCTGTTGAAAATAAAATTTTAGACTCTGAATGATTTACTATATGATGTATTTCACTACTTCCAAAATCAGGTAATATAGGCACAACTACTGCTCCATAAGAAACTGTTGCAAGATACGCTACGGCGTAGTTACTCAAATTGCGCCCGATCAATGCAATCCTGTCCCCTTTTTTAATTTCACAAGTCTGAAATAACTGATGAATCCAATAAATACGCTCAGATACCTGTTGATAAGTATAAGTATCCCCTTCATAATCGGTAAATGCAGGTTGGTTTTTATAAGTAACTAAGGCATGTTTAATCATGCCAATAAATCCATTGCTATCCATACTTTAATATTTAAATGCCGTTCCTCCGGATTTACATATCATAATTAGTACCAAAGATTCGTTTAATCTTTGATAAATTTGAAAATAGTAAGAATCCAGTTACGATTAGGAAAGGGAAAGGAAATTTATATTATAAGTTAAGATGTTTTACCAAGGTTAGAAATCGTCTTCATCACCATCTTCATCATTTATATACAAATCGACTAAACCTTCAGGAAGATCAACAGCAATTGTTTTTTCCTGCTCATCGACAGCTATAATAAAATCGGGATTAATTGGTATCAAAATTTCGTCTCCATCACAATCAATGATAAAAAGCGGATTATTTGATATTTCATTAATTCCTGTGATAACACCAATATCTCCCTTTTCTTGATCAACAACTGTAAATCCTACAAACGCAACAGTCTGAAAATCATCTTTTACACTTATGTTTACCGATTCTGTATATACTTCTGTACCTGAGAATTCACGAGCTTTATCTTCAGTTTCAACATCCTCAAGTTTGATCAATAAAGTTTTACTTCCTTTTATTCGTAATGATTCAATATAAAAAGGAACCAGTCCATTATCAATATCCAGCAAAAGAAACTCAGAATCAAAATCTTCACTATAAAATCCATCAAATAACGAAACGGAAATTTCTCCTTTAACTCCATGTGGTTTACTTACAAAACCCACCTTTACACACTGCTCTTTTATAATCATAACTTCAAATAATTAGGACTGATAAAATTATAAAATATTGGATACAAAAAAACCCTCATTTTACAATGAGGGTTTTTATTTTTTTGCATTTATATCTAAATGCTCAATTTCTTTCTGAATTACTCAGCAGCAGGAGCTTCTGGTTCATCAGTAGCTTCTTCAGCTTCTGTTGTCTCTTCAGCAGCAGCTTCAGCAGTTGCAGCCTCAGCTTCAGCAGCTAATTCAGCATTCTTTTTTGCGATAGCTTCAGCTCTTTCGCTGTTAATTTTAGCTTCACGCTCAAGATTTGCTTTTGCAGCTTCAGCAGCTTTACCTTCAAGACCATCAATCTTAGCTTGAATTTTAGCTTGCTTCTCAGTTAACCAGGCACTAAATCTTTTTTCAGCTTCAGCCTCATCAAAAGCACCTTTTTTAACACCATCTAATAAGTGTTTTTTCATTAAAACACCTTTGTACGACAAGATTGCTCTTGCAGTATCAGTTGGTTGTGCTCCGTTGCTTAACCAAGTTAATGCTTTATCGAAATTTAAATCGACTGTAGCAGGATTTGTGTTTGGATTGTATGATCCAATACGCTCAATGAACTTACCATCACGTGGTGATCTGCTATCTGCTACCACAATGTGATAGAAAGCGTTTCTTTTACGCCCGTGCCTAGATAATCTAATTTTTACTGGCATGTGTTTAAAATTTATTTGTTTAACAAATGTTGCAAAAACTCTGTTTTGCGGGCGCAAAGATAATAATTATTTTTCAATGCAACTTATTTGAATTAAAATAATTACTTCATATTTAAAGCAATACTACTTTTTCTATGGTATTTAAAACACCATCATCATTATTATCGGGTGCCTGAAACGCAGCAATATTTTTGATAGTGGGGTGAGCATTTTCCATAGCATAACTATATTTAGCCATTTTCAGCATCTCCAAATCATTAAGATAATCACCAAAGGCCATTGTTTCATCATTTGAAACGCCAAGTTTTTCTTGTACAATTTTTAGAGCCATACCTTTATTAACCTCTATTGGCATAATATCAATCCATTGATCACTTGATGGCGCAATAGCTAAATGTTCGGTATACTTTTGCCAAACATCCCAACTATTATTTTTCCATGTCTTACTATCGAATAAGGCAATTTTTAGAATGGTTTCATCCAACTCCATTAAGTCGTCAACAATTTCAAGGCCTTTATAATACTTGCTTGCTTCCGGCAAAAATTCTTCCTGACTTTTCTCAATGTATGAAGTATGCATACCACAAACAGTAATATAAACACCATCTGTTGCCCGGGCATCTTTAATAATAGATCTTACAAACGACATATCAAGAGGTTTCACAACAATTGGCTCCTCATCCATATTGATAAAAGCTCCATTATCACAAATAAAAAGGATATTATGGTTGAAAAAATTAAACTGTGGCACAAGTGAATAGGATGGTCTACCACTCGCAACCGCAAACTTAATTCCTTTCTCCTGTAGCTTTGTATACACTTCCTGAAACTTTGGAGAAAGTTCTTTCTCGTCATTCAGCAAGGTTCCATCCATATCCGATACAATTAATTTTATCATATAATTACTTTTTAAATATCTCATTATTAGTATTCGACAAATAGAAATCAATAATCAACTGTACCACACCACCATAATCTGCAACACCATTTTTCACTTGATTTGATTTCAAATAGGCATCATTAACTTTTCGTGCTGCCTCATCGATTTTATCACTTCTTAAATTCTTCCAGTATTCTCTTCTGGCTCTAAAATCAGAAATTACTTCTGGTTTTATCTTTTTTATGATTTCCTTTTGATCTGTCACATCTCTTGATTGATACAAAAAGAATCCCAAAGCATAAAGCCATCCACTATAATTAGCAAATTGATCATCTGAATTTACAGTTATCATCCAGGCATAAAAATTAGCTTCTGCTTCACTTGTTATTCCAAGCTGATGACTCATTTCATGAGCTGTGACGATTGGTTTATCCCAAACTGATAAATAAGCATTTACATGTACTTCATTAAAAAACGGACCGTAATAACCTAAAATTGAAGCCTTCGCAAAAAAATCACTAAATAAAATATGCTTAACTCTTCTTTGTCCATTAGGATAAGGATAATTTAAAGTATAATGCAGTTGCTCTATTGAAGGTTCAAGTACAGATTGATAATTAACACTGTCTTTACCAACAAATGAGATGTAAGATTTGTTTGTTTTTTCAATGACCAGATCTAAAACCTTAACTAAGGTATCTTTATCTGCTTTTGATTTTTCGATCCCAATACGATGATGTGCATCCTGCCTTAAATAATTAAATCCCCAAAACCAGTAGAACAAAAAATATACCACTGCTAAAATCTGGGTAAGTCTGAGAAAAAACCATTTGACAGATCGTTTTCGAAGAATAACAAGGCATACACCAAATATCACTATTAAAACCAACAAAACGTAAAAAGCATCATCTAATGAAAAAGAAATTAAACTTGAAAAATTAGATAGAACAGAAGCAATAACAGGATATATTGATTGGGCATAGATATGCTCTGTTAATTCTGCATTATTCTTAAAAAAAACAAAAGTAAAGTAGGTAAATATTGCTAAGAAAAAAGGAATGAACTGTATGAAATATTTTTTGAAGTAATGCATTGTATGGATTTGAAAGGTATTCTTATTACTTTCGCTAAGGCAACAAATATAATGCTAATTTGTAAGCCAATTTTTAACTCTTGATTTAATTTATGTTATGCATATTCATTTTATAGCTATTGGCGGTGCTGCTATGCACAACTTAGCCATTGCACTTCACTCAAAAGGATATAAGGTTACCGGTTCAGATGATGAGATTTTTGATCCATCAAAAAGCAGACTACAAAAACATGGCTTATTGCCGGAAGAGTTTGGCTGGTTTCCTGATAAAATAAACGATCAAATTGATGTTATCATTTTAGGCATGCATGCCAGAAAAGATAATCCGGAACTGATCAGAGCACAGGAATTAAATTTAAAGGTGTACTCTTATCCTGAATATTTATATGAACAATGTAAAGATAAAAAGAGAGTAGTTATTGGTGGTAGTCATGGTAAAACAACCATCACGTCAATGGTTATGCATGTATTAAAAACTCTGGACTACAAATTTGACTACATGGTTGGAGCTCAAATTGAAGGTTTTGATACAATGGTTAGCGTATCGCACGATGCTCCAATAGCAATTTTTGAAGGAGATGAGTATTTATCTTCACCTATTGATTTGCGTCCAAAATTTCATTGGTACAAACCACACATTGCATTACTAACAGGAGTTGCCTGGGATCACATCAATGTTTTCCCCACCTGGGATAATTATGTAGAGCAGTTTAAAATATTTTCTGATTCTATCGAAAAAAACGGAACACTGGTTTGGTATCTTTTAGATGAAGAATTACAAAAAATTGCACCGTCACTAAGAAAAGATATTAAGTCTTTAGCTTATGATGAAATTGAATCCAATATAGAGGAGGGACAAACTACCATAACTTTTAATGGTAAGAAATATTATCTATCCATTTTTGGAGGACACAATCTGCAAAATTTAAATGGAGCAAGACTCGTTTGTGCAGAATTAGGTATAGATGATGAAGCATTTCTTACGGCTATCTCAACATTTAAAGGAGCTGCCAAAAGATTACAAACATTAAAACAAACTGTTCAATCTACTATATATCTTGACTTTGCACATTCACCATCAAAACTTAAGGCAACAATTGAAGCAGTAAAAAATCAAAATAAGGAGAGAACACTAGTGGCCTGTATGGAATTACATACTTTTAGTAGCTTAAATAAAGACTTTCTGCCACAATATAAAGAAACAATGAACAAAGCTGACATTGCCTTTGTATATTTTAATCCTCAGGTTGTTGAGCATAAAAAATTACCCAAAATAACGATTGATGAAGTAACAACAGCTTTTGGTTCAAAAAATGTAAAAGTTTTTGATGATACAGAATTACTTCAGAAAGAACTTAAAAATATAGAATGGAAAAATAAGAACCTGCTATTGATGAGTTCTGGCAACTTTTCAGGCATTGATTTTAACATATTTTCAAACGAATTGATTTAATATTCAATCTATTAAGGGAATATATCGGGCATTTTCACCCCACATATTCCCTTAATTTCCTATCCTCAGAATATGAATCTCACAATTAAATCAGAACCTCTCCACTTTTTTCACTCTCATACTACCTGATTATCTTCATTTTATGAAATGTCACGTTTTTGTCACATCGTTAAATGAACTTTTGCATTATCAAAAGCGTAAAAGTAAATACACATAAATTGAGCTATCCTGAAAATGGTGTCTGAAATATTGAGAATATTTATATTTTTTGTAAATTAATAGTGATTTATTATGCATTTTATTTAACAATCTACTATGAGTATCTTAACTTTAGGAATTTCATTAATTATACTAGCAGGATTATTGTGTTGGGGAATATTAAAACTCGTTTTTAAAAACACATTTGTATTCTTTATTGGCTCTATATTTTTATTGGTTATGGATGCCATTGCATGTTTTGGTTTTACTGTTGGACAAAAAGGTCTTATACATTTAATATGGGCTGTTCCAATTGCTATTATCATGATTATTGCAAGCTATTACTTTCTTGCAAAAAGAGTAAAAGCTCCAATTCAACATTTAACTGAAGTTATTAAACAAATGAGTAATAAGGATATTACTGTAAATATTGACGATAAGTATAAAAATGAGAAATATGAAATTAAAGATATTGTTGATTCCATTCATGAACTTATTACTTCCACACGAATTTTAATGCACGACTTGGATACAAGTGCAAATGAATTACTAAACTCCAGTTCACAAATTAACTCAAGTACAAATGCTATTAGCAATAGTGCCAGTGAGCAAGCCAGCGGAATTGAAGAAATCTCTTCTTCAATAGAAGAAATGAGCGCTAATATCCAGAATAACTCGAACAATGCATTAGAATCAAAAAATATTAGCACAAAAGCAAATACACTTCTACAAGTATCCCTCAAAAGAGTTGAGGAAGCAGTTGATCTAATGAATCGAATAAATAAGGAAGTTGAGATAGTAAGCGAAATTGCTAATCAAACAAATATTTTAGCATTAAATGCTTCGATCGAAGCCAGCAAGGCTGGTGCAGCAGGCAAAGGATTCTCTGTTGTTGCAAATGAGGTTAGAACTTTGGCAGAACAGTCTACCCTATCAGCCTCTGAAATAAATCAGTTGACCATGTCTGGTGTTCAAAAGATCAACCAGGTTATGCAAGAAATAAATGAATTAAATATAGAAACCCAGAAATCAGCCGAGCTTGTTACGGAAGTAGCTACAGCAAATCAGGAGTTAAATATAGGAGCCGGGCAAATTAATGCTTCTATCCAGGAACTTACAAAGTCTGTTCAGGAAAATGCAGCATCGAGCGAAGAGCTAAATGCTACATCAGGTTCATTACTTGATACCGCTCAAAAGCTCACTAATGTTGTTAAGTTATACCAATACAAACAGGCTGAAGTCATATCAATAAATCGTTCAAGTAAACACAAAGCAGTTCAAACAGCGTAACACAAAAATAAATTGAAAACAATAGTAAAATATTATACCAATTTCTAACTCATTTTAAGGCTATGGTTACATATAATTACAACAAGGGGAAAGAATACATTGAAGCTGTATTTAAGGACAAAATTAATCAAGGAGAAATCGTTAATTATATCAACTCTTTAATGAAAGAGAATCATTTACCAGAAAACCTCAAAGGAATAATTGATGCCCGCGAAGCATCCTTTGGATTTCACCCTGCAGATTTATATAACATTATTGAGGTTAATGTTAAAATGTTTAGCCGCTTTAATACACTTAAGGTAGCTGTAATTATAACTAATCCTGTTGACACAGCTTTAGCAATGATTTTCACAAGACTAATTCAGTTAGAAAGATATCGATTTAAAGTTTTCACCACTCCGGAAGCTGCAGAAAGATGGATTACAAAAGGACATTCTAATGAGATTCCGAGGAAATATCCCAATAATACTTTTGTGAAAAATATTATGCCTAACTAACAATACTTTTCAAATTACGATACAAAAAAAGGGTTTGCATTTTTGCAAACCCTTTCTTATTTATTATTATATAGATTAATATCTATAATGATCTGGCTTATATGGACCTTCCTGAGGTACTCCAATATAATCAGCTTGTTCTTTTGAAAGCTTAGTCAATTTAACACCTAACTTAGCTAAGTGTAAACGAGCCACTTCTTCATCTAAATGTTTAGGAAGTGTATAAACTCCTACTTCATAATCTTTTTCCCACAATTCTAACTGAGCCAATGTTTGGTTTGTAAATGAGTTACTCATTACAAAACTTGGGTGACCTGTTGCATTACCTAAGTTTACCAAACGACCTCTTGAAAGAAGAATTATTGCGTGTCCATCAGGGAATTCAAACATATCAACCTGAGGCTTAATGTTCTTTTCTTTAATTCCTGGATATTTTTCTAGTTTCTCAACTTGAATCTCGTTATCAAAGTGACCAATATTACAAACAATAGCCTGATCTTTCATCTTTTCCATGTGATCAATAGTAATAATATCTTTATTACCTGTTGTTGTAACATAAATATCAGCCTCGAATAAAGCATCTTCAGTTGTAGTTACTTCAAAGCCTTCCATTGCAGCTTGTAATGCACAAATCGGATCAATTTCAGTAATTAACACCCTTGCACCAAAACCACGCATACTTTGAGCACATCCTTTACCTACATCACCATAACCACAAACAAGAACAGTCTTACCCGCTACCATTACATCAGTTCCTCGCTTAATACCATCGGCTAAACTTTCTCTACATCCATATAAGTTATCAAACTTAGATTTTGTAACAGAATCGTTCACGTTGATTGCTGGGAATAGTAACTCACCTTTTTCCATCATGTGATATAAACGGTGAACACCTGTAGTAGTTTCTTCACTTACCCCCTTACATTTTTCTGCAGCTTTAGTCCAACGAGTTGGATTTTTTGCTAAAACTTCCTTCAATTTAGCTACAAGCTCACGGAAATCTTCACCTTCACCAGATAGATCTCTATCTAACACAGAACTATCTTTTTCAGCATCACATCCAAGGTGAATCATCATTGTTGCATCACCTCCGTCATCAACAATTAAATCTGGTCCTTCACCATTTCCGAAATCCAAAGCTCTTTCTGTACACCACCAATACTCCTCCAGTGTTTCACCTTTCCAGGCAAATACAGGTACACCTGTTTCTGCAATAGCTGCAGCAGCATGATCCTGTGTACTGTAAATATTACAGCTACACCATCTAACCTCTGCTCCTAAAGCAACTAAAGTTTCAATAAGTACTGCTGTTTGTACAGTCATATGAAGAGAACCCATAATTTTTGCACCTTTTAAAGGTTTTGATTCTCCATATTTATCTCTCAATGCCATTAACCCTGGCATTTCTTTTTCTGCTATCTCAATTTCTTTTCTTCCAAACTCAGCCTCTGCCATATCCTTAACCTTGTATGGAAGAGTATCTGTTAAAATTTCAGACATATTTAAGTATTTTTGTTATAGACTGCAAAAGTAGTAAAAAAAGAGTAAACTATCAGATAATTATAAAATTAGCCAATATAATCCCTAAGTAATTTACGAATATTTAATTCATCATTTTTTAATTGTTGAACAAGCGCTTCAAGTCCATCAAACTTTTGTTCTTCACGAACTTTTTCAATAAACGAAACAGTCACTTCTTCGGAGTAAATATCCTGATTGAAATCCAGGATATGAACTTCAATGGTGAGTTCAAACTCATTTGAATTTATAGTTGGACGAACTCCAACATTAAGCATACCGCCATACTGCTTACCAATAACATTTACCAGGCATGCATAAACTCCTTTACCTGGAATAAGTTTATAATGTTCGTTAGGTTTAATATTAGCAGTTGGATATCCTAATTTACGTCCTAATTTTTTACCCCCTGTTACAGTTCCAAAGATAGAATAATCATAACCTAATATACGATTTGCCTCAAGAACCCGACCTTCATTTAACAAATTACGAACCGCTGTTGAACTTACAGCCACATCTCCTTCATAAACAGCATCTACGCGAGAAATCGTAAAATTATATTTTTTAGCTAATTGCTGATATACGGTGTAATCGTGAACCCGATCTCTGCCAAAACGGTGATTATATCCAACAACCAGATGCTTCATCTTGATTTTTTTAATCAAAATCTCAACTATAAATTCCTCTGCAGTTTTTGATGCCAGCTCTTTATTAAAAGGTAATAGAAATAACTGCTCTATCCCCTGTTGACTAATAATAACCGTTTTTTCATCCAACGTTGTGATAAATTGTAATGAGTCTTCATTTTTTTTTAAGACCATTCGAGGATGAGGCCAAAAAGTTAAAACGGTAGGAGTAAGTGATTTTTCTTTTGATACATCCATTACATGACTAAGTAATTTCTTGTGTCCTGCATGAACTCCATCAAACATTCCTAAAGTAACTACTGTATCTGCACCACTATATGATTCCGGATTAGAATATACCTTCATTTCACTTTCAAATTTGGCTACAAAATTACTTTAAAAATCGAGAATTAATAAAAAACTTAGATTTACATTCCTAACACATCCTTAAGTAGTTTATAACCATTCTTACTGGCATTAATTTTATCGCTATTCTTTAAAACTACAACATGACTGTCTTTTTCGTATTGCTCAATTTTATGAATACTTAATATATTAACAATATAAGAACGATGAATTCTCACAAACTGATGTTCGTTTAAATGAGATTGAAAATACTTCATCGTTCTGGATTTTATGTATCTATTATCTGCTGTATGAATAAACACAAAATCGTCAGAAGCCTCAATATAAATAACCTCATCAACAGGAATCATTTCCAGATTACTGTTCTTCTTAACTACAATTCGTGTTAATTTTGAGTTTTCATTATCAAGACTTTTATCTATCAAATTATTCAAAGATTCTTTATGGGTAGTATTTTGTGAGTTTAAAACCTTTTTTACTGCCTGTTCAAATCGATCTTTACTGAATGGCTTTAACAAATAATCAATAGCATTTAACTCAAAAGCTTTAATTGCAAACTGATCATAAGCAGTAGTAAAAATAACTTTAGGTGGATTTTCAATCACTTCCAGCATTTCTAAACCTGAGACTTTAGGCATTTGAATATCTAAAAATATCAAATCCGGTTTAAATTGCTGAATGAGCTTAACCCCCTCAAAACCATTAGCTCCTTCTGCCAACACTTCAACCTCAGTAAAAACCTTTAAATATGCTTTGATTAATTCTCTGGCAGGTTTTTCATCATCAATAATAATAGCCTTTAGTTTATGACTCATCACTGTAAAAATTGAGGTATTGTTAATTCAACAAGAAATGTTTGTTCACGTTTTTGAATACGAACCAAATCTTTACTTCCATAAATTTTTCGCATTCTTGCTTTTGTATTTGATAATCCCAATCCTTCTCCGATTCTCTCGTCCATATCATTTTCATAGTCATTTTGTAATGATATGATCAAATCACCATTTTTAAGATAACCATGCAGTTCAATATTGGTTGTATGAATTGAATTATACACTCCATATTTTATTGCATTTTCAATTAAGGGCTGAATTATTAAAGCCGGAACCATCTTTTTCTCACAATCCAATTTGATTTGCTCAATAAAGTTAATTTTATCACCAAATCGAATCCTTTCGATATCCATATATCTTCTAAAATTTTCCAACTCCTCCTTTAATGGTAATAATTTATGCTGATTGTTACGTAAAGAATATCGTAAAAAATCGGATAATTTACTTATCATTTCCCTTGCACCTTCGGCATCATATAAAGTCAAGGAGCTGATTGAGTTTAAACTATTAAAAAGGAAATGAGGATTTAATTGAGACTTTAATAAATTTAGTTCTGTATCCGTTAAAAGGTTCTTTAGCTCCAACTTTTCCTTCTTATATTCCTCTTCATTTTGGGAGCGAATCATAAGAAAATAAACAGAAATAAAGAGTAAATAAATAAGAACTCCTATTAACAATCTTATTAAAACAAAATCGCTATTTAGTATTGTTGTAAACGAAAAATTACCTTCTAATATGGACAATATTCCCCATGCTGAACCAGCCCAAATTCCGAGAAAAACAAATCCAAGAAAAACTAACTGTATAACACTGAATATGGACCCTTTATTCCTATCCAGAAAATAAACCGGATACCAAAGTGATCCGCCCAATAATATTATAATTACATCATAAACTAAAGCATAAATTAATGCTGTAGTTACAGAACATTTATAGCCATAATGTATCAGAAGAAAATCGATAACGATAAAAACAGCACCTATAAATAAATAGCTACCAATAGTAATTTTATTGCTAAAAATAGGATGTTGCATTTACAAAAGCCGTTAGATTAGAAGTTTCTTAATTCTCCACCACCAAAAATAGCCACACCTTTAATCGTTAACACCTTATTTGATGAATCACTATTTGATTCATATATCCTTTTATCAGTGAAACCGCCAAATATTGATATTACATCTACCTTAACACTCCAATCTCTTGGTATCGAAATTTTGGTACCTCCAAAAAGCGTGGTTAAATCTATCACTGCTCCATCCGGACTCATTTTAACTCCCTGAAGGTTGACCTCTGCACCGCCAAATACACAAGTAATTTCACCACCTTGGAAGTTATCTGAATTTACCTTGGTAACTCCCCCGCCAAATACAGAAACTATGTCTAATACATCTTCATTAGTATCTCTGGAACCAAATTTTCCATTTTTAAAATTCTTTTTTCCAAAAATAAAAACCAACCCTGCTATGATTAATAAAACGGGCCAATACCTGAAAAGATCACCTATATGTAAACCTTCAACAATATGTGGAAGCAGAAAAAAGACTCCAACTGACATCACAATCAGTCCGGAACTTACATCTTTTCGTATCATTTGAAATACACCAATTAATATAAGAATACTTGGCCAACGAAAAAATGTATGGTAAATATCATCAGATATAAATCCTAAATTCCCGGCTAATAAAAAAGAACCTACTATAAATAATAATATACCTAAGACAGCTTTGCCATTATTTACTGATTTTTTCATTTTGAATAATTTTATGTTTTTAAATCTTTATCCAAAAATATCCGAGTAAAAGCAATATTCAAATCATTAATCGGTAAGCTATACTTTTTTATCGGTAAACGGCTCCACTATTACCTAATTATATCTTATTGATCTGACGAGTGAATGCTTTTCTTAATCTGAATTTCTCAAAATAGCGAATTACATGACGCAATAAATCAAAATACAAGGTAAAATATAACAGAATGGTTGATAACCAAATAGCCATTACATTAAAAAATGGTGTTGGTATAGTAAAACCTCCAAACTGTTTAGCTGGTGCAAAAAAGTGAGATCTCCCCCATTTAGAGGCCCCGTTTCTTAAAACAGGATCTTTTTGGGGTACATATCCAGTAGTTGGAGTAAGAACCAACTGTTTTAACTCAGCTTTATTATGTAACAAACTGGATAATTTATCATTATGATACTCTTGCTTAAGATTAAACACAGCTTCTGTTGACCCAAGAGATTCAACAAGTTCTTTATAAGTATCATCTTTATGTTTTTTGTAGATCTTATACTGATCCTGATAGTATATAACCAGCTTGTCCAATAAAAGATCTATTTGCTTAAATCCTACTTCTGAATACTCTACAATTCCTTTTGAAATTAACTTCGAGACCTCTGCATCTCCAAGATTATTCATCTTTTGGATTTCATTTACAACAACATCATAATTAGCCTTGGCAACATCTGAATCTCCCTCTAAAAATGATTTTTCACTTTTATGATTGTGCTGTTTTAGTCGAGGTAACAATAATGAATAATAATAAGATGCTTCACTAATTTTTTGTTCGTCGGCAAAAAAGTGCTTCTCATATTTATTGTTTTCAAATTGATTAACTGCTAAGGCTTCGTAAGCCCATCTTGAAGTCATCATATCCCCAATGCGTGGAACATATTCAGATGTTAACATGGTTTTGTGAAGCTTATTAAAATCAACAATAACACCGCTAAACAGTAGTTGAGGTACTAATATTAAAGGAATTAAGATATAAATTGCTACTACTGACTTTAATCCACTACTTATATTCAGTCCTAACATATTTGAGAAACAAGCCGTACTAAACAAAATCATCCAGTAACTAAAATTAAGTCCTTTTATCTCCAGTATACTATTTCCAATGAGAACTAAACTTAAAGTTTGTACTGCAGAAATGGTAAACATAATAACAATCTTGCTATTTAAATATCCCGAACGACTCAGATTTAGAAACTTTTCCCTTTGTAATAATTTCCGATCCTTAATAATCTCCTCCGCACTTACATTTAACCCTAAAAACAAGGCTACAACAACAGCCATAAATAAATAAGCTGCAATATTATCATTTTCACTAAACACATATTGAGTAGGATCAGCAGCTGTACCACTTATATACTTTGTAAAATATCCCAGAATAATTGCCAGAATTGGAGCTTCTAGAAAATTAATCAGCATGTACTGCCTATCTTTCCATTTTGAAAAGCCATCCCTGTATGTATAAATTAAAAACTGTTGTAAACGTCCGGGAATATTATAGAGGTTATGAGGTAATTTTTCAATCTTCTCCGGTCCTTTGGATTTCTTCCAATCAAACTTACTCTCAATATCATTTTGGTAATTTTCATACCATTCAATTGGTTTGATTTTTCGCTCTCTGATGAGTTTACCTTTGGCATCAACCATACGAGCCTCAATAATACGAAGAGGCTGCTCAACTTTTACATTACCACACAAATAACACTCACTATCTTCGGGATTTACATAGCTTGCTTTTTGTTTAAAATAAACAATAGCATCCATTGGATTACCATTGAAAATGATGTATCCTCCCTTATCAATAATCAGGAGTTTATCCAATAATTTATATAAATCGGATGAAGGTTGATGAATATTTATGATTACTAGCTTACCTTTTAGAGTCTGCCTTTTTAAAAGAACCATAACTTTTTCCGAATCCATGGATGATAATCCGGATGTCGGCTCATCCACAAAAAGAATAGAAGGTTCCCTGATAAGCTCTAAAGCAATATTGAGACGTTTACGCTGACCTCCACTTAAAATCTTATTTAATGGATTACCTACAACCAAATTACGGGCTTCTACCAAATCAAAATCCTTAATGGCGTTGTCAACCAACTCTTCAATTTCTTCTATTGTTTTATCACTAAAACACAATCGAGCATTAAAAAATAAGTTTTCAAAAACCGTAAGCTCCTCAATTAATAAATCTTCCTGAGGGACATAACCGATAACCCCTTTTAAGGCTTCTTTATGCTCCTGAATGTTTAAGCCATTAATATGAATAGAACCGCCAGAAAGTTTATAACTGCCGTTTAAAACATTGAGTAATGTGGACTTTCCTGTTCCACTACCACCCATAATTCCAACAAGCTGCCCTGACCGACCAGAAAAACTAAATGGATGGATACCTATCTGTCTGTCGTTAAACTTATATTCTACATCTCTGGCTTTTAAAAGAATTCTTCCCTTATCAACTTTCTGTACAAATAACTCGGCTACCTTACCATAGTAAACCGGAGCCATTCGCGAAGTTTTAATAACCGAACCTACAGATAAAATATAGGCATTATTTCTATCCACCTTATGGCCGTTCAGGTAAAGGTTACGATCACCAGAGTATCTGAATATAAAGGTATGTGTACTTTCTACATATAAAACCCAAACGTAGATTTGCTGTTTAGGATTATAAAGATGTTTAAACCTTGGTAAAGGTGCATTCTCCTGCCCAGAAATAACGAGTACTTTCTCCGGAGTGTCAACCTCCATCGGCCCCTTTAATATGAATGCTTTCAGTAATTGATAATCCTCAGGATGTATCAGCATCCCATGAGCTAATTTATCAACTACTTCCTCACCAATATCACTAATCTTTTCTTCTTGTCGAATAAATTCAAAAAGCTGAACAAAAACCCAAATTTTTGATTCCTGCTCTAATTCTTTATTCAACTCATCACATATAGTATCTATTTGACTGTAATTATCTGAAGACTGGCGCTCTACTTCTGACTGAATAGGACTATAGGAATACTTGTGAAACTGCTTTATATAAAAATCAAACCTTGCCAGATATTGATCAACATATTCTCTATTAAAATTATGAAGTAGTTCTTGCTCTATTAATTTACGAGCACTATCCACCCTGCTTTCTTTCCTTACATTAGTAAGTAAAGCATATAATTTCATCAGGGCATCTAAAAGTGTTTCACTCATAACAGGGTGATATTCTTTATTTAATATTAGATACTATAGTACGAGTTTTAAAACTAACACCAAACTCAAATTTTCAGAAAACGATTAAAAATAATGAAATCATCATTACTTTTTAAGAATATCTATTATTTTTTACAATATGTCAGTTTACAACAAAAAAAAAGCGATCAAAAAAATGATCGCTTAATCATATCTTTATTTATTGCATTACTATTCTACTGCAACAAATTTCTTTCTTAATACTAATGACTGCTCTGCAATCTTAATCATTTGCTCCTGAGTAATTGCAGTACTTTCTATCTCTGCATAAATACCAGCAATAGTTGAAAGATCTTCAATAGTTTCAGCAACAGCCTGATCATCTTTATATTGAGCAAGTATTTCCATTAATTTAACCAATGGATCTTTTTGTTTCAATACAATTTCGATCATTTCTTTACTATTAAAAGTTTCTTCAGAAATGTGAGTTGCAATATAAAGTCCTTCAACCCAAGCACCTGTCATAACTAAAGCAGAAACCGGTGCACGATTATTTCTTTGTAAGAAATCGTAAGTATCATAAAATGAATCAGTAATTAATTCTACTAATGCTTCTTTATTATCTTCATTAGCTTCAATTTGATCAGGTAAATCTTCACTAACTGCGCCTTGAAGGTCTAATCCTTCCAAAAGCTTTTTCGAAGCATCGATAAAGTCGATTGTTTCTTGCTTTTGATTGTATGTACTTGCATAACTTAAATCACCTCCGTAAACTCCAAGGTTTAATGCCTGTTGTTTTTCAGTGATATATTTAGATGCATTTTCAGGGCTATTTGATAAATCGAAAATGTAAGCTGCCTCTATTTTATTAAGCATCTCAACAATTTCATAAGATGTAGGAAGCGGATATACAAACTCTCTCACTTCATTTTCTACTTCTGTTTTTTCTATTTGAACAGCATCTGATTTTTGGTTTTGTTTTGCTCCGGAATTACAAGATGCAAATACAAAAACCACTGAAATTAATAATGAGGCAACTCCCCATATTGTAGTACTTTTTCTCATCTGTGTATTAGTTTTTATATAAAATCAGAATTTATGATTTGCTACAAATATAATTTATTTAAAAAATAAAATAATTTATTGGAGGTTATTTTTGCTACAAATTGTAAATAAAATGATTATATGAGTAGTGTTCCCTCTGATATTTTAATCTTTATATGGAAATTTCATATCTTTTAACATCATTTGTATGCTTGAACGACCATTGTATACATTTTCTTCAATAGTATAACAAACATCAAAAGGATTTCCGGTTTGTAACTTTTCCAGATCGTTTCCCATCGAAAATCCTATACCTTGCTTAATTGAACCTGACTTCTCTTCAATTAACTCAACTTTTAAATGATCATGGTCTTTACCCACTTTTTTACTGGTACCGTAATCAAACACTCTTTTTGTAACAAATACAGGTTTTAGATTACCTGGCCCAAATGGACGGAATTGCTTAAGGATTCTAAAAAACTTATCATTAATATCCTTAAGACCAATCTCTTCATCCACTTCTATTTGAGGAATTAACTGATCCGGTGTAATATTAGCTTCCACATATTCTTCAAACCGGCGCTTAAACTCGTCAATATTATCAATTTTCAGAGTCAACCCGGCAGCATACATATGACCACCAAAGTTTTCTAACAGATCACTACAATGATCAATTGCTTTATACAAATCGAAACCTTCAACAGAACGAGCTGAACCTGTAGCAAAACCTTTTGATTCAGTAAGAATTACAGTAGGTCGATAATAGTATTCTGTTAAACGAGAAGCTACAATTCCAATAACTCCCTTATGCCATTCCGGTTCGTATAAAACAGTTGATTTTCTACTTTGTAGTTCTTTATTTGAAGCTATTAGTTCAAGTGCTTGCTGAGTGATATCTCTGTCAAAGCCTTTTCTGGTATCATTACACTTATCAATATCAATACTCATGCTATTAGCCAGACCTTCATCTTCTGTAATAAGCAAATTCACAGCATCACCACCAGAGTCTATTCTTCCTGCAGCATTAATTCTTGGTCCTATTTTAAATACAATATCACTAATTGTGATTTCGCGACCTTGCATTCCGGCCACTTTAATAATATGTTTTAAGCCAATACTTGGATTTGTATTTAGTTTTTGAAGACCATAATAGGCCAAAACTCTGTTTTCACCAATAATTGGAACAATATCTGAAGCTATACTTACAGCTACTAAATCCAGATATTCATACGCTTTGTGATAATCTATTTTATGACGCTTACAATAAGCCTGAATAAATTTGAACCCTACACCACACCCTGAAAGATTTTCATCAGGATAATTACAATCCTTTCTTTTAGGATCTAAACATGCAGCAGCATCGGGCAATTTATCTCCGGGGGTATGATGATCGCATATAATAAAATCAATACCCTTTTCTTTAGCGTACTCTATTTTTTCAACAGCCTTTATACCACAATCCAGTGCAACAACCAAAGAACATTTTTCTTCCGCAAAGTAATCTATACCCTTATATGAAATACCATAACCTTCTTCGTATCTGTTTGGGATATAAAATTGTAGATTATCAAAATACTCTGAAAGAAAAGAATAAACCAGAGAAACAGAGGTGGTACCATCTACATCGTAATCGCCATAAATAAATACTTTTTCATTATTTTCAATAGCTCTATCTAAACGATCAATGGCCCTATCCATATCTTTCATCAGAAAAGGATCGTGCAAATGCTCATAATCAGGACGAAAAAATGCTTTAGCCTCATCAAAAGTCTCAACGCCTCTTTGTACCAATAGATTAGATAAAAACCTGTCGATATTTAAAACGCTCGACAGGTGCTCTACCTTATCTTCATCGCCACTTTCTTTTATGTTCCAAGTTTTCTCCATGTGTACTATGAGCCCAAATTTGCGAGGATAAATTTTCCTAAAAAAAATGGATTTTCAAAACCTCAACCCCTAATAAATTCAAAAACAGAGGTTAAAATAGGGGTTAATTTTTATAAACAAAAGTAAATATCAACAGTTTAGGTGAAATTTTTAAGGCATATTTAATTTGAACACTTTTTTCAGATGTTCCCTTAGATTTTCCTTAACTGCATTAAAATCCTGAGGCTCTCCTAACTCCTTCTGAATAGAAGTTACTCCTTTATCCACAAATCCACATGGATTAATATGATTGAAATAATTTAAATCGGTATTTACATTTAATGCAAAACCATGCATACTAACATATCTACTTGCTTTTACTCCAATTGCACAAATTTTGCGTGCCTTCCCCGGAACATCTTTATCAATCCAAACACCTGTTGCTCCATCCAATCTGTCACCCTGAATTCCGTAATCAGCAATACAATTTATGATCGCCTCTTCCAGCTTATGAATATAACTTTTTACAGTTAAATCCATTTCTTCCAGATCAAAGATTGGGTAACCTACAATTTGTCCTGGTCCATGATAAGTGATATCACCACCACGATTACTTTTATAATAGGTTGCATTGATTTGTTTTAAAAACGCATCATTAATCAATAAATTATTCTCAGCACCACTTTTTCCTAAAGTATATACATGAGGATGCTCACAAAATAAAAGCTGATGGGTAATTTCTTTTTTATTATCAGCATTTTCTCGATTATATAATTTTTCATCTATAATCGCATTAAACTTAGATTCCTGGTAGTCCCAGGCTTTTTTATATTCAATAAGACCTAGATCTTCATATATTGTTTTAGTATTCATACATTTTGATTATTTAGCAAACTGCCTTACAAAATAAAAGTAAACATAAATAAACTTCTATTTTAACGCATTAATATGCTTTTCAGCATGATATGAAGAACGAACCATTGGGCCACTCTCTACATATTTAAATCCCATTTCCAAACCAATCTTTTCATATTTAGCAAATTGCTCTGGGGTAACATATTCATATACTGGGAGATGCTCCTTACTAGGCTGTAAATACTGACCAATTGTAAACACTTTAACACCTGCACTAAAAGCATCCTGCATAGTTTCAATAACCTCTTCTTCTTTCTCACCCAAACCAAGCATTATTCCTGTTTTGGCTACAATGCCATTGTCTGCAATAAATCTTAAAACATCTAGGCTTAAGTCATATTTTGCCCGTGAACGAATAATTGGTGTAATTCTTCGTACAGTTTCAAGATTATGAGAAATTACTTCAGGGCCTGCATCAATAATATTTTTTATCAAGTGATGTAAACCATTAAAATCAGGAATTAAAACTTCCTGAGTTATTCCCGGATTCATTTCCTTCACCTTTAAAATCGTCTTCTTCCAAATGTCAGATCCTCCATCTTCCAAATCATCTCTGTCTACAGAAGTAATTACCGCATGCTTCAGTTTCATGATCTGAATTGATCTTGCAATTCTTACAGGTTCTTTAACATCAACCGCAAGGGGTTTTCCTGTTTTTACATTACAAAATTTGCAGGCACGCGTACAAATATCACCCAATATCATAAATGTTGCAGTTCCTGCGGCCCAGCACTCTGCTGAATTAGGACATTTACCACTGGTACATATTGTATGTAATTTATTATCTCTAATGGTTTGATGCATCCATTTATAATCGGATGTATTAGGTAACTGTATTTTTAACCAATCTGGTTTTCTTGTTTTAATTTGCATATCTCTCTTCTCTCTCTATTATACCAAAAATAGTACTCCGTAAAGCATTAAAAATTATCAAAATGCTCTTTATTAAACAAATAATCTCAATAATTACGGAATACAATCTTAATCATTTTATTATAACTCAGCTATGAATTTTATTAGTATTTATATTAATAACTCGTTGTTTAATTGGTAAGAACAATAAAAAATAAGTTAAAGTTCACTAAGCTCTTCTTTTTATAACTTCATTATTAATTGTTAATGATTATCTTTGCATCGATTTTTCTATATTTTTTTTAGAAAAACATTATTGCTATCTCCTTGATTACATGATTTTGAGGCAATCATTTGGCAGGGAGAATATTTAAAAACTCATATTGAAAATATAAGAATGAGCACCGTTGAACTAAGCGAACAGGAGTTGATAAGACGTAATAGTCTTGAAGAATTAAACAAATTAGGAATTAATGCATTCCCTGCAGAAGAGTATAAGATAACGCATTACTCGGAAGATATAAAGAAGATTTTTGCTGAAAACGAAGAAGATGCATCTTTAAAAGAAGTATCTATTGCAGGACGAATCATGAGTCGCCGCATTATGGGTAATGCCTCGTTTGCTGAATTGAAGGATCAACAAGGGCGAATTCAAGTATATTTCAGACGTGATGATATCTGTGAAGGCGATGATAAAACTATGTACAATACTGTGTTTAAAAAGTTATTGGACATTGGTGATATTATTGGTATTAGAGGATATGTATTTAAAACTCAAATGGGAGAAACTTCTGTTTATGTAAAAGAGTTTAAAGTACTTACCAAATCATTAAAACCACTACCAATCGTAAAAGAAAAAGATGGTAAATTATATGATGCTTTTACTGATGCAGAACAAAGATATCGTCAGCGTTATGTGGATTTAATTGTTAATGACCAGGTTAAAGACACCTTCATTAAAAGAACAAAAATCATCAACACCATGCGTAACTTCTTTAATGAAAAAGGTTACCTGGAAGTTGAAACTCCAATATTACAATCGATACCTGGAGGAGCAGCAGCTCGCCCATTTATTACTCATCATAACGCATTAAACATTCCATTATACTTACGTATTGCAAACGAACTTTATTTAAAAAGACTTATCGTTGGTGGATTTGATGGTGTTTATGAATTTGCAAAAGACTTCCGTAACGAAGGAATGGACAGAACACACAATCCTGAGTTTACAGTAATGGAAATTTATGTTGCTTATAAAGATTATAAGTGGATGATGGACTTTACTGAAGAAATGATTGAAAGAGTTGCTCTTGCATTACACGGAACTACAAAGGTTAAATTAGGAGATAAAGAGATTGACTTCAAACGACCGTTCAAACGTATCTCAATGATTGACTCTATTAAAGAACATACCGGAATTGATATTAACGGAATGAACGAGGAGCAATTATTTAAAGTTTGTGAGGATCTTGGCGTTGAAACTGATCCTTCAATGGGTAAAGGAAAATTAATCGATGAAATTTTTGGCGAAAAATGTGAAGGAAACTATATTCAGCCAACTTTTATCACTGACTATCCTGTTGAGATGTCTCCATTGTGTAAAAAACACAGAGAAAATCCTGAACTAACAGAACGTTTTGAATTAATGGTAAATGGTAAAGAATTAGCGAACGCTTATTCTGAACTTAACGATCCTATTGATCAGCTTGAGCGTTTTCAGGACCAATTAAAACTTTCTGAAAAAGGAGATGATGAAGCAATGTTTATTGACATGGACTTTGTGCGTTCACTAGAATACGGAATGCCTCCTACATCGGGTATGGGTATTGGAGTTGACCGTTTAGCCATGCTAATGACTGATCAGCAATCTATTCAGGAAGTACTTTTCTTCCCTCAAATGAGACCAGAAAAGAAAGTTGAAAATGACGGAGAAGAAAAATATATTGAATTTGGTATTCCAAAAGAATGGGTTGAAGTCATTCAAAAATTAGGATATAAAAAGGTTGATCAGCTTAAAGAGTTAAAACCTACAAAGCTGCATCAGGAAATGTGCGGTTATAATAAGAAAAACAAATTGGGTTATACAAACCCAAGCCAGGATGAAGTAAAAAACTGGTTAGCTTAATATTTTAACACAGAATCACATTTTAGTTGCGGATAAAAACTAATTATGGACGAATCATCTAGAGTAGGAATAATTGGAAGTGGTAGCTGGGCAACAGCTATCGCCAAAATGCTTATGAACAATGTTCTTGAGATGAATTGGTATTTCCGAAATCCTAAACACATCAAAAAGTTTAGAAAACACGGACACAATCCCAATTACCTGACTAGCGTTGATTTTATTACTGATAAAATACATTTTTACTCAGATATCAACCAAATAGTTGAGGAAAGCGACGTAATAATTTTAGCTGTTCCTTCGGCATTTTTAAAAAATGCCTTAAGTGAACTATCCGTTCCTCTTAAAGATAAAGTGGTAATTTCTGCAGTTAAGGGCTTGATACCTGATGAAAATATGATTATTGGAACATTTTTGAATACATTTTACGATGTTCCATTAGAAAACATTGGAGTTATTTCAGGCCCCTGTCATGCAGAAGAAGTAGCATTAGAAAGACTTTCTTATCTTACCATAGCCTGTCAGGATGTAAAAAAAGCAAGATCATTTGCTTCCTTTCTGCAGTGTGGTTATATTAAAACAAGTGTTTCTGATGATATATATGGAACAGAGTTTTCTGCCGTTTTAAAGAACATAATGGCTATCGCTTCCGGAATTTGTCATGGAATGGGATATGGTGATAATTTTCAGGCCGTACTCATGTCAAACGGAATTCAGGAAATAAAACGCTTTGTTGATACAGTTCACCCTATAACCCGAGACATTAAGAGCTCTGCTTACCTGGGAGATTTATTAGTTACAGGATATTCTCAATTTAGTCGAAACCGTACTTTCGGTACAATGATAGGCAAAGGTTATTCTGTAAAATATGCGCAGATGGAGATGTTGATGGTAGCAGAAGGATATTATGCTGTAAAAAGCATTAAGGAGATTAATGAAAAGTATAAAGTAAACATGCCAATTACAGATGCGGTGTATAATATCATTTATGAGAAAATATCACCAAGCATTGAAATTCGTTTGTTAACAGAGAACTTAAGATAATTCAAAATCCTTATTCATAAAATTCTATTTACGATGGAAAACTTAAAAATTGATATCTCGAAAACTTTTGACTTCGTTTCTGAAGAGAAAGTTGCAGGATACAAAAGCGAGATTGCATCTCACCTTAAAGCTTTACAAGAAAAAACAGGCAGAGGAAACGACTTTTTAGGTTGGGTTAACCTTCCTTCAAGCATTGACGATGCTCAGCTTTCTGATATTGAAGCTACTGCTGCAAAACTAAAAGCAAAAGCTGATGTAGTTGTTGTTATTGGTATTGGAGGTAGCTACCTTGGAGCCAGAGCTGTAATTGATGCTTTATCAAACAGTTTTGATCAATTAATTACTGACAGAGAAAACCCGGTAGTGGTTTATGCTGGACAGAACATTGGCGAAGATTATACTGCAGAACTTCTTGATTTATTAAAAGATAAATCATTTGCATTAGTTGTTATCTCTAAATCAGGAACAACAACTGAGCCTGCTCTTGCATTCCGTTTATTAAAAGAGCTTTTAGAAAGTAAATATTCTAAAGAAGAAGCCAAAGAACGTATTGTGGCTATTACTGATGCTGCCAAAGGAGCATTAAGAACTTTAGCTACTCAGGAAGGATATAAAACATATGTTATTCCTGATGATGTAGGTGGACGCTTTTCTGTATTAACACCTGTTGGTTTATTACCAATTGCTATTGCAGGAGTTGATATTAAAGCCCTTGTTAAAGGAGCGCAGGATATGGAAAAAATCACTGCAGAAGAGGCTGAAAACAGTGCTGCAGCAGTTTATGCAGCAGTACGTAACGAGCTTTATAAAAACGGTAAGGGAACTGAAATTTTAGTAAACTACCAACCAAAACTTCACTTTGTTGCTGAATGGTGGAAACAATTATACGGAGAAAGTGAAGGGAAAGAAAATAAAGGTATTTTCCCCGCAGCTGTTGATTTTTCAACAGACTTACACTCTATGGGTCAATGGATTCAGGAAGGTGTTCGTAACATCTTTGAAACCATCATCACTATTACAAAACCAAACAGAAAAGTGGTTATTCCTACTGACGAAGCAAATCTTGACGGATTAAACTTCTTAGCTGGAAAAAGAGTAGATGAAGTTAACAAGATGGCAGAACTAGGAACTTTAATTGCTCACGTTGATGGTGGTGTTCCAAACATTAAAGTTGAAATTCCTGAATTGAATGCATACTACTTAGGCCAATTATTATATTTCTTTGAGATTGCTTGTGGTATGAGTGGTTATATCTTGGATGTAAATCCGTTTGACCAACCAGGAGTTGAAGCTTATAAGAAAAACATGTTTGCCTTACTTGACAAACCAGGATTTGAAGCTGAATCAGCTGCTATTAAAGCTAGATTATAATATCAAAGCATTATATTTCCTGAGCCCGGATGTTCATCATTCGGGCTTTTTTATGCCTTTAAGTTATTCTATTATACCAAATTCAATATGCTATAAAACAAAAAATGCCATCCGTATTTAAACGAATGGCATCTATATATCTTAAATGCTATTTTAATCCAATTAAATCGTGGATTTAAACTGATCAAGAAAACGAACATCATTTTCAAAGAAAAGCCTGATATCCTTAATTTGATACTTAAGCATTGTAATTCTTTCAATACCCATACCAAAAGCAAATCCGGTATATTTTTCGCTATCAATGTTTGAATATTCCAATACATGTGGATCAACCATACCACATCCTAAAATTTCAACCCATCCTGTATATTTACAAACATTACAGCCTTTTCCTCCACAAAGTGTACAAGAAATATCCATTTCAGCTGAAGGCTCTGTAAATGGGAAATAAGAAGGACGTAAACGTATTTGAGTTTTCTCGCCAAACATTTCCTTAGCAAAATATAAAAGTGTTTGCTTTAAATCTGCAAAAGATACATTTTCATCAATATATAAACCCTCTACCTGGTGAAAGATACAGTGTGCACGAGCAGAAATAGCTTCATTACGGAACACTCTTCCCGGAAATATAGAACGAATTGGAGGTTCATTTTTTTCCATTACACGAACTTGTACTGAAGAAGTATGCGTACGTAATAATACATCAGGATCTTTCTCAATAAAGAAAGTATCTTGCATATCTCTTGCCGGATGCTCTTCAGGGAAATTTAAAGCAGTAAAAACGTGAAAATCATCTTCAATTTCTGGTCCTTCTGCCACATTAAATCCTAAACGTGCAAAAATATCAACAATCTCATTTCTAACAATTGATAAAGGATGACGGCTTCCCAGTTTCATGATGGTACCCGGAAGCGTTAAATCAACGCCACTTTCTTTTACCTGATCATTAGAAAACTGTTCTTTTAAAGTATTTATAAACTCAGTTGCTTCCTTCTTTAAAACATTTATTACCTGCCCAACTTCACGCTTTTGCTCATTAGGAATTGTTTTAAAATCATTAAATAACTCAGAAATGATTCCTTTTTTACTTAGGTATTTGATTCTTAAATGCTCTGCTTCTTCAGCACTTGAAGCTGTAAGTTGTTTAATTTCTTGTTGTAAAGCCTTTATCTTATCAAGCATTGTTGATGTATTTTTATTTAATTTTTTGAATTGGCAAATTTAATAAAAGGAAACTATAGATTGATAGGAATTGAGTAAAAGATACAAGAAAATGGACATTAACCTGTAAACACAGTTATTTATTACTTCTTTATTATTTGTATCTTTAAAACTCTGACATCATTAACCGGACGGTCTTCACCATAAGTTTTAAGAGCGGCAATTTTATCAACAACCTCCATCCCTTTTGTTACTTCGCCAAAGACTACATAATCTCCATCTAAATGAGGTGCTCCTCCTAAGGAAGTATAAACCTTCCTCTGTACAGAAGAAAACTTTATTCCTTTTTCCTTTTCAATTTTATCAAGTTCTCCATCTTTAAAAATCCTTCCCGAAACAATATAAAATTGTGATCCATCAGTAAGGTTTTTAGGATTTCTGGAATCAGGAAGTTTAGACATTGCAATAGCACCTCGTTTGTGAAACTTCTCTGGAGCAATTACTGTTTTAAGCATATATCCAGGACCTTGCCAACCCACGACATCATCTTTATCTGCATATTTACTATCTGCAGCACCAGTCTGGATTAAAAAATTGGTTAATACCCTATGCACCAACAAACTATCATAAAACTGATCACTCACAAGTTTAATAAAATTATCTCTGAAAACAGGCGTTTCATTATACAGTTTAAATTCTATATCCCCCATTGTTGTAATCATCTTAAACCCTTCGATCGTTTTATAAGATGGATATACTTTATTTGTCTTGGTTCTTAATTCATAAACTGAGGTGGGCTGACGCTGTTGCTTCTTACTTAGTTCCACAATTTCAGAAGCAGGAATCAAAATAGAAGATTCTTGCTTATCAATCGTATTCGTTTGAATCATCCCCACAACATGATGCATAAAAGTAAAGGCTGGTATTCCTGAATAACCAGATCTATCTAAATTATAATACTCAAGAGAGTCAGAACTGACTTTCTCACGTACATCATATTTGGGCGCATAAATCTTTTTCGATTTACGATACAAACCGGCAACAGAATCCGGAATATTAGTGATGGCTCCGTCTAAATGAATATAATTCAAATTTTCCACCCATGACTTTAAAATCACTAAATTCTTCTCAATACTATAAGCTGTATAACCTGCAATATCATTAAATTCCTCACTCCCAACAGGAGCAACTTTTACCTTGTAACTTCCTTTGATCAGATCCAGATTTGTGACTAATTCCTTTGGTCCAATATAAAAACCATACCCTCTATCCTGAATCCGGGTATAATGATCGTAGGTTTCAATTGAAACTATTCCCTTAATATTAGATTGATAAGATCCTTTAGGTCTTGAATATTCCTCTTTGGAAATATTTGACTTTGCAGAATCCGTTTTACAACCAATGCTCAAGATTATTAAAAAGAAAAAAATGGAAATAAGTAATCGCATGAATATGGGTTTAAAGTACTCTAACAACTAGGTTCACATCTGTAAGTGGCCTGTTATTTTTATCCGTTTGTAAAGATGCAATTTTACTAATTACATCAAAGCCACTTATCACTTCTCCAAATACAGTATAATCGTCATCTAGTTCTGGTAATCCTCCAACGGTTGTATAAACTTCACGTTGTTTTTCATTAAATTCAAGCTTGTTAGATAATGCATATTCAAATGCAATTTTTTCTTTAATCGACCTTAACTTGTTATTAAACGCCTTAGGATCTTCCTCTTTTAACTTCTGTAGCTCTTCTTTAAATGGAAGATAATACTTCTTTTTCAGTTTTATCTTTATCGGATTATTCACTGATTTTTCGATCAGGTCTAACTCTTCATTTGTATACTTTTTACCCTGAACAATATAGAACTGACTGATATCTGACATTTTAAAATGATTGATATCTTCAGGTTGACGAGGGGCACAAATGGCACCTTTTTTATGAAATCGATTTTCTCTGAATTCGGAATCAATCACCAACTTTGAACTACCATAACCAATCAGTCTTCCAGGTGCTGCATTTCTTGAATCTGATGATCCTCCCTGTATCACAAAGTTTTTAATCACACGATAAAACAATGTTCCATCATAATGTCCTTCATTGGCTAACTTAATAAAACTATCACGATGCTTCGGTGTATCATCATAAAGCATAATTTTAATATCACCCAAGTTTGTAGAAATGATTACCTTTTTACTTTGCGACTCTGATTTTACAAAAAACAACAATAAAACAAATAGTATTAAACTACTACGCATACCTTTTTATTCCTTTATAATTTTCACTTTCATTCTGATATCTTTCAATGGTCTGTCTCTTGCATCTGTCTCCTGATAAGCGATTGCATCCACTACTTCCAGACCATATTTTTTACCAAAAACGGATTTGATCTTTTCTATCCAGTTTTTATCCTCAATAACCTCACCAAAAACGGTATAATTGGTATCTAAATGAGGAACTCCTCCAACAGTTTTATAGATTTCCTTAACTTCTTCTGGAAACTCAAATTCTGGTTGTTCTGAATATTTCTGATTTACTATAGCCATTATTTTTTGTTGCAACTTCATAATAGCCTCTTCTTCTCCTTGCATCTGAAGCATATTTAATGAGTCGTTATATTGCTGTAACACATCATTAAAAATAGCACGTCGCTTTCCATCTCTAATTCTGTTCTCGGCTTTAATTAAATCATTATCATCAAACACTTTTCCTTGTACAATATAAAACTGCGAACCTGAGGATGCTTTTTCCGGATTTACCTGATCGCCCATGCGTGCTGCAGCCAAGGCTCCTTTTTTATGAAAATACTTTGGAAAGTTAAACTCTGCGGGAATAGTATAATCAGGACCTCCTTCTCCCAAGGCAACACCTGATTCTGCATGTTTTGAATCCGGATCTCCACCTTGTATCATAAATTCCTTAATCACCCGATGAAACAACGTACTATCTAAATACCCCTCCTTCGCCAATTTGATAAAATTATCTCTGTGCTTTGGCGTGTCATCATATAATCTGATTTTAATATCTCCAAGATCAGTTTTCAACAAAACCACTGTTCCTGCTGATTTAGGAGAACATGACGTAAAAAAAATCACTATAAAAGCGACAAGTAAAAGAAAAGCATTTTTATTCATATGTCTAAATTTGTTTTTAATTGCCATATGGAACTCGCCAATTAAATCATCCTCATGTGTAAGAATTCATTCTCATGACTCGTTTCATCAATTATATATTTATATGTTTTACATTGAAACTATTCGTGTTTATTCATTTTCCTTTTTAGGAAAAATATAATTTTAACGATTTGTCGATTTTCTTAGCTATTTTATAAAACGAATATTGCTCGGCCAACATAGCCTAATTTTTATTTATACTATTTATAACTTTTCATCAAAATAGGTAATCATAGCTTCTTTTAAAATAGCTTCACGTTTTGAGGGCAGAAGATCTTCCATATTTTGCAACACTTTAAATTGGGGCCAACCTTCTTCATCAACACCTGTTTGTTCATAGAATCCTTTTTGCTCAAACATTTTACATCTTGCTAAATTAATCATATCCATCTTCTCCTCTTTCGAATATTTAAGATAGCCCTTTCCTAATTCCTGAATTCCTATTAAGAACAAAAGAAAATCGAAATCTGCAAGTACTTTAAATCGTTTACTTACTTTTAATAATAATTCTTCCCAATTATTTGAATCACTCATACACTTTATCAATTAACAGATATGCTTCACTTTTTTAAGCATAAAAAATAAAAAAATCAAATTTAACACTCTCTTATTATTTCGCTTCTTAATTCACTAACAATTTTATCTTGTTAATAAAATAATAGCATTTAAGTAAAAAAAATTGTTTATATATGTGCTATAAATTCTTAAACACAAAAAATAATCTTAATTATGAAAAACATTTTTATTTACCTTACCTTTTTCTTAATGAGTTGCGGTATTGCTCAAGCTCAAAAAATCACTCTTGAATCAGGCTCTCTTGACGCCATAAAATCTGAAAAAGCTTTTAATATTGCCTACGATTACAGTGAAGTTTCTGTAGGAAAATTTAAATCAGAAGACGATTACATCAATAAGAAAGTTACTGATTACAACGCCAAAGAACCAGGAAGAGGTGATCAATGGAAAGAATCATGGCTTTCAGACAGAGATGCCAGATATAAAGTAAGTTTTGAAAAATTAATGAATAAATATTTAGAAGGTGAAGGCGTTTCAATAAGTGATGAAAACACTGAGGCTAAATACACTTTTATTCTAAAAACCACCTTCATTGAACCAGGATTCAACATCCACATTACAAGAAAACCTGCAATGGTTGATGTATTGTTACAATTAGTTGAAACAGCTAATCCAAATAAAGTTCTATGTGAAATTAAATCAATCAAAAATCCGGGAAATTCATTCGGTGGATATGATTATGATACTGGTGTTAGAATTCAAGAAGCTTACGCCAAATGTGGTAAAGAATTAGCTAAATTCTTAGTTAAAAAGGCATTTTAATTATCCTACAAGGCTCACAACTTTTTCTTGTGGGCCTTTTTTATATCTAACAACAGGCAACTCTTCACTAATTCTTCACAGCTTCAAACTCAATAACAGATCCTACTCCCTGATGCCCCGGACCTTCATCTAACTCCATCTCCTCTGTTACGCATTTAATTACTTCCAAACCTCTAAAATCTTCGTACAACAATTCTTCAGAATACAACATATTAACATCTTTTGGTCCACCGCTTGAATACTTCAATTGTTCTTTAGTAAAACCAACAATAAAAATTTTACCATTGGGTTTTAAGAGAGATATTAGATGTTTATGAATCTTTTTTCTCAATATTTCGGGTAAATGAAAAAACACCAAGGCAATAGCATCAAAAGATTCTGATTTGTAATCAAATGTTAATATATCGTCTACTGAATAGTCAATATTAACATTATTTTTTAAAGCTAACTTTAGGGCTTTATCTTTGCCTTTATCGCTTTGATCAATAGCTTTTGCACTCCAACCCTTTTGCGCGGCATACACGATATTCCGACCTTCTCCTTCACCTGGAAACAATATAACACCCGGCTTATTTCTATCAATAAAGTCCTTTAATACCACATTAGGATCCACTCCATATATGTAGTTATCAGACGAAAACCTATCATTCCAAAATTCTTTCATACTAATAAACTGATACTCTAATATTAACCAACAAGAAATATTTGGTTTTGTTTTAAAGGGATATAAAAAAGAAAAAGACTTGTGGGCAACAAGTCTTTCATTTTCTTTTGGATTTTTTTATCTGATTTAAGGGAAAAGGGTTTATTTTCCGACTGCTAATATAATGTAATTTTATATTTTTTAACATGTTTTTAATAATTATTTTCATTTTCATTAAAAATATTTCATGAATAATTGAATTTCTTCCACGAACTATATAGTTATATAGATATTTATTTTTCGAAAAAATTAAAAAGAAATGCATTAAACCTTTTAGTATTTTTACTATCCAAGATTATAGAAAAGTATCTTAGCGATATTTGATTGATCCGAAAACAAAAAATTAGGTATATGAAGCTATTTTATTTAATAATATTTTTTTGGCTATGTATCATTGCAAATACATTGGGACAAGAGGTAAATAAAAAGACACAGGAGAATAAATCTCCTAAAATCGAAATCAAAGCTACTAGTCGATCTCAGATGGCTGTAATACGGGATAATTACCACCAAAGAAGAGACTTACGTTACCTTAAAATGAATAAAAAAATGAGAATGAATAAGAAAAAGATGATTTCTTATCATAATTCTCAACTAAAACAAGCCCCATTAAAAAATCGGGAAAGCATAAAAAGGCAGAATACTACTGTACAGAAACGTAGAAACGCCCTTCAGCAGAGAAGACTTGAACGTCAAAAACAATTAAGAAACAGAACCCGATAAAGTCCACAACATGAACATTATGAAATTTACATTTGTATTCTTTGGGCTTTGGATTTCTTTAGCATCTTTTGCTCAAACAAACATCAACCAATTAATTAAAAAGGGAAATACCTATCTGGATAAAGCTGAATATGAAAAAGCCATTAACTCTTTTTCTGAAGCTCTTAAACTAGACCCAACAAATCCTGACTTATATTTTTACTTAGCTAATAGCTATTTTGATAATGGCGATTACAAAAAGGCTATTGACAATTATAATTTTTGCATCCAGAATAATAATACTTATAAAGATGCTTATTACAACAAAGCGAATGCTCATTTTGAATTAAAAGAGTATTCAAAAGCAATCTCAATTTTTAATCAGATCATAGAAATGGATCCTGACTATTACGATGCATATTTTGACAAAGGAAATGCACTTTATGAATTAGGATTATATAAAGAAGCTATAGAATCGTTTAATTCAGGCATTAAAATAAATCCGGATTATGAATTTGCCTACTATGACAGAGCAAATGCATGGTTTCAATTAGGTAATTATTCTGATGCAATTCTGGATTACTCAGAAGCTATTGAACTCAACAATAAAATTTCAGATTTTTATTTTAATCGAGGCGTTGCTCATTTTAATATGGAGGATAAAGATTCTGGATGTGCAGACTTAAATAAAGCTGCTGAATTAGGTGATGAAAATGTTGATATGTATTTAATAGAGTTTTGTAATTAATCTTCTTACCACGACAGGAAATAAGTCAATCCAAAATTTGTAAATGAGGTCCAATCTTCATTTACATATGTGGGTTGATGAAGTGGTTTATACACAGAGAACCCTGCATTTACCATAAAACTACCCCATTGATAATAAATAGGTAATGAAAATCCCAGACTACTTATATTAAAAGAACTCTGCTCTTTAAATAAATCAGATATCACCAAATCTGTATCGAGCTTTGATATTTTTTTGTAATAATAAGGTCGACGACTTATAATTCTACTAATGAGCCGGTCTTGAATATCCTGAGGATTTTCAATGGATTCAAGCAATTCTCCAACAGTTTCTTCTGGATTATTTTGCGAATACTCATATAAAAAATAATAATTATTATATGCTTCATCATTATAATAATCAATACTATTAGCAAACAGAATAAATGCAGGTTGAATACTTAATGTATTACCCTTTTTAAAAACATTATCTACATCAAAATCAACTCCTGTCTGAAATGACAAATACAAATCATTTGCTTCGCCAGAATAATATCCAAAATCAATGCTGGCATTCCACCATTTTATTTGACTGTAAGTATTCAAATTAAACAAATCACTATAGTTAGACTTTAGAGCATTGGAATTATCACTGAACTCATAATGACTATAATTTACTGATCCCATCAACCATGAAGTAATATCTAAATCATAGCCTAAAGATATACCATATTCCTGAGTAGATGCGGTATTGCTTTCATCTGAGTTGGCAATATTTGAAAGATATAAAGATAAATTAAACCCGGATTTGTGATAATAACTTACAAAAACAGAACTGATAGGCTGCGTGCTATACATGCTCGTGGTTCCATTTAAACTATTGTTTGAGGTGTAATCTACCCCCGCAGCAAAAGAGGAGAACTTAAGATCTGCACTATTAGCAGTGTCTTGTGAATAAAGAGAGGTAGTACAAATAACTCCAAAAACAAATAGCATTAATATTTTCATGTTATAATAATTTGCTATAATGGGCACATGGAACTTTACAAATTTAATCATTCCTATAAAAGAGCAAGATATCTTATGGCTAGTTTGAAAGCTTATCTAAAGCAAAACAAAAATTTCTGGTTAGTGTCTTTAACCAAAGAACATATATCCAATAACTATAGAAGCAATTATCCCCGCCAGATCAGCAATCAAGCCACAACCAATTGCATGACGTGTTTTTTTAATTCCTACTGAACCAAAATATACAGCAATAATATAAAATGTAGTATCCGTTGCTCCCTGTACGGTTGATGCTATTTTTGCAGCAAATGAATCAACTCCAAAATCCGGATTACTAAAAAGCTCCAGCATCATACCTCGGGCACCACTTCCACTAAGTGGTTTCATTAAGGCCGTTGGTAATGCATCTACAAACCTTGCATCTAAATTAAAATATACAAATAATGATTTTATTCCACCAACAATAAAATCCATGGCTCCTGAAGTCCTGAATAAACCTATAGCAACCAATATAGCAACCAAGTAAGGTATAATTTTTATTGCAATCTGAAACCCTTCCTTAGCACCATCTATAAATGCATCGTAAACATTAACTTTCTTGCGAATAGCTGCTAGTAAAAAAACAATTATTATTGAAAATAGAATGACATTGGAACCAACTAATGATATGCTTTTTATTTGATCTTTAGGAAGCGTGGAAAGCCAATATATCAATCCACAAACAATTGCCGTTAAACCTCCTAAATAGGATAAAATTACATTATCCCAAAGTTTAATTTTTTGTACAAACGCCACAGATAAAATTCCTGCCAAGGTGGAAAAAAATGTTGCTAATAATATAGGAATAAAAATATCTGCAGGATTAGCTGCGCCAAATTGTGCTCTGTAAACCATTATACTAACAGGAATAATTGTTAAACCTGAAGTATTTAAAACCAAAAACATAATTTGGGCATTACTGGCAGTATCTTTTGATTTATTTTCCTCCTGTAATTGCCCCATTGCTTTAAGGCCCATTGGTGTAGCAGCATTGTCAAGTCCTAGCATATTGGCTGACAAATTCATCATAATTGTACCAAAAACCGGATGATTTTTAGGAAGTTCAGGAAACAATCGATTAAATAATGGTCCAATAAACCTTGATAAGCCTCGTACAACTCCACCCTGTTCCCCAATCTTCATAAACCCCAACCAAAGAGAAAGTACTCCTGTAAGTCCTAATGAAATTTCGAAACCTGTTTTTGCATTGCTAAAAGTAGAATTCATTAAATCTGGAAAAATCTCCATATCTCCAAAAAAAATCAAGCGCACCAAAGCAACGATAAATGATACGATGAAAAATGCTATCCAGATATAATTAAGAACCATAAAATTGTAGATCGTTAGATTTTAGATAATAGGTATTAGATCGAGTGTTAATATACTTAAATCAGTATTTCTATATTTCTCAAATGCCAATTATCTGCAGATAATTGGCATTTATAAGATCATATTATTGATTATGCGTATTGGTTTTAAAAGGTTCTTCTTACAGAATCATCACCCTTATACTTTTCATGAGGGGCTCCAAATTCCTTACAAGAAACATTATCAATAGGCACCTCCCAAATTTTTACGTTTCGTATTGCTGGTTCAGAATAAGTAAACTTTTTATCGGAATATTGCTCCATGATAATATTTAAAGCTTCTTCCTTTTTAGCCATATCTTCCTGAAAAACAACTTTTCCCCATGCTACCACACTTTTTGATTTCATACGGTAACTACAGGCTACTTCGGGATGTTGAAAAGCTAATTCATGATCTGTACTAAAAGTAACACAAATATTATTATTATTATTTAACGCCTCAATTACTCTACCTCCCGGAGCTGAATGAAGATAAATTACATTGTCTTTAAACCCAAAATTCATTGGTAATACATAAGGCACATCTCCATCAATAACACCCACAAAACACACATCACATTTCCTTATTATCTTTTCAATACGTTCATTGTCTAAATGCTCTACTGTTTTCATTGTATATATTTTTTTGAATTACTATGTTAAACGATGGCTCTGTTACCCAACTCTTTTGAAAACAAAGTCTGCAATTGCTGCAGTCTACTAATAGTCTTCATCAACTCCATTAATTTTTCAACGTCTTTAGATTGTTCTACTTCCTTCAACTCGAGTCTTTTTTCCTCTATTAAACGCTTTACTTTTTTAAGCTTAAGTTCGTTAAGTAACTTTGGTACAATGGCATGCAACAAATATTCTTCGTTCCAATTACCCTGGCCAAATTTGCTATGTATTTTACTTAAGGCGTGTTCTTTCGACAATAAATCAGATGCTATTTGATTCACCTCCGAATCCATGGAACTTACATAAAACTTAGCCGATTCAAAACCCTCCTTAGTTTTATTGTCTTCATACAACTGAAATATTTTGTTATAAACAGGATTCAAACTCTCCAGTTCATCTTCTTTCAATTGACTAAGAATATAATCCCCGACTGTGATATTTTCATCAACAGCTTCTTCACTTTTACTGAAAAGAGGCCTTTCTCCATATTTTATTAAATACCTCACGATCTCCAGTTCCTCAACTTCAAATGGATTTTGTGAAGTAAACGCTGAATTTGAAATTGGACTATTTACAGCAACAGGTGCTTGAACCGGAGCCTCAAACTGTTGTTTATATCCTTCCTCTCTCTTTTTACGGGTAATTTTACCAATTTCATCGTATAAAACCTGTTCTCTTACCTGTAATAAAGTACTACATTCCTTTATGTATTCTCCTCTGATAAATGCTTCTGGAATTACTGATATTGTTCGAACAATATCTTGTAATAACTGAGCCCTTTTAACAGGATCATTCTGCGCATCCTTAAGAAGAATTCCGGTTTTAAACTTAATAAAGTCACCTTCATTTTCGTCAATATATCGCTGTAACTGTTCTGCATTTCGATTCTTAGAAAAGGAATCCGGATCTTCGCCCTCTGGCAACAACAATACCTTAACATTCATTCCTTGTTCTAAAACCAGATCAATTCCTCGTAACGAGGCTTTAATTCCGGCAGGGTCACCATCATATATAATGGTAATATTTGGCGTAAACCTGGCAATTAATCTGATTTGATCAACCGTTAACGCAGTACCTGATGACGCAACAACATTATGAATACCAGCCTGATGAAATGAGATTACATCAGTATAACCTTCAACCAGAAAACAACGATCTTTACGTGTAATCTCCTGTTTAGCCTGGAAAATTCCATAAAGAATCTTACTTTTATGATAAATCTCGGATTCAGGAGAATTTAAATATTTTGCTGTTTTAGCATCCGTTTTTAAAACTCTTCCACCAAAAGCGGTTGGTTTACCAGATATACTATGTATGGGAAAAATAACACGCCCCCTGAAACGATCTGCTTTATAATTATCCCTTACAATAGTTAATCCTGTCTTTTCCAGAAACTCAAGTTTAAAACTATTTTTTAAAGCTTCATCTGTAAACGCAGATTTTGAATCAGGAGAATAACCCAACTCAAACTTATTAATTATATCATCTCTGAAACCTCGTTCACGCAAATAGGATAGTCCCACAGAACGACCTTCATCAGATTTATGCAAAATATCACTAAAATATTTTTGAGCAAAGACAGAAACGGCCATCATACTTTCACGGTCGTTCTTAACTTGCTGCTGTTGCGGACTTAACTCAACATCTTCAACGTGAATATGAAATTTCTTTCCCAGATACTTTATTGCATCAATAAAAGAAATTTGTTCCACATCCATTAAAAAGTTAACGGCATTCCCTCCTTTACCACAACCAAAACACTTGTAGATACCTTTATGTGGCGATACTGTAAATGAGGGCGTCTTTTCATTATGGAAAGGACAATTACCAATGTAATTAATTCCCCTCCTACGCAACGACACAAACTCTGACACTACATCAATAATTTGAGATTGCGATGTTTCAACTATCCTATCTACAGTACTCTGATCAATCATTTATGAATTGCTAAAAAACAAGAAGCACAAAGATACAAATAGATTACAGAAATGAAACGAGAGCTAAAATAAAGAAATGATCTATTTAGGTACAAAAAGACCTATTTCGGTAGTTGATTGCTGAATTTATTTTTTAAATTTGATTTGTCATGAAACATTATTACCTTAATATTGTTTACGAGTTAGCTTTAAAATAATAAACAAAACATTCGTAGAATCTATATTTATAAAATACTGATTCTCTAGCAAATTAAAAAAGGGACACACATTGAGAAAGATAATTGACTTTTATTTAAACGGATTTAGCAATTTACCCAATTGGGCACGTTCCATTTGGTTTATTGTTCTATTAAAACTATTTATATTCTTTTTCATTTTTAAAATATTCTTCTTTCAAAATAAATTAAAGAAAGAATTCAATTCTGATGAGGAAAGAGCCTCACACGTTATTGAACAATTAACAAACCCTCAAAAATAACAGATAAATGTTTGAATCTATTGATTTAGCTCTAGTGAACTGGTCACGGGCCCAATTTGCCTTAACTGCAATGTATCACTGGATATTTGTGCCATTAACACTTGGCCTTGGCTTTATTATAGCCTTCATGGAAACTATTTATGTCAGGACGGGTAACCCTGAATGGAAAAGAATTACAAAATTCTGGATGAAACTCTTCGGAATTAACTTTGCCATTGGGGTAGCTACTGGTATCATCTTAGAGTTCGAATTTGGAACCAACTGGAGTAATTACTCCTGGTTTGTTGGAGATATTTTCGGAGCACCGTTAGCCATTGAAGGTATTATGGCCTTTTTTATGGAGAGTACCTTTATTGCCGTTATGTTTTTCGGATGGGGTAAGGTGAGTAAGAGATTTCACCTGACAGCCACATGGTTAACTGCTATCGGTGCAAATCTTTCCGCAGTCTGGATTCTGGTTGCTAATGCCTGGATGCAGGATCCTGTTGGAATGAGATTTAATCCTGATACTGCCCGAAATGAAATGGTAAACTTCTGGGATGTATTTCTTTCTCCTAGTGCAGTAAGTAAGTTTTTACATACTTCTACTTCCGGATTTGTTTTGGCAGCTGTTTTTGTAGTTGGAGTAAGCGCATGGTATCTGCTTAAGAAAAGAGAGATTGCTTTTGCAAAGAAGAGTATGATTGTTGCTTCTGCATTTGGTATCCTTTCTTCAATTATGCTAATTGGTAGTGGAGATTCATCAGCAAAAACTGTAGCAACTGCACAGCCTATGAAATTAGCTGCTATGGAAGGACTTTACGAAGGAACTACCAATGCTCCTCTTATTGGGATGGCACTTATTACAGACGCTCAAGATAAACCATTAACTAGGGAATCTCAGGCCGAATTTGCAATGAAAATTGAAATTCCATCTGCTCTATCATTCCTGGCTTATGGTGACTTTGATGCATTTGTACCAGGTGTTAAAGATTTGGTTCTAGGAAATGAAGAACACGGCATCATGTCATATAAAGAAAAGATTAAAAGGGGTTATGAAGCCCAACAAACTTTAATGGCATACAAAAAAGCTCAGAAAGAAAAAAGTCCGGAGTTTGCTGCCTTAAAAGCTAAATTCAACGATGATACATGGATGGATAACTACTTTAAGTACTTTGGATACGGAGCATATTACGATGATGATCCGGAAACATTAGAAGCCAATGCATTTAAAATGGTTCCTCCAATTTCCTTAACATTCTACTCTTTCCATATCATGGTAGCTCTAGGAATGTGGTTTTTACTACTGTTTATGATCATCCTGTTCTTAATATATAAAGATAAGCTAGCTGACAATAAAGTGATACTTTGGGCATCTGTATGGACAATTCCTTTAGTATATATTGCTTCTCAAGCTGGCTGGATTGTTGCCGAAGTAGGAAGACAACCATGGGTTATTCAGGATTTAATGACAACATCCAGGGCCGTTTCTCAAATTGATACCGGATCGGTTATGATAACATTCTGGTTATTTGCCATCACATTTACTTCTCTGCTAATTGCTGAAGTAAAAATATTAACGAAACAGATTAAAATAGGACCTAAAAAAGAAGGAGGAAAGCAATAATGTTTGGAGATTTATCACACTTAGCACTACAACACTATTGGTGGTTTCTGGTATCACTTCTTGGAGCAATTTTAGTGTTTTTAATGTTTGTACAAGGCGGACAGACCTTAATATCAACTCTTGGTAAAACCAAAGATGAAAAAACTATTTTAGTGAATGCTCTTGGTCGAAAATGGGAGTTTACATTTACAACTCTTGTCACATTTGGAGGTGCTTTTTTTGCATCATTCCCTTTATTTTACAGTACAAGTTTTGGTGGAGCCTATTGGGTATGGATGATTATATTATTTGCCTTTGTTATTCAGGCAATCGCTTATGAATTCAGAAACAGACCGAACAATGTTTATGGACCAAAAACCTATGAAACATTCTTGTTTATTAATGGATTAATTGGAACCATATTCATTGGTACTGCTGTAGCTACATTCTTTACTGGATCAAATTTTTCTGTAAATGAATTAAATCAATCTAAATGGGATACTCCATTTCATGGTTTGGAAGCTGCTTTAAACCTTCATAACCTTAGTCTTGGTTTAACTGTATTCTTTTTAGCAAGAGTCTTAGCCATCCTTTATTTTATGAATTCAGTAGATCATAAAGAAATATTGGAAAGAGCAAGAAAACAATTAATTATTAACGCAATTCCATTTGTTGTTTTGTTCCTTACGTTTACAACATGGTTACTATTAAGAGATGGATTTGCTGTAGATCCTGGTACAAAAGAGGTTTACATGGAGCCTTTTAAATACTTTAACAACTTAATTGAAATGCCTTTAATTTTAATCGGATTTTTAGCTGGAGTTGTATTGGTACTTTGGGGTATTATTTCAAGTTATTTAAAACCAAGTTCAAAAGGTATTTGGTTTACTGGTCCTGGCACAATCATTACGGTATTAATGCTGTTATTAATTGCAGGTTATAACAACACATCATTTTATCCATCAGTTTCAAATCTACAAAGTTCATTAACCATTGAAAATGCAAGTTCGAGTCATTTCACATTAACAGCAATGAGCTACGTTTCGTTAATGATTCCGTTTGTACTTGCATACATCTGGTATGCTTGGAGAGCTATTAATGTTAACAAAATTGATCAGGAAGAAATTGAAAAAGATGATATTCATATCTATTAAGAACATGAATATTAGAACAATACTTAAATACAATTTTGTGAAGAACAGTATTGGTTTTCAGCAGTTTTAATAACGAATAGAAAAATTTTATACACATGAAATATATGAGCGAAATTCTTTTCTACCTTAGTTGGCCTTTATTGATTGTTATAAGTTATCAATCAGTAAAATGGTTAATTAGTAAGTATGAAAAAAAGGAAGCTGAACTTATTGATTCAAACAATAATTCAGAGCTATAGAACACTAAATATCACTAATTCATTATTACGATCCCTTGGAGTTAATTCAAGGGATTTTTTTATGTTTCTATTAAAATAGATCTAGTTAATTTTAACAAATACAAGCTTAATAACTGAAAAGAAAACATAAAGGGCGATTACTACAGCAATACCACCTACACCTAGCCATACTATCATTATTAAACCACTAAGTAACAACACAAATTTATCAAGATTCTGCAGTAATTTAAAGTTTTTAAACTTTAAGGAAAACATCGGTATTTCAGACACGAGCAAGAAAGAAAAAACAGGTACAAATGTTAATAATAACCATTGATTCTGAATTAAATCATTTAGCCAGTTTAAGTCGTGCACAAATACAAATCCTAAAGACGAGATAAATAAACCTGTAGCGGTAGTTGTTAAACCTATAAAGCTTTCTGTTTGGCGGGTATCCACATTGAATTTAGCCAGTCGTAATCCAGAAAATACTGTGATTACAAAAGGAGATAAAACAAATGCCTGATTAAGTATATTAGCTTGAAAAAAGTCCGCTTGAATATCACCAAGAACAGTTTGTTTAAGCATCATGTGTAATATAGCCATCGGCGCAAAACCAAAACTAATCATATCAGCAAGAGAGTCCAGTTCCTTCCCCATTGGCGAATACGCCTTCAGCATTCTCGCTGCAAAACCATCTGTGAAATCAAAAAGTGCACCAGCAAAAATAAGTAATGCTGCGGTTCCTAGTTTTCCATTTAAAGCATAAAAGGCAGCTAAGGCACCACATAAAAGATTTAGACTCGTAATAAAATTAGGAATATGATTTTTTACTGACATTGTTATCAAGTTTAGAAAACGAAATTAGAAAAGATTAAGCTTAAAAAAAATCGCATTTAAGAAATATTAATCCTAAATGCGATTCTAATATTTTATTCGCTTTTATAAAGACTTTAGATCATTAATCAAACTGACGTTTCATAAACCAGAATTCAACTAACGATAAACTCAAATTAACGCCAAAATAATTTTCTGTAATAATATCACCACCTCTTGTTCCTCTTCTTCCGTAATTAAGATTAATATTGAAATAGGATTTACTATTACGCATTGGGATTCCAACACCTACATTTACTCCTGCATCAATAATTGAATTACCTTCTACTCTGATATAAGAATCCTCTACATAACCACCTGCCTGAAATAAGAATGGGTTGGCTTTTTTAGTTTCTTTATTTCTATATTCTCCACCAAAACTAAAACGGTGACTATCTTTTAAAACTGCAGCCTTACTTGAATAAGTTACATTACTCCATTCCTGAAATCTATAGTCACAAGCTAACTTTAATCCCCGCTTATTTGCCCAGGCTATACCTCCAGCCATATTTGCAGGAACATCGTAATCATTACCATCATCCAAATCTTCACTAATACCTGCACCACTTGACGAGTATGTTTCAACAGTTCTTGTATTGGCTAAATCAATTTGAGGACGATATGTGGCTCCTAAAGTAAATTCATTATCCTTTACTTTAAATTGATATTGTAAACCTGGTTCGAAAGCAAACTGTTGAACGTAATCTGAATAATTCACATTTAAAGCTCCAATTACTGATGATGCAAAAACTTCAGTTTTATCAATACTACCGAATAAATAGGAAATCTTTAAACCTAATGCTAAATTCTTTGTAAGCGAATAGGCATTGGATAAATACACTTCATTAACACCTCCTGTACCAGTATATTCTTTTACTACAGTAGTATTTGATCCTTGAATATCTGTTGTTGTTGCTACATTATATCCTACTGAAGAAAATTGTGCTAAACCAAAACTTGTAAATATTCTGTTTGAAGAACGAAAGGCTAATGAGATATTATGTAATCCTCCTGAAATAGCATTACCTTTTCCCTCATTCGTGTCATAAAACGTCTTATTAATTCTTAATCCTAAATCAATAAGCATATTTAAACTATCGATACCAGTTAAAGAGGCAGGATTTAATGAATTAATAAAATTATCAGATTTTATTCCTAGTCCAGTACCTCCCATACCCTGATTTTTAACTAAACCTGAGTTATTAATTGTTCCAACACCAAATGTAGTATATGCCGAAGGCGCTCCTGTTTGAGCTGATAATGTTAAAGGAAGTAGAAATAATATAATTACTATAGATATATATTGAATTCTTTTAGTCATAATTATCATCTTAATAATAATATGTATATAGTCTTAATTTAGGTTGAAAGTCAGCATTATTATGTCCTCCAAAAGAGATAGTGGTTAATTTTGATGCCATATCTGAGGATGATAATCCAATCAAAAATGAGAAATCATCATCATAAATTCCATCTAAAAATTCCGCTACAAATTGATTGGTAATATCTACAGTATAATATTCATCCTCCTCTTCATCTACAGCATTATCATATAAATACATATAAGATATATCCGAATTATTGCTTGCAAGAATTACTTCCCCTAAGTAATTCTTTCTATTTGATTCATATACAAACAATCGATTAGGAAAATCATTAAAATCATCTTCTGTATAATCCAATGGTAAAAATACTATCTCAGCCTTAATAATTTGATTTAAGGCAGGTAATTGCTCTGCACGCTCTAAACCCGGAAAATCAATTTTGGCATAAATTCCGGTTCCAGCTTGCACAAAACACTTATCATTAGTATCCTCACTTGAAATGCTGACTTCCTGATCTATTAAACCATTCAATAAAGCACCATTACGATCGACTTCAATACTATTAAATTGATATATTGAATTAGCTTCAACTTTCATTTCAACCTCTTTATCGATTCTTTGATCTAGAGTTGTATGATAAAGTAATTTAATACAACATGAATCACCAACATTATATCCAATAACAGACTGGTTAATGTCTCGGTTACTTTTTAACATGACACCCTTGAAGTAATCATAAAAATCAGAAGCTACAGTAATATTATCATCATTGTTCTGAAGCATTTCAAATAGTTCTCTACCAAAATCATCATCCAAAGGAATTTTAATGGTGTCAGAATTTGTAACCTTAGGTACAGCAGTATATTCTCCTAAAATACGTTTCGTAGTAACTCTAGTGGTATTATAAAAATAATCATCTTTCTTCTGATCCTTTTCCATATCCTTTAAGTCCGACTCTATCTCTTCAATAGTAAAGGAATGCGTAACTGTTGTATCACCTAAAAAATAATCGTTATATTTTATACAGAACTCAATTCCATCATAAACGTCGTCTTCATCTATATTAATTCTACCTGGTGATGAAATTCTGAAAACTGCATCAGAATGAATTTGTCCAAAATCAGGATGATTAAAACTTCCTACCAAAGCTTCTCCTGATTGAGAGGTTCTAACAGAATCCCTAATTACAGTACTCAATTTTACTGAAAAAGTATCAATCATCATGATACCTGCTTCCCCATCAATATATTCTTCTCCCATGGGGGTAGATATTTCATCCAAACTTTGATCGCCACATGAAAAACATATACCGACAATTAAAACACTAAATATAAATAAGTATTTATGCATCTTTAATAGATATTTAATTTTCAAAAACACAATAAATATACCGTGCTTTATTAAATCTTAAAAAATAACGACAAAGGTGCAAAAAAAATTGTATCCTCCAACACTCTACTACATTCATTGGCCTGTATCGAGGAATTAATTCTTAATGATTTTTATTACTTTAAGATAATATGTCTATATTAGCGCAGAATTTTACAGGTTAGTAAGCAAATATCTTATACCGTTTAACTTAAAAGTTAATTTCAGGTTAAAGTTTTTTTTCAAAAACAATATTTGGTTTATTAATTGTAGTATCGCAATGAGAAAATTTTAAAATAATAATTTGAAACAAAAAACAATGATCAAGCAGTCAATATTTTTTATCACAGCGCTATTTATAAGTAGCTTATGTTTTACAGGTTGTTCTGATGATGATGACGATTACCTAGGAAACTGGGTTGAAATGGGTGATTTTAGTGGTAAAGTTAGATCCCATGCAGTCACTTTTACTATTGGTGATAAAGTATATGTAGGTACAGGATATGACTATGATGACGATGAGAAATTCGCAGATTTTTGGGAATTAACAATTAATGGTACTTCATTCCAATGGAAACAAATTGAAGCACTACCAGGTCTTGCAAGAAACAGAGCAGTTGCTTTTTCATCAGGATCTACAGGTTATGTTGGTTTAGGAAGTGACGAAGACGATAATAAACTTAAAGATTTTTGGGCATACACTCCAGGTTCAGGTTGGACAGAAGTTACAGCTGAATTTCCAGGAAGTGCTCGTAGAGATGCAGTAGCATTTTATGTAAATGGTAAAGGTTATGTTGGTACTGGAGAAGATGATGATCTAGGAAACTTAAATGATTTTTATTCATACGATCCAAACAGTAATACATGGGCATCTATTAGCTCTATTCCATATAAAAGAAGATCTGCAACAACTTTCGTATTAGATGGTGAAGCTTATATTGTAAGTGGATTAGATAATGGTGTTTCAAGAGATGACTTTTATCGTTATGATTCAACTAATGACACTTGGGTTGAATTAAACAGAATATCAGACTTCACTGACTCTAGCTTTGATAACGACTACGATAACACTATTCAAAGATATGATGCAGTTTCATTTACAATGGGAGGAAAAGCATACTTAGCAACAGGTAGTGCAAACCTTGAGACTTGGGAATGGGATCCTATGACTGACAGATGGAAACAAAAAACAGATTTTGAAGGAGCAAGCCGATACGGTGCTGTTGCATTTACTTTAAATGATGTTGGTTATGTGATGACTGGTGGAAACGGAAGCTACTCATTTGATGACATGTGGTATTTTGAACCATATGAAGAATATGAAAACAAAGACTAACACATTAATATTCTTTCTTTTGTCAGTTTGCCTTTTTAGTTGCAAACCCAAACAGAAAGACACAAACATTGAATACCTTACTTTCGAGGTAAATAATGGTTGGGGTTACGACATCAAGATTAATGGTAAAACTTTTATTCATCAGGATGTAATTCCAGCCATAAACAAATCAATACCTTTTAACAGCAAAGAAGATGCTGAAAAGGTTGCCAAATTGATTGTTGAAAAAATAAAGAAGAAACAAATGCCTCCAGCTGTATCAAAAGAAGAGATGCAAAAATTAGGCATTAATACAGATTCTTAACGGAAATTCATATAATAAAAGCCGGATTGTTTCATTACAAATCCGGCTTTTTTGATTTACACCCCCTAATAAGAGGCGATAATACATTTCACTAATTAAATTTTACAACAAATTAACAATGATAATTTGCAGTTTTAATAAAAAGGTCTACTTTTGTAATTCAAAATATACAAGAATGAGAAATTTAGTACATCATCACGGACATCATTATTATCTACCATAGGTGGGCCGGGATTGTTGTATGTATATGATATATAAAGAGGGCTTGCCATTATGGAAGCCCTCTTTTTTTTTAGGCAAAACTTTAAAAACAATATTTAAGTAATTGAGAAATGGAAAAACTAAGAATTGCATTACAAAAGAAAGGAAGATTACACGATGATTCAATGCAGCTATTAAAAGAAGCTGGAATAAAATTTAATACGGGAAGCAGATCATTAGTTGCTCAATCACCAAGTTTCCCAATTGAAGTGTTGTTTTTAAGAGATGACGATATTCCACAAACAATTGCTGATAAGGTTGCTGACATCGGTATTGTTGGTGAAAATGAAGTTGAAGAAAAAGACTTTCAACTTAAAATAGCTAAAAGATTAGGTTTTAGTAAATGTAGAGTTTCTCTGGCAATACCAAAAGCCGATGAATATAATGGTCCGCAATATTTCGAAGGTAAAAAAATTGCTACTTCTTACCCTGTAATACTGAGAAAATATTTCGATAAAATGAATATCAATGCTGAGATTCACGAAATAGCTGGTTCTGTTGAAATTGCACCAGGAATCGGTTTGGCAGATGGTATTTTTGACATTGTGAGTTCAGGAAGTACATTAGTTGCGAACAGATTAAAAGAAGTAGAAGTTGTTATGAAATCAGAAGCTTTACTTGTTGAAGCTAATGGACTTTCTGACGAGAAAAAAGCTTTATTAGAAGAACTTTTATTCCGCATCAATGCAGTAATGGCAGCAAATTCTAATAAATACATTCTTTTAAATGCTCCAAATGACAAGGTAGATAAAATCGTTAGTATTCTGCCTGGTATGAAGAGTCCAACAGTTTTACCACTGGCTGAAAAAGGATGGAGTTCAATTCACTCTGTTATCTCAGACAAAAAATTCTGGGAAATCATTGGTAAACTAAAAGAAAACGGTGCAGAAGGTATATTGACCTTCCCTATTGAAAAAATGATTCTATAATAAATCATCATGCAGGTATTTGAATATCCACAAAAAGAAGAATGGGCAGACCTTTTAAAACGCCCGGAAAATGATTTGAGCGGTTTGTTTAACAAGGTACAAACCATACTTGATGAAATTAAGAAAGATGGAGATACAGCTGTGCGTAAGTATTCAGAAAAGTTTGATGGATATGCAGCAGAAGAAATCCTGGTTTCTAAATCTGAAATAGATGAAGCCAGTTTAAATGTATCTTCTCAACTTAAGGAGGCTATATATAAAGCAAAATTAAACGTAGAAAAATTTCATGAGGCACAAATTATTCCTGAAAGAGTAGTAGAAACTATGCCAGGGGTTGTGTGCCGTCAGAAATGTGTTCCTATTGAAAAGGTTGGATTATATATACCAGGTGGTACTGCCCCATTGTTTTCTACTGTTCTTATGCTTGCTGTTCCAGCTAAAATTGCTAAATGTAAAGAAATTGTCCTTTGTACTCCTCCGGGAAAAGATGGAAAAATAAATCCGGCAATTCTTTATACAGCTTCGCTTGTGGGCGTAACAAAAATCTATAAAATTGGTGGTGTACAGGCGATTGGTTCCATGGCTTATGGCACAGATACAGTTCCTAAAGTTGATAAGATCTTTGGTCCTGGAAATAGTTTTGTTACAGCCGCTAAACAGCTTGTAAGTCTGAAGGATGTAGCAATTGATATGCCTGCCGGTCCTTCTGAAGTTGAGGTTTTAGCTGATGATTCTGCCAATCCGGCATTTATCGCCTCTGACCTGCTTAGTCAGGCAGAACACGGAGTAGATAGTCAGGTAATATTAATTACAAATAGCAAAACACTTATTTCTGAAGTTCAAATTGAATTAAGAAACCAGTTGGACCTTCTTCCTCGCAAAGAAATTGCTTCAAAAGCCTTAGATAACAGTCGTATTATTTTGTTGAACGAAACGGCAGAAATGATTGAAATGACCAACAGTTACGCTCCTGAACATTTAATCATTGCAATGAAAGATGAAGATTCTATAGCAGATCAGATAACAAATGCAGGAAGTGTTTTTGTTGGAAATTACACTCCGGAAAGCGCAGGTGATTATGCCTCAGGAACGAACCATACACTACCAACACATGGTTATGCCAAAGCATATAGTGGTGTAAATCTGGACAGTTATTTAAAGAAAATAACTTTCCAAAAGATCTCTCCAAACGGTCTTAAGATAATTGGTCCTTCTATAGAGCAAATGGCTGGAGAAGAACAGTTGCATGCACATAAAAATGCAGTTACCATTCGTTTAAAATCTCTGGAATAGATTTAAATATTTTATAATCCTTCATTCTCTGAATTTCCATATTTCAGAGAATGTAAGATTATTTTATCATAGTGCATTTCAACTATCAATAATTGCTTTTTATACAAATATGAAATCAATAGATCAATTACTTAGACCAAATATTAAGGCTTTAAAACCTTATTCATCAGCAAGAGATGAATTTTCCGGAGAGGAAGCTATCTTTCTTGATGCAAATGAAAACCCATTTAATCCACCCTATAACAGATACCCCGACCCATACCAAAGAAAATTAAAAGAACAGATTGCCAGAATAAAAAACATTCCTTCTGATTATATATTTCTGGGTAATGGAAGTGATGAAGCAATAGATATAGCATACAGAGCATTTTGTGAGCCTGGTATTGATAATGTTGTTGCCATTGACCCTACTTACGGCATGTACCTGGTAGCTGCTGATATTAACAATATTGAAACACGAAAAGTAAAACTTACTGAAGATTTTGAGCTTAAGGTTGATGCAATATTAGACGCTACAGATGAAAACACCAAACTATTATTTATCTGCTCGCCTAATAATCCTACAGGAAACAGCTTCAAAGCAGAAGACATTATTACAATCATAGAAAATTTTGAAGGTATTGTTGTATTGGATGAAGCATATATAGATTTTGTTCCTGAAAAAAGCTTTATCCCTAAACTTAAAAAATATACAAACCTAATCATTCTTCAAACTTTTAGTAAAGCATGGGGAATGGCAGGGATAAGGCTGGGAATGGCATTTGCTTCACCAGAGATAATAAGAATCTTCAACAAAATTAAATATCCTTATAACGTCAATATTCTCACCCAAAAAACAGCTTTGGATTTGTTACAAAATGAGGATGACATGGCGCAATGGGTAAAGGAAATTATTGAAGCTAAATCTATTATGAAAGATAAACTTAAAGAGTATTCTTTTATACATAAAATTTACCCTTCTGATGCTAATTATCTATTGGTTAAAACAGATAATGCCAAAGGAATTTATAATTATTTGGTAGAGCAAGGTGTAGTCATCAGAGACAGATCTTCAGTTGCCTTATGTGAAGGGTGTTTAAGAATCACAATTGGTTCAACAGAGGAAAACAATGGCTTATATACTGGACTTGATAAATATTCGAAGACTATTAATTGTTAATAATTTAATTCATGAAAAGAGTACTTTTTATTGATCGTGATGGAACCATTATAAATGAACCTCCTGTTGATTTTCAGGTTGATAGTCTGGAAAAACTTGAATTCTATCCGGGAGCAATTTCAAATCTAAATAAAATTGCGTCAAAGCTTGACTTTGAATTAGCTATGGTAACCAATCAGGATGGTTTAGGAACAGATTCTTTCCCTGAAGAAACATTTTGGCCTGCACAAAACAAAATGCTCAAAACACTTGAAGGAGAAGGAATTGTTTTTGATGAGATATTTATAGATCCATCATTTCCATGCGATAATTCTCCGGCAAGAAAACCAGGCACTGCCATGCTAAAAAAGTACTTTAGTGAGGAATATGACCTTAAAAATTCATTTGTTATCGGGGATCGTACTACTGATGTTCAGCTAGCTAAAAACCTGGGTTGTAGTGCTATATTTCTTGCAGACAAAGCTGCCGAAGATGAAATTATTAAAAATGAGTTAACAGATACTTGCAAACTTATAACAACCAATTGGGATGAGATATGCAGATATTTGTTTTCTAAAGAACGAACTTCAAGTGTAGTGCGCAAAACATCAGAAACTGACATTTCCATTCAATTAAATCTTGATGGTACAGGAAAATGTGACATTAGCACCGGGTTAAACTTCTTTGATCATATGCTTGAACAGATCGGTAAACATTCAGGATGTGATTTAACAATTAAAGTTAATGGTGATCTACACGTAGACGAACACCATACTATTGAAGATACAGCTTTGGCCTTAGGTCAGGCTTTTAAAGGAGCTTTAGGCGATAAAAGAGGTATTGAAAGATATGGATATTGTCTTCCAATGGATGAATGTATGGCTTTAGTTGCCTTAGATTTTGGAGGCAGACCCTGGTTGGTTTGGGAAACAGAATTTAAAAGAGAGATGGTTGGGGATATGCCTACAGAAATGTTTATGCATTTCTTCAAAAGTTTTTCAGACGCTTCTTTAAGTAACTTGCGCATACAGGCAGATGGAGCCAACGAACATCACAAAATTGAAGGCATTTTTAAAGCACTAGCAAGAGCCATTAAAATGGCCATTAAAAAAGATGTATTTAATGACACTTTACCAAGTACAAAAGGTGCATTGTAACTATCTAAATTGATGTTGGATTACAATTTTATAAGGTGATTGTATTAAAATATTTATTAACTTTCACCTTATTTGTTGTTTGATTTAAATGGTGTAAATGGCTGGCATTAAAAATAAAACTGGTTTTCCTTTAATTAACACAGGGTTACTACCTCGCGAAGAGATGTTAGAAGTAAAAAGAACCCAAAAAAAATTAGTGATTGGAATTCCAAAAGAAAAATCAAAATTTGAAAACCGAATAGCTTTAACTCCTCAAGGTGTTGAATTATTGGTTGAAAAAGGACACATTGTTTTATTTGAAACCGGAGCCGGTGAACCTGCCAATTATTTTGATAATGATTTTTCTGAGTGCGGGGCTACAATAGTACAATCAAGTACCGAGGTTTTTAAGGCCGAAATCATACTTAAAATATCACCTTTTACGGATGATGAAATTAGTTTACTCAGTTCACAACAAACTATTATCTCTTTAATTCAACTCAAACAACAATCTCGCGAGTTAATTCAAAAATTAATGAATAAGCGTGTTAATGCATTAGCTTTTGAATTAATAAAAGATAACAATGACTGCTACCCAATTTTACGTAGTATGAGTGAAATTGAAGGTGCTGCAGCCATAATGATTGCAAGTGAATATTTGAGTAAAGCGCATAATGGAAAAGGAGTTCTTCTTGGTGGCATTACCGGAATTTCACCTGCTGAAGTAGTTATTTTAGGCGCAGGAACTGCCGGAGAAAGTGCTGCACGTGCAGCTATAGGTTTAGGTGCTACAGTTAAGGTATTTGATAACTCCTTTAAAAATTTAAAAGACTTGCAAGATAGTATTGGTCAGCGAGTATTCACATCCGTACTTCATCCTAAAGCACTTACAAAAGCACTAAAATCAGCAGATGCTGTTATTGGAAACCTAAGATACCTTCAATCAGGATTAAGTTATTTTGTAACTGAAGATCAGGTAAAACAGATGAAACCTGGTTCTATAATTATTGATCTGGGTATTGGACAAGGCGGATGTTTTGAATCTTCAATTTGCACTGACTTTGCACATCCTGTATTCAGAAAACATAATGTCATTCACTACTGTGTACCAAACGTGGCTTCACATGTTTCACGTACTGCAACTATAGCTCTAAGTAATATTTTTGCAGAAATGTTATTGCAAATAGCTGATTCCGGAAGTATTGATACACTAATTAAGGAAGATGCAGGTTTTAGTAATGGCGTTTACATTTACAAAGGTATATTAACAAACCACTACATTGGTGAAACCTTTTCTCTTCCTTCAAAAGATATAGGCCTGCTTATGGCAGCATTTTAATTATTCAGCAAATTTTGGTATTTGAAATTTAAACATGGCACCTTCGGTTTGATTTGGTTCAGCCCAAACTTTGCCTTTCATAATTTCAACATATTTTTTAACGATACTCAATCCAATACCATTGCCTTCAAACTCTCTGGTATTGTTAGTATCTGCCTGTCTGAATAAATCAAATATAACTTCCTCATCACCAGCAGGAATACCAATACCTGTATCTTTTATGAAAAATTCGTAGAAATCGTCATAAATCAGATAGCCGATTACAATCTCACCCTTACGGGTAAATTTAATTGCATTATCTAATAGATGTTCAAAAACCTTAGTAAGAGCTTCTTTATGAGTATATAATTTATCACTACCATCATTGGCATCTAAAAACAATTTTAATGAAATAGGCTTTTTGCATGCACTAATTTCGGTAGAAAAGTTATCATACACAGCATTAAATACTTCATTGATAGCCACAACTTGTTTTGGCTCAACATAAGCTTTTGCCTGCAATTTGGAAATATCAATAATCGCATCCATTACTCTCATTAATTGATTTCCATTTTGATGCACAATATCTAAATACTCAGCTTTTTCTTCACTACTTAAATTATTAGATCTTAACAATTCAGTAAAACCAATAATTGCATTCATAGGAGTACGAATCTCATGACTTAAGTTTGCCAAAAACGATGACTTAAGCATATTACTTTCTTCTGCTTTAAGCTTGGCATCTTTAAGCTCGCTATTCATTTTATCAAGCTCCTTATTTTTTCGAATTAACTCTTCTTTAAAGACCAATAATTCAAGGTTTCTTCGTTTAAGTTCACGTTCACTTTCCATGTGTTCCAATTCAGAACCAATACGAGACGAAAACATATACATCAAAGACTCTTGTCTTTTTTTATTGATAATAGGATCAACAAATAATGCGGTTAAAACACCAATAGATTGCATATTTGAACCGTAAAGAGGCACAGCCAAATAAGAACTTATATCTTTCCCCTGAAAATGCTTGTTTAATTTATCGCCACTCTTAATGTTTTGTAAAAAAGTTGAACATTTTTGCTCAATAACTTTTTGGCAAAGACTTCCTTCCATAGGAAAGCTAATAGGAGAGAGAATCTCTTGATTATTACAAAAAGCCACACTTTCCAACAAGTTTTCTACCTCATTGATTCTTGCAATAAAAACATAATCTGCAGCTAAGTGTTTGTTTAATTTCAGAATGGTAGAATTAAAAAACTCCTCTCCAACGCACTGTTTATCAGGACTAAACAAATCCTCAATACAAGAATGCAAATCATCATCAAACTCTATCTTACTCTTTTTCAATATTTTATTCTGGCTTCTCAAAACAATTCTTTTTATTTCTTTTAATAAAACGAAATTTATCCTCTCTGATACTATTACCTACTACGAAGAAAAAAAAAGGTTCCCTAATTATACTATTTTTTTGACAAGCATCCATAATTAATAGTTAAATGAATAGATTTTTGTAATTTTGACATCCTCATAAAAAGTAATGTGAAATGACTAAAGAAATTTATATATATAATACCTTATCCAGATCAAAAGAAAAGTTTGAAAGTTTAACTCCTGGCAAAGTAGGTTTATACGTATGTGGACCTACTGTATACGGCGATCCACACTTAGGACATGCAAGGCCTGCTATTACTTTTGATTTGCTTTCGCGTTTGCTTAGACACTTGGATTACAAGGTAAGATATGTAAGAAACATTACAGATGTTGGTCATCTTGAAAACGATGCTGACGAGGGTGAAGACAAAATTGCAAAAAAAGCAAAGCTGGATGAATTGGAACCTATGGAAGTGGTACAATACTATACTGACAGGTACCATGATTACATGCAAATGCTGAATGTAAAAAGTCCAAGTATTGAACCCAGAGCTTCTGGTCATATTATAGAGCAACAGGAAGTAATTAAAAATATATTAGAAAAAGGCTATGCATACGAAAGCAATGGCTCTATATATTTTGATGTAAAAAAGTATGATCAGGATTTTCCTTACGGTATTTTATCCGGTAGAAAGATTGAAGACCTGATATCGAATACAAGAAACCTGGACGGCCAAAGTGAAAAACGTGATGCTTTAGATTTTGCTTTATGGAAAAAAGCAGCTCCGGAACATATTATGCGATGGCCGTCTCCCTGGAGTGATGGTTTCCCTGGCTGGCATTTAGAATGTTCTGCAATGAGCAAAAAATATCTTGGTGAGCAGTTTGATATACATGGTGGTGGTATGGATCTTTTATTCCCACATCACGAATGTGAAATTGCACAAAGTACCGTAGCTAATGGTCATACTCCGGCTAAATACTGGATGCACAATAATATGATTACAATTGGTGGCCAAAAGATGGGCAAATCATTAGGTAATTTTATTACGCTTGAGCAATTTTTTACAGGTAACCATGAAAAACTAGAGAAAGCATATAGCCCTATGACTATTCGCTTTTTCATATTGCAAGCTCATTACAGAAGCACTTTAGATTTTGGAAACGAAGCACTTCAAGCTGCAGAAAAAGGTTTAGAAAGATTAAACGAAGCGATATTAAATCTTGATAAAATTTCTGCATCAACTGAAACAACATTTTCTATTGAAGAGTTTGAAAATAAATGTTATTCAGCAATATGCGACGACTTAAACAGTCCTATTTTAATTGCTAACTTATTTGAAGGTGTTAAGCATATCAATAATTTGCTTGCCAGCAATTTAAAAATATCAGCACAAGATCTGGATCATTTTAAAAACTTAATGAAACTATTTGTAAATGACATTCTTGGTTTAACTCAGGAAGGAAAGGCAGATAGCGGAGCAGACAGTAAGCTTGATGATGTAATGAATTTATTACTTCAGTTAAGATCTGATGCCAAAGCAAATAAGGATTGGGGTACCGCTGATAAAATTAGAAATGAACTTCAGAACCTCGGTTTTGTTGTTAAAGACGGTGCTGAAGGTGCCTCTTGGGAATTAAAATAAACATTATGTTGAAATATATTACGCTTATTACGCTTACTATCATTTTTGGATGCAATTCAAACAATGCCAAAACAAATATAGCTGGCGAAAAAGTTAAGAAACAAAAGGCAATTAAAGTACCATCATTTAACGCTGATTCAGCTTACCAGTATGTTGATGCTCAGGTAGCTTTTGGTCCTCGTGTTCCAAACACTGAAGCTCATACAAAGTGTGCAGAATATTTATCTTCAAAACTTGAGGAGTTTGGAGCTGACGTTATTGTTCAGGAAGCTCAGTTAATAGCTTTTGACAATAAAGTATTAAATGCTAAAAACATCATTGGTCAATATAATCCAAAAATAAAAAACAGAGTAATGTTGTTTGCTCATTGGGATTCAAGACCTTTTGCTGACCATTGTGAAGATCCTGCAAAAAGAAATGATCCTATTTTAGGAGCAAACGATGGAGCAAGTGGCGTTGGAGTACTTTTGGAAGTTGCCCGATGTTTAAAGAACGATACATTACCCATTGGTATAGATATTATCTTTTTTGATGCTGAAGATTATGGTATTCCTGATCATCTTGATGTACAATGGAAGCCAGATACATGGTGTTTAGGTTCTCAGTATTGGAGTAAAAATCCTCACACTCCGGATTACTATGCTCAATATGGTATTTTATTGGATATGGTTGGTGCACCACAAGCAACGTTCTATCAGGAGCAACAATCATTACAATTTGCACCTCGCATTGTCAAAAAAGTTTGGAATACAGCTAATGATATAGGTTTTGGAAACTACTTTATCTACGATAAAGGCGGTGCTATTACAGATGATCATGTTTATGTAAACAATATCAGAGGTATTCCTTGTATTGATATTATTCAATATGATCCATCAACAAACTCAAGTTTTGGTAGTTATTGGCATACGCATAAAGATAATATGGATGTTATTGACAGAAATACAATGAAAGCAGTGGGACAAACATTATTACATGTAATTTACAACGAATAAAAAATGAAGTTTAAATTACAGGAATACCTACATAAAGATAAAATTGAAGCAGGGTGCGACGAAGCCGGAAGAGGTTGTTTGGCAGGACCTGTTGTTGCTGCAGCAGTAATACTTCCACGAGGTTTTCAGCATCCTTTATTAAATGACTCCAAACAACTTACTGAAAAACAACGTCAGAAATTGCGCCCTATAATTGAACAGGAAGCTATTGCCTGGGCTGTTTCAATTGTTGACAATAATGAAGTTGATGAAATAAATGTATTAAACGCTTCCATAACAGGTATGCAAAGAGCAGTTGAAAACCTTAATGAAAAGCCGGAACATTTATTAATTGACGGAAATAAATTTAAACCATACAAAGATATTCTTCACACTTGCATCGTAAAAGGTGATGCTAAATTTATGAATATAGCTGCTGCTAGTATACTTGCAAAAACTCACAGAGATGAGTTAATGGAAAATTACGCTACTGAATTTCCAGGATATGATTGGGAGAAAAATAAAGGCTATCCTACAAAAGCCCACAGAGCAGCTATTGAAAAACTAGGAATTACTCCACTTCACCGACAATCATTTAAATTGTTAGACACCCAGTTAAAATTGGAACTTTAAGATCTGTTTTTCGTATTAAAAAACTAATTATCATTGTTTTTATATTAGAAACTTTGTTATTTTACTCGCTTTCCATATAATGGGGAATTTTGTCTTGTCGGGATTTTTTAAAAAGATTTATTAAATGAGAAAATTAGTTGTACTATTCATTGCAATAGTAATGAGTCTTGGTAATACAGCCAGGGCTGATGAGGGGATGTGGCTTCTACCATTGATATCGAAGCTAAATATTAATCAGATGAAGGAGATGGGTTTGAAGCTTTCTGCTGAGGACATCTATAGTATTAATAACTCCAGCTTAAAAGATGCTGTTGTTATTTTTGGAGGAGGTTGTACAGGTGAATTAATATCTGACCAAGGTTTAATATTAACCAACCACCACTGTGGATATGAAAGTATTCAAAAGTTAAGTTCTGTTGATCACAATTACCTTAAAGATGGTTTCTGGGCAAAATCAAAAGAAGAAGAATTACCAGCAGAGGGTTTATCTGTAACATTTCTTAAAAGAATGGATGATGTTACTGATCAGGTTTTAAATGGTGTTTCTGATGATTTATCTTCAGAAGACAGAGAGAAATTAATTGCTGAAAATACTGCAGAAATCATCAAAACTGCCTCTGAAAACAACAACTACACAGTAAGAGTTCAGGATTATTTTGAAGGGAACCAATACTTTTTAATTATATATGAAAAATATACAGATGTAAGATTTGTTGGAGCACCTCCTTCATCAATCGGTAAATTTGGTTTTGATACTGATAACTGGATGTGGCCTCGTCACACTGGTGATTTTAGCATGTTTAGAGTATATGCTGATAAAGATGGGAAACCAGCAAGTTACTCAACTGAAAATGTTCCTTTAAAACCAAAACATCACCTACCTGTATCTTTAAAAGGTGTGGAAAAAGAAGACTTTGCCATGACTATTGGTTTTCCAGGAAGCACAAGTCGTTATCTTACTTCATGGGGAATTAAAGAACGTATGGATATTGATAATGATTCACGAATTATCCCTCGTGGCATTAAACAAGACATCTGGCATGAAGGTATGATGGCTAGTGAAAAAGTTAACATTCAGTATGCATCTAAATTTAGCCGTAGTTCAAATTACTGGAAAAACAGTATTGGAATGAACCGTGGTCTTGAGAAATTACATGTAATTAGTAAAAAGCAAGCTATTGAAGATGAATTTTCTAAATGGGTAAATGCTTCTGAAAATAGAAAAAAAGAATACGGTGATGTTTTAGCAAATCTAGAAACTACATATTCTAAGAGAGCCGGAGAAAAGAAAGCATATAGCTATCTTGTTGAATGTATGTTGAGAGGAACTGAAATTATTAATTTTGGAACTGGTGCATTCAGACTTCAAAGAGAATTAGCTTCAGAAACAGAAGACCAGGATAAGATCAATGCTGCTATTGAAAGTATTAAAGCAAGCATGGGTGCTTTCTACAAAGATTATAGCGTAACAACAGATCACAAAGTTTATGCAACAATGCTTAAACTATATTTCGACAAAATTGAAAAAAAATACCATCCATCATTCTTAGAAGATGTTGTTGTTAAGAAATTCAAAGGTGATTTTAACAAATATGCAGATTACGTATTTAAAAAATCCATCTTTGTAGATCAAGAAAAATTGGAAGCATTTCTTGCTAATCCAAAACTAAAAACGCTTGAGAATGATCCTGTAATGATTGCTGCAGAATCTGTTATTGATACATACAGAGTTTTATACTTAAGCTTAAGAACTTACAATAAATCAGAGTCTGAAAACAATCGTTTATTCTTAAAAGGATTAATGGAGATGAATCCTGATAAAGTATTTTATCCGGATGCAAACTTCACAATGCGATTAAGCTACGGTAAAGTTGGTGATTATGCTCCTAAAGATGCCGTAATTTATAAGCACTACACTACTTTAGCTGGTGTAATGGAAAAAGAACAACCAGGTAATTATGAATTTGAGGTTCCTGCAAAACTTAAAGAACTATATAACGAAAAAGACTATGGTCAATATGCTGATAAAGATGGTTCATTAAGAGTTTGTTTTACTACCAACAACGATATTACTGGAGGTAACTCTGGTAGTCCGGTTATTAACGCAAACGGGGAGTTATTTGGATTAGCATTTGACGGCAACTGGGAAGCCATGAGCGGTGATATTGCTTTTGAAACTGAACTTCAAAAATGTATCAACGTTGACATTAGATATGTTCTGTTTATTATTGATAAATATGCAGGTGCAAAAAATCTAATTGAAGAAATGACTATTGTAAAATAATTATTTTCAAATAAATAAAACTAAGGTTGGATATTGATTATATCCAACCTTTTTTTGTTATAACAACAATAATAAAAAGATCAAAGTTTAAGAAAATGGATAATTAAGTATTATATTTACTTCTATCTTTAATTTCTGATTCAACTCTAAAAAGCATTGCCTTATGTTTCAATTAACCGACCAGGCTCAACTCACAACCAGATTTATAAATAATACCAATCAAAATATATTTTTAACAGGTAAAGCAGGAACAGGTAAAACAACCTTACTAAGAAACATTCAAAAAAATACGCACAAAAGTGTTGTTGTTGCTGCACCTACAGGAATTGCAGCAATTAATGCAGAGGGAGTAACGCTTCATTCACTATTCCAGCTTCCGTTTGGCGCGTTTGTTCCTGACAATAATGCACTGAATAACGCTTCTGTAAATACACTAATTAATACGCCTCGAAGTTTATTAAGCAATATTAAACTGCACAAAAACAAGCGTAATATGCTTAAAAAAATGGAGCTTTTAATTATTGATGAAGTCAGTATGCTCAGGGCTGATATCTTGGACTCCATTGATCTTATTCTACGATCAGTAAGAAGAAAAAGAGAGGTTCCTTTTGGTGGTGTTCAGGTAATGTTTATTGGTGATATGTTGCAACTTCCTCCTGTTGTTAAGGATCAGGAATGGAATTTTCTATCGCCATATTATCCTAACGCATTTTTCTTTAATGCTCAGGTATTAAGAAACAACCCTCCCATTTACATTGAACTAGAAAAAATATATCGCCAGTCTGATCAACGTTTTGTTGAGCTTTTAAATAATCTGCGGGATAATAAAATTAACAATGATGACATTAATCTATTAAATAAATATTACAAACCTGATTATATTCAGAAACCTGATGATGGTGTTATTCTGTTGACAACTCACAATAGATTAGCCAACGAGAAAAATCAAAAAGCTCTAAATGAAATCACATCCAAATCCGTATTTTTTAATGCTGAGATTACTGGAGATTTTAATGAGTTTAGTTATCCTACTGATGATAAATTAGAACTAAAACTCGGAGCTCAGGTAATGTTTACAAAAAATGATTATTCCGGAGAACAACGGTATTTTAACGGCAAAATTGGTATTATATCAAAATTAAATAAAGAGGAAATAGAAGTTAGCTTTCCTGACAAATCAGAGCCTGCCCTGGTCGAACCATATATCTGGGAGAACAAAAAATTTTCGGTTAATAAAGATACTAACGAAATTGAAGAAGAAACAGTTGGAACTTTTAAGCAATATCCATTAAAACTAGCATGGGCTATTACTGTTCATAAAAGCCAGGGCCTCACATTTAGCAAAGCAATTATTGATGTTCAAAATGCTTTTGCTCCGGGGCAGATTTATGTAGCTCTTTCAAGACTGAGCACTTTAGATGGATTAATTTTAACCTCCCCAATTCCACAAAACGGAATACAAATAGATAGCTCATTGGATGATTTTTCAAAACAGAAAAAATCAACAACGGATTTAATGCCCTTATTGGATACCTCAGCTAAAAGATATTTCAATGAGTTTGTATTAAGAGCTTTTGATTTTTCTGACCTAACACAAGAACTAAGTATTCACCTGTCAGGTTACACCAAAAGCGAAAAACGATCAGCAAAACAACTATATAAGGAATGGGCCCAAAACTTATTAAAAGAAACAACCCCTCTAAAATCGGTTGGAGACTCATTTAGAGTTCAAGTATATAAGATTATTAATTCAGGAGATGAAAATTACTTACAAGTTTTACTTGAACGAGTGAATAAAGCCTGTGAATATTTTGAGCCTCTGATTAAAAATCTGCATGACCAGATTCGTTCAACTTGCAATGAACTTAGAGGTTCAAAAGGAACAAAAGCATATTATAATGAATTGGTAGATTTGTCAAATCTATACTATGGACAATTACAATTAATATATAAAGCACAAACACTACTAAAGTCATCTATTGATGGTACAGATTTCAGTAAAGAGCAAATTAAAAATCCAGAATTTGCGGAAACAAGAACAGAAGAACCTAAAAACCGAAAGAAGGCCTCATTAAAACAACCCAAAGAAAAAAGGCCGGATACTAAACTTGTTACTTTCGAACTGTATAACGCTGGGAAATCCATAGACGAAATTGCCAAGGAACGGTCATTAACTTCAGGAACTATTGAAGGCCATTTAGCTCATTACATTCAATTAGGGCAGTTAGACATTGCTGACTTTATTGACAAGGAAAAAGTGAATATGATTGAGAAAGAAATTCATAAACAAGATACTTTTGCACTCAATCCATTAAAAGAAAAGTTAGGCAACAAAGCAACATATGGCGAAATTAGATTGGTTGTGGCACATATGTCAAAAGATACTAATTAATAAATTGGTTGTTTTTATATCTTTAAGCATTATTTAGCAAGGGATTTAGTGACAACACCAAAACAAAATATTCCAACATACGGACTTCAGTCGTTCAGCCATCCGCAATATGCAGGAAGGCAATTTCAGGTTGAAGTATTTGATGCTAACCGACATTTTCAGGTTAGCTATCCCCATCGTCATGATTTTTTCGAGGTTTTGTTTTTACAAAAAGGATCTGGCTTTCATGTAATTGATAGTTCTAAATATAAAATTGAACCTCCCTGTATCTTTTTCATGTCTCCCGGGCAGGCTCACAAATTAGAATTTTCAAGTGATATAGATGGTTATCTTTATATTTTTGCGGCTGAATATTATTTGTACGATAAAAACAATCAAAACCGACTTCTCGAATTTCCTTTTTTCTTTACCATTAATCAGGATAACCCACCCCTTCAGTTAACAAATGAGAACGATGCTCATTTTTTTAAACAACTCTTTATTAAAGCTATTAACGAAGTTGAAAAAGACATTATTAATACAGATTTAACGCGTTCATTATTAGATACCATATTAAATTACGCATCTTCTTTGTATAAAAATGAGGAACAAAAAATTGAAAAAGGGAAAGGCCATTTACTCGTAAAGCGCTTTTTTCAATTGGTAGAAGAAAATTATCAAAACAACATTAGTGTAAATCAATATGCCGAAATGTTGGCCATTACTCCCAACCATCTTACACAAACAATTAAACAATTAACTGGCAGAACCTCAAACGAAATTTTGCAGAGTAAACAAATTCTTGAAATCAAAAGATTACTAATACACACCAATCTATCAGTAACTCAAATTGCTGATGAACTTAACTTCAACGATCAGTCCTACTTCACTAAGTTCTTTAAAAAAGTCACAGGAACAACTCCAGGTAAATTCAGAGCAAAACACGCCTAACCTTTTACAATACTGAATAATAACTCATATTCAAACTTACACTTCAAAAATCAATTCAAATTACAATCCATGAAAAGTACCTAATTATTGTGCTTTTGTAAATAATTAATTCAAAAAATTAGATGTTGATTTGTACCGTCATGATGTGTACCTTGCATATTGCAAAAATTCATGACACTAAACATTACAGACTTTTAATAGTTTGTATGTGTAAGTGAATTAACAAAAAAATTATCAAATATTTTAAAATCATTACAATGGCTAATTATTTTAACACTTTACCGTTACGTGAGCAACTTAACCAATTAGGCGTTTGCGAATTCATGGATAACTCAGAATTTGCTGATGGAGTTGAAAAATTAAAAGGTAAAAAAATTGTAATCGTTGGTTGTGGGGCACAAGGTCTTAACCAAGGATTAAACATGAGAGACTCAGGTTTAGATGTATCTTATACACTACGTCCTGCTGCTATTGCAGAAAAACGTCAATCATGGAAAAATGCTACAGAAAATAATTTTGCTGTTGGTACATATGAGGAAATGATTCCTACTGCTGATATGGTAGTAAACCTTACTCCGGATAAACAACACTCAAATGTTGTAACTGAAGTAATGCCATTAATGAAAGAAGGAGCTACTCTTTCATATTCACATGGTTTTAACATTGTTGAAGAAGGAATGCAAATTCGTAAAGACCTTACTGTTGTAATGGTTGCTCCTAAATCTCCGGGTTCTGAGGTTCGCGAAGAGTACAAAAGAGGATTTGGTGTTCCAACTCTTATCGCTGTTCACCCTGAAAATGATCCAAACGGAGACGGATTAGAAATCGCTAAAGCTTATGCTGCTGCAACTGGTGGTCACAGAGCTGGTGTTTTACGTTCTTCTTTTGTTGCTGAAGTTAAGTCTGACTTAATGGGAGAGCAAACTATACTTTGTGGTTTATTACAAACAGGTTCTATCCTTTGCTTCGACAAAATGGTTGAAAAAGGAATTGACAAAGGATACGCTTCAAAATTAATTCAATACGGATGGGAAGTTATCACTGAAGCTTTAAAAATTGGTGGTATCACTAACATGATGGATCGTCTGTCAAACCCTGCTAAAATTGAAGCATTTAAAATTGCTGAAGAATTAAAAGTAATTATGCGTCCATTATTCCAAAAACATATGGATGATATCATGAGTGGAGAATTCTCGTCAACAATGATGGAAGACTGGGCTAATGATGATAAAAACTTATTAGGATGGAGAGCTGCAACTGCAGAAACTGCATTTGAAAAAACTCCTGCTGGTGATATTGAAATTCCAGAGCAAGAATATTTTGACAATGCATTATTAATGGTTGCTTTTGTTAAGTCTGGTGTTGAATTAGCTTTTGAAACTATGACTGAAGCTGGAATCAAAGCTGAAAGCGCATATTATGAGTCACTACACGAAACTCCATTAATTGCAAACACTATTGCTCGTAAAAAATTATACGAAATGAACCGTGTAATTTCAGATACTGCTGAATACGGATGTTACTTATTCGATCACGCTTGTAAACCATTATTAGCTGACTTTATGACTAAAGTTGAAACTAATATTATTGGCAAAAACTTCAACGAAGGAATTGATGCAAGTGTTAACAACAAAGAACTAGTTGACATCAATGAAGAAATTCGTTTCCACGACATTGAATTAGTAGGAGCTGAATTACGTGATGCTATGACAGCAATGAAAGCAATTATCTAATTGCCTTTCAATATATAGAAAGACCTTAAAGCCTGCTTTATTTTATAAAGTGGGCTTTATTATTAAAAACACAATATTTCAAACATTTTGTTTTAATATACAAATGATGTTTGTCAGCAATTCATTTATGCTCTATTCCTTACATGTTGATCATGCATAATAATTCACAAATACTGCATTAATTGGTAATAATATACAACTATTAATACAATTTTACTGACATTCTGATAGTTGAAGCGAAAAAATATACATGATTTTTTTCATAATTTTTTTTGCGAATTAAAAAAAAGCTATACATTTGTAAGCGTTGTTAATCGACTACGCAAAAACGAAATGACAAATAATTTTTCACTCATTCTCATTAACATTATTCTCTTGGTCATTACCAGGCAGAAGTGAGAATGGTATGTGAAATTTGAAAATATTATATTTTTTTCAAAAGGCCTTTCTCACAATCGTGATGAAAGGTTTTTTTTTATCTGTAACTGAAAGATTATTAATATAAAATGAAGAATAAACTAAGAAGCGCAACAACTACCGAAGGCCGTAGAATGGCTGGTGCAAGAAGTCTTTGGAGAGCAAACGGAGTTAAGGAAGAACAGTTTGGTAAACCAATGATTGCAATAGTAAATTCTTTTACCCAGTTCGTTCCAGGACATGTTCATTTACATGAAATTGGTCAGGAAGTAAAAAAAATGATCGAAGCTCAGGGATGCTTTGCTGCTGAGTTTAATACTATTGCTATTGATGATGGTATTGCTATGGGTCATGATGGGATGTTATATTCTTTACCATCAAGAGATGTAATCGCTGACAGTGTTGAATATATGTGTAATGCACACAGAGCCGATGCCATGGTATGCATTAGTAACTGTGATAAAATTACACCAGGAATGTTAATGGCAGCTATGCGCTTAAATATTCCGGCAATTTTTGTTTCAGGTGGACCAATGGAAGCAGGTAAAGTAGGCCAAAGAGCACTTGACCTTGTTGATGCAATGGTTATGGCTGCTGACGATTCAGTTTCTGATGAAGAAGTAAGTGCTGTTGAAGCAAATGCATGTCCTACATGTGGTTCTTGTTCCGGTATGTTTACTGCAAATTCCATGAACTGTTTAAATGAGGCAATTGGCCTTGCTCTTCCAGGAAACGGAACTATTGTTGCTACGCACAAGAACAGAAAAGCTTTATTTGAAAAAGCTGCAAAAACAATTGTAGAAAATACATATAAATATTACAGAGACGGTGATGATTCTGTTTTACCTCGTTCTATAGCCACATTTAATGCATTTAAAAATGCTATGACTTTAGATGTTGCAATGGGAGGTTCAACAAACACAGTTCTCCACATTTTGGCTATAGCACATGAAGCTGGTGTAAACTTTACAATGGATGATATCGATCAGATTTCAAGACATACTCCGGTTTTATCTAAAGTTGCGCCAAACTCACACTATCATATTGAAGATGTTAACCGTGCGGGTGGTATTTTAGGTATTTTATCTGAACTAAATAAATCTGGTTTATTAGATAATACTGTAAAAAGAGCTGACGGACTAACTCTTAAAGAAGCTATTGAAAAATATGATGTGACGAGTTCTACAGCTTCAGAAGAGGCTAAAGAAATTTATTCGAGTGCTCCAGCCGGAATCAGAAACCTTACCATGGGCTCTCAAAACGCACAATATGCAGAGTTAGACCTTGATAGAGATAAAGGATGTATCAGATCTGTTGAAAAAGCTTACAACAAAGATGGTGGTTTAGCTGTTCTTAAAGGAAACATTGCTTTTGATGGTTGTGTTGTTAAAACAGCAGGTGTTGATGAGTCTATTTTTGTATTTAAAGGTAAAGCAAGAGTATATCAATCACAGGATGCCGCATGTGAGGGTATCTTATCTGGAGAAGTTGAAGCAGGAGAAGTAGTTGTGATTACATATGAAGGACCTAAAGGTGGACCTGGAATGCAAGAAATGTTATACCCTACTTCATATATAAAATCTCGTCACTTAGGCGAAAAATGTGCATTAATTACTGATGGTAGATTCTCTGGAGGAACTTCAGGATTATCTATCGGACATATATCTCCAGAAGCAGCTGCGGGAGGTAATATTGGTCTGGTACAAACTGGTGATGAAATTGAAATAAATATTCCTGAAAGATCAATTAATGTATTGATCTCTGATGAAGAGTTGGCTGAAAGAAGAAAAGCTGAAGAAGCAAAAGGTGAAAAAGCATTTTTACCAGAACCTAGGGAAAGAGCTGTTTCTAAAGCACTAAAAGCATACGCCAGCTTAGTTAGCTCTGCTGATAAGGGAGCTGTTAGATTAATTTAATTGCAAAAGCAAATAGAGTGTAATAGCACAACAATGAACATATTAGCTTTTTAATTGTGTTATTACACTAAATAGATAAGGTTTTCAGTAAAAACAAATTATATGGAACCACAAAGCCAAATACTCATGGAAAAGAACAAAAAAGGGAAAGAGAGAATTTCCGGTTCAGAAGCATTGCTTCGATCGCTATTGTGTGAGGGAGTGGATTTAATATTCGGGTATCCGGGCGGTGCCATCATGCCAGTTTATGATGCATTATACGATTACCAGGATAAATTACACCATGTACTCACACGACATGAACAGGGGGCTGTTCATGCTGCACAAGGATACGCAAGAGTAACTGGTAAAGTGGGTGTCTGTTTTGCAACTTCAGGTCCTGGAGCAACTAATACGGTAACAGGAATAGCTGACGCTATGATTGATTCAACTCCTTTAGTTGTTATTACTGGTCAGGTTGCATCTCCATTATTAGGATCAGATGCTTTTCAAGAAATAGATGTTGTGGGTATCACACAACCAATTACAAAATGGAATTACCTGGTAAAAAATGCTGAGGATATTCCAGATGCCATTGCCAGAGCTTTTTATATTGCATCAACCGGCAGACCAGGTCCTGTTGTAATTGATATTGCAAAAGACGCTCAGGTTGGTCAATTTGATTTTGAGTACAAAAAAGTTAATCATATCCGTAGTTACACCCCTACTCCTTTAACAAAACAAGGATCAATAATAGAGGCTGCCTCGGTTATAAATTCAGCAAAAAAACCTCTTGCTCTTGTTGGACAAGGTGTTATACTTGGGAATGCAGAAAATGAATTAAAAACATTTTTAGATAAATCAGGAATACCTGCTGCATGGACACTATTAGGTTTATCAGCAATGCCAACTGATTATGAATTAAATGTTGGTATGCTTGGAATGCATGGTAATATTGGTCCTAATATCAAAACAAACGAATGTGATGTACTTATTGCAATTGGTATGCGTTTTGACGATAGAGTTACCGGTGACATAAGCAGATATGCTACCCAGGCAAAAATCATCCACCTTGAAATTGATCCTGCAGAAATTAATAAAATTATTCATGCAGATGTACCAGTTTTAGGCGATGTAAAGGAGACGCTTCCAAAATTAACAGAAGTTATTCAGGAAAAATCATATCCTGAGTGGATGAATGAATTTAAGGAATGCGAAGATCTTGAAAATAAAAAAGTAATTTCCGAAGAACTGATGCCTTCAAAAGATGGTATGACAATGGGTGAAGTTGTTAGAAAAGTATCCAATGCTTTTGATGATGATGCAATTATGGTTACCGATGTTGGCCAGCATCAAATGATGGGTTCAAGATACTTTAACTTTAAACAAACCCGAAGTGTTGTAACTTCAGGAGGTTTAGGTACAATGGGATTTGGTTTACCTGCTTCATTAGGGGCTAAATTAGGAATGCCAAATCGTGAGGTGTGCTTATTTGTTGGTGATGGTGGTTTTCAGATGACCATACAAGAGCTTGGAACAATTTTTCAAACAAAGGCTGCTGTAAAAATCATTCTATTGAATAACAATTTTTTAGGAATGGTTCGTCAATGGCAGGAGTTATTCTTTGATAGAAGATATGCTTCCACAGAACTTGACAATCCAGATTTCCAAACTATAGCAAAAGGTTATGGTATTGAATCTAAATTGGTTACTTCAAGAGATAATCTTGACGAGGCTATTGAACAAATGGTTAAGAGTAAGAGTTCTTTCTTGTTAGAAGTAAGAGTTGAAAAAGAAGGAAATGTATTTCCTATGGTTCCAACTGGGTGTTCGGTTTCTGATATCCGTTTAGATTAGTATTTTTTTCATTATTAAAATTGAAATCATGCAGCAAGAATTCACCTTAACCATATTTTCAGAAAATCACGTTGGCCTCTTAAACCAGGTTACAACTGCATTTACAAGAAGAAGTATCAATATTGAGAGTTTAAATGTTTCAGAATCTTCTTTGGAAGGAATTCATAAATTCACAATTGTTGTTTTCTCTACCAGAGAAATCATTGAAAAACTTGTAGGTCAGTTAGAAAAAAAACTGGATGTTCTGAAGGTATTTGTATTTACAACTGATGAAATCATTCATCAGGAATTAGCCTTATACAAGGTACCTACAGAGGCGTTACTGAACGGAAATGAAATAGAACAAATAGTTCGTCAATATGGCGCTCAAATTATGGAAGTAACTCCAGAATATACTGTAATTCAAAAAACAGGTCATAAATCAGAAACACAAGAGCTCTTTGTGAAACTTGATAAATACGGAGTACTTCAATTTATTCGTTCAGGAAGAATTGCAATTACAAAACTCAGAACTGAACTTCTTGAAAAATACCTTAAGAAATTAAGAACTGAAGCTAAAATCAGAGGAATAGAATCTTTTTAATAATACCCAATAAAAAGGAATGAGGTCTTTCCCGGCTTCTTCCGCAAAATGATTTATTTAATTAAGTTATGGATAATAAAGTTTATATTTTTGACACCACATTGAGGGACGGAGAGCAGGTTCCTGGTTGCCAGTTGAACACTATTGAAAAAATAGAAGTAGCAAGGCAACTGGAAAAACTCGGTGTTGATATTATTGAGGCCGGGTTTCCCATCTCAAGTCCAGGGGACTTTAATTCGGTCGTCGAAATTTCAAAAGCAGTATCAAATCCCACAATTTGTGCGTTAACTCGTGCTGTAAAAAAAGATATTGAGGTTGCTGCTGATGCATTAAAGTATGCAAAAAGAGGAAGAATCCATACTGGTATTGGCACTTCTCCTTACCATATTTATCAAAAATTAAATTCAAACCCTGATGAAATTATTGAACGTGGAGTTGCTGCGGTAAAGTATGCTCGTCAGTTTGTTGATGATGTTGAGTTCTACGCTGAAGATGCAGGTAGAAGTGACAACGAATATTTAGCAAGAGTAATTGAGGCTGTTATTGCAGCTGGAGCAACAGTTGTAAATATTCCTGATACTACAGGATACTGTTTACCTTCTGAATATGGCGAAAAAATTGCTTACCTGGTAAACAACGTTCCTAACATTGATAAAGCAATTATCTCTACTCACTGTCACAACGACTTGGGTATGGCAACAGCAAATACACTTTCTGGTATTATTAATGGTGCCCGCCAGGTTGAAGTTACTTTAAATGGTTTGGGAGAACGTGCCGGAAATACAGCGTTGGAAGAAGTTGTAATGGCTATTAAAGCACATAAAGACCTTGATTTTACAACAGCAATTGACGCTAAACAGATTATAAAAACAAGTAAACTTGTTTCTACTTTAATGCGTATGCCAGTTCAGGCAAACAAAGCAATTGTAGGTCGTAATGCCTTTGCTCACTCTTCTGGTATTCACCAGGATGGCGTATTAAAAAATCGTGAAACTTACGAAATTATTGACCCGGCAGACGTTGGTGTAAAGGAATCAAGCATTGTTCTTACTGCTCGTAGTGGACGTGCTGCATTAAAGCACAGATTAGAAGTTCTTGGATATACCTTGGATCAGGAAAAATTAGATCAGGTTTACAAAAACTTCCTAATTCTTGCTGACTCGAAAAAAGATATAGCAGACGAAGATCTTGAAGTATTAGTAGGACACGAAAAGAAAGAAGAGAGAGTTCTTAAATTAGATAATCTTCAGGTTATTTGTGGTAAATCATGTATCCCTTCTGCTACAGTTACATTGAACTTTAATGGTAAAATCATGACAAAAAATGCCATTGGTGACGGTCCTGTAGATGCTGCATTTAAAGCAATCAGAAAAATGATTCCTACCGAAGCTGTGTTAGAAGAATATTTAGTGCAAGCAGTAACCAGAGGTTCTGATGATATAGGAAAAGTTCATGTTCAATTAGCACTAGATGGTAAAACAGTACATGGATTTGGTGCTAATGTAGATATTCTGACAGCTTCTGTTTGGGCATATTTAGATGCATTATCTAAAATAATGTAAAAGACTTTTATATAATAGATAAGAACCTCTTAAACAAGTATATATCTTATCTATTATATCTATCTAAAAAAATTAATAACTTATAAATATTAGAAAATTGGCAGGGAAAACGCTTTTTGACAAGATTTGGGATATGCACGAAGTGAAGACCATCGAGGATGGCCCTTCAGTATTGTATATCGACCGTCACTTAGTACATGAAGTGACCAGTCCACAAGCATTTGCAGGGTTAAAAGCTCGTGGAATCAAAGTATTCAGACCGCAAAACACATTTGCAACTCCTGATCATAACATTCCAACAATTAACCAACATCTCCCAATTGCAGATGAAATATCACGTTTTCAAGTTGATACTTTAACACAAAACTGTGAAGATAACAATGTAACTCTATTTGGTTTAGGTCACCCTAAAAACGGTGTTGTTCACGTTGTTGGACCGGAAAACGGTATCACTCAACCAGGAATGACTATTGTTTGTGGTGATAGCCATACTTCTACTCACGGTGCTTTTGGTAGTATTGCCTTTGGTATTGGTACATCTGAAGTAGAAATGGTACTTTCTACACAATGTATCATGCAACCTCGCCCAAAAACAATGAAAATTAACATTGAAGGTGAGCTTGAAAAAGGAGTTACTGCTAAAGATTTAGTATTATATGTTATTTCAAAACTTACTACGGGAGGAGGAACCGGATACTTCGTTGAATTTGCAGGTTCTGCAGTTCGTAGTTTAAGTATGGAAGGACGTATGACTGTTTGTAACATGAGTATTGAAATGGGTGCTCGTGGAGGATTAATTGCTCCTGACGAAAAAACTATTGAATACGTTAAAGGCAGAGAGTATGCTCCTAAAGGTGCAGATTGGGATGCTGCTGTAGAAAAATGGAAAGAGTTATATACTGATGAAGATGCTGTATTTGATAAAGTTTATGACTTTAAAGCATCTGATATCGAACCAATGATTACTTATGGTACTAACCCGGGAATGGGTGTTGGTATTACTCAGAATATTCCAACGTTAGATACTATTGACGCATCTTCTCAAAAAACTTATTTAAAGTCATTAGACTACATGGGATATGCTCCGGGAGAAGCTATGCTTGGTAAAAAAATCGACTGGATTTTCGTAGGTAGTTGTACAAACGGACGTATTGAAGATATAAGAACATTTGCAAATGCTGTAAAAGGTAAGAAAAAGGCAGATGGCGTTACTGCATGGATTGTTCCTGGATCACACCAGGTTGAAGACCAGGCAATTGCTGAAGGCTTAAAAGATATTCTTGAAGAGGCTGGTTTTGAACTACGTCAACCAGGATGTTCTGCATGTTTGGCAATGAATGATGACAAAGTTCCTGCTGGTAAATATTCAGTATCTACAAGTAACCGTAACTTCGAAGGACGTCAAGGTCCGGGTGCAAGAACATTATTAGCAAGTCCTTTGACTGCTGCTGCTTGTGCTGTTACAGGTGTAATTACTGATCCACGTACTTTATAATCATAAAAAATTAAAGAAAATGCCAATAGAAAAATTTGTTACATTAGAGTCAACCTATGTACCACTTCCTATTGAGAACGTGGATACAGACCAAATTATACCAGCTCGTTTTTTAAAGGCTACTACCAAAGAAGGTTTTGGTGACAACCTATTCGCCGACTGGAGATATAATAAAGATGGTTCTGCAAAAGCTGACTTCGTATTAAACGATCCTAAATATACTGGATCAGTACTTGTTGCTGGTAAAAACTTTGGGTCAGGATCTTCTCGTGAGCATGCAGCATGGGCTGTTCATGGTTACGGTTTTAAAGTTGTTGTTTCTAGTTTCTTTGCTGATATCTTTAAAAACAACTCATTGAACAATGGTGTGTTACCAGTTGTTGTATCTGAGGAATTTTTATCGGAACTATTTGCAGCTGATGAGAAAAATACAGTAGTTGTAAATCTTGAAGAACAAACAATTACTAATAAGGCAACAGGAAACACTGAATCATTTGAAATCAATGGCTATAAAAAGAACTGTTTATTAAATGGTTATGATGACATTGATTATTTGATCAGCGTTAAAGATGAGATCGAAGCTTTTGAGGGATCTAAAGCTTAATAAATAACAACAACGGCATAAGTCTTTTATATGGATTTATGCCGTTGCATTTAAGTAATTCAATATTACTGGATCTACCATCTGTAAGACAACAAATGTCTTATTAGTATCACTAATACTTTGATACAATCTAGAAGCATGAAAATAGAAGTAATGGATACCACACTCCGGGATGGAGAGCAAACTACCGGAGTATCTTTTAATGTTGGTGAGAAACTGGCAATGGCCAAGTTATTAATAGAAGAACTTAATATTGATCGTATTGAAGTTGCTTCTGCCAGAGTTTCAGAGGGAGAATTTGATGCCGTTAAACGAATTACAGAGTGGGCTAAAAAAAACAATTTTCTAGACAGAATAGAAGTATTAGGCTTTGTTGATGGAGATATCTCCTTAAAATGGATTCAAAATGCAGGAGCCAAAGTCATTAATCTTTTGACTAAAGGTTCTTTAAAACACGTACAAGGTCAGCTACGAAAAACTCCAGAAGAACATATGAATGATGTTTCCAAATTGGTTGATAAAGCAACCTCAATGGGAATAGATGTAAATGTTTATCTTGAGGACTGGAGTAACGGAATGTTAACTTCTCCTGATTATGTTTATTTTGTAATTGGAGAATTAAAAAAGATGAACATCAAACGTATCATGTTACCAGATACATTAGGAGTATTGAATCCAGACCAGACATTTGAATTTTGTACCGAAATGGTAACCCGTTTTCCTGAAACTCATTTTGATTTCCATGCTCATAACGATTATGACATGGCAGTTGCTAATGTATTCTCAGCATTAAAAACCGGTATTTCAGGAATTCATACAACAGTAAACGGTCTGGGAGAACGTGCCGGAAACGCTCCTTTAGCAAGTGTAATTGGTATTCTTAATGATCACCTTAAACTTCAGAATAGTTTAGATGAATCAAAAATCACACGAGTGAGCAAAATTGTAGAACAATTTTCAGGTTTAAGAATACCAGAAAATCAACCTATCACTGGATACAATGTATTTACCCAGTGCAGTGGAGTTCATGCAGATGGTGACAGCAAAGACAACCTATACTTCAATAATTTAATGCCTGAACGTTTTGGAAGAAATCGACGTTACGCATTAGGTAAAACCTCGGGAAAAGCAAATATTAAAAAGAATCTGGAAGAGTTAGGCATTGAGCTGGACTCTGAAGAAATGAAAAAAATTACTCAAAGGGTAATTGAACTGGGCGACAAAAAGAAAACTGTTACCATTGAAGATTTACCTTTTATAATTGCCGATGTATTAAAGAGTTCTTCTGTTAAAGATGCCATCAAAATAAGAAATTATAACTTATCTTTGGCACACGATCTAAGACCTTTAGCATCTATTAGTATGGAAATAAATGGCAATCGTTATGATGAAACAGCTGTTGGTGATGGTCAGTACGATGCCTTTATGAAAGCGCTTTGGAGAATTTATAAAAAATTAGATAAAGTACATCCTATATTAAGTGATTATTGGGTTAGTATACCTCCGGGAGGAAAAACAGATGCTTTTGTTGAAACAATGATCACGTGGGATTATAAAGGTGTTGAAATTAAAACCAGGGGCCTGGCTGCCGACCAAACACAAGCTGCTATTGAAGCCACAATTAAAGTTCTTAATGTTATTGAAGAAGGCACTTTAACACGTCAGGCAAACTGGAAAGATAAATTTGAACAATAAAATAAATAATGAGATAAAGTTACTTATTAAAACCTCCTTTTATCTCAACACATAATTGTAAGTAAATAGTTTAAATAGAAATAGAGAAAATAGTTAAGTTTACATCACTTTCCTAATTCTTTTATCTAAAGCAAAATAAAATGAAATTGAATATTGCTGTATTAGCCGGAGACGGAATTGGTCCGGAAATCGTAGCTCAAGCACAAAAAGCAATTGATGCTGTTGCTACTAAATTTAACCATGAAGTTGAATATACATCAGCTTTAGTTGGAGCTTGTGCAATTGATCAGGTTGGAAATCCTTATCCAGATGAAACACACGAAATCTGTATGAATTCAGATGCTGTGTTATTTGGTGCCATTGGTGATCCAAAATTTGATAATGATCCAAAAGCAAAAGTTCGTCCGGAACAAGGATTATTAGCAATGCGTAAAAAATTAGGTCTTTACGCAAATATCCGTCCAGTTACTACATTCCCTTCGTTATTAGATAAAAGTCCTTTACGATTAGATATCGTTGAAGGAGCTGATTTAGTAGTTGTTAGAGAATTAACAGGTGGTATCTATTTTGGTGACAAAGGTCGTTCAGAGGATTTAACAAAAGCTTTTGACAACTGTGTTTACACTAAAGAAGAAATTGAAAGAATCCTTAAGTTAGCATTTTCATATGCTGAGAAAAGGGACAAACGCTTAACTGTTGTTGATAAAGCTAATGTTTTAGCTACTTCTCGTTTATGGAGAGAAACAGCTCAAGAAATGGAGCCTGATTATAAAGACATTGCTGTGGATTATATGTTTGTTGATAATGCTGCTATGCAGTTGATTCAATGGCCAAAGAAATTTGATGTGATGGTAACAGAAAATATGTTTGGTGATATTATTAGTGATGAAGCATCTGTTATTACAGGTTCTTTAGGTTTATTGCCATCTGCATCAGTAGGAACACACACTTCAGTATTTGAACCTATTCATGGTTCATACCCACAAGCTGCAGGTAAAGATATTGCAAACCCTGTTGCAACAATTCTATCAGCGGCTATGTTATTAGAATCTCTTGATTTATTAGAAGAGGCTAAACTTGTTCGTGAAGCTGTTAATAAATCTATAGAAGAAGGTATTGTAACTGAGGATATTAATAAAGAAAACGCTTACAAAACATCTGAAGTAGGTGATTGGATTGCAAAGTATATTGCTGGATAATTTATAATCTGCAAAATAAAAAATAATTTAAAAGGATGGCTTTTTACATAGTCATCCTTTTTTATTAAATTGTTGGTTCAAAACATTTTATCCAATAATTACTCTCAATATGAAATATCTTAAACTCACCTGCATTATTATTTTCATATTTTTCTTTTTAAGCTCTTGTATACCTGGAGGTGGAAGCTATAATCCTGCAGAACCTGCTGGATTCTTTTCTGGAATTTGGCATGGTTGGATTGCCCCTTTTTCATTAATTCTAAGCATTTTTAATAAATCTATCTCCATCTACGAAATTAACAATACAGGTTGGTGGTATGATTTTGGTTTTTACATTTCTATTATTTCAGGATTTGGAGGTATTCAGTTAGCTCGAAAAAAGAGAAATAGTTAATTATACAACCAATTACATCAGTATTATTGTTTGAAAAGTCCGTGATTGAAAAAAAGAATAGTATTTATAACGGTTTGTTTCTTTCGCTTTTGCTAAAGCCCTAAATTGTTACTATTTTTCAAAATCAGAATTACGTTCAAACCATACATAATGCAATATAAATATCTAGTCCTGTTAAACTTGGTTGTATTATTTACAACCTCAATCTTTTCGCAAGAAACATCCAAAGAATATATTCAAAAAGGCAACGATCTTTACGATGAGCAAAAGTTTGCTGAAGCCATAGAATCCTACAAAATGGTCTCTGAAAATGACTCAAACTATCATTGGATGCTTGCAGAAATGGCCATGACATACCTGGCGATGGAAAAATTTGATAGTGCTTCTATCACTGTAGAAAAAGGACTGGTTGAAAAAAGCAATATGCGATGTCATTTATTAAGAACCAAAGGAACTATTTACGAGTACACTGATAATACTCCAAAATCTATTGAAACCTATCAACAAGCCATAAAAGAGTATCCTTACGAATACTTACTTCATTACAATTTAGGCATTTCATATTTAAAGACAGAACAATTTAGTAACGCTCAAAAATGCTTTCAAGAGGCTTTAAGGTGCAATCCATATCATGCATCCAGCCATATGCAATTAGGCAAACTGGCAGCAAGACAAAAACAGTACACCAGAGCAATGTTATCATTAGAAACATTTTTAGCACTTGAGCCGGCAAGCAACCGGAGCAATCCTATCTTGATCTTTATAGAAAATCTATCAAACAATTATATTGATACTACTCAAGGTAATTTCATTGATCCCATAGATAACAATAGTCTATTTGATGAAATTGATCATTACATTAGAGCTAAGATTGTATTAACATCCAGATTTCCTCTTTCTATAGATTTTAATGCTTCATTAGTAAAGCAAACAAAAATGCTCATGGAAGTTCTTCCTTATAAATCTGACGAAGAAGATTTTTGGGTACAAATGTACTTCCCATTTTTTAAGGCCATAAACGAAGGAAATCATCTAAACCCATTCTTGTATACTTTATTAAGGTCAACAGGCCAGGAAGTAGTATCAAAATATAATGAAAAACACGAAAAAGAACTCGACGCTTTTTATGAAGCAGGAAGAAGATTGGTAAACATAAAAAGAAGTCGTATGGCCAATATTATTGGCGAACCTAAAAAATATATTTTTGATTACTATGATAATGGAAAAGTATATTCCATTGGCAACAAGAATAAGGAAGGAAATAATGATGGCGAATGGTGTTATTTTTATGCAAATGCAGAGAAAAAAGAGGAAGGCATTTATATTGATGGAAAGAAATCAGGTATATGGAAATATTATAATGATAATGGAGTTTTAGCAAAAGAAGAATTGTATAAAAAGGGAAAGTTGATAAAGAAATAATCCTTACATGCAATCTTAAAATTATCAACTTCAAATCATAATAAAACAATTCGCAAATGAGCTATAATAATTCCATACACAAAATAATTTATCTGTTTATTTTTCTCACATTCATATGTAATAATGTATTCTCTGAATCAAACGAAAAATATAACAATTACCATGGAGTAATATCCCAGCTTAAATACACCTATCTTATTGATATTGCAGATGACTCATTGGTAATTACTCAAACAAACACAAAAGAAGTTTTAATAACAAATCAGAACTCAAAGGCTTTTACAAAAGACTACATATTTTCTAATGCTTTTACTTCAATATCTGATATTGAAGCTTTTTCAATGATTCCTAAAGAAAATAGTTATGAAAAGTATAAAGTGGATCAATTTCAAGAAACCAATAGCACTGATGGAAGTATATTTTATGACGATTCAAAAACAATACAATTTTCATATCCTTCATTACAAAAGGGTGCAAAAACATTTTTAAAATATACCATTAACTATAAAAATCCCCGATTTCTTAGAAGTTGTTATCTTCAATCATTCTTGCCTGTTGAAAATGCTAAAGTTGTAATAAAAGTTCATAAAGATGTTGACCTTGGTTTTAAATTGTTTAATGAAAAAGTTACACCTATATCCTATAAAACCTATAAAAAAGGCAAGTACATTTATCACGAATGGGAAACCAAAGATGTTGCCCCATACCATTATGCTTCAGGTAACTATTTTGGCATTAATTACTTTAGCCCACATATTGAGTTCTATATTAAACAGACCAATATAAAGAAGAGTATTACAGAATATTTTGGCACACCAGAATTACTTTACAATTTTTATTACGATTTTGTAAAAGACATTAATAAGGAAATACCTGCAGAGTTAATAAATAAGGTAAAGGAAATTACTGAAGGACTAAATGAGATAGACAAAGCCAAAGCTATTTATTACTGGATTCACCAAAACATTAAATATGTTGCCTATGAACAAGGCTATGCTGGCTTTATACCCGCTGAAGCATCTGAGGTTTTTAATAAACGATATGGTGATTGTAAAGGAATGTCGAGTCTTATAAAAACAATGATGGATATAGCTGGTTTACCAACTTATTTAACCTGGGTTGGAACCAGACATATTCCTTATAAATATAGTGAACTTACGCTACCCTCGGTCGACAACCATATGATCGCTACTCAATTTGTAAATGATTCACTGATCATTCTTGATGGTACTTTTAAATATCTTGATTACGGTGTTTATCCATATCACATTCAGGGAAAACAAATATTAATAGGCAAGGGACCTGATGAATTTAAAATTCTGAATGTACCAGTTTCACCAGCAAGTTATAGTGTTATAACTGATTCAGTAACCATACAAATGAAGGATAATCTGATACAAGGTGAAGGAAAAGTTGAGTACAAAGGTTTTAATAAAGTTGAACTTGCTTACACTATGGATGGTGTAAAACCTGATAATTATATAAAAACATATTCCCGAATATTTAACAAGGGGAATAACAAGTATAAAGTTACCACGCAAACAACATCTCATTTATTTGAATACGATGTTCCTGCAAATGTGGATTATAGTTTTGAAATAAATGATTATTTAAAATCCTATAAGGATGAGATTTATATTAATCTAAACCTTGACAAGGTCTATCAGGGTATGTTAATTGATACTTTGGGTACCATAACACCAATGCAAAATGACTTTTATTGTACACAAAAATTTGTTACACGATTAATCATTCCCGAAGGATATGAGGTTACGTATATTCCCAAAGATGGAGCATATACCAATAAGGAATTTAGCTTTAATCTCACCTATCGTAAAGAAGAAAATGCTATAATTTTAGAAAAAGAGTACATCTTAAACTTCTTTACTTTATTAGAAGATAAAATTCCGGAATGGAACAACATGATTAATGCATTGAATAAAAATTATAGAAGAACAATTGTTCTTAAGAAAATAAACGAACAATAATTGAACTATTAATTTGAAATAAACATAAAACCATGCAACGCGATTACCTAAATGATCTGAAACTGGGATTATAAAGCCGTAAACTCGCGTAAGTTTCACATGAAATTAAATACCAATGAAAAATGTAATCATACTTATTAGCCTATTATTATCTGCAAATATATATTCTCAGACTAATTATTCCTGGTCTGCAAAACCTGTGTTTTCAACTATTGCAACAGAAAATAAAGATGAAAATGTAATTGGCATATTCTTTCATGAGAAATATGAGTATGAATATGCTGATGATGGAGAATTACAGATGATTCATACACTTCATAAAAAGTTTCGATTAAATAACGATGATGCCATAGATCAGTTCAATAAAATATCAGTTAGCCTTAATAATGTAATTGAATTGATTGATATAAAGGCAAGAACTATTAAACCTAATGGAAAAACCATTGAGTTTGATAAAAACAACATCAAAGAGATAAAGGATGAAGATAGCCACAATAGCTATAAAATATTTGCCATTGACGGGATTGAAAAAGGAGATGACGTAGAATATATGGTGATACGAAAAATGGAAGGCTCTAATTTTGGTCGAACATTTTTTCAATATTCATTTCCTTTACAATTAGCAACCTTTGAAATTATCAGTCCTAAAAACTTAATTTACGATGTTAAAGGATACAATGGATTTCCCAATGCCTCTCTTTCTGAATTAGATGAAAATCACAACTCATTTAAATGTGAACAAAAGGATATTCCATCCATAAAAAATGAAAAGTTCTCGTATTTAGAACCAAGAAAACAACGTATTGAATACCGGTTAAACTACAATACAGCAATTAATAAAGCCCAACGTCTTACATGGGATGATGCAGCAATTCGTGTTTACGAAACTATGTATCTTGGCGATTATAATGAGATAATTGATAAATGGATTCAACTTGCCAATATTGATACAACATCCGAAATTGCCAAGATAAAATCATTGGAGCAATTCATCAAAACCAATATCTATGTGGAAGATTTTAATGCCCCCGAATTATCAGACCTTGAATTTATTTATGAAAATAAGGTAGCAGGTACACGAGGTGATGTAAAACTATATGCCAACATGCTAAAGCAACTAGGCATTGAACATAACCTGGTTTTAACTTCAGAAAGAGACGATGTGAAATTTGATGCTGATTTCCAGAGTTGGAATTTTCTGGATAAGTACCTCATCTACTTCCCTAAAGATGACACTTACCTGGATCCTTCTATCCATGCCTATAGACTAGGTACAGTTAATAGTGCCCTGACTGCCACGGATGGGCTTTTTATTGTTCCTGTAAAGATTGGCGATTTTGAATCCGCTATAGGTAAAATAAAGTATATTGAACCAACTCCAGATACATTGAATTATGACAATATGGTTATAGATATTCAACTTGACATTGATAACAATACTACTAAAATTAAAACAGAAAGAGGATTGAATGGACTAAGCGGAGGATATATCAGTAACTTTATTGGATTAATGGATGCAGAGCAAAAGCAAAATACTTTAAAGCAAATTACATCAACAAAAGCTCCAAATCCAATATATAATGCTTTAGAAATAAGGGAAACGAGTGATAAAGAGCCCATAAAAAACTCAGAATTTATCATTTACTCCGATTTATCTACAGATGCCTTTCTTGAAAATGCAGGTAATAAAATACTATTTAATATTGGGGAAAGCATAGGTCCACAAACAGAAATGTATTTTGAAGAAAACAGGACTTCAAATGCAGAAAACGATTGGAACCGAATGTACATTCGAGAAATCACTTTTCATGTACCGGAAGGATATAAAATAATTAATCCTGAAGTTACAAAAATGAGTATTGTTCAGGATAGTATTTACGGGTTTGTTTCTGATTATGTTTATAATGGTGATATTTATTCTGTCAGAATAAAGGAATACTATAAAAACATCATGGTTAAGCCCGAAGAATTTGAAGGTTTTAAAAATGTAATTAATGCTGCTGCAGACTTTAATAAAGCAGTATTAGTATTACAAGAAGAAGACTAACAACTTAAACTAATTTATTCTGATCTTGTAATCTTTGGCGCTCAACTAAAATCCATGCAGTTTCAAGAAGCAGCATAACCTGCTCAACATGAAACTTAGAATATTGATTTGTTTTACTTCCTAACCAGAAGATAGAAACAACCTTATCATTTTCTAATACAGGGATTGCAATGGATTTATAAGCTCCAAATTTATCTGCAGTTTCTTCTTTAATAAAAGGATAACTCGACTTAGGATCATTAATAATAACAGCTTCCTTTAAACGCACAGCTCTACTTAAACAATCCAAATTATTTATATTATTTCCACTATCAAACGTAAGTGATAATCTAACATCATTGGAAAAATTATTCAGAACAAATAAATTTTTGTCCTCATCATAATGATATACAGCTCCAGTATCACTTTGTGTATAGTCAATCACCTGTTTTAAGGTAAAATCAAGCAAATCGTTGATAGAGTTTGCAGAATAGTGTATGATGTTTTCCAAACCTATAAATCTTTGGTTTACTTTACGTAATTGATATTCTGCCTCAACTGCTTTAGTTGTATCAATAATAATTATATGAAGCATCTTTTTGTGATCAACATCAATAAGGCTTAAATAAATATCAACATTTCGGATTTCACCAGACTTTAATTTATGCTTTGTACTAAAATAGTTTTTCCCTTTTTCAAGTGCTACTCTTATCTTAACTCTCAGTTCATCAAAACTCAATACTGCAATATCAAGACCTGTTAATTTCAGAAACTCCTCCTTTGTATAACCATAAAACAATATGGCAGAATCATTTACATCAACAATTTGTAGAGTTGCAGGATTAACTAAAACCATGATCGTTCTACTCTTATCGAAAATGGTTTTAAAGCGTTTTTCACTTTCAATAACCTTTAACTCGGCTTCTTTTCTTGAGGTTATATCAAGATGTATTCCACACATCCTTAAAGGCTTACCCAATCCTGTCCATTCCATGATATCACCCCGGGCATGTAACCACAAATAATTTCCATTTTTATGCTTTTGCCTATACTCAACATCATAGTAATCAATTTCACGGCTAAACACCTTACCTAATGTTGAACTAATTCTAATAATGTCATCTTCATGTAGTGATTTCATCCATTCACGATAAGACAAGATCCCTACTTCGTCTTTTTTATATCCAATAATGTTTGCCCAACGCTCATTAATTACAATCTCATCCTTTTCAATATCCCAGTCCCAGGTTCCAGCTTTTGTTCCTTCAAGCACATAACTAATTCTTTCCCGTTCGGCCATTAATTCTTTCTCGGCCTTTAATGTTTCTGTTACATCCTTAAATATAGCTCCAAAAAATCCTGTTTTAGGGCAAAAAACATGTACATCATAAGATTTACCTAACTTTGAAGAATGATCTAGAAAATAATCTGATTGCCCTGTTAAAGCTACCTTTCCATACCTGTCAATCCAAGTCAATTTAATTCCGGGAAATAGTTCTGTAGCTTTCTTACCTACTAAATCTTCATATCTAAGCCCAACATTTTTCAGAAAAACGGGATTAACATCTCGATAAATAAAATCAGTTGGATTATCATTATCATCAGTAATAATTTCATGCAAAGCAAATGCTTCGTTTATATTATTAAATAACAGACGATACTTTTCCTCACTTTCAATTAGTTGTTGGGTTTTCTCTTCCAGAGCTTTATAATTTCTCTTTACTATATCTTCCGACTTAATTAAAGCTTCGTTTTTTAGAATTAACTCCTCACTAATAGTTTTATATTCTTCATAAAGTGATAGATTTTCCTCAATCTGAGCTTTAAGATTTTCTTCATAATGATATCTGGACGTCAAATCTTCATGCGAACCTATCATCCGATAAGCTTTACCGTTACTATCACGCATCATTAACCCCTGGGACAAAATATTTTTCAGTTTTCCATTTTTATGCTTCATTCTGAATTCTGTCCTGTAAATGACACTTTCACCTTTAATATACTTATCTATATGAGCTAGTGCCTCATTAACATCTTCCTCATACATATTATCTTTCCAGGTTTCGAATACATTAAGTAATTCATCATCTTCATAACCTAATATTTGTTTCCATACAGGTGAAAAATAAACTTCATTAGTAATTAAGTTCCAATCCCAAACTCCATTATTTGATGCTTCAGCAGCAAGTTTAAATCGCTCTTCGCTAATTTCAAATGCTCGATTGCTTTCTGCTAGTTCTTCAAGGTTTGCTCTAAGTTCTTCCTCCGCAGCCAGTAAATCATTATTCTTAGTATTTAACTCTTCATTAATAGATTGATACTGTTCGTTTAAACTTACATATTCCTCGTTAAGAGATTGATACTCACTAACCTGATCAACAAGATCTTTCTGGGCCTTTCTTTTTCGTCTAACATTGATAATTAACAGAACAATAATTGCTAATTGCACTAATAAAAAACATAAGATTAAAATGATTGTTTTTCGATATTTATAAAAAACATTATCAGGCATATTTATAATAACACTTGTTGAAGGTAACAGACTTTTATCAACATTATACTTTTCTAGTTCGTAATAATCAAATTCATAATGATTAAGACTCTCGTACTGAACTTTAATATTACTGATATCCTCACCATATAACAACCTTGAGACAATAATAGCAGCACTCTTTCCCTGCTCATAGTGAGAAACTAATTTACCGCCTAAAATACCTCGTCCCATGCCATGCTGAAACAGATGAAATAAAGGTGATTTTAAATGAGCCTTTACTAATTTTAAGCTAGAGTAGAAATCCATAGTATTTCCATTCTTATCTTGCAAGGCTGAAAGTAATAATACAGGAACTTCTTCATCAACTTGTTGTAATACATATCCCATTTCTTCGAAGGAAAAATTCTCTAATGAAACTGTAAAAACCTCGACCCCTTCATATTTTTTAATAACATCTGTAAAATTTTCTAAATCAACCTTACCGGTTTTAGTTGCATCAGAAATAACATACAGCTGTTTTTTTTCAGGAAATAGCTTAAGCATTACATTAATGGTTTCTTCCATAGAAACCATTTCTCCTACACCTGTAATTAATGGATTTTGATTTTGAATTATAGCTTTATTAATATCATTAACCCCTAAAAAAACAATTGGGACGCCCTTAAATAGTCTCTCTTGTCTTTGTAAAATAAAGTCTAATGCATTATCGTCACTAACTATAATCGCCTTATACTTTAAACCTTTACTTAACTTATGTGATAGTAACTGGCCATTCAGTTTATATATAATTGAATCATTAAATCGTTTGGAGTCCAAGGATTCTATATCTAACTGAATTTCCAAAGAATCAAGAACAGATTTTATTCCTTCTATTTGCTGAAAATAGGTTGGAAAACTGGAATTATAGGAACTTATTAACAGTACTCTATCTGTATTTGAAGCCCATACCTGATAGGTAAAAGCAACTTGAATAAAGATAACAATCCAAACAAGTTTATTTCTGTATATTTCTTTTATCATTTACATCAAACAAAGTTCAACAAAACTGAATCTAGATTGTATAACTCTTTTTAATTCACTAATGGTAATTTTATTATAGTAATTGCTCCTTTTGAGTCTGAGCGATTACTCAACTCTAATTCACCATTATGAAGTAAAATTATAATACGTGCCAAATACAATTCAATAGCATGATTACGCTCAAATTGATAGTTTTGGTTTTTTACAGAATTGAAAAAGTGTTTCAACTCGGTACCTGCATATAAACTACCTGTATCAACAATCTCAATTATTGCATGATCATTATTAACTGATATTTCTACTTTAATTTCTCCCTCATTAGTATAAATCAGTGTACTCTCTAATAAAGATACAATTGCAGTACTCATTAGAGCCTGATCTATATTTACGTTAGCTTCCGGGATATTAATTTTAAATGTTAAGTTTAAATTCTTCTTTTGACATTTGGAATGAATTGTATTTACCTGAGATTTAACAAACGGAATTAAATCAACATCATTACTACTTAGCTGGGATTCACCTTTAAGCTGAAGATTAGAGATCTGTAAGGCTGCATAAGAATACTTCTCCAAATTATTTACAGAGGTTTCCAATAAAGCTAATATTTCGCTAACCTGAGTATCATGATCAAAGGAGTTCAGCAAATTTATCGATCCTACAATTCCATTTAAAGGAGTTCTTAATTCATGACTAATCGTATTAAGAAAATCATTTTTAGCCTTATCTAACATTTTAAGTTCTTCATAGGCTTTAATAAGGTTCTTATTGGCAACTATTAACTCTTCAGTCTTTTTTTGTACCTCAGATTGAAGCCAGCCATTTAAATCTAAAAGTTTTTCTCTTGATTCTTTGAGTTCAATATGAGTTTTTAATCTTACTAATAACTCTTGCTGATTAAATGGTTTAGTAATATAATCGACACCTCCTTTTGAAAAACCATCTGTAATACTCTCAATATCATGGCGCGCCGTTAAAAATATTATTGGAATATTTACACAAGCATTATTCTTTTTAATTAACTCACATGTTGTAAAACCATCCATTTCAGGCATCATAACGTCCAACAATATAGCATCAAATGGAGTATTTTCTAACCACTTCAGCGCAGTTTTTCCATTTAACGCAACCTCTACAACATAATTATTCTCAGTAAGTAAAGCAGCTACAACCTGCAAGTTTTTAGGATTATCGTCAACGACAAGAACTTTGTTACTCATATTTCTAAATTTCTTCTAGCTTGGATTAATGTGTTATTTAAGATCAAGATTTTGAATAAAAGTATTGAAATTACGAATTAACTTTTGAATTGTCTCAAAATCAAATGATTTTATTGATGCATCTAATTTTTTATTAAATGCATTTAAATCAGTCCATGATACTTTTTCCTGTAATTCCTGTAACTCCTCTACAAACAAATTTAACTTTTCAGACGAAAGCATTTCATTCAAATCCTGCCATATAGGAATAATCTTTTCCTGAAACTGACTTTTAACGATGAATAAATCTCCTTCTTTAAAATCATTTGTATCATTATATTCTTCGTAGTTTTCAATACCAATGCTAACCGGAGTAAAATACTTTGAAAGTTCTTCAACCAGATCTTTTTCTATAATGGGCTTTGATACATAACCTGAAAATCCTGCTTTTAATGCTTTTTCTTTAAAAACTTCTTTATTACGGGCAGATATTGCAATAACAGGTAAGGATAAAACAGATTTTCTGTCTCTAATTTCTTTTATAGTCTGGAATTGGTACTTTTCATTGATCTCAAGATCCAGAATTACCAAATCAACTTCTTCTGATAAAACATCTAAAACTTTATTTCCATCCGAAGCACAAATACATCTAAAGCCTAAGTTCTTACAAATTGCTCTTAATACCTCTCTATTAAATTCTATAGGATCTGCTATAAGAATTAGCTCATTGTTAAATAAATAATTCTGACTTTCTGTATATTCTAATTCAATTTCATCTTCATGAATCGCTGAAGATTTTATATCTGGAATAGAAACAGCAAAGCTACTTCCTTTTCCTAACTCACTAATCAAGGAAATGCTTCCACCCATTTTATGAACAATATTTTGCACTATTGATAAACCTAATCCTGTTCCCTGATACTTATTTTCATTTTGATTTTTTTCTTGAATAAAAGGTTCAAAAATCTTCTTCTTTTTCTCACTTGGCACGCCTATTCCAGTATCTGTAACTGCAAAAGACAAAATTCCGCTTCCACTACCTTCATGAATTGAAAAGTCGTATTGAATAGTAACACTACCTTCATTAGTAAATTTAAGGGCATTATTTACCAGATTTAAAAGAATCTGTCGGAGTTTCAACCCATCAATAAATATTGACTTTGGAAAATAATCAGCACCTTTTATTATTAATTCTACATCTTTCTCTCTTGCTAATACTAAAAACGTTTGTTTTATTTCATTTACCAACAGCCTAAAGTCAACATTTTCATTATGCATCACCATTTTACCAGCTTCAATCTTTTCAAAGTCCAATAAATCGTTAATCAAATCCAACAGAACTTTTCCACTGGATTTAATAGATTTCAGATATCCATCAAACGGAGGCTCAATCACATGTTTTCCAAGCAACTCAGTAAATCCAATTATTGCATTCATTGGAGTCCGAATTTCGTGTGACATATTAGCCAGGAATGTTGATTTTGCAGCACTAGCTCTTAAACTTCGGTTTCTTTCAAGCATTAAATCATATAGAAGATCTTTTGTTGCAGTTATGTCTTTAATGACTCCCGAAACTCTTACAGGTCTATTATTTGTATCAAACTCTAAGATTTGTCCAGAAAAACTAATCCAGATATATTCATTTTTAGCATTCAAAATCCTACATTCAAAATCAAGATGTTCTGCAGCTCCTGGTTGTAAAACATCTAATATATTCTTTTGATCATCCGGATGAAATCTTGAAATAACCCATTCTAAGTCAACCTTATTTCCGCTGAGATCATATCCTGTTAATTCTCTAACAACATTATTCGAGTTGACCTTTTGATTGACAATATCATATTGAAAGAAACCTATATTTGCGGCAGCCATTGCAAACTCCAAAGTATCCTTAAGCGCTAATATCTCATTTTCCTGTGAAACCCTGTCTGTTATATCAATTCTTATTTCTGCAACGTGCCAGGTATCAATATTCACTTCAAATGGGAAAGATGTTATTTGATAAGTCCGATCATCTATAGTTTCGACATAAGTTCTCTTTTCTCTAACTGCACTATTAATGGGGCAATGTGGACATATACTACTTCTTCCAGCAAAATACTCATAACAAGATTTACTAATTAAAGAACTATCCTCATGACTATGAAAAACGATAATACAGTTTTCATCAATAATACTTAAAGCTGTATTGGTGGCATTTAGTATATACTTTAACTGATTATTCAGAGCAGATAAATTAAGTTCACTTTGTTTGGTATGTGTAATATTCATCATTACTCCAAACAACTCAACTGGTTTATCATTTTTATCCTTTATAACTTTTACAATATTTTTCACCCAAATATGATCACCACCTTTTTGCGGAATTCGATATTCCAAAGTATGATCAATGCCTTTCAGACTCATATTATAGCAGTACTGAAGTACCTTTTCTCTGTCTTCTTCATGAATCGATTTACTCCATTCTCTAACAGAGGGCCAATCTTTAATATCATAACCAATAACATTTTTGGCCTGTGCTCCAATATGGATAAATCTTCGGGTTTCAAAATCAATACGCCATGGTATACCGCTTATAGATTTAAGAAAGAAATTTAAAGAGGAATTAGCTTGGGAATCTAAATTATCTCCTGTACAATGTTCTATACCATATAACTTAATGCTATCACTTATAGCTTGTGCAAAAACAACTACATCCTGGATTATTTCATAGGTATATGCTTCATCTTGATCACTTAATAATACAATAGCTCCCCATATATTATCTTTACCACTCTTGATTGCAATTGTTAACGACGATTTTAGATTAAACTTTAAGTCTCCTTCAAAGTTAGCCAGCGATCCCTCCTCTGCTATTTTCTGTAGGCCAAAATCTGTAGTTTTTATTAATCTATTTACATCATATTCGTAACCACTATGATCTGTTGATGCAACAATACTTGCCTCTGTATCCATTAGCTCCACCATAAATACAACTGAACTGGATGTAAGCTTCTTTATTTGCTGCATTTGGCGGGTCCATACAACCTGCATTTTTTCTTTCATAGTTTAAAGATAAAGGTTGGTACTACAACTCTACAATCTTATTTTTAATTGCATACATTACTAAACTTGCGCTATTTCTACAATTTGTTTTACTCAATAAGTTGCTTCTATGACCTTTTACAGTTTGTGCGCTAATAAATAGTTTTTCGGCAATTTCATCGTTAGTTAATCCGTTGCATATTTCAATCAAAACCTCTTTCTCTCTTCCACTTAAAAGACTATCTGCTTCAGTCTTTTTATCCGAAGGTTTTGCCAGGTTTGAAATTATTCTTCGCAGTAGTTCATTGGAAAAATATGAATCTCCTTCAATTACAGTTAATATAGCACGTTCAATTTCTTTAATCCCACTATCTTTTAAAAGAAATCCTTTAACACCAGCCTCAATCATTTTATAATAATAATCCTCATCTCCATTCATAGATAATGCCATCACTTTAAGTTCGGGATTCTTCTCTATGGCAAGTTTTGTAGCCTCAATACCATTCATAACAGGCATCGAAATATCCATTAATACCAGATCTACATCTATATGCTCAATTTTATCTATAAAATCCTTTCCATTATTAGATTCTCCAACAACCTCTCCAATACCCTCTATTTCAATTAGGTTTCTTAATCCTTCTCTAAAAATTTGATGATCATCAACAAGGTATAACTTCGATTTAGCCATAACTATAAAATAATATGTGTGAGTATTTAATTTGCACTTAATTTAATATGAACCTTTGTTCCTTTTCCAGGATGAGAATCGATTTTATATAACCCTCCAAGTGACTGTATTCGGGTACTTAAATTAATCAAACCAGCACCTTTATTCTCATTTATCTTTTCTGCCACATTAAAGCCCTTTCCATCGTCACTATATGAAATATCAATTTCATCATTCTCTTCAATTTTAATGTTAACACTCTGAGCTTCTGAATGTTTGATTGAGTTATTAATCAATTCACAAACTAACCTATAAATGGTTATTTCCACTTGTTCATTTAATCTCTTATTTAGTTTATTTATATAAATAAAATCAATGTCAGACACATTCCTAATCCTATTAATAAATGTTTTTAGTGCCGCACCTAATCCAAAACTATTCAGGGTGTTCGGACTAAGGTTATTTGATATTTCTCTGATACTTGCCACTGTTTCTTCTAAGGTTTCTTCCATCTTAGATATAATTATTCCCTTATCCATCTTGGATTCTGGCTTATTAAACCATTGCAAATACAGTTTTGTTGTACTTAGTAAAGGACCAATACCATCATGTAACTCCTGGGCAAACCGTTTCCTTTCTTTTTCTTCAGTTTGAATAATGGTTTGAATAACTTTTTTTTCCATTTCCTTTTTAACTGAAATATCCCTTAATGTTATCCTAATACAATCTTCGCCCTTGTAATTTAATACATACCCTTTTAATTCATAGTAATTTGTCTTTTTTTTATCTGGAAATTCTATATAAACCTCAGTGGTTGATGAAGTATTTTTATTGATTCCTGCCAAATAATTTTTTAGTCCAACCGGATTATCAGAACGAATTAAATCGAATATGCTAAGCGAACGACATGTTGAATGATATGTACGACAGATTTGTTTAGCACTTAAGTTTGATAGCAATACACTTCCATCATTTCTAATAATAAAACTTGCATCTGGACTAGAATTAAATATATTTCTAAATTTCTCTTCCTCATTTTTTAGCTCAATGAGTAACTCTTTTAACTCTATGTTTTTTGATTTTAAATTTACCAGTAAATCTTCATTACTCTTAGCTAAATTATATTGTTCAAGACCATTTTTAATAACAACAATGAGCTTTTTAGGATCAATTGGTTTTTGCAGATAATTAAAAATACGTCCTCTGTTAATTGCATCAGACAACTTTTGATTATCTATATAATCTGTAAGCAACATTCTTTTTACATGAGGATATAAACTTTCTACATATTCAAAAAAGTCAATTATATCCCCACCAATATTAATCAAATCTGAAATAATCAATTTTATCTCAAATCGATCTATCAATTTTTGAGCATCAGTGATTTTTTGGGCGTATAACACATGAAAGTCCTGATTCTTAAAAATAAACGAGAATAGTTTGGTATTATCTGGATCCTTCTCAATTATTAGAATTATGTCTTTGGTTGTATCTAGCATATAAAAATATCAGCGTATTGTAACAATATTAGTAAAGATAGCAACCTTACGAGCAAAATAAACATTTGTTTCTATCTCTAAAGTTCTAAACTTTAAAAAGGAGCTTTTTCCAAAGACACCAACCCTAAAGTAGTACTAAAAACCAACCCTTTATTCAACTACTCATTTTTACTTATCATTTTAAAAACCCCATAATTATTGATATTTATCTTATACTTCAGACATTCCATACAGCATAGAGTTATTGTACTAATAAAATGCACTTTTGAAATTACAGTAATTTTGTATCATATGCAACCCATCTTTATATATAAATAAACGGTCCTTATACATCTGTGTAGAAAAATATACAACATGTACTTTTGATTTCATTCACAATGAATTATCAAATATCGAATTATGGATACTAAATCAAAAGAATCATACTTACTATTTCGTCTTCATGATGAATTGTTTGCAGTAAGTGTTCACAAAGTTTTAGAGATTATTGAAACTGGAGAAGAACACAGCATAACTAACCTTCCCAAAGCACCTGAATCAATATCTGGTGTTGTTAATTTTAGAGGAAATGTGATTCCTGTTGTTAATACTCGCTTAAAGTTTGATTTAGAAGATTATAATGAAGGAGAAAAATTTGTTGTTATAGTCTTGAGTTTAAACATCAATAATCAAGAACAAATTATAGGTGCTCAATCTGATAAAGTGGTTGATGTAATCGAAATAGTAGATGAAGAGATTAAACCTGTACCGGATGTGAGCCAAAGTTATAATTCGGACTACATACAAGGGGTTATTCACAGAAACGGCAAATTCATTATGTTACTTAATCTGGAAGATGTAATGGCTACTCAGGAAATCATTGAATTAAAAAAATTATCCTCTGAAGTCAAAGAAAATATAGAAACAGAAACACAACCCTCCTAAAACAATATATTATGAAATGGAATGATTTAAAACTTAGTAAAAAGTTTGGAATTGCTTTTGGTGCCATAATTATAGTTATGATACTAACTGCTACATGGGGACTTTTAGGTATTAGCGAAATATTAACTGATGCAGAAGAAGTTATTGATGGAAACAAATTAAGAGCAGAACTCGAAACCAAATATGTGGATCATTTACTATGGGTTAATGATGTAAACAGATTATTAACAGATGAAAAAGTAACTGAACTAAATGTACAAACCGATCACCATAAATGTGCATTTGGTAAATGGTATTATGGAGAGGGAAGAAAAGAAGCTGAAAATCTAGCTCCAGCTCTAAAACCTCTATTCGAAAAAATTGCTGATCCACATGAAAAACTACATCAGTCAGCTATTAAAATAAACGATGTCTTTACTCAGATTGATTATAAGATAGCAGTAAAACTTAAACAAGCAGAATACGATCACAGTAAATGGTTAAGTGAAGTAAAAGATGCGGTATATATTTCATCTAAAAACTCGATAAATGTTATTAAAGATCCATCCTTATGCAACTTTGGGAAATGGTTAAAATCTGATGAAGTACTCAAACTAAAAGCTGATCACCCTGAGACAAATTCCTATTTTTCTGAAATTGAAAAAGCTCACGACGAATTACATCTTAGTGTTCATGATATAGAAAACTACCTGCAAAATGATAGCAGAGCTGCAGCTAAACGGTATTTTTCAAATAACCTTAGTATCAAAGCCCAGGCTATTCAAACTAAATTGGGAGCACTAACTCAATGGGTTGAAAATGAATATCAAGGCATGGCAAAAGCCAACCAAATTTTTCAGGGAGAAACAATGGTTCACTTACATGATGTAGGTAATCTTTTTGACGAAATCATCAAAACATCTGGAGATCATATCTTAACAGACGAAGTTATGATTGAAGAAGCGCAAAAAACTCGAGCTGGTGTTATCACCTTCATCATCATTGCAGCACTTTTAGCTATAGGTTTATCTGTATTTATTACCAGAAGCCTTTTAACTCCAATCAACAAATCGGTAAATTTTGCCAACCAGGTTGCAAAAGGAGATTTAACAACCAATCTTGAAGTAAACCAAAAAGATGAGATTGGTAATCTGGCTTTATCTCTGAAGCAAATGGTCAACAGATTAAAAGATATTATTGGTGATATTAAGAGTGGTGCTGATAATATAGCAGGAGCCAGTCAACAACTTAGTTCAGGAGCACAACAGATTTCATCAGGTGTTAGCGAACAAGCGGCAGCGGCGGAGGAAGTTTCTTCATCAATGGAAGAAATGGCTGCCAATATTCAGCAAAACACTGAAAATGCAATCAAAACCATGGATATTTCAGGAAAGTCTTCAAACTCTGCTGAACAGGTAGCTGTAGCTTCAGAAGATAGCATGCGTGCTGTTAGAGATATTTTTGCAAAAATTAATGTGGTAGTTGAGATAGCAGAAAAAACCGACCTATTAGCCATAAATGCTGCTGTAGAAGCGGCAAGAGCTGGTGACCAGGGACGAGGTTTTGCTGTTGTAGCTGCTGAAGTTAGAAAACTAGCTGAAAGAAGTCAGATTGCAGCAAGTGAAATTGTTGCTCTTGCAGAAACAGGACTTAAAATGACTGAAGAATCTAATCAGATGCTAAAATCAATTGTTCCAGATATTCAAGAAACTTCGAGATTGGTTGAAGAAATTGCCTCTGCTAGCAGAGAACAGGAATCCGGTGTCAATCAAGTAAACATGGCCATTCAACAATTAAGCCAGGTCACACAACAAAATGCATCATCATCAGAAGAAATGGCAAGTAGTTCAGAAGAAATGGCAGCTCAGGCTGCAGACCTTGAAAACATTACAAGGTTCTTCAACATAGATAACTCAAACCATAATTCTTGGAGAAAAAAGACAACAACATTCAACAAATCAATGGTACCAACAAATGGTAACCATAATGGTAATGGATCAAGCAAAGACCAAAGCAGTGTTATCCCTAATATTAGCTTTGAAAACTTTGAATCTGACCTTACAGGTTACGAAGCAATGTAATGATTATATAACTATTTTTTCCACAAACACTATTACTTAGTTTTCCTTTCAGAGAGATGTTTAACGAAGCATCTCTCTGTTAATACAACAATAAAGCTTAAAGAATCCAGGTATGAGCGTAAATGATATATCAAAATTTAAAACTCTTTTTATAGAAGAAGCTACAACTTTGCTAAACTCTATGGAAAGTATTATTCTTCAACTTGAAGAAAATCCTAAAAACATGGATTTAATTCAGGAGGTTTTCAGAGTAATGCACACCATTAAAGGTGTAAGTGGAATGTATGGTTATACAGCAATGAGTGAATTAACTCATAATGCAGAAAACATTTACGATCTTATCAGAAATGACTCTATTGAACTTACTCAGGAAATTTTAGATCAAACCTTAATTATAGTGGATCAACTGTTTGCCCTTATTAAAGATGAGCATTTTGAGAAAAAAGAAAACCAACAAAAACAAACTGAACTACATAATTGGTGTAATCAAATAATCATAAACAATAAAAACAGGACAAAAAAAGTTCAGCTAAAAAAATTAGTTCGTGAAGATAGTCTGGTTACTTACAATGTAATTTTTCATACCCACCAAAGTATTATAGACAGACGAATAAATGTATTTTACACGATAAAAGACCTTGCCGAAATTGGTGAAATTAAATCGATAAATGCGCTCCCTGTTGATGGTGAGGATGAAGAACGTTGGAGCATTTTTGTGGTTGGTAATTTTACTCAGTTGGACATTGAGGATGCCTTAATGTTTGTATTTGAATATTGTATTATTCGAAAAGTAGCAGACTTTGATGTGTTTAATACAGAGGAGATGGCCAAAATACAAAAAGAACTACTTCTGGAAGAAGAAACACATTTATCCACAACAAATAATGAAAAGTCAGATAGTAATAATAAACCCAAAGTTAAAACAGAAACAAAACTAAATAATACAGAATCAATGATTGCCTCAATCAGGCAAAATATGAACCGCATATCTGTTGATTCTGAAAAATTAGATTATTTAATGTATCTGGTTAGCGAATTCATAACCACCTCCTCACAACTAAATTTATCCAGCAAAGAAAAGGGATTTGAATCAATCAGGCCACAAATAGAAAAACTCGACCGTCTTTCTAAGCAATTCAGAAACAATGCATTGGAGATACGATTAATCCCAATTAGAGATATGGTTCCTAAATTTAACAGGTTGGTTAGAGATATTTCTAATAGCCTTGGAAAAGAAATTGAATTTGCTACTGAAGGCATGGAAACAGAACTTGATAAGAGCTCTATAGACCTAGTTGCTGAGCCATTGGTACATATGCTAAGGAATGCATTAGATCATGGAATAGAACTACCTGAAGACAGAATTGCAGCAGGAAAAGATGCCAAAGGAACAATTAAACTAAAAGCATACAATTCAGGAAACAATATTTTTATTGAAATATCTGATGATGGAAAAGGTTTAAATCGCGAATCAATTATTAAAAAGGCAATTTCAAAAGGCCTGATTAATAAAGGTGATAATTTATCCGATAAAGACATTTATAAATTAATATGTGAACCGGGTTTTTCTACTGCTTCAGAAGTTACAGCTATCTCAGGAAGAGGTGTTGGAATGGATGTAGTTAAACAAAAAATAGCCGAAATGCGCGGTGAACTTGAAATAACAAGTATAATAGGTAAAGGAACTACATTTACAATTAAACTTCAGCAATCTATTGCAATTTTAGATACCCTTTTGGTTCGTTCTGGTAAAATGAAATTCTTATTACCTTTATCAGATGTTGAAATTTGTGCTCAAATGCATTATGAAAACGTTGAAAAAAGGCTAAAACATGCCACAGTTGACTTCGAAGAAGAACTCATTCCTTTTGTCTCGTTAAGAAATTTATTTGATATAAATGGGGACCAAAATAAAATGGCAAAAATGATTATGATTAAGAAAAACAATAACAAGTTTGCCATATTTGCTGATGAAATTCTTGGCCAGCATCAGGCGGTTTTAAAACCAATGGGTGAATTGGTTAAAAGCCATGAAGAAATTTCTGCAGCAAGTGTGTTAGGTAACGGTGAAGTAGCCTTTTTATTAGATACGAATTCTATTAATCAAAATTTATACTCAAAAGCAATATAAAATACATAACATTTAAGTAACTTTTTGCGTATTAAAAGTAAAAAACGTTTCTTATGCAAGGATCCTTTGATTTTAACATGATTAATGAATCAAAAGAAACAGGTAGTTCTGTAGACTTCTTTATTTATAGAATCCCGGATGATTCTATTCAGCTTTCATTAAATATGAAGCAATTGTTGGGTTTAAGTTGTACCGAAACCTGCTACCTATCTAATATTAAGTCATTAATAATTGGAATAGATGTTCCTGTATTTATTAATCATTTTGAAAAGTGGTTAAGTGGTGATACATCTCAAATAATTCAAATAAAGCTGGTTGATTCAAAAAATCAGGTAAGAACGCTTCAAATGAAGGGGCATATCCGATATGATGAAAATCAAAACATTCAAACCATTTATGGTGCATTTTTTGATATTAGCTACCTCGGCAATTAACACAAACACTGATGTGCGTTCCACATGGAACGCATCATTTTAATTGCAACCACTTATTCAGATATTCTTACCTCGCTAAATACTATTTCTACATTAACCCCCTACAAGAAAATAGAATAGCAGAATGTTCCTATTGTAAAATAAATCAACATCCCCAATATATCATTCAAGGTAGTTACAAAGGGACCTGTAGCTACTGCAGGATCGATATTTATTCGCTTTAAGGCCAATGGAATAAACGTTCCAAATAATGAAGCAATTAATATTACGGAGAACATTGCTATAGAAACTGTATATGTTAATGCCTGATCAGAGCCTTTTATGAGATTATACCCAAATATAACCGATGATAAAACAGCTGCGTTCACAACGCCTACTGCCAATTCCTTTAATAACTTTCCTGAGGTTGAATCCAATCCACTATTTCCTGAAGCCAAAGATTGTACGATAATCGCAGAAGATTGCATCCCAGTATTTCCACCCATCGCAGCAATTAAACCCATAAAAAATGAAATTTGTGGATTTAACCCAATCAATCCTTCATACTGACTTACTACCATTGATGATAAAATACCTCCCATCAAACCAATAAAAAGCCATGGCATACGTGCTTTGGTATGACTCCATACATTATCTGAAGATTCAACATCATCGGTAATACCGGAAGCTAACTGATAATCCTTTTCTGCCTCTTCACGAATAACATCTACAACATCATCAATTGTAATTCGTCCAAGTAGTCTGCCAATACTATCTACAACCGGCAATGCTACAAGGTCATATCTTTCCATAATAGCACTAACCTCTTCTGCAGGTACATTAGCATTAACAGCGATCACATTCTCATTGTAAATATCTTTAACTGTACGTGTTGTGGGACTAAGAAGTAATCTTTTTAGAGATAAGGTACCTTTTAATATTCCATCATTATCAACAACATATACATAATAAACCTCATCAAGTTCCTCTCCCTGACGACGCATACTGCGTAAACAAATGGTTACATTCCAGGATTCTTTTACCTTAATGAGCTCTTTACCCATTAAACCACCCGCAGTATCTTCGTCATAATTAAGCAAATCAGCAATATCACCCGCCGATTTCACATCCTCCATGTGAGAAAGTACCTCTTGCTGACGATCTTCTTCCATTTCACCAAGAACATCAGCCGCATCATCCGATTCCATTTTATCAATGTATCGTTTCGCAATCACTTCACTAGGTAAGGCACTTAACAAACGTCTTCGCTCATCCTCATCTAATTCCGTAATAACATCAGCCGCAGTCTCATCATCAGCAATCAAGTACAAATACTTGGCTTCTTCAAGATCAAGTTCCCGGTATAAATCAGCAATATCAGCAGGATGCAGATCCTGAATATCTTCAAGTATCCGGATTTCATCCTTAATTTCAATTTTTTGCTTTATGTGGTCAACAAATTCACGCGTTAGTTTGAATTCTGCCATAATTGCTAATATTTTTTTAAGAATATGGTATTCTTATATTTTTTCTAAATGCTACAAATTACTTTCAATAAACTTCGTCAGTTCAACAAATTCACTCACAGAAAGTTGTTCCGGACGTTTAGAGAATAATGAACATTCACTTAATGTATCTCGATTAAAAGGAATTGCTTTAAGAGAATTACTTAGTGTTTTTCTTCTTTGATTAAAACCAGCTTTTACAACACGAAAAAACAACTTCTCATCGCAATCTAACTTTTCTACATCATTACGAATTAGCCTAATAACACCAGATTTTACTTTAGGCGGTGGATTAAAAACATGTTCAGGAACTGTAAATAAATATTCAACAGTATAATATGCTTGCAAAAACACACTCAAAATTCCGTATACTTTACTTCCCGGAGGTGAAGCTAATCTTTCTGCAACTTCTTTTTGAAGCATCCCCACAACCTGTGGAATTTTTTCTTTATAATCCAATACTTTAAAAAATATCTGACTTGAGATATTATATGGAAAATTGCCAATGATATTAAAACTACTATCACTGATAGTATTCAGATCCATCTTTAAAAAATCTCCTGAGATAATCTTCCCTTTCAACATAGGAAAATGTTCATTAAGATAATCTACAGATTCTGTATCCAACTCAACAAGCTCAACATCTAAACCTTCTTTTTCAACAAGATATTTTGTTAGTACTCCCATTCCTGGTCCTATTTCAAGTACCTTTGTTTTTAAGTCTGTAAGACTATCCACAATATTTTGAGCTATTTTTTCATCTGTTAGAAAGTGTTGGCCCAGGTGTTTTTTTGCTTTTACGTTTTTCATTGGCATAATTTTAGCAGTAGCCGACAATCAATATTTTAAACTGATATATTAAAATATATTTTAATTATTTTTAACATATCATTGTCGTGTTTTTGCACAAACAAATAATCTTTTATAAAATTGCACTCGCTAATCCTGCGGCAAAGGTAAAATATTATTACTAAAAATTCTTAGATTAAATTTTTAGGCGAATACAAATCAAAGGCAGTCCATTGAAAAAAAATATTATTAATGTCATAAAGTTTCTAATCTATCTTTCCATTGGTGGATTTTTGATGTGGTATGTGTATCGTAATTACGACATGCATCAAATACAAGAAACTCTAAAAACCGGCGTAAATTATTGGTGGATTCTTTTATCAATGGTTGCAGGACTTGCAAGCCACTTTAGCAGAACCCTAAGATGGCAAATGTTAATTGAACCCATTGAAAAAAAAACCAGATTATCGAACACATTTTTTGCTGTAATGGTAGGTTACTTTGCCAACTTATTAATTCCTAGAATGGGTGAAATTTCAAGATGTGGTGTTTTAAGTCGATATGAAAAGATTTCTGTTACCAGGCTCATTGGAACAGTTGTAGTAGAAAGACTTATAGATGTAATTATGTTGTTTTTGTGCTTACTCTTAGTATTAGCTATTCAGTTTAATATTGTGAGTGATTTCTTAGTTAAGAATACTGATTTAACAAAGTTTTCAAATATTTTTACTTCTGTTTGGACGTATGCATTTATCGCTTCATTAATACTTTTATTCAGAATATTCAAAAAACGTTTTGCCAGAACATCCCCTTACATGAAACTTAAAGGATTATGGAGCAAATTTGCTGAAGGTTTCTTTGCGGTCAGAAACCTTAAAAATAAAACGTTATTTATTTTCCATACGCTGTTCATATGGTGCATGTACTTTTTAATGATATACGTTTGTTTTTTTGGTTTTGAATTTACATCTCAACTTTCGCCATTGGCTGGTTTTGCTGCTTTTGTATTAGGAAGTTTAGGTATGGTTGCACCTGTACAGGGCGGAATGGGCCCCTGGCATTTTATGGTTATTGCTACATTACAAATGTATGGTGTATCTCAAAACGAAGGAGCAGCATTTGCATTGGTAGTTTGGAGTGCTTTAAATGCAATGATCGTTATTACAGGCATTATTTCTTTAATTTTTCTACCTATTATTAATCGTAAAATGGCCTGATGCGCTATTTAAAAATTAAGCAAAAAATTATAGGGATATTAATTCTGGTATCTTCGTATGCATATATTGTATACAGACTGTCAAATATTAATATCAATCTATCTTTAGTAAATATCAACGCAACAAAAGGTTTCTATATATTGATATTTATAATTCTGGCGTTTTTAAATATTCTCACGGAATCAGTAAAATGGAAGATACTTCTTTCCGGAATCATAAATGTAAAATTGCCTGATTGTATCCGTATGGTTTTTGCTGGCTTTTCTTCTGGTATTTTTACTCCTGCCAAAATTGGAGAACCCTATGGAAGAATTATCCCACTTCCCAGAAAGTTATGGAGTAAGGGTACTGCCTTAAATTATTTTGGAGGCTTCCTTCAAAATATAGTTATATTTCTCACCGGATCTATATTCACTTATTTCGCAGTTAATAACAACAATTTCCAATATGCTATATTATTAAAATACACCATAGTTTTATTAGTAGTATCCGTTACAATATTCTATTTATTATTTGTATTCAGGGTTAGGATAAGTACTTATATTTCACAATATAGAATTTTAAATAGTGTAACAAAATCCTTTGGAGAATTAAGATATATCAAACCTAAAAAGTATATTAATCTATTTGTGTTAAGCTTGACCAGATATTTTACTTATTGTACGCAACTCATCTTATTACTATACATTTGTTCAGATTCCCAATTTACCATAAGTACATTAATTATTGTACCAATATATTTTATGTGCATTACAGTTATCCCATCCTTTTTATTGGCTGACTTAGGAGTAAGAAATTCTGTTGCATTATTCCTATTCTCTATTAATTTTCCTAACGAAACTTCTATTATACTAGCTGTAAGTATGTTATGGATTACAAACCAGGTAATCCCTGCAATAATTGGATCCTATTTTATTATAAAAAAGGATCAATAACCCCTTATCTTCACTATCTTATTATCAAACTTTTAAACAATATTATTTCAAATCATTAAAAACTCATTATCTTTAGTACGCCTTTTTCCATTTTATTAACCTAAAACAGAACTCAAAAACAATGGAAAAATATATATCAGAACTCATTAAAGAAAATAACAGAGTAATTATTCCCAACTTTGGAGCTTTCATTATATCCAAAGAAAATGGGTTAAGTATCCTCTTTAATAACTTTTTAAGTTTTAACGATGGACTATTAGTTAACTATATTGCTGAGCAAAAGGGAATAGACACCATTGTTGCGACAGACCAGGTATTTAACTATGTGGACAACTTAAAAAAAGAATTAGATGAGAAGGGTATTTACTCCATTGATAAACTGGGGGTATTCAAAAAAGATGAAAATGGCATTTTAAGATTTCAGCAGGCTAGTGATTTTGCTGAAGAGCTTAATAGCGAAGAGTTAACAAAAAAAGAACCTTCAGAATTTGTTAACGAAGATACCGTTGAAGTCAAAAAGGAAACTGTATTACTGGATATAGACGACGACTCTGAAATTACTGATGCTCCTGAAGAAGAAAAAATCAAAGAAGATACTTCTGTGGAAAAAGTTGAAGAAAAGGAGCCTGTATTTACAATTGATAAAGAGGAGGAAAAGCTAATAAAAGAGGAAAAAGTTCCTGTAAGTGTAACTACACCTCCAATTCCAAAAGAGCAACCAAAAGTTAAACCTGCTACTCCAAAAGAAAAAGTAGTAAATAAATATGCTCAAAAAACCATAAAAGAGAAGAAACGTAAAGACATCATTACATTTGTTGTAATAGCTTTACTTGTAATTTTATGTATCGCTGTATACTTTGTATTTTTCAATAATTCAAAAAAGGTAAAGGTAAAAACAACACCTATAAAAGTTGAAAAACCAATAAAACAAGAGCCTGTAGTAATTGATTCAGCTAAAGTAGTTAAGGAAGAACCTGTAGAACAAATAGAAACACCAGTACAACCAGAGATATCAAAAAGTAAGGATTTCTATATTATTGTAGGTAGTTTTAAAAAGCAGGAAAATGCTGAAAACTACGTTAATAAATTAAAAGATTTAGGGTTCACAAACGCTGAAATCATCCCCAAAGGAAATATGTTTTTAGTCAGTGCGGATTCTGATGCATCATATAGAGTTATTGAAGCTCGTCAGCAAGAAATTCTTGAGAAGGATCGATTAGAAAGCTGGCTTTATAAAATTCAATAAAGATTTCTATAAATAATATATCATTATTAATAAGGGGATTACGTGATGTTATCCCCTTTACTTTGTTTATGCTTTTATGCTTGAATTAGTTCTAGTCCCTTTTATTCTTGTGGTTTTTACAATCTACTTATTCATAATAAACCAATTCCACAAAGGGTTTAAACAAATAAAGACTTTTAAAATTCAGAAAAATAGTCAATATGAAAGTATAAGTTGCATTATTCCATTTAGAAATGAGCAAGAAAATATTGCTAAACTGGTTAAAGGCTTAATACATCAAACACTTCCTTGTAATTTTTTTGAAATTATTTTTATTGACGATTACAGTACAGATAACTCATATCACGAGTTACAAAAGCTTATAGAAGACATTAGCAATTTTCGTGTTATTAAAAACATTCAACCAGGAAAAAAGAATGCGATTAAACTTGGTGTTGAATCAGCCCTAAACCCATATATCATAACTACTGATGCAGATTGTACTCATAATAAAAACTGGCTTACTACAATTAGTCAATTTATCCATGAAAACAAACCTGATCTTGTAATTGCTCCTGTAACATTACAACCCATCAAAAATTTCTTCGAACAATTCCAGGATATTGATTTTTTGAGTCTCATTACATCAGGAGCTGGAGCTACAGGAATTAATAAACCAATTATGTGCAATGGCGCTAACCTTATATTCAGCAAACAATTATATAAAAATGCCTCAGCTCAAATAATAAATAATTATGCTTCTGGTGATGATATCTTCTTACTTCAATATGCAAAATCCATTCATGCCAAAATTCAATTTTTAAAAAACAGAGAAGCTATTGTATATACAGAGCCTGTTCATACTATGAAATCTTTTTTATTTCAAAGAGTAAGGTGGGCATCGAAAAGCAAAGGTTATTCAGATAAATTTACACTTATTGTTGCATGGATCGTATTTGTAACAAACACACTAAGTGCATTTTTACCCATCTTATTATTATTATCAAAGGAGGTCTTTTTTGTTGGCTTTCTTTTCTTCTTATTAAAATCTACAATTGACTATAGAATATTAAAATCAGGGGCTAATTTTATGCAAAAACCTCTAAGAACTATCACCTTTATTATGTCACAGCTTATTTATCCTTTTTACATTGTATTTACTGTCTTTTATGCCGCCTTTGGTAATGTAAAATGGAAAGACAGAAATATTATCATTAATAAAAATTAATCCAGTATTAAAGTAGTCTTAATAATTACATGATATTAAAAATTTCATGAGCTGACATCACTATTATATTTTCACAACAAAACAAAAAATATAAAAAGTGAAATTTAGTAGTAAGCTAATTGTATGGTTTTCTGTATTATCAATATATGTAGCCAGTTTATCAACCTGGATTAACTGGAGTTATTTTTCATCAAAAGGTGAAGCTCAGCAGCTATCTGTTGATATTAACTCAACATATCTAAACATACTTAAACTTAAAAATATATCTAATAACTTCTTCACTCTGGAAACCCGGAGTAATAATTATTTTAAGACAACCCATAGCCCTTTTTTAATTGAATCTAATAATCAAAACATTTTATTGAATAACGAAATTGATAACCTTCTTGATCAATACAAAAGATCAGAACACATTAATACTCCTTTATTACAAATAAAACAAAACCTTTATAAGCGAGATTCTATTTTTAAAACCCTTACAACATTAGCTACAGAAAGAGGTTTTAAGGATTTTGGGTTAATTGGACAAATGAGATTTCATGCTCATCAACTAGAAAAGAATAGGCACATTAACAAGGAAGCCTTACTATCGCTCAGAAGAAGAGAGAAGGATTATTTTTTAAGACATGAAAAACAATACATATCAACTTTTGATAGCATATATAATACGCTTGCCAAAAATTTAACCACCAAAACCAATCAACTAACAAAAGATCATCTAGAGGGATATCAACAATGCTTTAATAAAATAGTAACGATTGATGATAAATTGGGATTATACGATAATTCCGGACTAAAAGAAAACCTGGATCAACTGGATGAGCTTCTTGAAGAAAGAGTAACCAGCTTGATTGAATTTGTAAAGATTAACAATACTAAAAAAATTATCCAGCTTCGTAAAACGTTGTTTTTCATTATTGCCTTTGCCATTTTAATATGCTTCTTTATATCAAACATTTTATCAAGTCAAATAACAAAGCCTCTTACTAAATTAACCTACTTTATTGAAAGTATCATTCTTAATGATTTCAAGTCATTACCTAAAATAAATCTTATTAAAGGAACCAGAGAAACTAATATTCTGTATCGCGAATTCAGCCAGATGATAGAAGATCTAAAAAGTCACGAAAAAGAAAGAGAAAACCTTATTACACAGCTAACCTATAGCGAGAAAAAATACAGGAATATGGCTCAAAAATTACCATTAAGTATTTTTGAAACAGATAAACGAGGCACCTTGGTTTATGTAAATAAGATGTGGGAAAACAGTTTTGGTTACTCAAAATCCGAAGCGGAGTACCAACTTAATATTTTCAAAATTACTGCAAAAAACAAGAATAAGAAAAATGAGGTTATTGCGCATAAAAAAGATGCTTCTTGGTTTCCGGGACTTCTTTATATGGATAAAGTACTGATTAATGGAGAACACAAAGGCTGGAGAGGTGTAATTGTTGATATATCAGAAAGATATGAGTATAACAAACTATTAAAAGAAGAAAGACGTAAAGCCAAAGAATCTGATCGGCTTAAAACAGCTTTTTTAGCAAACATATCCCATGAAATACGAACACCTTTAAATGCTATAATGGGATTTAGTACATTACTCAAAAACAAGAATTTTACAGAAGATGAAAAACAGCGATATTACGATGTTATTGTTAAAAGTAGTAAGGATTTATTAAGTTCATTTGACGATATTATTTCTGTATCAAGAATAGAAACTGATAACAATCCACCTCAATTACAAATAACCAATCTGAAAGAACTTGAGGAAAATATACTTAATACAGCTAAAAAACAGACCCAAAACTTAAATAAGAACCATCTTAAAATATATTACCACAAAGGGAATGAGAATTACATATCTGATATAATAATTGATAAAAACAAGGTTACTGAGATATTAACACGTCTTAGTGAAAATGCTATAAAATTTACTGAAACCGGGACAATTGAAATAGGGCACACTTTACTAAAAACCCGAATCATCTTTTTTGTAAAAGATAGTGGTATTGGAATCCCGGAAGAAAAACACCAAATCATATTTGATCCATTCAGACAAGTGGATGAAACAAACACAAAAACTACAGGAGGCACAGGTTTAGGCCTTTCAATTTGTAAAGGTTTGGTTGATAAGATGAACGGAACAATCTGGGTGGAATCTATGTCACAGAAGGGATCGGGATTTTTCTTTAGTATAAACTTCACGATTCCTCAATCTCAAAGTTCAGGAATCATGAATTTTAATAGATCACATAAGATGTCGAAACAAATATTCTCATAATATTTAATGCTATCCAAATTAATTGTCAAGATATTTATCTGAAATAGCCTTACTTGATTTGGCACCTAACTCCTTAATTTTTTCAGCTCTTGATATTAAATTCCCCTTGCCTGTCTGAAGTTTAGTTAAGGCATTGTCATAATTATTTTGTAGCTGATTTAAGCTACCTCCTATCTTTTCCACATCAGTTAAAAATCCAACAAACTTATCATACAAAGCTCCACTTTGTCTTGCAATTTCCAGTGCATTTTTATTTTGATTCTCTTGTCTCCAGATAGAACTTACTGTTTTTAATGTTGCTAATAATGTGGATGGACTAACAGGAACTACTTTCTTTTCCCAGGCAAAAGCAAACAATTCATCATCATTTTCAACTGCTGCCGCAAAAGACGCTTCAACAGGAATAAACATCAATACAAAATCAGGTGTATTTAAATTTTTCGCCGAGATATAATTCTTTTCAAAAAGGTCCTTTACATGTTGCCTAAGTCTTTCTTTATGATTTTTAAGAGCATCGGCTCTCACAGTTTCATCTGTAGAATTTACATACTCTTCATATGAATACAAAGACAACTTAGAGTCGATAATCAAATGTTTACCATCAGGCAAATCCACAATTACATCAGGACGAATTTGCTTACCATTTGCATTCTCATCCACAACTTCGCGTCGATACTCTCGTCCTTTAGTCAGGCCTGACTGTTCCAGAACTCTTTCAAGTATAACCTCTCCCCAGTTACCTAATTTTTTAACATCACCTTTTAGTGCACGGGTCAGATTACCTGCCTCTTCACTAATTTTATGATTCAAATCAAAAAGTCGTTTTACTTCAGCCTTTAAGCTTAACTTATCCCTCACTTCTTTATCATAAGCATCATCTACTTTCTTTTCGAACTGAGTAATTCGTTCTTTTAAAGGAGATAAAATATCAGCCAGTTTTTGATTATTGTGCTCACTAATTTCTTTAGATCTATTCACTAATATTCGGTTAGCAATAGACTCAAACTCCTTTGAAAGTGTTTGATGAAGGTTCTCTATTTCTTTTTGCTTTTCGTTATTTGTATTAATTAAATGTGCATTTTCTGTATCAATAGCTGCAATATGCATTTTTGCCTGCATTAACTCATTTTCTAGTTTACCTTGCTTTTCAGTTAACTTATGAATCTCTTCACTTAAGTTTTTATTGTCATTTTCAACAATAACACTCTGCTGTTTCAACTGGTTACTTTTAAGAGTAAACAACAAATAAACAATTACAGCAGAAACAATTAATCCTATAAAAAAAGCAACAGCCAATTCCATCATTTAATACATTTTTTGAACATGACAATATAACCTATTTTAGAACAAACATAAAAATGGGGATACTCATTATTTATGAACATCCCCGATTATATTGTTATGAAATTTATATCCTTTTTTAAGCCTTAAGGCATTTTGTACATATAAGCATTAATATTCATTCCAGCACCTACGGAGGTCATCATAACATAATCTCCACTTTCTAAAGAATGCCCCTCTAACTGATTTTTCACAACCAAATCAAAAAGAGTAGGAACAGTTGCCACAGAGCTATTACCTAATGTTTTTATAGTCATAGGCATTACACTATAATCCACATCACGAATTCCATATAATCTAAAAATTCGTTTTAAAATAGCCTCATCCATTTTTGCATTAGCCTGGTGAATTAAAACCTTCTTCACATCACCTAATGTAAGACCATTCACATCTAAACACTCTTTGGCTAACAATGGAACGTTAGTTAACGCATAGTTATATACTCTACGACCTAACATTTTCAGATACATGTGATCACTCTTTAAATCCGGATTAAAAGAATCACCCATTTGTAAAATATCCAAATGCTCCTCAGAGTCAGTTCTGGCTACATGCTTAAGTATTCCTACAGGTTCATCACTTTCAACTGCTTCTAAAACCGCAGCACCGGCTCCATCTGCAAAAATCATTGAGTCTCTATCGTGAGGATCCATTACCCTGCTTAAAGTATCTGCTCCAATTACCAAGGCACTTTTAGCATCTCCTGATTTAATATAATAACTTGCCTGAATCATTGCCTGAGTCCATCCAGGACAACCGAATGTGATATCGTAAGCTATGGTGCGTGGATTTTTAATATCAAGTTTTTGCTTTACTCTGGAAGATAATGTAGGCAGAATATCAGGATACAAGCTACCATGCTTTACATCTCCTAAATTATGTGCTACAATAATGTAATCTAATTTTTCCTTATCAAAATTTGCTGCATCAAGAGCACGCTGTCCAGCAATTGCAGCAATATCAGAAGTAACAAGATCTTCACCGGCACACCTTCTCTCTCTAATGTCTGTTATTTCTTCAAACTTTTGTACAATCTCCTCCGCCGGAGTTTCTATTTTACTGCCATCACTATTTAAAAATAGTCGATTGGCAAAATCAATGTTTTTTACCACTACTTCAGGCAAATAACAGCCCGTACCAGTGGCAACAGCATAAATTCCCATTGTATTCGATTTTGCTAACATTTGTGCTTCTTATACAGAAACACTCCAATCAATTTATGTAACTACTACTTTTTATAATACTTTAATTCAAACTTGTCACCATCCCAAACTCCATATGATCTGATTTTTACCCAATCTCCCAGATATATGAACTGGCTGTTTTGCCCTATTGGCTGATGTAAATCTATATGTCGATGACCAAAAATGAAATAATCATAATGTTCTTTCATTAAAACATCTTTGGCATAAAGCATTAAAAACTCTTTATCTTCTCCTAAATATTTGGCTCCTTCTGAACTCTCATTCTTTAATCTGCTATGACTCGACCATCTTTTTGCTAACTCTACTGCAAAGTTAGGATGCAAACGAGAAAAGAACCACTGTAAAATACGACTGGTAAATATTTTTTTTAAAACATTATAACCTTTATCATAAGGTCCTAAGCCGTCTCCATGAGCCAGAAAAAACTTTTTCCCATTTAATTCTACAGAAACAGGTTTTGTATAAACTTCAACTCCTATTTCTTTTGGGAGATAATCAAAAACCCAGATATCATGATTACCTGTAAAAAAATATACAGGAATCCCACTATCTGTAAATTCAGCTATTTTTCCTAAAAAGCGAGTAAATCCTCTGGGGACAACATGATGGTATTCATACCAAAAATCAAAAATATCGCCCATTAAATACAATGCTGCAGTTGTTGGTTTGATATAATCCAACCAATCCACAAAGTACTTTTCATGTGCTTTATGGTCTTTTATTGATGGTGCTCCCAGATGAACATCTGAAGCAAAATATATTTTTTTACCCGATTGCTGCAACTCCATTTTTGCTAATTAGCAAATGCTTAACTATTATTTTGAATGGACAAATATATCAGTTTTTTAACGTAAATAACAACATCGTATTTTATTTAAACTTTTTTATAATGATGTTCAGTTATTACTTTAAATAAAATGGAAATTACAAATAACTGATTAGCTACTGAATATGAATAGAATCACTATCTACACTATACCAATCTTCCTGACTTTTTAATTCTTTAAAATCTTCATATGCACCAAGAATAGATGACAGTAATTCATATTCTGGCATTTTATAATGAATAGAATAATTAGAATTCAGGAAAACCATAAAAGAATCGAGGCAAATGCCCTTATAACCTGTTAAATCAGCTAAATTTTCACGAGAGGTAATATGATTGAACTTGGCACTTTCAAGTTCTATTTTTTCTAATTTTTTGACTTCATCCTTTTGCTTATCTATTCTTGTTTTTCCACTTCCTAAAGAAATTCCGGCTCCAAAAGTCCCTTGATTAAACTTTTTATCAGCTTTACCCCATGCTATTGCCTCTTCAAAATTCCAGCTGCTAACCATCTCCTTAACTTCCTCATTCTCATCCTTAGGTAATTCTAAATCTTTAAAAGCCTGACGAAAATGAGCGTATGAGTAGAATCGAAGTACTTCAACTTCCGTAATTGCATAAACATTTGTAGAAACTTCCAAAGCTAATTGATCTTCCATAGTAGTCCAGATAGTTGGTACTACCCAGGTTGTATCTACATAACCCATACTATGAAACCTTAAGGTATCACCTACAGAGCCATCTATTTGAAAAGCACCTGTAATATCAGACAAAATCACCTCGCCTGTTGACATATTTTTAATAGCCCCAAATTCTATTGGCTTTTGTGTGTTGGCTTCTTTAACAACTCCATTAAAAGTATAAACTTCCTCATTTAAGGCTTGCGAAAATGCACTAACACATAAACTAAATAACAATATGGAAACTAGGAATCTCATTTCTTATTCTCCTTTTCAAATTTTTCAAGTAACTCAGCAATCTTCATTCTAATTAATACCGGATTACTATCTGGAGATAGTTTTATATTTATATTACAATAAATCATAAATTTATCTAACATATCCCCCTCATAACCTGATACTTCTTTAACAATATCGCGATTATAAAATTCATTGATTTTTTCCTGATTCTCATCCTGTACAAGTACGCGTCTCATATCTCTTTTTTCACGCTCTCTTTTACTTGTATAATAATTTACATAACTCAACGGATTAACTACAGCTGCCATAACCGGAGGCTTTTTATTATATGAATCTCCTTTTAGTCCAGCAGGCAAATCATCTTCTCCTCCTAAATTGATATCCTTAGGTAAATTTAAATGCAACTCTTTATCTGAAGCTACATCAACTGTTCCTATCATATAAAATTTTCGGCCTAAATGGATTACTCTTTGTTGAATTGAGTCATTAAATTCACTTACTCTAATAACCTGGGGGCTATATCCCAAACCAAATACTTTTAAGGAGTCTGTTTTACTGAAGGTGCTTCTAAATTCACCTTTTTCGTCTGTAGCATAAATGATCATAGATTCGTAACTAACTATTTGAGCATTTTCAATTAACTTATTGTCAACACTATCTTTTACAATTAGCTTAACCCACACCTGATCAGTAGCTGTATCTTGTGCAAAGGTATGTAAAGAACACACCAATAATATAAATATAATTCCTAGTAATCGCATACAATTATTAAAGCTGCAAAATATAAACTAATACTCACATAGAAACACTTTTTTTAACGATTAACCAAACTTTAACCTTTATTTTGTGTTACTGTATATGTTAAAAATGAAACTGATACTTGAACAAACCAGATTAGTTTCAAATTCATGTTTATATAACAAATGAATTTGCAATTAGGTTTGTTTCATTGTATTTTCGCAAAAAATAAAAATTAAATACTATCATGTTAGAGCAATACAAAGAAGTTGTTGAGCAAGCCTGGGAAAACAGGGATTTACTAAACAAACCGGAAACTCAAGATGTTATTCGCACTTTAATGGAAAAACTTGACAAAGGTGAAATTAGAGTTGCAGAGCCAAACGGAGATGATTGGAAAGTTAACGAATGGGTTAAGAAAGCAGTAATTCTTTATTTTCCAATTCAAAAAATGGAAACTATTGAGGCCGGCCCAATGGAATTTCATGATAAGATGGCTCTTAAAAGAAACTATGCTGAATTAGGTATTAGAGTTGTTCCTCATGCTGTTGCACGTTATGGTGCTTATATTTCAAGTGGTGTAGTATTAATGCCATCATATGTAAACATCGGAGCTTATGTTGAAAGTGGTACCATGGTTGACACTTGGGCTACTGTAGGTAGTTGTGCACAAATTGGTAAAAATGTTCACCTAAGTGGTGGTGTTGGTATTGGTGGAGTTCTTGAGCCAATTCAAGCTGCTCCGGTAATTATTGAAGACGATGCTTTTATTGGTTCTCGTTGTATTGTAGTGGAAGGATGTCGCGTGGGTAAAGAAGCTGTACTTGGTGCAAACGTAGTGTTAACAGGTTCTACTAAAATTATTGACGTAACAGGAGATGAGCCAATAGAATACAAAGGTTATGTTCCTCCTCGTTCAGTTGTTATTCCTGGTAGCTACACTAAAAAATTCCCAGCAGGAGATTTTCAGGTTCCAGCAGCACTAATCATTGGTAAACGTAAAGAGTCTACTGACAAGAAAACTTCATTAAACGATGCGTTAAGAGAAAATAACGTTGCTGTTTAATTATAGATAAAGCACAAAGACAAAAGTAATTAGATAAGACATTTCTATTTACTTTTGTCTTTTACTAAAAACAATATATGAACGAAGACATTGCAAAAGCCCTTGAAGTTCTTCACAATGGCGGTTTAATACTATATCCAACAGATACGATCTGGGGAATTGGATGTGACGCAACAAATCCTGAAGCTGTCAGCAGAATTTACAAACTCAAACAAAGAGAAGACAGTAAAAGCATGTTGGTTTTGTTGGATAATGAAGCAAAACTAAATTCATATATGAATCAGGTTCCGGATATGACATGGGATTTAATAGAATTTACAACCAAGCCATTAACCATCATCTATCCGGATGCCAAAAATTTGGCTCCTAACTTACTCGCCGAAGACAAAACAATAGGCATAAGAATTACTAAGGAAGAATTTAGCTCTAAACTGTGCCAAAGGTTTAAAAAACCCATTGTATCTACTTCTGCAAACATTAGTGGACAACCATCTCCTTCTTGTTTTGACGACATTTCTGATGAAGTTAAAAATGGTGTGGATTACATCGTAAATTATCGACAAGAAGAAACAGCAAACCCGGCTCCTTCAAGTATTATGAAACTGGGATTAGGAGGAGAAATTAATATTATTAGGGAATAAATTTCAAATAATGGAGCATCAGGAAATACAGTTTTTTTTCGAAACACCAATACAAATTCGATTTAACGATATTGATAGTCTTGGACATGTAAACAACACCATAATACAGGAGTACTTTGATTTAGGAAGAATGCATTATTTTAAATCTGTTTTTACTCCAAATATTGACTGGACTATATTTCCTGCAATTATAGCTTCAATTAAAACAGACTTTGTTTCTCCTGTTTTTATCAACAATAAGCTATTGGTTAAAACCAAAATCACAAAGATTGGTAATAAAAGTATGAATCTGATTCAACAAATTACTGATACCGATGGAGTAATAAAAGCAGTTAGTCATTCTGTTATGGTAGGTTTTGATCATACAACTCAAAGTTCTATTGAAATCACAAAAGAATGGCGGGAGAAAATCAACACTGCAGAAAAAGGATCTACTGAGATTTAATCCTTCATTATACCAACTATCTCATAATTTTTAATGCTCCAACATTTCATAAAATAGTTACTTTTGAACTGTTAGTTTAAACGAATTGTTCCGTAAAGGAATTAACTATTTAATATGGATATCACTACAAAATTAGAAGAGCGATTAAAGCAAATTGGAGATAGTTATCTCATGTTTTCCGGAGGGTTAGATAGCTGTGCAATATTAGGTACTGCTATTAAGGCAGGTATTCACATTACCCCGGTTTGGATTAATAATGGATTTGGACGAGCCTCTGAAGATGAAATTCGTAAACAGGCCCAAAACATGGGGGCACATCATTTAAAAGTAATAGATATAACCCCAACTAAAACAGTAGTTTCAAATCCAGATAACAGATGCTACTTCTGCAAAAATCAAATCATTGAAGCCATTAAACATCTTGAAAAAGATGCTGTAATAATGGATGGAACTACTGGAAGTGATAATGGTTACCGACCAGGTAGAAAGGCTTTAAACGAGCAAGGAGTGATTTCTCCTTTAGCAGAATTAAATATCTCTTCAACTCAAGCCAAGGATATTGCTCTAAGTCTGGGAGCAAACAAACAAATTGCTGATCTGGAAAGCTGCATAGCCACTCGCTTCAATTACCTGCAACCATTAACAGATGATCGACTCAAAGTACTTAAGGAAATTGAACATCTTATTATTGAAGAAACGGAAGATTTCAATGTACGCTGTCGTTTAGATGATAATGACCATATAAGAATTGAACTTTCGGATAGTAATAGCTTTCTTGCTTTTAACGATCCGGATTTTAGAAACGCTGTTATTGAGTTAGGTGAAAAGTTAGCATTATTTACTACTTTAGATCTTAAACCTTCGCGCCCCAACGCATACGACAACAGAATTACAAATGACATTTGAAGAAATATATGATAAAATTAAAGCTGGCGAGATTTCAAAAGAAGAAGCTCATAAACACTTTTCGCTTGAATGGATGGAAACTGCCAGCCGATACATACTCGATGTAAACCGGGGTATGCGCACAAATATTCCTGAGATAATTTATGGTGAATACAAAACCCTGGAACAAACTATTGAATTGGTGAAACATCTTTTAAAAGAACACCCCCGGGTAGTTGTTTCAAGGAGTAAATTTAATCACGAATTGTCACAAGAATTCAGTGCTGATCATCATTTACTAGCGGGAGAAAATGCTATAGTGATTGGAGATCTACCTGAAGCTAAAGGTGCGATTTTGGTAGTAAGCGCAGGTTCTGCCGATCATCCGGTTACTGAAGAGTGTGAGATTATTTTAAAATCTGTTGGTGTGCAACCAATTGTATTTGAAGATCGGGGAATTTCTCATCCTACCAGAGTAATAGAAGCAATTCAGCAAGGTATAACCCACAATGTAAAAGCCATTATTGTTGTTGCTGGTATGGAAGGTGCTTTGGCTCCTTTTGTTGCCTCTATGGTTTCTTTACCTGTTATTGGGGTTCCAACTTCTGTTGGGTATGGTTTTAGAGCCAGCGAAGCAGCCTTAACTTCCATGTTAGCCTCGTGTGCACCAAATCTTACAGTTGTAAATATTGATGGTGGACTAAGAGCTGCTGTTGTGGCTGCACTAATCTGTAAAAACAGCAACTAATCACTAATATTAAAATTTAATAAGTATTATCGATGAAATTAATTATAGATCCCAGGGGAGGTTTTGCAGGTGATATGTTTGCCGCAGCATTAATTTCTGCCGGAGCCAGTGAATCAGAAATGATTGACGCAATGACAATAGCAGCCAATAAGATTGGTAATTCTTCTATTTCTGCAGTTAAAACACATGATGATGCAACCAGATTAATCATGAATATCCATCATAATCATGGACATTTAGCTGCGTCAAAAGCAAGAAGAATCTTAAGCGAATTGCTGGATACATTAAATATTAAGGATGATTATGCGGAATTTGCACATCAAATACTTGAACATTTGATCAAAGCAGAAAAACAAGCTCATGCTGAAAATACCTTTTTAACAGATCACCATCATTCACATCACTATCATACTCACGAAGGGCACCATCACCACCACGATCATACACAAGACGAAGGGCACCATCATCACGATCACTCACATGAGGAGGCATGGTTACACGAAGCTCAGGATATTATCATTGACATCATTGGAGCAGCAAAAGGATTACAACTTTTAAATGCTCCGGTAAAAGCAGAACTAATAGCACCAGTTTCACTAGGAGGAGGTACCATTAAATTTTCGCATGGAGAAATGACTGCACCAGCTCCTGCAACTAAAATATTAATTGATAAAAAGAATATCCCTGCTCAAACAGGTCCAATCAGTGTGGAACTATGCACTCCCACCGGAACTGCTATTTTAGCTGCGCTAGAAGTTAAATTGATTTCTACTGAGATTAATATTGAAGGTGTAATCACAAAAGGATTTTCAAGAGGAAGCAAAGATCTTAACATCCCTCCTTTAGGAATATACCTAAAATAAACAAAAAAGGGCTACTTTAAAGTAGCCCGATCATATAATGTTTTATCAATCATTAAACATATACATTTCCTATTTTAATCAATTTAGGAATGTTTAATAGTTTTATTTTTCTTCCGTTTAATTCAATCAGCTTATCACTTTTAAATTCAGAAAGTAACCTGATTACAGATTCAGTAGCTGTACCAACCATATTAGCCAACTCCTCACGTGTTAACGAAATTTGTAAAGTATGATCCTGATCTAACTCAAAAGTATCCATCAATAATAACAATACTTCCGCTAATCTTTCACGTACAGTTTTCTGAGCAATATCTGTTAAAAACTTATTCGATTCACCTAATTCTTTACATGTTAACTTCATTAAAGTCATTGAAAAATTAGGATTCTCCTTTAAAAGACGCTCAAGTATATCTCCAGGCAAGTAACAAAGAACTGTTTCCTGAATCACTTTAGTGGTACTACAAGCTAACTCATCGCTGATAACAGATCTAAAACCAATTAAATCACCTGGCTTAGCAAATCTTATGATCTGTTCTTTACCATCAAAACCGGTTTTAAAAATTTTCAATATCCCCTCAACAACCAAATAAGTACCATTTATTCGGCTTCCCTCATGATATATTGTATTACCGCGTTTGTGTAACGTGCAATTAATAGATTGATTAACCATTTCAATCTCATCATCCGTTAATCCTTTAAAGATATCGAACGATCGCAGATCTATTGGTTCATTATAAGGAACACTTTGAATGTTCTTCATTCCCTTTATTTTTTTTAAAATCTTTATAAAATCAATGTTAACACACAGTAAAAATAATGTTTTCAATTATTCTTCACTGAATTATGAGAATAATTTACTCATTTTTTTACTAATATCCATATGTATCTGAAATGACAGGCCAAAGATATAAATAAAGATGTATATTTGTTATAAGTCGTCGAATCTAAATGTTTAAATATGAAGACAACAATTGATCTGAATTGGTTAGAAAATATGTCCTTTGAAGCTGATGTTAATGGTCATACCATCAGAGTTGATGCAGGAACAGAAAGCGGAGGAGATGATTCCGGGGCCAGGCCAAAACCCTTAATGTTAGTTGCATTAGCTGGTTGTACTGGGATGGATGTTGTATCTATTTTAAAAAAAATGCGTGTTGAATATGATAAACTGACTATTTCAGTTGAAGCAAATATGCGCGAAGAACATCCTAAATATTATGACGAAATGAAAATTATCTATCATTTTGTAGGTAAAGATTTACCCGTAAAAAAGATAGAAAGAGCTGTTGAGTTATCAGACGAACAATACTGCGGGGTTTCAGCGCTTTATAAAATGGCAATTCCTTTAACTTCTGAGATTATAATTACTGAAAAATAATATAAAAATACTCAGCACATAGATAACAAATAACATCTATGTGCTGATATATTTTAAGTTAAGCGATGAATTATATCCTTATGTGCAGGATAATTTTGAAGCAAAACTTCCTTGTCTGCTAATTCAAAATCTTCAAATTCAAATCCCGGACTAACCGCACAACTTACCAGGCAAAAACCACTACTTCCTTTTATTTCTGCACCAAACCAACTATTAGGTTCTACAGTATATTGCAAACATCCATTAACCGATTCCGACAATTCCACCTTTCGGTATTCACCATTAGGAGCAATGATGTGAATTAAAAGAGGCATACCTTTATGGAAATACCATACTTCAGGCGATTTGATTCTATGAAATTTTGATACATGATTATCACTCAACATATAATATATTGATGTAATTGCTGACCTATCATCATTAAACTCAGAAGGTAAACCTGTAGATAACAACTTAATCTCTGATCGGTAAACTTCTTTATACCATCCGCCTTCAGGATGTGGTTTAAGATCTAACTTTTTAATAATATCAGTAGCTACCCTACCAATATATTTTTCAGGAACACTTAATATATTTTCATTAATGAAAGTTTGTAAAATAGCTTGTGCTTCGGCCAATTTTTCTTCCCAATGCTGAATCGAGTTTTGTCCTATGATATCTGTTACACATTTTATAGCTACAAAAGGAATTTGATGAGCTTCACAAATTCGTGCCACCGCAAAAGATTCCATTTCAAAAACATCACCGGTACCATCAGCAGATGTAAGAAAAGTATCTCCTGAATTACAAACACTATCAAACGTCCAACCGTTAAAAAGGCCTGATCGTTTTACATCATCAGTAAAATCAACATAAAATGGCACTCCAAAGTTTTGAAGTTTTTCCATATCTCTATCTACGAACTTGCAACATAAATGAACTGATCCAATCGGATACTCCACAGATCCTGCCGTACCAATATTAAGCACCACATCCGGATGATGAATATCAATGGCTCTGCTAACTGCAATTGAAGCAGCTACCTTACCTACTCCTGTTTTACAAAAATGAAAATTACAGTTGGGCATATCCACCTGAACACGCTCCTCTTCTACTGCATATACAATAAGTACATTAAGCATATCTAATTATTTTAATAACTAAAGTACAACTTAAGCCATTACAAAAACAAATTATTTAATACTATATTTGAATGATAGTATCAGCAAATCGAAAATATTCTTTTATAATGTCCGTATTCCTGTATTTAAACCTGATCATTTTAAATATTGTTATCTGGCTGGTTCTTAGTTACTTTTGGAGCCAGTGGAATTTTAAAATATTTAAACCATTTAACTGGCTTGAAGCTAAGAAGCAGAAAGCTATTCCGGATAAAATATTAAAGTTAGAACGTACTTTTAAAGATCGCAATCGTTTTTATTCATTATGGTTTGAAATGAATAGAATTAGTACTCAACAAATTGAAGGTGATCTGGCCGAAGTGGGCGTATATAAAGGTGAAACTGCCAAAGTAATTCATCATCTGTTACCAGAAAGAAAACTGTTTCTTTTCGATAGTTTTTCGGGACTACCCAAACAAGTTATTCGCGAAGATTGCGACGGAACTGTTCGTCCACAAACCGTAAATTTTGGTTCTACAAGTAAAGAAGAGGTTGAAAAATATATTCAAGGAAATTATAACATCGAGATTAGAGAAGGTATTTTTCCGGAAACAGCAAATGACCTTAATAACACATTTGCCTTTGTTCATCTGGATGCGGATTTATATCAATCTACCATTGATGGCCTTAAATTTTTTTATCCCAAACTATCTCCGGGTGGATCTATATTAATTCATGATTACAACCACAACTGGGATGGTGTAAAAAAAGCAGTGGACGAATTTGAGAAAACAATTCCCGAACAATTCTCTCACATAATGGATATGTATGGTTCAGTTCTTTTAATTAAAAACAAACCTAACTAAATCAAAAATATAATGCACAAACTTCTTCTTTCAATCTTTATCTGTCTCATCATTTTTCCGGTATATCTATCCGCTCAGGATACGATTCCTAACAATAACTACCGACCTAAAATTGGACTCGTTTTGAGTGGTGGAGGTGCTAAAGGTATGGCTCATATTGGTGCACTTAAGGTTATTGAAGAACTTGGCATACACCCTGATTACATTACAGGCACAAGTATGGGAAGCATTATGGGAGGTTTGTATTCTATTGGTTATAAAGCCAATGAACTTGACTCTATTGTTAAAATTATTGACTGGGGTAAAATGCTAAGTGATCAAATTCCTCTTTCAAATGTAGTTCCTGAAGAAAAATATTATTATCGCAGATATCTTTTTGAATTTGATTTAACCAAGAGAGGACCTGTACTTCCTGCCGGAGTTGTTATTGGACAAGGAATTTCAGAAGAAATGAATTACCTCACCTGGCATATTGCTGGTGTAAATAAATTTGATGATTATCCCATACCTTTTAGATGTGTAGCCTCTGATTTAATTTCAGGAGAACCCTACATTTTTGATTCAGGCAATTTAGCAACGGCGATGCGTTCCAGCATGGCAATACCTTCTGCTTTTTCACCTGTGCTGCTTGATAGCATGCTACTGGTTGACGGAGGTGTTTTAAATAATATGCCCATTAAAGCATGTAAAGAAATGGGTGCAGACATTATTATTGCAGTAAATGTTGGTACAAAAGAACATCCCAAAGTTGAAGATTTCAGAACTATTGGAGATATTTTAATGGGATCGGCCATGATTCGATCTAATTTCGAAACGAAACAGTCTGCTGATTTAGTTGATATAATGATTGAACCTGCATTAGACAATTATAGTAGTGCCAGCTTTTTTAATGGTAATGAGATTATTGAATTAGGTGAAACTGCAGCAAGAGAAAAATACGTAGAACTTAGCAACTTAGCAGATTTTATAAACCAATTTCCTAAAAAAGAAACTATAAAAATACCGACAAACCTACAACAACTCTACATTGAAGATATTAAAGTTGAAGGTTTAAAACGATTAAACAAACAGTTTGTGTTAGGTAAATTTGGATTGGAAAAAAGACATACCTATACAAAAAAAGATATTGATGAAGGCCTCCATTTATTAATGGGAACCAGATATATCGATAATGTAAACTATGAACTGGCGCTTGGGAATCATGGATATATAATAACATTAAAACCTACAGAGGCTTTTCCCAGTAAATATAACTTCTCTATACATTATGATAACGTTTATAAAGCAAGCGCCATTTTTAATATTGCCATGCGAAACTATATCATTAGAGGTTCCAGTTTTAAATTCTCTGGTGAGGTTTCTGAATATCCACAAATAAACAGTGAATACATTGATTATATTGGGCACAAACAAAAAACGGGAGGCTACCTTAATGCGCACTGGGAACTAAGTCCAATACCCTACATTAAAGATAATGGTGAAGAAGTTGGAGATTTTAATCAACATACCACAATTTTTGAAGGTGGATTATTAATCTCGCCCAATGTTAAACGAATGATAAAATTTGGGGCTTTCTATAAAAGACTTACCAGTAATTCTTCGGGAGGTATTATTGATATTTTGATTGAAGATGTAGACAAAGTAGGTAATCAGTTTTGGGGCTTAAACCTTAAATACATCAAAAATTCTTTGGACAAACAATTCTTTCCCACAGTAGGTAACACTTTTAATGTTGACATTGAATATCCAATCGGATTCAGTTCTATTTACAAAGGATCTCAGGAATCAAAAGGGCTACTGGCCGATTATATTGCGTCTCCCAATGAAAGTTACCTTAAACTTTTAATATCATTTAAACATCATTTGCCAATTACATCTAAACTTAACTTTTCTTATTATGCTTCCATTGGTGGCGCTACAAAAGATATGAGCAGTACGCAATATTTTACTTTTGGAGGATTAGAATCAATCAAACGATATCAGGATACTCCTTTTATTGGATTAACAACCAAAGAAATATCAGCTCAGCAATTTATTATGGGAAGCTTAAACTTTAGATATGAAGTACTCAACAACCTTTATCTTAAAGCAAGTGGAAACATCATCGATTATAAAACTAACTACGATGATTTGAGCTTTGGAGCATTAAATACATTGGGTTCGGATGATGTTGTATTTGGGGGAGGAATCTCTGTTTCTTATCAATCCATAATTGGCCCTATTGAAGCAGGTTATGGAAGAAACTCTATTCACAATAAAAACAGATGGTACTTTACCGCTGGATTTCCTTTTTAAACTTTTTTCTTTCTGTTCTGTTTTGATTCAAAAGACAATAAATGAACAGAGACCTATCAAAAATAAGAAAGGATTTTATTAAAAAATCACTGTCTGAAAGTGACTTTACAAATAATCCTATCATTCATTTTAAAGAATGGCTCAATGAAGCCATTGAAGAAAATGAACCGGAACCAACAGCAATGACCCTTTCTACGGTTTCACCCGATGGCAGACCTTCGAGTAGAATTGTTTTGCTCAAGAACATTGATGATAACAATGGTTTTTACTTTTATACAAACTACTTAAGTAAAAAAGGTGTACATCTGAATAAAAACTCATTTGCTGCACTAAATTTCTTTTGGCCCGGACTCGAGCGTCAAATAAGAATAGAAGGATACATTAAAAAATTAAGTCCGGAAGAAAACAATGAATATTTTTATTCCCGTCCTATTGATAGTCAGATAAGTGCTGTTATATCGCCACAAAGTAAAGTAATATCTAAAAGGCAGGATTTAATAGACCGATATAACAAGCTTAAAAACTCACAAACAGAGATAGTTAGACCAGATCATTGGGGAGGATATGCTTTACAGCCAGATGAAATAGAGTTTTGGCAAGGCCGCGCTGGAAGACTTCACGACAGGATCAGGTTCAGACTCTCAGTTCAACAATGGGTTAAAGAACGTTTGGCACCATAAAAAAGAGGCTACCTAATAGATAGCCTCTCAAATATTATTGGGATATAAAACTTAATGTTTTATTATTTTACAAAGTGATAGTGAGAACCATAACGCTCAAATGCAGCCTTATCAAGAGTTTCCTGATGATCTGGGTGAGCAATAGAGATAATTAATTTAGCTCTCTCCTGTAATGTTTTGCCATATAAATTAACTGCTCCAAATTCAGTTACAAACCAGTGCATGTTTGAACGAGTTGTAACAACTCCTGATCCTGGTAATAAAATTGGAGAAATTTTTGATAATCCTTTAGCAGTTACAGAAGGCATTGCAATAATTGGCTTACCACCTTCTGAATAACCAGCTCCACGTATAAAGTCAATTTGACCACCTACACCAGAATAAAACTTAGTTCCAATAGAATCAGCACAAACCTGACCTGTAATATCAATAGATAATGCAGAGTTAATAGCTGTTACTTTATGGTTTTTACGGATAACCTCTACACTATTGGTATGTTTCACATCCATCATAGCTACCATTGGGTTATCATGAACGAATTCATATAATTTTTTAGATCCCATTAAGAAAGATGCTACCATCTTACCTTTATCAATTTGCTTACGTTTTCCGTTTACAACTCCTTTTTCAACCAAAGGAAGAATTCCGTCAGCAAACATTTCAGTATGAACACCTAAATCTTTGTGGTTTCCTAATTGAGCTAACACAGCATTTGGAATACCTCCAATACCCATTTGAAGACAAGCACCATCTTCAATTAACTCAGCAACATTTTTACCAATTTGAATATCTGTTTCAGTTAATTCTCCCATTTCGTGAGCATATAATGGGCTATCATCTTCAACAAAATAATCAATATCAGTCATTGGAATCATTGCATCACCCCATGCACGTGGTACGTTAGGGTTAACAGCAGCAATCACAACATCTGCACTTTCAATAGCAGCAAGTGTAGCATCAACTGAAGTACCTAAAGAAACAAAACCATGCTTATCTGGTGTTGAAACCATTACCATAGCCACATTTACTTTTAAGTAACCTTCACGAATTAACTTTTGAGTTTCACTTAAGAAAACAGGAATATAATCTGCATATCCAGCCTGAGTTTGCTTACGAAGGTTAGCACCTACGAAAAATTGCTCAGAAACAAAAGTTCCTTCAAACTCTGGATCTGCAAAATCAACTTTATTTTCAATATGAATATGTTGAACTTTTACATCGCTGAATTCTTTTCTGCGACCACGTTCAACCATTGCTTTAATTAGAATATGAGGAGTTACCGCAACACTACTTAAATGTACTCTGTCTCCTGATTTAATAACCTTAACTGCTTCTTCTGCACTTACGCTTTTATACTGCATGTTTTCTTATTTAGAGATATTTTTCTTTAATCTTAAAATGATGTGCAAAACTATAATATTTTGCTCAAAATAAGTAGCAGAAAAATGTATTCTACAACATATTAGTAATATTTATAAATATGAATATTTATAACTGATATACTGATAGTAACACATACATATTAAACTTGAGTATTTTTTAATTTATACGGTAACATTCTAAATATTACCTGACGCAATTTTAACAGATTTTGCACATCAATTAATAATTCGCATTTTTAGCACATCCTTAAAAAAAATCTTGATAGTATGAGTAATTTATACTTGATGGACAATTCTAAAACACAAAACAAATATTTAAACTCATGAAAAATTTATTTTTAACGACTCTATTAGTCTTTATAACACTTGCCTTAAATGCTCAAAAAACAGGATATCTCACAAAAACCAATATCAAATATTATAACGATTCTGTAAATAAAACTGACGACTACATCAATGAAAGATGTGTATTAGATATCTATTACCCCACGAATGTGAAGAAGTTTTCAACAGTAGTTTGGTTTCACGGCGGGGGATTACGTGGTGGTTCGAAAGAAATTCCTGAAGCGCTCAAAAAAAACAATATTGCTGTTGTTGGAGTTAACTACAGATTATACCCTAAAGTTGGAGCTCCAAAATATATTGAGGATGCAGCAGCAGCGGTTGCCTGGGTGTTTAATCATATTGAAGAATTTGGTGGAGACTCGTCTCTAATTTTTATTTCAGGTCATTCGGCAGGTGGATATCTTACCAGTATGGTTGGATTAGATAAAAAGTATTTAGCTAAATATCAAATTGATGCCAATAATATTGCCGGCTTAATTCCTTTTAGCGGACATACAATTACGCACTTCACTGTCCGTGAAGAAAGAGGCATTGAAGGTACTCAACCAATAGTTGATGATTTGGCTCCATTATTTCATGTAAGAGCGGACGCTCCTCCTATGTTATTAATTACAGGAGATAGAGAATTAGAAATGCTGGGAAGATATGAAGAAAATGCATACATGATGAGAATGATGAAAATTGTTGGACATAAAGACACTAGACTTTACGAACTTGATGGATATGGCCACGGAATGACAGAACCTGCTTTTCCTTTATTACTAAAAGAAGTAAAGCGTATCACCGATCTAAAAACATCAAACAAATAACTATTCTATTTTTAAATCAGTTCTGAATATTTTGCAGAACTGATTTAAAAATATTTACAACAAACATAGTTTTGTGGTTAATAACATAATTATCAGAAAACAAGACTAATTTATAACCTTAATTTTTCTAACTTCGCACCATATTCAATAGTATAATGGCAGAAAAAGAGTCTGTAAGGATTAATAAGTATTTAAGTGAAGTTGGGTATTGCTCCAGAAGAGAGGCAGACAAACTTATATTGGCAGGTAAAGTAACCATTAATGGCAAAACTCCAGAGATGGGTACTAAAGTCACACCAGGTGATGTTGTTAAAGTAAAGGGTAAGTTGATTTCTGAGCCCAAAGAAAAACCTGTATATATAGCATTTAATAAACCTGTTGGCATTGTTTGTACCACTGACACACGCGTAGAAAAAGATAACATCATCGATTACATTAATCATCCTAAACGTATCTTTCCTATTGGTCGACTGGATAAACCCAGCGAGGGACTAATATTTCTTACCAATGATGGAGATATTGTAAACAAAATACTTCGTGCCCGAAACAACCATGAAAAAGAATATATTGTTAGGGTTAACAAACCAATCACAAACGAATTTATTACAAAAATGGGTAATGGAGTTCCTATCCTGGATACCATAACCAGAAAATGTAAAGTTGTAAAAACCGGAAAGTATGAATTTAATATTATACTTACTCAGGGCTTAAACCGCCAAATAAGAAGAATGAGCGAATATTTAGGTTATGAAGTTAAACAACTAAAGCGCGTTCGAATCATGAATGTAAAACTTGATGTTCCTGTTGGCAAATGGCGAAATTTAACTAACAACGAATTAAAGGAAATAAATAGATTGGTTTCTGATTCTGCTAAAACTCATTTTGAATAAAAGAACAACCACAACCTTTATAAACATCTAAACCCAAGTATAATACAAGGGGTGTTGATAACATATTCTCTGTAATTTAATCAATACTATTAATATCTTAATTTTACTTGTATCTTTGTACTTGGTTACTGAAATAACACCTAATTATTTTTACATATAAAACTATTATATCAGGTTTAATTACAGATAATTACAACCATCAAAAAACTTAATAATAGTTTTTATGACGATTAAACGTAAATAAAAAGAAATGAAATTTACTTTTATTAAAACAACCAGGCACAGAACATTTCATCATACGCCAATTTATTATGATGAAGCAAAGGAAGAGCGTGAGGAGCGTGCCCGTAGAATTAAAGATGAATTAGGAATAGAGCAGGAAGAAGATACTCGTTCAACCGAAGATAGAATCAGAGGTAAAATGAAAAGAAAAATTGCTACTCATTTTGACGTTGCCAGAAAAGAAAAACGCAAATCAAACTTAAGACTTGTAGTGATACTTATTGGATTAATGATTGCATTTTATTATCTCTTTTCTTCAAGCAAAGAGTGGATTATGCACTTCATGTAATTCTAATTAGAACATTTATAATCTATTATCAAAAATTCTTATAAAAACATCTGGACACAGGTGTTTTCTTATTTATATCAAATTAGTTTATGTCTGATATTATACAATTATTACCTGATTCCGTAGCCAACCAAATAGCTGCAGGAGAAGTTATTCAACGACCAGCGTCCATGATTAAGGAATTAGTAGAAAACGCGATTGATGCAGGTAGTACCGATATAAAAGTAATTGTAAAAGATGCAGGAAGAACATTAGTTCAAGTCATTGACAATGGTTGTGGCATGTCGGCAACAGATGCTAGAATGGCATTTGAAAGACACGCAACTTCTAAAATTAGTAATGTTAACGACCTGTTTGCCATTCGTACAATGGGGTTTAGAGGTGAAGCTCTTGCCTCTATCGCTGCAGTAGCGCAAGTTGAGTTACGAACTAAAAAAACAGGTGATGAATTAGGAACTCAAATTGAAATTGCTGGTTCGAAAGTTGAAAAACAGGAAGTAATTTCTTGTGCTTCGGGAAGTAATTTTATGATTAAAAATCTGTTTTATAATGTACCTGCCCGACGTAAATTCTTAAAAAAAGACTCTACGGAACTTCGACACATTATCAATGAGTTTCAACGAATAGCATTAGCCAATCCGGACATTAGTTTTAGTTTGGATCACAATAATATGCCATTATTTCAGCTACCGGTATCCAGTTTACGCCAACGTATTGTAAATATGCTTGGCAAAAACATGAATCAACAATTGGTTCCGGTTGAAACAGAAACCACATTGGTTAAAATAACAGGTTTTATTGGTAAACCTGAGTCCGCACGTAAATCATCAGGCGACCAGTTCTTTTTTGTGAATCAAAGGTATATGCGTCATCCTTACTTGCATAAAGCCATTACTGAGGCATATTCAAATCTGATTTTACCCAATACAGTTCCTGCTTACTTTTTGTTTTTTGAAGTGGATCCAAAAATTATTGATATCAATATTCATCCAACAAAAACAGAAATTAAGTTTGAAGATGAAAGAACCATTTGGCATCTAACCAATGCATGTATCAGAGAAAGTCTTGGAAAGCATAATATGATTCCTACAATTGATTTTGATACAGCTGATATGGTAAACATTCCTGTTAGCAACAATAACAAAGAGAACGAAGCACCTGCAATTGAAGTTAATCCATTTTTCAATCCTTTTGAAACACAAACTCCTGATATATCAAGCTTTAGTGGTTCTGGAAATAGTTACGAATATGGAAACTCTGGTGGTTCCTATACACCTTCATCAACACCTAAAGACTGGGATCAATTATACAACGATTTTGAATCAGAAAAAGGCAGCATGCCATTTGAAACAGAATCTGAATATGATGATATCTACAATGATGTAGAACCTGAACAGGCTCCTGTTCAACAAACATTTATGTCTAAAGGAATGAGTGAGGAAACAAATCATAGCGCTTCGTGTTTTCAATTTAAAAACAGATATATTTTAACATCTGGAAAATCCGGCTTAATGATGGTAGACCAAAAAAGAGCACACGAAAGAATTCTTTTTGAACGACTGATGCAATCTATTTCTACCCTACAAAGTATGACTCAGCAAAATTTATTTCCTGAACAACTGGAATTTAATGCTGAAGACACTATTATTGTTCAAGAACTTTTAAACGATTTTCAAATATTTGGTTTAGACCTTTACCAAGCTGCAGAAAACATTTTTGAAGTACGCGGGATGCCTGTAAATATGGAAAAAATGGATCCTAAACAACTTATTGATGAAGTAATTGAGGCTTACAAAGCAGGTGAAGTGGATCTTGAAACCGACTTAAAAGAAAGAATTGCTCGTACCATGGCTCGTCAATCATCAATACGTCATGGACAGTATTTATCTACAGAAGAGATGGATGAATTAATTGGTCAGCTCTTTACTTGTCAGGTTCCAAATTATTCCCCGGATGGTAAACCAATTATATCTATTTTATCAAACGATGAAATTGAGAGCCGATTTAAGTGACAGATTGTCTGGATTATGTTTGGTCTGAATCTTGTTATCTTAGGCTCTATTAAACAAAAGCAAAAGAATTGAAATATGTATCAACAACGACAATCCTTTTTTAGCAACATACCTCCCATTGTAAAAAACTTATTGATCATCAATGGTCTGATGTTTTTTGCAACTTATCTATTGACTAAAGGAATAAGCATTCCAGGCATTGGATATACCAGAATTCATCTTGATGAATTACTAGGTTTATACACTCCGGGAAGTCATCAATTTTACTTTTTTCAATACATCACATACATGTTTATGCATGGTAGCCTTGAGCATATCTTTTTAAATATGTTTGCGCTATTTATGTTTGGTCGAATACTTGAAAAAATTTGGGGCCCTCAAAAGTTCTTATTCTATTATTTTGCAACTGGAATAGGTGCAGGTTTACTTTATGTTTTAGTTGCATTTATACGATCTAAAATGATAGCAACAGGCTTGCCTCCTGAGGCTGTTCAAAGAATCTACAATGAAGGTTTTTCCATTTTATCTGAAAATAAAAACTATGTAGATGCTACTGCGGCAACTTTAAACAGAATAGTGAATGTTCCAATGGTTGGAGCATCCGGAGCTATTTTTGGTTTGCTATTGGCTTTTGGTATGCTATTCCCTGAAGAACGTATCTATCTTTATATGGTGCTTCCTGTTAAGGCAAAATGGTTTGTTTTAGGTTATGGAGCAATTGAATTATTCTCAACAATTGCTAATAATCCTGGAGATAACGTTGCCCATTTAGCTCATTTAGGGGGTATGTTAGTGGGTTTTATTCTTATTCGTTTTTGGCAGAAAAAACATTTTTAAATAAATTTAGTTTTAAGTTTCAAACAGAACTATTATGCCTATAGCTGACGAATTAAAACAATCATTTAAAATGGGTGGAGTTGTTACCCGCCTAATTTACATTAATATTGGTGTATTCCTGGTAGTTCGAATATTATACGCAGTTTACACGCTAACATTTAATGATCCATATTTTCCTTTAACCCATTGGTTGTCGGTTCCGGCTAGTCCTGAAAATTTGATTTTTCAGCCCTGGAGTTTAATAACCTACATGTTCCTGCACTTTGAGTTTATGCATATCCTTTTTAATATGCTTACGCTGTTTTGGTTTGGAAGGATTTTTCTTCAGTATTTTAATCCCCGTCAATTACTTGGAGTTTACTTTATGGGGGGAATTTCAGGTGCATTATTATATATTTTATCCTATAATTTGTTTCCTGCACTTCAAAATTTTGCACCAAGTGCTATCATGATGGGCGCTTCGGCTTCGGTAATGGCTATTATTTTTGCATCTGCTAAATATTCACCTAATTTTAAAGTTCATTTATTATTAATAGGTCCTGTAAAACTAATACATCTTGCTATTGCATTACTAATTATGGATGTTATAGGTGTTGGTGCAATGAATAACACCGGAGGTCACCTGGCTCATATTGGTGGTGCTTTGTTTGGTTTATTCTTTGCTTCGAGAGTTATAAAAGGAAAAGATATTACCATGAAATTTAATCGATTTATGGACAATTTTGTAAGTATCTTTTCCCGAAAACCTAAAATGAAGGTTACACATACTACTAATAAAAGACCAATGAGTGATATGGAATATAACGCTCAAAAAAGGAAGAAGCAAAGTAATATTGACCATATATTAGAGAAAATAAAAGCAAGTGGTTACGATAGCTTAACCAAGCAAGAAAAAGAAGACCTTTTTAATGCAAGTAATAATTAAAAAAATTAAGTTTTGAACAGAATCAGCAGGTCTATCATACTTTTTTTTAATCTTTCTTTAGCATTCCTTCTAATGCTGGCATCATTAGGTGCCTACATTAGTCCTGTTCATATTAATTTTTTATCGTTTCTGGGTTTTATTTTCCCATTTTTATGGATTTCGAATGTAGCCTTTGCTGTTTTTTGGATGTTTAAAAAGAGGAAACGCCTGATTATTTCACTTTCGCTGGTCATATTAACATGGTCGCAATGGAATGCTGTATTTCAATTCAGCAATAAAGAACTTCCCTCCACAATTGATAAGGAACAAACCATTACCATAATGTCTTACAACGTAAGAATGTTTGACAAATATGTATGGACAAAAGATAAAGAAACACCGCAAAAAATCTATCAGTTTATTAAAGATCAAAACCCTGACATACTTTGCATTCAGGAGTTTTATGTTAACAATAAGAAGAATCAGTATTCGGAAAACAACATATTATCAAAATTTAAGCAGTACAAATACAAACATCTTGAATATAATATCAAAACAAAATCCGGAAGAAAATACGGGCTGGCAACATTTTCAAAATTCCCTATAACAAATTCTAAACCTCTTCCCTTTGAAAACACAACGAATTTTAGTACTCAAACAGATATCGACATCAATGGTAAACATGTTCGTATCTTCAACAACCATTTAGAGTCAATCCGCTTACAAAAAGAAAATTACAATTTTATTGATAGTCTGGAATTTAAAAATGACCAGGAGCGAAGAAAAGGTATATACGATATCTTTAGCAAATTAAAACATGCTTTTTCAAACCGCTCTTATCAAGCTCAAACCATTGGCAGACATATTAAAAATTCACCTTTCCCGGCAATAGTTTGTGGAGATTTTAATGATACCCCAATTTCATATGTATACAGAACTGTGAAAGGAGATTTAAAAGATTCATTTATTGAATCAGGAAGTGGTTTTGGTGGCACATATAATGGTAATTTACCATCCTTCAGAATCGATTTTATTTTTCACGATAAATCATTTGAGTCCTTCAACCACCAAAGAATTAAAGTTAACTACAGCGACCATTACCCGATCAAAACCACGCTAAAATTACCTTTATAAAATAATACAATAGCTTATCATTATTATTTCAATAGAGTGCTATATTTTTCTATTTTTGTGAATCATTTAATTATTTGAATAAAAACCTATGCATCAATATCTTGAATTGTGCCAACGTGTGTTGGATGAAGGCGTTTTAAAAGAAGACAGAACAGGAACCGGAACAATTAGTGTATTTGGTCATCAAATGCGCTTTAATTTACAAGAAGGATTTCCTTTAGTGACCACAAAGAAACTTCATTTAAAATCAATCATTCATGAACTTATTTGGTTTTTAAAAGGAAGTACTAATGTAAAGTATCTTCAGGATAATGGTGTTAGGATTTGGAATGAATGGGCCAAAGAAGATGGAGAACTTGGTCCTATTTATGGATACCAATGGCGTTCATGGCCAACAGCTAATGGCGAATACATCGATCAGGTAAAACAGGTTATTGATGCAATAAAAAACAACCCTGATTCACGCAGACATATAGTAAGTGCATGGAATGTTGGACAACTAGAAGAGATGCAACTTCCTCCTTGTCATATCTTATTTCAGTTTTATGTTGCAGATGGAAAACTATCTTGCCAATTATACCAAAGAAGTGCCGACTTATTTTTAGGTGTACCATTTAATATTGCTTCATATGCATTATTAACTATGATGGTAGCACAAGTTACAGGTTTAGAGTTAGGTGATTTTGTACACACTTTAGGTGATGTTCATATATACAAAAATCATATCGATCAGGTAAAATTACAATTAACCAGAACACCTTATTCTTTATCAACAATGAACATTAATCCGAATGTTAAAGAAATTGATGACTTTAAATTTGAAGATTTTACATTAAGTAATTACGAATCTCACCCACACATCAAGGGTGCCATTTCGGTTTAAACGGTTCATTAATATTCAACCAATCAACAATTAATATAATTATGTCAGAATTTTCGATTATTGTGGCCATTGCAAAAATGAATGCTATTGGTCAAAATAACAACCTGCTTGCGCATATATCAAAAGATTTAAAAAGATTCAAAGCATTAACAAGCAGACATACAATCATCATGGGAAGAAAAACCTTTGAATCGCTTCCCAATGGTGCCCTACCAAACAGAAGAAATATTGTAATTACACGTAATACCGATCTTAAATTTGAAGGTGTAGAAATTGTGAACTCACCTGAAGAAGCCATAGAACTATGTAAAGAAGATGGTGAAGTTTTTGTAATTGGGGGTGCTACAATATACGAGGCATTCATGCCTTATACAAACAGACTCTATCTTACCCTTATTGATCAGTTTTTTAACGAAGCAGATACTTTTTTCCCTGAAATAAATTACGATCAATGGGATGAAAGCTACAGAGAAGAAGTTGTAGATGATGAGCAAAATGATTTTAACTATACTTTTCTTGATCTAAAAAGAAAAAATCAAGCTTAAACATTTAGCTTTTCACCACAAAATTTACAATACTCAGCGTCTCTGTCATGCCCCTCTTGCAAACATGCCGGACATACCTGAGTAGTTGTATCTTTTGAAACCTTAGTAAGTTCAGAAGTAACAATACCTGTAGGAACAGCAATAATTGCATAACCTAAAATCATAACCAAACCAGCCAAGAACTGACCTAATGCTGTAACAGGAGCAATATCACCATATCCAACAGTAGTTAAAGTAACAACCGCCCAATAAATACTTATCGGAATACTGGTAAAGCCACTGGCTTCGTTTGACTCAACAATATACATTAAGGTTCCTAAAATTGTAACCAGTATTAAAACTGTAAATAAAAACACACTGATTTTATTCCTACTGGCAATTAGGGCTTTCCATAAATGAGAGGCTTCATTAATATATCTGGTTAATTTTAATACTCTAAACACCCTTAATAACCTTAAAGAGCGGAAAACAACCAACATATGGGTACCGGTAAATATTAACCCAAGAAAGGAAGGTATTATAGCTAACAAATCAATGATACCGAAAAAACTTAATGCATATTGCAAGGACCGTCTAACTACCCAAAGCCGAACCAAATACTCTAACAAGAAAGCATAAGTAACCACCCATTCCATAAAATACAGGCTCGAATAAAATACTTCGGACCGACCGGGTAGGCTTTCTAACATTACTATTGTGATACTAAAAACAATCAGAATAATAAGGGCTATATCAAATATTTTTCCTGCTTTTGTATCTGCTTCAAATATGATATCATATAATTTCTTTTGGATTCGAAATCTATCCTTCATAAATTGTATTATAATTCAATTAAAAATTTCTAGTTAATAAATCGCATCGTATCTTTACTCAAAATTAGAAACAATTATGAGTATTAGTACTATTAAGAATAATTTCCTTGAAGCTCAAAGAGTTTTAAACGATTTTATTACTAATGATAACAATTTTGCATTATTAAAAGAGGCTGGAGATATTATGGTTTCAGCTCTTAAAAACGGAGGAAAGATTATTTCGTGCGGAAACGGTGGATCAATGAGTGATGCAATGCATTTTGCTGAAGAACTTACCGGACGTTTTAGAGATGAAAGAAAAGGTTTGGCAGCAATTTCAATTTCTGATCCTTCACATATTACATGTGTTGGAAATGATTATGGTTTTGATTATATTTTTTCAAGATATGTTGAAGCAGTTGGTAATACAGGTGATGTTCTTTTGGCAATTAGTACAAGTGGAAATTCCGCTAATGTTTTAAAGGCTGCTGAAGTTGCAAAAGAAAGAGGCATTAAAATAATTGCTCTTACAGGTAAAAGTGGTGGAAAATTAAAAGAAATTAGTGATGTAGAATTAAGGATATCACATAATGAATACTCTGACAGAATTCAGGAAATACATATACAAATTATCCATTCTCTTATACATTATATTGAATTAAAATACTTTAAAGAATAGTAATATGGATTAAAACAGATGTGGTTACATATTAAAAAATATTGTATCATACTATGTACTTTATTCTTTTTAACCTCTTGTTTTAAAGAAGATTTAAGTAAAATCTCTGATAATTATACATGGGAACCAGATGTTTCTGTTCCCATTTTTGAAAACACCTACTATTTAACAGATTCAAACCTTCCTGTTCCGTTTACCTCTTTTTATCCCAATTTAAATAGGGACATCACATTTTCTAAAGATTTTGATTTAAGTTTCACGAATTTATTTGAAGATACAGAGTATATCCGTAAATTAAGTTTTAATCTTGGTGCAGAAAATTTTTTTCCGGCAGAACTACACATTTTCATAGATTTTATGCAAAATCCTAATGTGTATATTAAAACCTTAGAAATTGATCCTGAAATAAATATTCCTGCAGCGTCTATAAATAATCAGGGTGAAATAACAATTAGCCAACCTTTTGTTCAACTTATTCCTGTTAATATTGATGATGAAGACATCATTCAGAATACTGATTTTATAAGAGTATTGATAAGAATTACAAATAGAGAAATATCTGATGAAATTATTGCAAACTTAGAAAATTATTACTGTGACTGCTCCATAGGTATTAAGGCAGAACTTCAAGTTCCAATAAACTAATAATTTATAAATGCATAAAATTATTGTTCTAATACTACTATTATTAGCCCTTACTACAGCTAAGGCGCAACAGAACAATACTTTATTTTTAATGCATGAACTTCCCCAAGCAAATATTGTTAATCCATCTGTACCCATTAACTGTAAATGGCTTATTGGAAAGCCTATGCTTGGCTCCACTCATATAAATGGTTATTCCACAGGTTTTTCTTTTAATGATGTTTTTGAAAATTTCGATGGAGATTCATTAAGGTTTAACCCAGATAAAACACTGCATAAATTCAACAAACTTGAACTTCTTGCTACAGAATTTCACTTATCTCTAATATCATTAGGTTATAAATACAAGCAAAATTATTTTACCTTTTATATTAACGAAAAGATTAATACCTACCATACACTATCGAAAAACGCTTTTATCTTGGCAAACGAAGGAAATACACAATTTGAGGGTCAAAATACTCAAATGGATGGCACAAGAATTAATGCAGTACACTATAGGGAATATGCTATTGGGTGGGCGAGGGAAGTCAATGATGATTTAGATATAGGTATTAGGGCAAAACTACTATTTGGTAAAGCAAATATTTACACAAAATATTCTAACATGAGGTTATATACCAATCCCGTAAGTTATGCTTTAAACCTTGTTGCTTCCGGAGAATTATATAGTTCTTTTCCTTTAGAAGTGACTCCCAATGAGGAAGGTTATGTTGACGACATTGAAGATATTGAAACGAAAGACATAAACACTACAGATTATCTGTTAAATAGGCAAAACAAAGGCTTTGGTATAGATCTAGGCTTAACGTATAGATTAGATGAATTAACCACACTTTCTGCAAGTATATTAGATATTGGCTTCATAAAATGGAATTCTGAGGTCAATCAATTTCATTCCTCAGGCCAAATGGATATTACAGGTGAAACATATAGCCAAGGTTTAGATGATTATGAAACAATTAAAGACACCCTTTATAATGCATTTAATCCTTATCTATACAACTCTGCTTATACTTCGCCACTTGTTCCAACTTTCTATGCTGGAATTGAAAGAATAATACCAAATACACTGGATATAGGAGCTGTTTTTCATAGTGAATTTTACAAAAAAAGATGGCACCCTTCATTATCCATATCTGCAAATAAACAATTTGGAAAGATATTATCTACTGGTATTTCTTATACCTTACAAAATAAGCAAATAAATAATCTTGGAATTGGATTAGGTGTTAAATTAGGTCCTGTTCATTTACATGCCTTAAGTGATAATATTCCGGCCTTTTTTAATCTTGCCAATACACGCAATGTAAATTTAAGATTTGGAATTAGCTTTTTAGGTGGATGCAAAGAAACTCAGATTCGTAATAAAGGTAAAGGAGCTCTACCATGTTTCGGAGATCCATACAACGCGGTAAAAAGCACAAAAAGAAAATAAAAAAAAGGATGTCCTACATAGAACACCCTTCTATAGTAATTTAATAAATAGGTCTATTTAGAAAGAGCCTCAGCACCACCAACAATTTCAAGAATTTCGTTTGTAATTGCAGTCTGACGAGCTTTATTATAACTCAACTCTAGGTCTCCAATTAATTCTGTGGCATTGTCCGTAGCTTTATGCATAGAAGTCATCCTGGCACCATGTTCAGAAGCAATGGAATCCAAAAGTGTTCTAAAAAACATTGTTTTTAAACTTAATGGAATCATTTCATTGATAATTTCCTCCTGTTCAGGTTCATAGATATAATTTGAAGAGTAAGAATGTTCTATTTCAGGAAACTCAAGTGGTAAAAACTGAGAAACACTAACATTTTGCACAGCAGCATTAATAAACTCATTATAAACCAATATAACTCTGTCATATTTATGCTCCAGAAAGCTAGAAATGAATTCTTCTGAAATTTTCTCAACAGAATTAAAGTGTACATTATTATAAATTTCATTAAAATCTTTAACACACTTTATTCCTGATGATTTTAGTAGTTTTTCACCCTGTTTACCTATAGCAACCACATCAATAAACCCATTCTTAAAATGAGATGAATATTCATGTCTTACTATTCTATTTACTTCTTTTACAATACTTGAATTAAAAGCTCCACACAATCCCCTGTTTGAAGTAACCATTACAATCAAAATGCGATCAGCCTCACGCTTCTCTGCTAAAGGAATAAACTCACCGCTTTCTCTTGCATTATAGAGATCAAACATGATATCATTCATTTTTTCAGCATAAGGTCTAATCTGAACAATGTCATCCTGTGCTTTTTTTAATTTAGCAGCAGAAACCATTTTCATAGCACTGGTTACCTGTCGAGTTGTTTTAACAGAATCAATGCGGGTTTTTATGTCTTTTAAACTTGGCATTGTACTTATTAATTTTCGTCATCAACCACTGCAAATCTACGAGCTACATCACCAGCCACTTCTTTTAAGATTGCAGTTTCTTTATCAGAAATATTTCCTTTACCTAGAGTATCAAAAATATCCTTATATCTCATCTCCAAATCATCAATAAAACTCTTCTCAAATTCTTTAATTTTATTTACAGGAACTTCAGATAGTAGTCCTTGAGTTCCACAATAAATTAAAGCAACCTGATGAGCAACGTTTACAGGAGAATATTGAGGTTGCTTAAGCAATTCCACATTCTTTCTTCCTTTATCTAAAACTGCCTTTGTAGCAGGATCCAGATCAGAACCAAATTTAGAAAAAGCTTCAAGTTCTCTATATTGAGCCTGGTCTAATTTTAAAGTACCAGACACCTTTTTCATTGATTTAATCTGAGCACTACCCCCTACTCTAGATACAGAAATACCAACATTGATTGCTGGCCTAATACCTGCGTTAAACAAATTACCTTCAAGGAAAATCTGTCCATCCGTAATAGATATCACATTAGTAGGAATGTATGCAGAAACGTCACCAGCCTGAGTTTCAATGATTGGTAAAGCAGTAAGTGAACCTCCTCCTTTAACCTTTCCTTTGATTGATTCAGGTAGATCATTCATTGTTGCTGCAATCTCATCAGAATCAATTACTTTAGCTGCTCTCTCCAATAAACGTGAGTGAAGATAAAATACATCTCCAGGATAAGCCTCCCTACCTGGTGGACGACGTAATAAAAGTGAAACTTCACGATAAGAAACAGCCTGTTTTGATAAATCATCATAAACAATTAGAGCAGCACGACCGGTATCTCTAAAATATTCCCCCAGAGCTGTACCTGTAAATGGTGCATAAAATTGCATCGCAGCAGGATCTGCAGCTGTAGAAGATACAACTGTTGTATATTTCATGGCTCCATGTTTCTCAAGTGTATTTACAATTTGAGCAACAGTAGAACCCTTTTGACCTATAGCCACATAGATACAATATACAGGATTACCTTTTTCGTAATTTTCTTTTTGATTGATTATGGTATCAATGGCAATTGCAGTTTTCCCAGTCTGACGGTCCCCAATAATAAGTTCCCTTTGTCCTCTACCAATAGGAATCATTGAGTCCACAGCTTTTAAACCTGTTTGCATAGGTTCTTTTACCGGTTGGCGAAATATTACTCCCGGAGCTTTTCTTTCCAGAGGAAACTCATATAATTCACCTTCAATACTTCCTTTACCATCAATAGGTTCACCATTTGTATTGATAACCCTACCAAGCATTCCTTCACCAACATTAACAGAAGCAATACGACCTGTTCTCTTAACTACGTCGCCTTCTTTAATATTGTGAGAAGCACCTAGTAAAACTATTCCAACATTATCCTGTTCAAGGTTAAGTACTACTCCTTTGCAAGATCCAAAATCAACAAGCTCATTTGCTCTTACATTATTTAATCCATAAACACGAGCAATACCATCACCAACCTGAAGAACAGTACCTACTTCTTCTAAGTTTGTATTGCTGGTAAAACCTTCAATCTGTTTTTTTAATAATTCCGAAACTTCGGCAGGTTTTATATTTTCCATTGGTACAATTTTAACCAGTAGTAATTAACTTAATAGTTTACTTTTCAACTTCTTAAGTTTATTGAATATACTTGCATCCATCATTTTACCATCTACCATTAAAATAAATCCTCCAATGAGATGTTCGCGAATACTTACATTCAATTCAATTTTTGTTTTAAGTTCTTTTTCCAGCAATTCTTTAACTTTAACAATATAATCTTCTGTTAAAGGAAATGCTGTATAAAGAGTAGCTGTTTTTAATCCTATTTGCTCTTTATAAAAATCAATATAATTACGACCAATATCTTCTAACAATTCTTCTCTTTTATTATCAATAATTACATGAAGAAATTGTAAAGTAATTTGATGAATATATTTTTCAAATATAGAATTAAAAGCTTTTTTCTTTTCAAAAGGAGTAACCACAGGACTCTTTAACAACTCATTAAATGACTCGGTTTTTGAACATTGATCCATTAGAATTTGTATATCAGTATATACTTTTTCCACAATGCCCTTTTCTTGACTTAATGAAAATAATGCTTTCGCATATCTTACAGAGATTAAACTATGATCCATCCTTACTTCTGTAATTAATTAAAATTTACCTTATCTAAATACTTATCGATAATCTCTTTTTGCTTTTTCTCAGATTTCAATTCAGATTCTAATATAAGACCTGCAATATCAATTGAAATTTCAGCAACCTGAGTTTTTAACTCTTTAATAGCAGCATTTTTTTCTGCTTCAATTTGTGTACGAGCTGATTCGATAAGTTTATTAGCTTCGTTTTGCGCACTAGAACGAGCGTCATTGATAATTTTCTCTTTTAAGGCACGAGTTTCTTTTATAATTTCATCACGCTCATTCCTTGTTGAGTTCATCATTTCCTGACGCACCTTAACTAGGTCTTCCACCTCAGCTTTGGCCCTCTCTGCAGCTTTTAGTGAAGCTTCAATGGTTTCTTCTCTAACTTTAAGTGCATGCAGAATTGGTCCCCATGCATATTTTCTTAGAAGAAAAACGAGTATACCAAACGAGATTGTAGTCCAAAAGACTAATCCTGGATCTGGTTGTAATAAAAAATCCATTTTTTAAACTTTAATTACTCGTAATGATTAACCGTTAATCATTGCAATTACAATAGCAAATAAAGCTACACCTTCTATCAAAGCCGCAGCAATAAGCATCGCAGTTTGAAGTTTAGAAAGAACTTCTGGTTGACGAGCCATTGCTTCCATTGCGCCTTTACCTAAAAGACCAATTCCTAATCCAGCTCCAATTACTATAAGTCCTAAACCTAAAGCAGTAGTTGTCATAATATTTTATTTTTTAATTAAACTAGTATTTTATTAATGTTCTTCACTTTGTACAGCCATACCTATAAACAAGGCAGATAATAAGGTAAAAATATAAGCCTGTAGAAGGGCCACAAACAATTCAAGGATTGACATGACCACTGACAATGCAATTGATGCCGGAGAAACCCAAACATTTTGCAAAATAAAGATAAGAGATACCAAACTAATAATAATGATATGTCCGGCTGTAATATTTGCCATTAAACGAATCATTAAAGCAAAAGGTTTAGTAAATAATCCAATTATTTCAACAGGTATTAATATAATTTTTACAACAGAAGGAATTCCCGGAGCTAATAAAGTATGCTTCCAATAACTTTTACTACCATTAATATTTGTTACTAAAAATGTTATTATGGCTAATACCATTGTAACAGAAATATTACCTGTAAAGTTGCTTCCTCCTGGAAAAAATGGAACCAAACCTATCATATTATTTATCCAAATAAAGAAAAATAACGTTAATAGATATGGTACAAATTTATATGCTTTTTCTTTTCCAATTTGATCTACAATAATATCATCTTTAATAAATAAGATGATAGGCTCAAAAAAGGATTGTACCCCATGTGGCCGCTTAGGTGAACCATTATACTTTTTAGCTATAGAAATAAATAACCATAAAAGGATGACAATAGATAACCACATAGACCAAACATTTTTAGTCAGGGAAAAATCCCAGGGTTTTGTATTAATTAGATGACCATTTTCATCCTCAGTAATAGTTCCTTTAGCATCAGTATTATAAATAGTTCCATGATGGTATAGGAAATAACTACCATTATCTTCGGCTATTTGCGTATGATGATCAAAACGTGAATATAAAAAGAAATGAAATTTCCCTTCATTAATTAATATAATTGGCAAAGGTATTTCAATATCAACTTTATCCTCTCCTTCACCCCAAGATACAACATGCCATACGTGAGCGTTTGAGATATGATGCTCAATAACTACTGTTGGATCAAACTTTTCTGTATTATTTTCTTCTCCACCTTTAGCTTCTGAGTGCTCAGATGCAGCCACAGGTAATAAGGAAATTAAAGAAAATAAAATAATTCCTAATACACGTTTCATAAATGTAAAATCAACTTCATTTTTGAATATAACTAACTATTTTTTTTGTAGAGTAAATCAAATGCATAAAATAGTTAGTCATAAAAACGATTATTACGTGATGCTCATGGTCATCAGAATAATCTACTAAAAGAAGAATAAATAATGCTGCAACAACCATTTTTATTCCAATAAATCCCATGATTATAAAAACTACATAATCAGGGATTAGTTCTACTAGGTATTTGGAGATAAAAATTATTCCGCCGAACAGAAGTACACAAAAAATTTGAATAATATTAACTTCTTCAAATAAATTTTCATGAAAATATTTAGCCAATAGAAAATTAAATAAATATACTATAAGCGCAAAAGTTATAAACTTTCTTATTTCAAGAAATAATTTTTTATTAATCACTTATTATTTTTTTGGACTTGTTGTTGGTTGGGAATTTTCACCCTTTCCTCCCATCTCACATTTCCCGGTAAATATAGCTCCTGGTTCTATTGTAAGTTTAGCTGTTATAATATCTCCGATTAGTTTTGAAGTAGATTTAAGAGATAAAAGTTCACTTACTAAAATCTTACCTTCAATACCTCCAGATACTTCAGAGTTTGCGCAATTTATTTCACCTTTAACTCTTCCGTTTGGTCCAATAACAACTTTTCCTTTAGAAAGTATGTTACCTTCTATTTCACCATCGATTCTGATATCTCCATTAGTTTCAATGTTTCCAGAGATCTTTGTTCCTGAACCAATCATGTTTGGTAACTTATTTTCCGGTTCGTATGATTTAGCCATCTTTTAAAATATTTATCTATTACGATTATTATTAATTGAGGTTTCAAAGAAAACAAAAAAATAAACAAATCTAATTTAGGTTAATTCATTTATAAAAGCAAAGTTTGAAAAACTCATACCAGAAATTCTTTTATTTTCTTTAACTGAATTTCCTTGTTTACTTGCCTTAAATTTTTGGCTGTATTGGTATAATAAACATGTTTAGATATAAAATCATATTGCTTTTTATTCCATTCCCTCTGAGTCATTTTTCCATTAAAATAACACACTTCTTCCCATAATTTTTCTGATAAGGGTATAAAATCAGCCCTGCCTAGGTAATCCAAGTCAGCATCTTTTATAATTTTTTCCATTAATAACTTTGGTTCAACATTCATTTCAGTTGCCATTATTAACTGGTTTATTGCTTCAATCTCGCTACCACTATAGTTAAATTTAGGCAATATTTCACGTGCAATTCGTGCACTTTGAATTTCATGTTTGTCCGGATTTACCATATATCCAGTATCATGAAATAACGCCGCAGTTTTTACAAGAAGTAATTCCTTACTATTTAAACCCTCAGCTCTTCCTATTACCTCCACCTGGGTACAAACATCAATAGTATGTTTTACATTATGATACTTTAACGAAGATGGCAATTCCTGACGCAATTGAGTTAACACCAATTCTTCCAGGTCATTATACCTTATCCATTGTAACTTAGTTTTAAAAGCATCGTTTGGTATTAGCCCTTCCTCATCTACTGATAGGTGAGGAACTATTCCTGTAACAAAGTACATATCCGTCTCCCCCTTATATTTTATAGGCATTTTACCTCTGTACTCACATGTAAAAAAGTCTTTGATCAGTTGATAAGTAATTCCTGAGACATTAATTTTACCTGCAACACCTGAAGATTCCATTCGGCTTGCAATATTAACAGTATCTCCCCAAATATCAAAGGAAAGTTTTTTTCTTCCAATTACGCCTGATATTACCGGGCCTGTGTGTATACCTATTCGCAGCTGCCAAAATTCATCAGAATGTACGTTAGAGGAATGTTTGGATTTTTGCATATATCGCTGCATTTCAAGGGCAGCCAATACTACTTCAACTGGATTAGTACTATTTTTTTCAGGCAAACCTCCGGCGCACATATAAGCATCTCCAATTGTTTTAATTTTTTCTATTTGATGTTTTTCTGCTACTTCATCAAAGTATACAAAAAAACGATCCAGTTCATCAATTAGTGTTTCTGGATTTAAATGCTCTACAATCTTAGTAAACCCCTGTATATCTGCAAATAAAACAGTCGCTTTTTCATATTTAACTGTAGCTTTATGAGTTAATTTGCGGTTTTCTTCCTCATTAGTATCTACTTTTGGCTTTAGATACTTACTAAAAAGTGGTGCAATAGAATCCTGATGCCAATCATTAACTTTTTTATTTAATAAATCTACAACTCCAATTTTTATGATAACAAAAAATACAAATACAAAAACAACAAGTATAATACTTGATACCAAATACCTGCTGACTCCGCTCTTTACTTGAATGTGTATACTTTGACTGGCTTTTTCAGTTTGTACTATAAAGATATAGTTTCCTGAATCTAAATTATAGTAGCTACAACTATTTTTGTAGGTCCAATTCTGAGGTTGAGTTTCAAAATCTTTCAGATAAAATTTATATTTCTCCTTAACTGATGATAAATTGAAAAAATCAAATTCAATAAAGTCATCAGTAGATATTTCTAACAAAAAATCATCATTTATTTGATCTGTATTGATGGTATCTCCGGAAACTATTATATTTTGTATTAATTTTTCACTAATATTTAGATTAGCAGAAGCATAAACACTATGACTTAAAATCACAATCTGGTATAGAAATATAAATAACCCAAACTTATACCTGTACACATCTCTAACGTAACCAATCACCAGATCTTGTTTTTTATATTTAAATTATTGATTTTATTTCAAAAGTAGTATATTTATTTCGCAAAATGAACCTATGTTTTTTAAATAGTTTATATGGAAAATTCTGAAAGGACAATAATTGTACCTTATGATTTTACTGATATGGCGATGTATGCAGTAGAACATGCCATTGATCTTTCAAAAGGTAAAGATATTGGAATTACACTATTAAATATTGTAAAAAAAGAAAGTGAGATTAAGGATCTAACTGAAAAACTTTCTGCTGAAGCCAATAGTATTCATGAAAAATTTGGTGTAAAACCTAATTTCCTTGTTAAAGAAGGAACTATTTTCAAAACAATAAATCAGGTAGCAGAAGAACTTGAGGCTATTCTTATTGTTATGGGCACTCATGGCATCAAAGGATTACAAAAACTAACCGGAAGCTGGGCTTTAAAAGTTATTGTTGGCTCAAAAATTCCATATTTTGTGGTTCAGGATTCTCCTACAAAAAATTTAGTTAGGAAAATGGTATTCCCTGTTGATTTCAGAACTGAAAACAAGGAAAAATTACATTGGGCTGAATTTATTTCGCATTTTTTAAACACTAAAATCTATTTATTTAGTTCTTCAACTAAAGACGGAGCTGTTGAACCAAGAACTAAAGCAAATTTAGTTTTTTGTAAGAACTTTTTATCAGATAAAGGAATTGATTACGAACTTAGTCTTTCTGAAGGTGGTGGCTCTTTTTCTCAGGAGACGCTAAACTACGCTAAAAAAATTGAGGCTAGTGGAATCATAATCATGACAACAAGAGATATTGCATTTCACGATTACGTATTGGGTGCAAATGAACAACAAATTATTGCCAACGATTCAAAAGTTCCTGTTCTGGTAATTAATCCACGTACGGACTTAATGAAGTATGGCTATGGAGGTTTTGGTTGATATCATAATTATTTAAAATATAACATTAAACAACGGCCCACGGTCGTTGTTTTTTTTTAAATGATAAATAATTTTACAACAATAAATTCGTTTCTACTATAAACAATACATTTATGGAATTAGTTTTTGCCACTAATAATTTAAATAAACTCACAGAATTACAAAACATTATAACTGACTCGATTGTTCTTAAGTGTCTTTCTGACATTAATTGTAAAGAAGAAATTCCTGAAACAGGAGATACTTTAGAGGATAATGCCTCACAAAAATCGACCTACATATATTCAAAATATAAGATTAACTGCTTTTCTGACGATACAGGACTAGAAATTGAAGCGTTAAATGGAGCTCCTGGTGTTTATAGTGCCAGATATGCAGGAGAAGATAAAGATGCGAAAAAAAATATGACTCGGGTTCTTCAGGAACTTAATGGAATTAAAAATAGAAAAGCAAGGTTTCGAACTGTTATTTCTTTAATTATAGATGGGAAGGAACACCAATTTGAAGGAGTTGTAAACGGTCAAATAACAGAAATTGAATCTGGTAAAGAAGGTTTTGGATATGATCCTATTTTTATTCCTGATGGTTATACTAAAACTTTTGCCGAGTTATCCTTAGATGAAAAGAATAAAATTAGTCACCGTGGCAACGCGGTTAAAAAATTAGTAAAATATCTTAATACCAACTATACAGAAAACAAATAAACAAACAACTGTTTCTAATATCAATCAATTACCTCTTATATGAAATATATTTTTATTTTTTGTTTAGCTATAATACTTCCAACTAAAACATTTACTCAAGCCTCCATCGGAGATTGGCAGGAGTATTTAAGCTTTTCAAATGTTCAGAATATTGAAAAAATAGATCATATTATATATGCAGCTAGTGATATTGGAATTTTTACATATGATACAAATGACTTTATAATACAAAAGCATACAAAAATTAATGGTTTAAGTGATATCGGTATTTCAACAATTAAAAGAATACCAAATTCATCCAAACTTTTTATAGGATATGAAAATGGAAATATTGATATTTTAGAAAATGGGAATATCAATAATATCCCTGAATTAAAAATTAAATCAATATCAAACAGCAAAAAAATAAACAATGTTGATTTTATAAACAATCAGGCATATTGTGCTACTGATTTTGGGATTTTAGTTGTGGATTACAATAAATTAGAAATATCTGATTTTTATTACATAGGCGATAATGCTTCCCCACTAACTGTTAATCAGATAGCTCATACATCCGATTCAATTTTTGCAGCGACTAAAGAAGGTTTAAGAAAAGCACCTTTAAATAGTACTTCGTTAGCATATTATGAAACCTGGGAATACACATCTGAAGATCATAGTGAATTCAGTGGAGTAATTTCTGTAAATGATATGATAATAACTACTAAACACACAAATACCTATCAAACTTACGCATACTCAAACAATAACTGGAATATTATAAACTCTGCAAGTAATTTTATTAAACTGCAATCATTCACAAATAACTTTGCCATAGTACTTAATAACGAAATTGAATTATACTACAACAATCTAATACATCAAAGCACAATATCAGAATACCAGATTGAGGATAAAAAGTTAAGTATTGCTTATACTTGTATTTTAATTGATGATGAAATAGAATGGGTTGGTGATAAGAACAATGGATTAATTAAAATTGGAGAACCTTTTGATTTACAAATAGTGCCTGATGGTCCTTACTCCAACAGAAGCTTTAAAATAATTACCACTGCTAATGCTCTCTGGACAACCACTGGTGATTATAACCAAACACGACGAATTCCTGCAGAGGTTTCTATTTTTAGAGATCATGAATGGAAACATTTAAATTCTTCAACAGATCCTTTATTTCAAAATTACAACAACATTACGGATATTGTAATTGATCCTAATAATGAATCGCATGTCTATTTAGCAAGTTATAATAACGGAATTTTAGAACTAGAAGATGATAAAGCTGTTTATCAGTACAATGACCAAAATAGTGGTTTACAAAAAGTATATATCTGGGAACTTGTTGCCTCAATAGTACTTGATAATGATGGTAACCTATATGCAAACAACCAGGAAGTAACTTATCCTATCGTAGTTAAACCTGTGGGTGTAACCGATGACAAGGAATCATGGATACAATACAATTATTTACCTTATGACAATCCAGGTGACCAGTTTTGGATTAGAAAAATGATTTATACAAGCTGGGGTGATATTTGGTGTACAACCACTGATCAGGCCTTTGGTTTATTTATTATGAATACTAATGGTACACCTTATAATCCTGAAGACGATATTTATAGAAGCCCAAGAACAACAGCGAGCTTTAATGATTCCCGAAATTCTGTTATTAGTTTATGGGATGAAGATGGTAACAGCATTACATCACGACTACAATGTTTGGCAGAAGATAAAAATGGTTATATATGGATTGGGTCTGATGAAGGACCTCTTGTTTATTACAGACCTCAGACTGTTTTTGAAGAAGATTATCCACAGGTTTCAAAAATTCTTGTACCGAGAAATGATGGTAGTGGACTTGCTGACTACCTACTTGAAAATGAAAATATCGCAACTATTGAGGTTGATGGAGCAAACAGAAAATGGTTTGGAACACAAAATGGTGTTTATTTAATATCTGAAGATGGAACTGAAACGATCCATCATTTCACCAAAGAAAATAGTCCACTCATATCAAATATCATCAATAGTATTACAATTAACCCAGAAAGTGGCGAAGTGTTTTTCGGTACAGATAAAGGTATTGTTTCATTCATAGGCACAGCAACAGAAGGTAAAGAAAATTATAATTCTGTATTGGTTTTCCCAAATCCGGTAAAACCAGGATATGATGGTGAAATAACAATATCTGGTTTAATAGAAAACACAACAACCTTAATTACCGACATTAGTGGTAAGCTTGTATATCAGGCAATATCTACTGGCGGGCAAGTTGTATGGAATGGTCGTAACTTAAATAATAACAAAGTGTCTAGTGGTGTTTACTTAGTTTTTTCAACAAATGAATACGGAGAAAAATCTCTTGCCACTAAAATTATGATTGTCAGATAACATAACACATTTTTATTTTACATTTAAGCGGACTATTTTTGTGAGAAACCAAAGTTAAAAATTACATGCTTAAACGGATTATTACTATTTCTGCTTGTGTCATTTTAGGTGGTGTGTTACTATACGCATACTTTTTTTTACACGATTACAAAAACTATAAAAACAACAATGCAATAAAAGGGATCCCAACAGATGTTTCGTTTATCTTTAGAGTTGATAATCCTAATAATATCATTGAGTTTATTCAAGAAAAAACAGAATATAGTAGTGACTTGAAGAGCTTTGAATGGTTTAATTCCTTTTTCAGTACAATCAGTAAATTAGACAGTTCTGAAGTATATAACAACAAGGCTTTCAATAACCTAAAAAACAAATCATTAACTATTTCACTGCATCAAGAGGGGAAAAGTACACTTAGTCCTTTATTTATTTATGAAGTTAATAATAAAGCTGAAAATAAACTCCTTAGTTCGTTACTAACAGAAAACAAACCTTCTGATTGGAGCATATCAGAACGAAAATATAACTCAAACTTTATTTATAAAATAAGAGATAATAAAGAGCTCTTTGAAACATATTTATCTTTTGAGAATGGTTTATTACTTATCAGCCCCTCTTCTTTAATAATTGAAAAATCGCTCAGACAACTTGATACTGAGTATTCATTAGAAAAAGAAAAAACTTTTGATCAACTATTTAAAACTGCTGGAGACAATAGTGATATTAATTTATTTATCAATTTTAAAAACTCCAGTGACTTGTTAAATAATTTATTAAAACATGACATTGGTAATTCGCTCTCTTTTATTAATAAAATTGGAGATTGGGGAGAACTGGATATTAATCTTAGTAGCGACATCATAAGTATAAATGGTTTTATATACCCTTCTAAGAATCATGAAAAATTAAGCATTTTACTAAAAGGAATGAATCCTTCTACGTCAAGAATAAGCAAATGCATTCCTTCAAATTCAACTTTTTATCTTAGTTATAATATTGATGACAGTGATATTTTACAAAACAATTTAGATGCATATCTAAATGCTACAGGTAATATATCCTCATTTAATGACAAACTGCACTCCTACTCTAATATATTAGAAACAGAAGAATATCTAAGAACAGTTTTTAATTTTGTTGAAGATGAATTTGCCTTGGTTTTTACACCCAATAATACATCAATTCAGGATGAAGGTAAATATCTAATTATTGAAACAATAAGTAAATCAAAAACACTAAAATCTCTTGGTAACATTATAGATTCTTCAATTGAACCAGTTTACAAATATAATCTGGACACTGAAACTGCTTTTCCGATATATAATGCAAAAGGTCTTGAGGGCATATCATATATATTTAATCAATTTGTTCCTGACCCACCATCTAAGTTCTTCACTTTTATTGACAACTATCTTGTATTTTCAAATAGTATTAATTCACTTAAGTCAATTATATATTCCTTTGAACTAAAAAAAACATTGTATCACAGTAAATATTATCAACAGTTTAATGAAAACTTTTCTTACAAGGAAAACCTGTTTATGTATTGTGATTTATCAAAAATATCATTGATTATACCTAATGAATCTTCCAATAGTATTCTTAATCCAAACAAGGAACAAAAAGATGCACTATCGAAATTTTATGGGATAGGAATTCAAGTATCAAATGCAAATCAATTACTATATACTAATACTTGTGTTGAATATTTACCTGTTAGAGAAAATGAACCGAGAACTGTATGGCAAAGCGGTTTAGACAGCACAATTTTTTCCAAACCCAGTATAGTGCTTAACCATAACACTAAAGAAAAAGAAATATTAGTTCAGGATAAATCCAATATTTTATATCTGATAGCTAACAACGGCAAAATTTTGTGGCAAAAAAAGCTTGACAATCCAATACTAAGCGAAATATATCAAATTGATTATTATCAAAACAATAAATTGCAGTATCTATTTAATACAAAGGAAAGAATATACTTATTAGATAGAAATGGGAATTATGTTGAAAAATATCCAATAAACTTTAGTCATGAGGCTACAAATGGCCTGGCTTTGTTTGATTACGACAACAATAGAAATTACAGAATTTTTGTTGCGTGTAATAATAAGGAAACTTATGTATACGATAAAAGCGGTAAACAAATAAAAGGGTGGAAAGCCTCACAAACAGAAGGTATAGTGAATAATCCTATACAACATTTTAGAATTAATAATAAAGATTACATAGTATTTTCTGATGACAAGAGAAATTATATACTTAACAGAAAAGGTAATACCAGAGTAACCATTAAAAATGACTTTATTCGAAATAAAAATAGTCTGTTTTATGAATTTAATAATAACTCCATAATTACATCAGATAAAATGGGTAATGCAAGACTAATTAATTTAGAAAATGGAGAAACATCTCAAATTAAATTAAAAAATACAGATGAAGAGCATTACTTTATTTCAAGTGACGTAACAAATAATCCAGAGAATGAGCTTTTAATTCTAACACACGATCACCTCAATTTATACACAAATAAAGGTAATAAAATATTTTCTGAAGAAGTTGAAGGCAATATTTCCCTTGTGGCTGATATTTACTACTTCTCATCAGCCAATAAAAAAATAGGGATTTATGACGAGAAAAATCAAAAAATATATCTTTTTAACAGCAACGGAAATTTATACAAAAACTTTCCTTTAAAAGGAAAGTCTCGGTTTAGTATAGGTTTTCTAAGTTCAACAAGTAGTCAATTTAATCTTATTGTTGGGGGTGATAACAATTACCTCTATAATTATCGAATAGAATAGTAAAATAAATAGTTATGAAGAAAATTAATATTGGAGTACTCGGTGTTTCTAATCATCTTTTAAAACGCATTATTTTACCATTAAATAACATTAGCAATGGTTGCATATACGCTATTGCTTCAAGAAATGAAGATAACGCAGCTCAATTTGCTAAAAAATTTAATATTCCAAAATTCTACGGCTCATACGAAGCCTTATTAAATGATCCGGTAATAAATGCAGTATATATTCCTTTACCAAACCATTTACATCTAAAATGGATAAAAGAAGCTGCTCTAAAAGGAAAACATATTATATGTGAAAAACCTATAACTCTAAACGAAGATGAAGCAAAACAAGCTTTAACGTATGCAAATAACAATAAAGTATTGCTACAGGAGGCATTTATGTATAAATTCCATCCACAATGGATTCATGCTTTAAATTTAATAAGAACAAACCAATTAGGACAAGTTAAATATATTAGAACTTCATTTGCTTATAACAACCCAAATCCAAACAATATTAGAAATATTAAGGAGTTTGGTGGTGGAGCAATTATGGATATTGGATGTTACGCTATATCACTTTCCCGATACATTTTACAACAAGAACCATCACAAGTTATGGCATTAATGCAACATCATGAAAGTTTTAAAACAGATACATTATCAACAGCAATTTTAGATTTTAATGGTATTCATTCTTTATTTACAGTTTCTACGCTTACAGAAGCTAATCAATCCGTTGAAATAGTTGCTACAGATGGAATTATTAACATACACATTCCTTTCAATACTTATGTAGATACTAAGTCTAAAATAACTATTTCCACTGCACAGGGTTCGAGAGACGTAGAATTTAATGTCTGTGATCAATATGGACTAATGTTCGAGAACTTTTGTAGTAAAATCATAGAAAATGAAACTGAAAATACAGAAGTAAAAGATGCTATCAATAACATGAAAGTCATTGATGCCTTATTTAAATCGAGTGAAACCAAATCCTGGGTACAGATATAAAAAAAGCGGTGACAAAAACACCGCTTTTTCTTTATATAATTAGTTTGTTATTACTTACATTGAACTAATCTCAGCTGCAGAATATTGCTTAACAAGTGACATTACACCTTTTGCACATCCTTCTGCACCACCTTTAAAAGAAAAGACTAAACTATAAACTTTTGTTTTTAAGCAAAGGAATTCAAATGCGCTATACATTTTTCCTCCTTCAAAATTACTTACTAACAATTTATCTCCATCATAAAGTTGCATGATAACTTTTTCTGGATTACCTAATCCATTAACTGAATTAAATTTATATTGACTTCGGCTATTCAAAATTACACTAAACTTTACATATCCAGTTTTGGTATCTTTCTTTTCTTGCTTAAGATCAATTGTAAAATCTTTCATGTATTGTGTATCACCCATTTCCTTTAAAGCTTGCTTTAATAAATCATCACCACACTGTGCATGACCTTTAACCGCAAATATTGAAATGAACAATATTGATAATATTAAGACCTTCTTCATATTCATAAAATTTTATTTCTTAATAAAACTGTAAACAAAGATAATTTATTAATTGAAATTATCTATGATACAATAAAATCTCTAAGATTTTTGATTTCAGCAACTATTGAATCAATTTGTTCTTGAGTAATTTCAACATGGCTAATTTCATCTTGAACAATGATTAAAGTACCATTTTTTTCAATTCTCTTAGGCTCCCCAAATTCTGTAGTAATTTTAACATTAGCATAAGCTTGCTTAATCTGCTCCATACGGGTTACCATTTCAGCAAAGTTTGGATCGTTACTGTAATTATTTAAGATTATTAATAAAATATCAATTATATCTTTTTGCTCACCAATTCTATTAATTAATTCTTCATTTTTTGTAGCCTGAATTACACTACCTGCAATATATAAACCTTCAATCCATGCTCCGGTAACAATAAGAGTACTTACATTACTTCTCTTTTGCTCTCTTAAATATGAATCCATCTTATTAAAACTATTAACAGATATTTCCATTAATGAATCAAGATTATTACTATTTGTAGCTAGCTGTTTTAAAGAATTAAAATCAAAAAACTGACCAACTTTAATACCTTCTGAAAGTTCTTTAATAGCCAAAAGATAAGAAACTACAATTGTGTTTTTATCAAAAGTATTAATGTAACCTAAGTCAGCACTTAATACACCTAAGTTTAATGCTCTTTTAAAACTTGTATTATAATCCTTAATTTTTTCAGGCTTATTCAATATTTTTTGAGAAAATTCTACTCCTGATTTTTTGATTAAAGCTGCCATTTCAACTGGTGATGAGATATTTTGAATCACGTCCCCAATAATTTCTTCCGACAATTCTAATGGTGCATCATTTGTTAATGCAGAATCAGCAATTGAAAAATCATCTGAATCAGCTTGTTTTTGTCCTGAATTACCAGAACAAGCAGAAAACATAATTAGTATTCCACTTAATATAGCCGTAGTATACAATAATTTCTTTAACATGATAGGTTTATTTTAAATTTTCAAAATAATTAGGTTATACTGTAAACCTCATAAAAAGGTTACTTTTTAAGGTATTTAAATTCACTAAAGGCCTTGAATGATTTACGTAATAAATCATAATAAAGTACAATATATAATAATATGGTAAATAGCCATACCATTGAAATATTAAACCATAAAGTTTCGAAGTAATTTCCTGCAAAATGCTTTTTAGGTGCAAAAAAGTGAGATCTAAAGTCTAAAGCAAAAGATGGTTCCGGCAGCAGATATATTGGATCTACATTTTGTATCAGTTTATCTCCTTCTCTTAAAATCTTATTTTTTTCAAATACTTTACAAACAATATCAGATATACTTTCGTTTACATACTTATCTTTTAAGGCATTAAATTTATCTCTTCCATAAGTTGACATAGCGTAATTTATCATCTTTTCCTTTTTATTTGAGGCTGCAACAAATCTATTAGAATAAGATTCTTTTAGCTCCTCTAAATAGGTATTCAACTCACTATATACTGAAGAATTAAAACTATCAGCTTCCAATTTATCTAAACTTGAAAAGTTAATATCCTTAACCCTATTATTTTCTTTATTAACTTCATTTTTTAATAAAGCTAAATCATTAATAAAACTTTCTTTATCGTCTTCGGTTTTATCTGCTTTTGATAAATATTTATTACAATTATCCAGAATATCTTGTAATTCCTGTATGTAAAAAACGACTTTAAAATCTGTAGAACTTTCTTCCTGTTCCACGTCAAAAAACACCTTCCTAAACTTATTATTCTTATACTGGTCAACCATTAAGCCCTCATATATCCATCTGGATGGCATAAATTCTGCTATAAAAGGCACTTTATCTGCACTAGAAATATCCCTGTTTAACTTGTCAAAAGTAAACATTGCACCACCTAAAACCATTTGAGGAATCATTACCAATGGTATTAAAATGTAAATAGTTACAATTGAATTAAAGGATGCGGATAAAATTAATCCTAAGATATTAGCAAAAGCTGAAACTGAGAATAAGGCCAACCAAAATTCCAGATACATATCCTTGATTCCTAAAACCGTATTAGCAACACCTACAAATAATCCCATTTGTATAGCTGAAATGGTAAACAGAATAAGAACCTTGGAAACAAGATAACTCGATCTTGAAAGATTTAAAAAGGCTTCCCGCTTAAGAATTTTAGCATCTTTAAATATTTCCTCTGCACTAACAATCAATCCAAAAAATAGAGCAACTACAATACCCATAAAGATATATGGAGGAATGTTTTCATTATCTCTAAAGATGTAAACATTTGAATCCGGATTAACAATATATCTTATTAAGAAAGATAGAATGAGTCCTAATATCGGAGCCTCCAAAATATTTAATAAAATATACTGAGTATTCGATATCTTTGAAAAGAAATCTCTTAATGTATAAATCTTAAACTGATTAATCCAGGCAGGAATATTTAATGATCTAGGAGGTGCTGTCTCAACATCTTTAACCTTTGGAATCTCAATGTTGTTTACATAGTGTTCATTCCACTCCTTTGGACTGGTTTTCCTTTTATTAGTATAATTTCCATATTCATCAATTACATTAGCATCGATAATATTAAAAACTAATTCAGGATTAAGGTTACCACATTGCGGACATTCTCCTTGCTCACTATTAATTTGAGCATCTAGACGTTTAAAGTAGATTAATGACTCACTTGGATTTCCATAATAAACCGGATAACCTCCTGTATCAAGAATAAACATTTTATCAAACATCTTATAGATATCTGATGAAGGTTGATGAATTACAACAAAAATTAATTTTCCTTTTAATGTTAATTCTCTAAGAAGATTCATAACATTTTCAGAATCTCTGGAAGAAAGACCTGATGTTGGTTCATCAACAAATAATATTGAAGGCTCTCTGATAAGCTCTAAAGCAATATTTAGTCTTTTACGTTGTCCACCACTAATCATTTTATTTAGTGGAGAACCTACTTTAAGATTCCTTCTTTCAAATAAACCAAGACTTTGTAAAGTATCATTAACCAATTGCGTTAATTCTTCTTCATTTTTGTCTTTAAAACAAAGCTTGGCATTATAATAAAGGTTTTCAAATACTGTTAATTCCTCAATCAACAAATCGTCCTGAGGAATTAAACCAATTACACCTTCTATCTTCTCTCTTTCCTGATGTAAATTAATACCATTAATCCGAACCTCACCAGCACTCGGATTTTCAGTACCTGATAAAACATTTAACAAGGTAGTTTTACCAGCACCACTGGCACCCATAATACCAACCAATCGGCCATGTTCTTCAGCTAAATTTACATCTCTTAAACCAATTCCTCCATTTTTAAACTGAAAACCTAAGTTTTCAACTACATATGAAATCTTAGGTGTAGATGCATCCGTCATAAAACGACTTACTACATCAGTATAATAAATTGGTGCCCTGGCTGGTAACTTTAAAAAACTACCTTTAGGAAAAAGATAAATTCTTCGGTTTGATAATAACAAACCATTTAAAAAGACATCCTGATCTCCAGTATATCTTAAAAAATATAAATCGGCACTTTTAACTCTTAAAATTAAAATATTACCGTGTAACTTCTGTGCCTGAATATGTTCACGATGTTCACCATCATTTTCCTCTGAATTTATGGCTAAAACATTTTCATAATCAAGCTTTTTAAGGTCATCGCTAACAACAAAGGCTTCAATACTTTTCTTTTCATCTGCAGAAAATTTAAAAACATCTGCGGCAGTATTAATGATAGCCATTCGCTGATCGGTAAATTTACGATCGGCATTCACCAATTCGTACATACGAACCAATACAACAACCTTTTGCTCTTTATTAAGCTGTTTGTTAATTTTTTTACAGATTCCGATTATTCTAACAGAATCTTTCATTGAGGTAAGCTGAACCTTACCATCATTATTTCCATTGCTTCTTTTATCTTTTGAATGCCTCTGAAATAAAGCAAAATATTCATCTACAGCTTCAGATGTTAGCTGCTGCGTTAAAAAGTTTTTAACAAATTCTATTTCACTTTCTTGCACTCCATCATCTTGTTTGGCAATTAAACCAAACAATTGCATCAGTGCTTTTAATATTTCTTCACTCATAAGATGTTATTTGCAATAAATTATACTTTAGTCAGTATAAGCTTCGTATTCAAATGGGATTTCTACAATGTCAGCATATTCTTCACCAGCTTCCAGCATATCTTCCTCCTCCTCATGATAATGCCATTTAATGGTGACATCGTTACCATTCTCTACTATTTCTTCAAATTTTAATAAAATATCCAAAATAATTTTAGAAGATGCAGTATTAAAGTATTCTAACTTAAAATTAAATTCTGTTTTTTCGTTAGGAGCCTCAGAGTAACCATCGATCCAATTCATTATTGGCTCATAAAACATATTAACATCTTCCGGTAATGATCTCCCAGAAATCTCGAACTTATTGTTGTCTTTATCTAAAATTACATTAGGAGTATCATCTGTTCCCTGAATATTGATAACTTCCATGATTCTTTATATTTTAATAGTTTTTTTAATTATTTCGTCTAATTGTTGATGTCAGGATAAAGAATGAAACTTCATCACTAATTTTTTTGAATTGATAAGTCAATTCACTTCCTGTTTTCTTTGCAATATCAATAAGTCCTAAACCAGCACCACCTTTATCAGAAATACGTCCATCACGCATTTGTGTTTTATACAATTCAGATAGTCCCTTTTTATCTAAAGAGTTTACTTGCTCAAGATTCTCTCTTAAACCAGGAACTTTTTCATTTTTAATTACATTACCAGTAATGATATTATAACAATCATCACCACGGCTTACCATTACAATTCCCCTTCTCTCGTTTTCATCTTCATCTGAAAGAGAATCTGCGTGTTTGCTAATATTCTGTAAACATTCAACCATTACGTTAAAAACCTTACGCTGAACAGCATTTGATTCTTCACTTTTGGCTAAACTTTTCTCAGTTAATGAAGTAAAAGTTTTAGTTATTTCCTGTGTTACTTCTCCTTCGTACACCAAGCTAATTTCATTGGTTTTCATAGTTCGATAAAGCTGATAAGCAAAATCCAGAAAACTATGATTCTCTTGAGAATTTCCCATTGTAATTAAATATTTAGTTTGTATACTTTACAATTCAATACCGATTAATAAAACATCATCAACTTGCTTTTGATCTCCCATCCAATCATAAAAATCAGATGAAAAATGACGGGCAAAATGTGCCATTGTCAAGTCAGGACTTTCAACCAATGCTTCTTTAATTCGCTTGGTTTGATATTTCCTTCTATTCTCGCCTCCCAACTGATCGGGAAGACCATCTGAGAATATAAAGATTTTATCTCCATCCTCATAAGGTATTTCATGATTTTCAAAATCCTTTTCTTTCTTTTTAAGAAGAGGTTTTCCTCCAATACCTTTTCGGGAACCCTTATACTCTATTAATTCACCTTTTCGTAGCAAATATAATGGATTATGGGCACCTGCAAATTGTATTATCTTTTTTTCTTTATCTATTTTACACAATGCAAGGTCCATTCCATCTCTACCATTATTACCTTCATCGTTCTGTTTTAACGTTGTACGTACTCCCTGATGTAATAACTCTAAAATGTTTGCAGCATCAAAACCATTATCAATATTAACGATATTATTTAATAAAAAGTATCCTATAAATGATAATAGCGCTCCTGGCACACCATGACCTGTACAATCTACGGCTGCCACATAAAAAGTTTCATCTTTTTTGACAAACCATGGAAAATCTCCACTAACAACATCTTTTGGTCGGTAAAATATAAATGACCTTGGAAAATGACGTTGAATAAAATTGGTATCTGGTAAAATAGAAGTTTGAATTCTCTGAGCATAATTAATACTATCAGAAATCTTCTTATTCTTTTCTTTTATTTCTTGCTCAATCTTTTTGACTTCAGTCATGTCATGCGCAACAAATAAGACTGATTCAAGAAGTTTTTCCTCATTAAGTTCAGGGATTGCCTTTATTTGCATTATTTGAGTACCCACACTAGAATTGAGTTCAATCTCTTCGTTTATTTGGGTTGTTTCCCTTTTAACTTTTAATAAAACATCATTAACAAACTCAATAAATCTTTCATCTATATACAATTCAGAAATACGTTTTTTAGTAATTTCATTAATTGGCAATCCAATAAATCCTGCTACGGCAGGGTTAGCATATACAATTTTTCCTGATGTATTGATGCGAAGAATCATATCCGGAGAATTTTCAGAAAGTGATTGCATTCTACTCTTCATCCTTTCTTCTTTTTCTGCTCTGATTCTTTCTGTTATATCCTGAGTATTAAAGATGATACCTTTAATTGCCGGATCATGAAGCAGGTTTTTACCCTGTGTTTCAAGAAATAACTTTTCTCCGTTCTTTTTTAAATAAGCATATTGTGCTACACTCTCACCTCCAGGCGTTTGCTTTAAGTAAGAAAATAAATTATTAATTGCTTTATAACCTCGTGGGGTCATCATTTCAGGATCCATTCCTATTACATGATCTTTATCACTATATCCTAAAATTCGTTTAACGGATGGACTTTCGAAAACCAATCTTTGATTTTCATCGTAAATAGAAATAAATTCAGAGGCATTGGTTAATAAGGCAACTAATCGTTTCTGGCCATTTTCTACCTCTTGAATTTTAGATTCTAATAACTCATTTGATTTTTCTAAATCTTCCTGAGCTATCATCATCTCACGTGCATTTTCTTTAAGTTTTTCTTCATTTTGCCTTAAAGTAACAGTCATTTCCTGCGATTCCTTCAGTAAATATTCTGTTTTAGCATTAATTTTTTGTGCGTATATGGTTCTACCAATCATTGAACTAAGCTCTTCGGCAAAGTTCAATTTGTAAGTTGGAATATGATCATAAAGAAAACCTAACTCTACTATACCTTGTAATTCTTCCTCCTGCATTAATGGAAGAATAATTAAACTTTTGGGTTTATTGTCACCTAAAATACCAGAAGTTACTGTAAAATAATCATCCGGAATTTCAGTCCTGTAAATCATTTCTTTTTCAAAAGCAACCTGACCTACTAACCCACGTCCAATCTCATATTCATGATGAATAAAACGCTGTCTGTTATATGCATAGGTAGCAATATTGACTAATTTATTATTTTCAAGAATATAAAAGGCACCCTGTATTCCTTCTGAATAACCAATAATACCCTTTAACAATTCAATAGCTAATTTATCAATATTCCTGTGAGTTCTCAGGATATCATTTACTAATTCTTTCCCTTTGGTAATCCATCTCTGTTCTTCTTCTTTCTTATTTGTTTCCAACAAATTCTTTGCTAAACTTACTAAAGACGAGGAATCCCCATTTTTATATTGAAAAACAGAAGAAAAATCACCCTGACGAATGTAATTCGCTATCTGAATATTTGAATTTAAATTATTCTTTAAATTATTAATCTCCTTACTAAGATTTTGCTTATTGATTTGGTTGTAATTATAAAAATACAATGCAGTTATTGGTAAACCCATAATAAGTACATCTACAAACCAAACTAAAACAGATGTATGAATTTTTAATATTGAATTCATTGAAACTTTTTCACCCATAAAGTCAATAAACCCAAACCATACAAACAAATAAATCAGTATTATAAATAATGACATAAAGAACCTGTCCCCTTCGTTTATAAACGAAAAGGATAGATACTTCTTAATATGTTTAACAATTTTCTTTATATGCATTTCAAAAATTATAAAACTTTTAATTCCTTTAAACCCTCACTTATAATATTCCAGTGCCTTTCAATATTAACTAACTTAAAAGTAGCTAACTCAATTAGTCCTACTGTTTCATTGTTAACTACAATTGGTAACAAATACAAATGTTTAGGCTTAGATGAACCTGAACATGATTCTATATTAAAATAATCTTCATCAACATCACTAACTAAAGTAGCATTTTTATTAGTAATGCATTCACCACTTATACCACTTTTCTCATCTATTTCACCAAGTACTTCATCTTGGTTTAAACCATAAACACCTTGTACGCTAAATTTTGTTGAAGGTTCTATCTTAAAATAACATACCCCTAGGCCTATTTCGTAGTGCTTGGCTAATTTATTTAATAATGCAGTACCTAAACTTTTAATACTATTATTATTTACAACAACTTCGCTCAAATCGTTTTTAATAATATCAATTTCATCTGAACTTTTTGAATCTGTATTCAGCTCATTTTTAAGGTTTTCTATAGTCTTTTTAAGATGTTCATTTTTTTGAAGTAATTCATTTTCTAATTGTTTAAAATCTTGTTCAGCATCTTCTTTATCCTTGATATTTTGTCTTATTAGTCTATCTGTAAAATAAATGATTCCAATAAATCCAATAAATGAAAAGATTTCAAATACCAGAAAACTTGCAGATATTGGTTCATCAATAAAAAGGTACTTGGATAATGCAAAAACAAAGGCTGCAATAGCAAGAATATAGAGTATAAATACAGGTTTCTTTTTCATTTCAGACATTTTAAAGTTTATTCAAAAAGTCAATAATTCCTTCTGGCGATAATACTTCATCAGGAGTAAATAGCTGTAGTGCGGATTTAGGCATTGTATCAACATCACAGGTAACAGGATCCTGAACAATTGTATATCCATTCTTTTTATGCACTTCAAACATCCCCATAGCACCATCTCTATTTGCTCCAGTCAAAATAATTCCAACCATCTTTTCACGATAAGTTGTTGCGGCAGAAGAAAATGTATAATCAATAGAAGGTCGACTATGATTATTAACCTCCTCTGTTGATAATGAAATTGTTGAATCATATTCAACAAATAAATGATAATTAGATGGTGCTAAATATACTTTTCCACCTTCAATAGAATCCTTATCAAAAGGTTCAACCACCTGCAAATTTGATTTTAAATTTAATCCTTCTAATAGTCCGGATCTAATATGTTTCAGCCGATGTAAACATACAATTATCGGATATTTAAAATCCGGTTTAATATGAGCCAGTATTTTTGACACAATAGAAAAGCTCCCAGCTGATCCACCGATAACAATACCTTTATAATATTTTGCTCTACTTGTACTCATTTATATTATCAAACTTGATAAATTTGTTCATTATGATCATATGCATGACATAAATCCACATTATTATTACAAATTCGTTCCTTTATTCCTATAGCTAAAAAGCCATCTTTTTTAATATACTTTAATATCTCATCTTCCGCTTTATTCTGAAGTTTCGAATTATAATATATCATTCTATTTCTAAACAAAACAATATCAGCATTTTCTTCAGGACCTTGATGAAAAAAACTTTTATTAATAAACTTAACATTCTTAAACAAAGAAGAATCTATTTTTGTTATTCCAACTTCAGAAACAAAATAATCTTCAAAAGAAGTCTGCAATTCAAGCCTTTTAAAGTTCTGCTTACTTACTTCCAAAGTTTTTGTTAACATACACCCCTTTTGTACTTCTTCTATAATTTTTAAAGATGGTGAACTACAATATATCTGAGTTGATTCAATTAAGTTATCTTCTTTAAGAATAACAACTAAAGAACATAACTCATGCGAAGAAGCTAAATCTGGAATCCAAATATTTAAATTTTCCGCATTATATCTGGGCAATACTTTATTTTTTAAAGTCCTCCAAAAGGAAGGATCCCGAAACATTTCAGTGTCACTTACCTGAAAATGAAATAAAAAGTCATCAACTAAATTTCCTTTCCGAATTTCTTCAATAAAAGAATCAACAGACTTGACATTAAGCTGATTAAATACATAAGCAAAACGACGTCGTAAAAAAGATAGCGCATAATTATACACGTCCAGTTTTAAGATATCTTCTAAAACCGGAGTAATTAATCTTATATCGTTTAATGAAGGTACAACAGCCATTTTCTATTTATATTTAAATTGAAATGTTGAACTCTTTGTATATACCATTCCATGTTTTATAAATCGTGTTTTAAAGAAACCATGTAAAGCTTCATGATTACCTAACACAAGCACACCTCCATCAAACAGTTTATCAAAAAACTTCTTTATTATTTTCATTTGTAAATCCTGATTAAAATAAATCAAAACATTTCTACAAAAAATAATATCAAACTTCTGATAAAAAGGAATTTCTTCTGTTACTAAGTCATGTCTGCGAAATATAACTTTTTCCGTAAGAAAATCCTTAAATTTAAAACTATCATTGTTTTTATCTATATCACAGTAGTATTCAAAATCGTTAGCATCAGGTTTAACTCTTTTCATTAAATCTTTATATGCTTCAATATAGGTAACATTAGTACTAATACTATATTCTGCTTTTTTTGAACTACGTATAACTTTTTGATTGATATCTGAAGCAACAACCCTGGCCTTATCAAGTAGGCCCAATTCATTCAAAAGAATTAAATTAGAATATACTTCTTGTCCTGTTGAACACCCGGCATGCCATATATTAATCGTATTTTTGCTTTTTAGTGATGGTAATATTTTTGAATATAAATATTCCCAAGTTTCAGGATTACGAAATAGTTCAGTAGTATTTACAGTTATCTCGTCTACTAAATTTTCAACAAATGCTTCATCAGTCTTTGTTAAATATAATAACTCCTCCATATCTATTTTGTGATCATTCAATACCTTTTCTATTCTTCTTTGAATAGAATTATCTGAATACTCACAAAAATTGTATGGTGTATGCTTTTTAAGCTCTTCTAAATACGTTTTAAATGTTAAACTCCCCACAGAATAATTAAATTTTAGAATAACTCTACTTCAACATTTTGAATGAATGCCGTAAATGATTGATCTTCTCCAACTTGTGCCTCTGAAAGTAAAAATAAAACTGCTATATCATCTCCGAATTTATTCTTAATAGGAACTTCTTTACGTTCTCCGACAACTTTTTGCTCTTCTGTATTTACGTAAGCTTTAACAAAAAGATCATTTTTAGCAGTTTCTGTTGAGAACAGCATAGATACATGTTGACCTAACACTTCAGATCTTTCATAACCCCATAGTTTTTCTGCAGCAGCATTAAAGAATTCAAGAATACCTTCCTTATTTGTTGTGATGATTGCATCTAATGCGCCTTCTAAGGTTTTTTCATTTCTGATTTTAACAGCTTCTATTTCTTTAAACTGCTCTTTCATCTCATCTCTGGCTTGCTCTAACATAATTCCAAGTTCGTCTTTAGAACGTTGCATTTGCTCTTCCATACGTACTTGATCTGTTACATCATTTTCAAGACTCAAAATTTTAACAATGTCTCCGTAATTATCAATTACAGGGGTATAAGTGGTAAGTAAAAATATTTCTTCTCCAAGTTTTGTTCTTCTTCTTACTCGTCCTTTAAAGTTTTTACCATTTTGCAGGTCGGATAAAACCTTATTTAAATCATCTGCATCTTCCTGAAATGTAAAAATCTTTAAATTTTGTCCTTCGATTTCTTCAGGCAAATATTTAAAGGTTTCTAAAAACAGCTGATTGACTGAAATTAAAGATCCATCAACTCCAAACTCGCAACTGATTGCAGAGTTATCAATCGCTTCTAAAATACCCTTCATTTCTACAGCTCTACGGTCAGATTCTTCTTGTGTAGCCTGCATTTCTTCAAGGTTTTGGCGCAATTCTTCCTCTTGCTGCGACATACGTTCAGCCTGAATTTGAGTTTCGTGAAGAAGTTTAGTTGTTTGAATATTAATTTGAACAGCTGAAATTGTTGATGCTATACTTTCTGCAGTCTTTTCAACAAATTCAATTTCAAAAGGCTGGAATTCTTTAAAAGACGCCAATTCGATTACTCCATAAACTTCATCATTTGCTTTTAATGGAACAATCAGAATAGCGGAAGGATTTGTTTCTCCCAAACCAGATGTAATTGTGATATAATCATTAGGAACATCAGTAAGGTAGATTGTATCTTTTTCCAAAGCACAACGACCAATTAATCCTTCCTCCCATTGTATAACTTTATCTGCAAATTTCTTTCTATCAAATGCTATACAAGAGGTAAGTTCAAAAAACTTATCTCCTTTTGCATTTTTATTTAATAAATAGAAACCTCCCTGATTAATTTTTAAGTAATTAACCTGATAACTAATAATATTAAAAGCTAGTTCTTCCAGATTATCATTGTTACGTCTAAGTATTTCACCAAATTGAGCCAATCCTTGAGTAACCCAAGTACGCTGTTCTTCCTCAATTCTATTTTGCTCTTGTTCTTTTTTACTTTTTACCAAATAATCATGTAACTTTAATAACGACCTGCTCAATTGGTCCCTTTTATCAGTTACCAATTCAGTATTATTCAAATTACCTTCGCGTAGATTATTTACAAATTTTAAAACTCTTTCTGAACGTCTTGATTCAAATTTTAAAGATTTGCGTTGTTTTCTTATAATTTTTATAAATTTCAATGCAAAATAATATCCAACGGCTGTTGTTATAAAAGGCAAAACAATTACAATCCACATACCTGGAAACAGAATCAACATATCTGCAAATGTTCTATTAGATTGCATAAAAACATTTGAATTCAGATTGAAAAGAAAAACCAATAATGCAACAATAAAACCTAATAAAAAACCTCTGAAAGTAAACTTCCTTAATATATTAGATAATTCTACCTTTTTCACAATTTTGAGTTTTTAAATTTTTTGTAAATAGTCTTTTTTAAGAACCTGGTGAAGATAAGACATTTTAATCACCATATCATAAAAACCTAGTGTTTATAGGGATTTTATTAAATATGGAGCAATTTGGTCCAAACTTAAAATATGGTTGGCAGCGCCTAATTTTGCTGCTTCTTTTGGCATACCATAAACAACAGAACTTTGTTCATCCTGAGCTATGGTATTAGCTCCACTCTCCTTTAGTTCTAAAAGTCCTTTAGCACCATCATTGCCCATACCAGTTAACAAAATACCAATAGCATTTTTACCTGCGTATCTCGATGCACTTCTGAATAATACATCAACAGATGGCCTGTGTCTGTTAACTAGTGGTCCTTCTTTTACTTCCACAAAGTATTCTTTTCCCACCCTTTTTAGTAACATATGGTAATTACCAGCAGCAATTAATACACGGCCCTGATACAACTTATCACCATTTTCAGCTTCTTTTACCTCCAAATCACAGATATTATTTAAGCTATTTGCAAAGGATTTTGTAAATCCTTCAGGCATATGTTGCACAATAGCAATACCGGGCATTTTAGGAGGTAAATTTCTTAGAAAGGTCCGAATAGCTTCAGTTCCACCGGTAGAAGCTCCAAGCACAATAACTTTTTCTGTTAATGTTATTCTGTCTGAAGCAGATGCTCTTTGTAAAATTACATCAGCACTATATTTAGGCTTGACTTCTAACTTTGGAGGAGGCGTTGAAGGTATGACCTTATTGACTATTTTTTTTCTTGACAGTTTTGCTTGCGATGCGGCTTTAACAGCATCACAAATCATAATTTTTGATTCATTAATAAACTTAGCAGCATTCATTGCCGGCTTACCAATGATTTCTGAAGCTCCATATTCAAGAGCTTTCATAGCAGTTTCTGTACCCTCTGTTGTTAATGACGAAATGATAACTACAGGTATAGGATGTTGTGACATGATCTTTCGAAGAAACGTAAGACCATCCATTCTTGGCATTTCGATGTCCAGAGTTATAACATCTGGAACTTCTTTCATTATTTTCTTTACCGCAATTATAGGGTCAGCAGCTGTTCCCATTACTTCAATATCCGGATCGGAACCCAATATTGAAGAAAGACTTTGTCTTACAACAGCTGAATCATCAACAACTAATACCCGTAACTTATTATTCCGCATAGCACAAGGTTATCTATAAATCTTTTATTTCTACCTTAAATATAAAAATATTCAATACAAATAAATAAAAGATGTAAATATTCCTTTAAAGATTTTTTTTATCAAGCAATTTATGCCTGACTTCACCAGTATCCGTAAAAAAGATAATTTTTCTACCTCTTTTTCCTCCTGTACTTGAAGCAACAATTGGAATCTTCCTTTCTTCTAGCATAATACGTGCAACACGAATATTACGCTCTCCTATCTGAATTCTGGAACCACCTGTTTGCATCAACTCTCCACCACCAAAAATTTTAGCCTGCAAATCTTCAATTCTAGAACCATGAAAAAGCAGTTTATCAATCAATTTGTCGATGGCAATATTTCCATATTTAGGTGAAGCCAAATCATTACCACTCCAATGAGGTAGCATATAATGATTTATCCCTCCTATTTTTAACCGAGAGTCCCACAAACAAATTGCAACACATGAACCTAAAATAGTTTTAACCAGAAAGGGTTCTTTGCTTACAAAAAGAGAGGATGGATATAAAAAATGTTGTAAATATTGACTCATTTATTCACCATTAAAAAATCTCGTCCTCTTCATCAAAGAAGATATCATTACCTTCACCACTAAATCCATCAACTATATTCTTAGCTTCAGGAACACTAATTGTAAATGTTGATCCCTCTCCTTTTTGGCTTGAAATTTCAATATCACCGCTTAATACATCTAACAAAGCTTTGGTTATTGATAATCCTAAACCATGTCCTCTATTAATTGAATTAATACCAGTATCTAATCTTTTAAATCTTTCAAAAATGGTTTGCTGATTCTTTTCTGAAATACCAGTACCAAAATCCTGTACTGAAATTTTAAGAACATCATCTTCATCCAACCAAACAGAAATAACTACTTTACTATCCTTATAACTATACTTTAGCGCATTGTTAATAAGATTACTTAAAATTAGTTTTAACTTCTCTGAATCAGTCTTAAAATAAAAGTTTTTACCAAATCCATGTTCAATATTAAACTGAATATCAAAACTAATACCCATTTTTCTAGAGATAATATTAAATGAATCCACTACCGTTTGTAGCAAACTTCTAATATTAACTTTGGCAATATTTGGTGCAATTTCACCCGCTTCAATTTTTGCAGCAACAAAAATATTCTTCAACTGAAAATCAAGGTTAAATGCTTCAGAATGGATTAATGCCACCATAGAAACCACCTTTTTCCAATCGTGTTTTTCTACCGATAATATCGCTTTTGATAATCCAAGTATCGATGTAAATGGATTTACAATTTCATTGGAAATATTTGAAATAAAGTGACTTTTAAGTGCTTCCGAATCTTTAAGTTTTTTTGATACACTTTGTAATTCAAGTGTTAAATCCTTAATTTCCTTTTCACTATTTTTACCAGCCTCTAGCCGTTGTTTTAGCTCCTTAAGTAATTGTCTGTCTGATAAATTATTCATGGTTCTTTTTTTGTGCTTTATTTTTTTCTAAAAATAGTTGGCTTAATATGTTCTAAAGGAACATCCATCCCTGTTAACGATTCTGAATGACCAATAAAAAAGTAGCCTCCCGGTTTTACATGGGAACTTAACTTATTTATTACACTTTCTTGTGTTTGTCGATCAAAATATATTAATACATTTCTACAAAAAACTACATCAAAAGTTTCATTAATATTTGAATATGTAGAATCCATTAAGTTCAAATACTTTAATGACAAATTCCTTTGTAGTTCCGGTCTTACTTTAACCGTTGGATTAATTTTATCCTTACTCTTTAATAAATATTTCTTTTTTAAATCTATTGGAATAATATCCACTTTATTTAACGGATAAATTCCCTTAGCAGCCTTACTCAGAACATTCTGTGATATATCAGTTCCTAGCATGTTATATTCAAAAGCTGCATTTGAACTTTTAAACTCATTTAAAGTAATAGCCAAAGTATAAAGTTCTTCTCCACTTGAACATCCAGCACTCCAAATCTTAAATGGTTGACGTGTTTTACCGTTAACAAATTCAGGCAAAACTGTACTTTTTAGAAAATCAAAGTGAATTGGCTCTCTAAAAAAATCAGTTTTATTGGTAGTAACAACATTTAAAAAATTAAAAATTTCTTCTCGCTGTCCATCCTTACTAAACAAGTAGTCTTTATACTCGGTATAAGAATTCATATTTAATTCACGAATTCTTTTTAATAACCTTCCCTGCAACATGATTCTTTTAACAGGAGGCATTTTTATACCAAACTCAGTATAAATAAATTGACTAAATGCCTCAAAATCCTTGGTGGATAATTCAGCTTTAAAGCAATCTAAATCTTTTGAGTATGACTTTTTATTATCCACTACTTACTAATTTGTTTAATCATATCTCCCATTCCAATAATTTCATTAATACTAAATACTTTATCAGAATTTAATACTAAGTAAAAATTATCATTAATATTACAAGTTGCTTTTATATAATTGGGACTATAATCTGTATCTATTTGTTTAAATTCAGATTCTTCAACTTCAAAAACATCTGTAACAGCATCAGTAAGAATTCCTACTCTAAAAGAGCTATTTGTGTCTTCTCTTGTAACATCAATTATAACGATACATGTTTGCGGTGTAATTTGAACTGGATTCATACCAAATTTAACTCCAGTGTCAATTACTGGTACAACTTCTTCTCTGTGGTCTATTACACCCTTCATAAAAGAAACTGTTTCAGGCATTTTTCGAGGTTCTTCATACTCTCGAATCTCATTAACCCTGCTCACATGAATTGCAAACGATTCAGTGCCTATTTTAAACGAAAGATATGAATTGTTAATGTCTTCCATTACTATACGTTTTTACTTTCAATTTGATTAATAACATGCATTAAATCAATCATATGAATAAATTCATCTTTTTCCTGAACCGTACCTTCAAATGTATCAATTAAACCCATTCCATTTTGAAAGGCTGCAGGCATGATTTTATCATTTCCAACTTCAAAAACTTCTTTTACAAAATCTACAACAATACCAAATTGAGATTCGAGTTTATCCTCAGGTGATACAACAATTATAGAGGTATCTCTTGTATTTGTCCAGTTTTCAATTTGCATAATAACTCTTAAATCAGTTACCGGAACAATATTACCATGTAAATTAATTACACCAAGGATAAAATCTTTTGTATTTGGTACTTTTGTTACATTACCTTCTTCATAAGGTAGAATATTTCTAACCTTAAGGCTATCGAAAGCAAAAATCTGGTTTCCCAAATTAAATGATATTAATGTTTTAAAATCGCTCTCCATACCTAATTATTTATGTAGTTTTTGAACCCAATGATAATGTATCAATCTATTTGTATCAATTACCATAGATATAGTACCATCTCCCATAATTGAGGCTCCGGAAATCACTTCCTGATCTTTTAATAATCGGCCAAATGGTTTAACTACAGTTTGAAATTCACCAATCACTTCGTCAACTACTAAACCAATCTTTTTGTTTTCGAATTTAACTTGTATAATATGCTTTTTACCTTCACGAACAGGTTCATTAAATATGTTTCTCATATCTATTATTGGAAACTGTTCTCCATTTAGTGTTATTACATTATTGAAAATAAGTTTTTGTTCCGCAACTTCAAGTGGGAATATCTTTTCAATTAATGAAATAGGAATCACATATTGTGTTTCAGCTACAGTAACAAGTAAACCATCAATTATAGATAATGTTAATGGTAACTCAAGTGTAACAGTAGTACCTTTATCTGGTTCTGATGTAATTGAAACTTCACCTCTGATTTCCCCGATTTTTCTTTTTACAACATCCATTCCTACTCCTCTACCCGATATGTCTGAAACTTTATCTTTGGTAGAAAAACCACTCATGAATACTAAATCGAAGATTTCTTTCTCTGTTAATTCTATACCATCATCAACCAAACCTTTAGAAATGGCCTTTTTAAGGATATATTCAGGATCAATACCTTTACCATCATCAATTACCTTAATGATAACACTGGCTCCTTCATAATATGCTTTAAAAATGATAGTTCCCTTAGGTGATTTACCTTTTTTGATACGCTCATTTGGCAACTCAATACCATGATCCACACAATTCCTAATCATGTGTAACAACGGATCTGTAAGGTGTTCGATTATGTTTTTATCTAACTCAATATCACCACCTTCAATAATAAAATCGATATCTTTATTCAATTCTTTTGATAAATCACGAACCAATCTTTGGAATCGCATTAAATCATTCTGAATAGGAATAAGACTTATTTCAAAGGCATTATCTCTTAGTTGACGTGTTAATTTTTGAATATTTTCAGATAGCCCCATTAAATGTGCATCACCACTGTTTTCAGCATGCAGATTTAATTGTGCTTGTATAGTTACTAACTCACTAACTAAATTAACAAGTTCATCTATTTTTGTAGATGATACACGTATACTAGATATTTTATGTTCTTTTAATTGAACTTTCTTTTTTTCAGCTTGCTCTATGTCCTGTTTTTCTTGCACCCAGGAAACACTCTTTAATAGCTCTCCTGTTAATTCTTCCTCACCAGCTTGTGCTCTTTCTACAAAATCCTCTAATTCCGGACGTCTTAGTATATTTCCTTTACTAATTTCTGTAACTACAAGATCACATTCATCTTCAACAAATATAAATACGTCCTGAATTTCATTTTCAGGCTCAGTTGTATTCAATATCACATCCCAGGCAACAAAACAATCCTCAGGATTTAAATCCTCAATTTCAGGAACATTATAATCATAAGAAACAACAATAGCTTCACCTAATGCATGAAGGTCATCAAGCAAAAACAATGGGTTTGTTCCATTTTGCAAAATATTGCTATGAGGCTTTATTTTGATTAAAAATGTTTTGGAGTCATCGTCTTCAACTTCGTCAGCAGTTTCAATTACTGTTTCTTCAACTGTTTTTTCACCAGGAGAATTAACAAATTGTTGAACTCTGGTTGTTAAAGCTGCAAGCTCCTTTTTGTCTTCAGAGTCTGTAAGATCACCAACATCAAGAAAATGTTTAATTTGATCTATTGCATTAAAGGTTAATGAAATCAGATCATCAGTAACAGATAACTTCCCATTGCGAACCCAATCAAATACTGTCTCTAAATGATGAGTAAACTCACTTAAATCATTAAAGCCAAACATTGCACCTCCACCTTTAAGGGAGTGCATAGCTCTAAATATCCTCTCTATTATTTCTTTATCACCTTTATCATTCTCAAGTAACAATAATGCTTCTTCAAGATCATGAACATTATCCAGTGATTCTTCAACAAATTTTGCTCTGAACTTATCAATCATGCCTATGCATTTTTTGTAATTAAAGAATCAAAAAAACGTAAAGTGTCATTTACGTCATTCTTATCTATTTGATGTTGTTGAGTTTGTAGGAGCTCCGATTTAATTACAGGAATTAACTTTTGTGTATTTGAAACGATTTCACTCGAAGAAGCAATACTACCATCTCTTAAACCACTGTAAACTAACTCCATTGGTTTTACAATATGATCAACACTCTCAATGCCTAACATTGGAGCAGTACCTTTTATATTGTGAGCAATAGCAAACACCTTTTCAATAATACAATCTTCTAATTCCCCCTTTTTTTCTCTTACAAGGTTTTCTATAACTTCCAAATCCTTGATAGAGTCCTTAATAAAGGTCTCCTTAATTTTCTCAATCATCGTAATACTCTTGATATCGCACTAAGTAATTTGGCAGGAACAAATGGCTTAATAATCCAACCTGTAGCACCAGCTTGTTTTGCTTCCATCTTTTTAGCTGCTTGTGATTCTGTTGTTAAAAACAAAATCGGAATATGCTTATAAGCATCTATTTCTCTTACTTTACGAATTAAACCTAAACCATCAAGGTTTGGCATATGTAAGTCTGTAATAATGATATCAATGGTTCTGCCATCTAAAAATTGTAAGGCATCTTCTCCATCAACACCAACCAATACATTATAACCTTCGTTTTGTAGAGTAAAGTTAACAACTTCCCTTATACTTTCTGAGTCATCAACAATAAGAACTGTCTTAGCCATAATTAGTTAAAATTAATTTCTATAGTTTAAATAGATTGTTAAATCCAGCATTTGATATTAATCCATGAATCTCTTCACTAAACATTCCCTCAATCGTACATTCCTTACCTTTATTTTCAAAAGATTTTTTTACCGAACTCATCAATTGAATAAAAGTAACATCTAACGATGATGGATTAGTTATACGAATATCTAAATTATTTGAAAAATCAACAGCATCCAAAATACTTTCTCTGATTTTACAAATATGATTTATTATAAGCTCACCAGAGATTAATATTTTACTCTGATTTTTATCGTGTTTAACATCAACTGAGAATGCTGTATCCATAATAATATTTTATTATAAATTTAAAATTTCTCGTAGTTATCTAGATCGAACTCTTTATCTAAGTTAATAATATCGCCTTTAGCCGATACATTAGCTTTCTTTTCTTTATTATTTTTAGGAGTAACCACATTTTCGTTAAAAGTTACTTCTGTTTCGATCTTCTCTTCCTTTTCTACTTCTATTACATCTTCATCTCCAATATTAAAGAAACTTACTGCTTCTTTTAAACTATCGGCTAACACAGCTAGTTGCTCTGCACTTTGTGTTAACTCATCAGATGAAGAGGCATTTTCCTGAGTAATAAGGTTAAGATTCTGCATTGCCATATTAATTTGCTCGGCACCTGTCTTTTGTTCCAAACTGGCAGCAGAAATCTCTTTAATTAACTGAGTTGTTTTTTCAATATCAGGAACTAATAATCGTGATTTTTCTCCAGCTTCCTGAGATACTTTTAAACCTCCGTTTACCAAAGTATGAATTTCATCAGCGGCAACTTTACTTCGTTCTGCCAACTTACGAACTTCAGCAGCTACTACAGAAAAACCTCTACCATGCTCTCCAGCTCTGGCAGCTTCCACTGCAGCATTTAATGCTAAAATATTTGTTTGGAAAGCAATATCACCAATTATTGTAATTTTTTCTGCAACACTTTTCATTGAAGCAGCTGCTTCAGAAGAAAGTTTGTCTGCAACATTTACATCTTTAGCTGTTTCTACAGTAATTTTTTCTGTCTCAACTGCATTCTCTGTATTTTGATCAATATTCGCTACCATTTCTTCGATAGAAGTTGAAACTTCTTCGGCTGAAGCAGCCTGATCGGCAGAACCTTTAGATAATTGTAACGAGCTATCCTTTACGTTTCGACCACTAACAACCAAATCATTGGCATTTTCTTTAATTGAAAGTACAATACCTTTCAGGTTAGAAGCCATCTTGTTTAGGGCATCTGCTAATAATCCAATCTCATCTTGCTGATCAATTTCAAGTTCAGCTGTCAAATCACCTTGTCCGATTGTTTGAGCAAATGTTAATCCTTTATTTAAAGGTTTAACAATACTTGTATACAATACATAGGCACTAAAAACAGCAACAGCAGCAAGTACAAAAATCATAATAATTACAAACAACCCAAAACCTGCAAATGAATCATCCATATTTTTTAATGAAGATTCATTTAAACTATGAAAGTTATTTTCAATTGTTTCAAGATCTTTTATAATTTCGGTACCTAGATTGATTATTTCACCATCTTCCTGAACCATTGGTTCAACTTCAAAAATAACCATTACATCATCGTAGGACTCAAAACTATTTAAACTGGACATTACATATTTTTGCTTTTCAAATAATGAATCAGTTTTATGTACTACCTGTGCAAAACTATCTTGAAATTCTTTTTTCCACCTTGGTGTAAGAGATTTTAAATCATTTACCAGTGAAGGATAATCTTCTTTAATTAAAGTTTCTAATCTTTGTTTGTCAGATGTACCTGGTTGTCTATCTACAAATACCCAGCTCTTGATTAAGGATTTGGAATTATTAACCATATCTCTGAATTGCTGAAGTTTTTGTTCTGAAGGATTGTAGATACCAGTAATTTCTTCACTTAAATTTCTACTGTTATGTAAAGTCACATAAGTAGAAACTCCATTAAAGATAATTGCTATTAAAATTAACCCAAAACCTGCAAATAATTTTTGAGCTATATTCAATTTAATCTTCATACTAAAATTTTTACTTTTTAATGGCTGCTGCCATATTTGCTAATTTTGAACTAATACTTAAGCCTAAAGTTTGTGCATTGGCTTCATCAACCTCAAACTTAAGGTTATTATCTCTGACTACAAAATTAATTACAGCACCATGATCTGTTGCTCCCTCAGATTCTGTTATTATTAATGAATTTTTCCCCAACGTCCCTTTTAAAGTTTCTGCATGACGAGAAAAATTGATGTATGATGATACATAGAGTACTTGACAATCTGTAACGTCTTCAACACTATTAAACTGTTTAATAACTACATTTTGATACCCAAACTTTTTTCCAGCTGATTGCTCAGTTAACCAATCTGCTATTTTTGAGTTTTTTAATACTCCAATTACAAAATCACCTTGTTTTGCTTCTTCTGCCCAACCAATATAACGAATGAAATTTAAAGTAAATACAGACTTATATTTTTCAACTTGACTAAAACCTGTCAATGGTATAAGCACTAAAAAGAATAAAATTAAAAATTGTTTCCTCATAACACTCTCTGAATATGTTTTTACTGTTTCCCTTGCCCTTAGTACGGCGAATATATTTTTAGGTTACCTTTTTTGTTTATAAAATGCTGAAAAGACCACACAAGGAAAATAATTACTAACTTAAAAATGGTAATAAAACAATATTACCATAACTTTGTCGCCACTTATAAATACTTGATTAATCAATGAGGAATTATAAAATTTTCAATTTACAAGAGGGAGAATCATTTGTTTCAAGAGTAAAATCAACTTTTCTTGAAATACAAAAACAATTAGCAGATAAAACAATCACTAAATTAGATATACACATTCATTCAACAAATGCTGAAACATTTAAAGATGAATGCGACATTTTAAGTGCAGCAATAAAAGAGTCATTTAAAAATAAGATTCCTGCTACCACCTTTATTTCAAATCATCCGGCAGATAATAACGATGTTTTGATTTCATGTCAGTTTTATACACACAGTAGTGAAAAAATCAACTTCAAAAAAATACTTGACCATCATTATGTAACCATTGAACACAAAAATGGTATTGAATTAATTTCAGGTGGGATACATTTTAACGAAAACTCCATATTACTAAATATACAACGTGCTTTTGATTTTGCTGAACAGTTATTGATGGCTGAAGACATGAATTTTGGACACATTGTTAGACAATGGGACTACATAACAGCAATAAATGAAAATTCAGAATATGATGGATCATCAAAAAATAATTTGGAAATTTTTAATGAAATAAAATCATTTTTTCTTGAAGAATCGTTGTTTAAAAATGGATATCCTTCTGTTTCTGACAATGGAATATATCAAGGAGGCATTGTTATAGATTTTATGGCCTTTAATAATTATGAACACTTTACTTCAGTTAATATTAAATCTGATTATTACTTACCATTTTCTGATCAGGCTAAATATTTATATACAGATAAAGATGAAGTATGGATTTCAGGATCATGTTTAAACTATGATACTTCAAAGGATATTGAAAAACAAATTTTAAAAGCGCTTGAGGAAACTTTTAAGCTAATTGAAAATAAAAATTTGGTGGCATCCAATATCAACATCCCTGAACCATATAATTTTAAAGATGGTTTTAAATTAATAAAAGCGTACGTGCGACATGAATCTTACAACAAAGAGGTGAAAGACATTATTCATTCAGTACTACCCAATACAGAATGCATTATTATAAATACAGAATTCTACAGTAAAGACAAACTTATTGAAATTGAGTCTTTTACTTCTATTTAACTTTTAAAATAAGTTAATATTAATCATTTATTAAGCAGGTCTTTCAATTTATAATAACTTCGCAACTCATTTTTATTATTTAATACAGATTGATAATGTGGATTCTGGTAGCGCGCACAATATTAAAAAATAGAATATTCTTTTTAAGTCTTTTATTGGTCATCACGTCTTTTATGGCTTATAAAGCTGGTGATGTACAAATGTCATATCAATATGCACCATTACTTCCTGAAGATGATCCGGCATATTTGGAATATGAAGCTTTTGAACAACAATTCGGAAACGAAGGTAATTTAATGGTTATAGGAGTAACTGACTCAAATTTCTTTAAGCTTAATCATTTTAAACACTGGACAAATTTTTCGAAAAAGATAACTGAAATTAATGGAGTAACATCTGTTCTATCAGCTACAGAAGCTTATAACTTAATAAAAAATAAAGACGAAAAGCAGTTTGAGATAGAACAAGTTTTTAATTCTGATTTTAACAGTCAATATGAATTAGACTCTCTTAAATCTATCTTTTTTGATTTGCCTTTTTATGAAAGTACACTTTACAATAAAAAGACAAATACATATTTAATGGCGATTACTTTGACTCCGGAAATTCTTCAAAGTCCTGAAAGAGTTGAATTAATTAAAAATATAAAAGAAGCAGGAGAGGAGTATTCTGTAAAATCAAAAAATGAATTACACTATTCTGGTTTACCATATATTAGAGTAACCACTGCTGAAATGATAAAAAAGGAACTTAACATGTTTATTTTCCTTGCTCTTGGCGTTACTGCTGTTATCATGTTTTTGTTTTTCAGATCCTTTAAGGTTGTCATGTTTTCAATGCTTGTTGTGGGCATTGCAGTAATTTGGGCTTTAGGAACACAAGCGCTCTTTGGATATAAAATTACCATACTTACAGGGATGATCCCGCCGTTAATTATTGTAATTGGAATTCCAAACTCGGTATTCTTGCTCAATAAGTATCACCAGGAATATAGAAAGCATGGTAATAAAATTAAAGCCCTTCAAAGAGTAATATGTAAAATTGGTAATGCTACTTTTTTAACCAATTTAACTACTGCATCCGGTTTTGCCACTTTTATATTTACCAGCAGTAAAATTCTTGTTGAATTTGGAATCATTGCAGCTATAAACATAATTGGAGTATTTGTGCTTTCACTACTTTTAATTCCAATTATTTTCAGCTTTTTATCTGAACCAAAAGAAAGACATCTTAATCATTTGGAAAATAAAGCGGTAAATAAAATTGTTGATAAGCTTGTTCATATTTCATTAAATCACAGAACTAAAGTATATATAATAGGAGGGGTAATGCTTCTGATTGGTTTTGTTGGTATTTCTATGATCAAAACCACCGGTTTTATGTTGGATGACATACCACATGAAGATCCTCTTTATATTGATTTAAAATATTTTGAAGAAAACTTTGATGGATTAATGCCACTTGAGGTGATGATAGATACTCAAAAACCAAATGGAGTACTAAAATCAAGCAACTTAAAAAAAATGGATAAATTCCACGAGGAATTGTCTAGTCATCCGGAGATTTCAAAAGCTATATCCCTATCTGAAGTAGTAAAATTTGCTCGTCAGGGATTTTATAATGGTAATAAAAAATACTATGACATACCTAGTAATCAGGAAAGAAATTTCTTATTATCCTATGTAGCTAATAGTAAAGGAGATCAATCAAAAATAATAAGTACATTTATTGATTCTGCTAAAACAAAAACACGACTAAGTTTTAGGCTTAAAGATGTTGGAACAACAAAAATGACAGAACTTTATGATCATGTTGTTAAGAGTTTAAGCGAAATTTTTCCCAACGATAAATATTATACCTCTGTTACAGGAGCAAGTGTATTGTTTTTTAAAGGCACAAAATATTTAATACATAACTTATTTGTAAGTTTATTTCTTGCTATTATTTTAATTGCATCATTTATGGCATGGATGTTTTCATCCAAAAGAATGGTTCTTGTTTCACTTATTCCTAACTTAATTCCATTAATAATGACTGCGGCTTTAATGGGATACTTTTCAATACCAATAAAACCATCAACCATATTGGTGTTTAGTATTGCATTTGGAATATCTGTTGATGATACTATTCACTATTTAGCCAAATATCGTCAGGAATTAAGTGAAACCAACTGGAGTATTAAGGCTGCAGTTGTTTTGGCCTTAAAAGAAACTGGTGTAAGTATGATGTACACCTCTATTATACTGTTCTTTGGGTTTGGAATATTTGGTTTTTCTGAATTTGGGGGAACTGTCGCTTTAGGTGTATTAGTTGCTGTTACATTGTTAATAGCGCTCTTCTCTAACTTAATTTTATTACCTTCGATTTTGCTAACACTTGAAAAACTCATTACCAATAAATCGTTTAAAGAGCCATTATTACAGATATATAATGAGGATGAAGATATTGAGTTAGAAGAACTAAAAATTGAAAAAAAATCAAAAGATCAAAAATAAATGTTATCGATAAATCAGGTTCAGGAACTTATTAAAAGTGAAATAGAACAAACCAACTTCATTAAAACACCTTCTAATTTATACGAACCCATTGAGTACACAATGGAAATGGGAGGTAAAAGAATTAGGCCTTTGCTTTGTTTAATGGCCACACAACTTTTTAATGGGGATATTCAAAAAGCTTTAAAACCTGCTCTTGGACTTGAGATTTTTCACAACTTTACCTTACTCCATGATGACATTATGGATAATGCAGATGTGAGACGTAACAAACCAACTGTTCATAAAAAATGGAACGAAAATGTAGGTATTCTATCGGGTGATGCAATGCTCATTAATGCCTATCAATACATCTCTCAATGTGAAAGTGAAATATTGCCAAACCTCTTAAATCTATTTAATGATGTTGCTTTAGGAGTGTGTGAAGGACAACAATATGACATGGACTTTGAAGATAGGGTAGATGTAACTGTTGATGAATATATTGAAATGATCCGGCTTAAAACAGCCATTTTATTAGCCGGAAGTTTAAAATCGGGAGCGATTCTTGCTAAAGCCTCTGAAAAAGATGCTGATCTAATATACCAATTCGGTATTAATATAGGCATTGCATTTCAACTTCAGGATGATTATTTAGATAGTTTTGGAAACCAAAAATCCTTTGGAAAAAGGATAGGAGGTGATATTATAGCAAATAAAAAAACATTTTTACTAATTACTGCCCTTAATAATGCAACCTTTGAGGACAAACAAACGTTAAAAAGTTGGATTGATGCAAAAGACTTTGACGAACAGGAAAAAATAGACTCTGTCAAAGCAATCTTCATCAAAAATTTGGTAGATAAATCTTCCCAAAAATTAATGGAAGAATATTACAATCTTGCTATGAACAATATCTGCCAAGTAAACGGTAATGAAAAAATTAAAAACGAATTAATAGATTTTGCAAAAAATCTTATGCAAAGAATTAACTAATTATTACTAAAATAATTTGTAACTTTTTGCCCAATTCAAAATATTTTCGATATCTCATGGAACAATTAGAAGGGAAAATTATACAGGTTGTTGGACCTGTAATCGACGTAAGTTTTGACTTAAAAGACCAGGAACTTCCTAACATTTTAGATGCGCTGGAAATAACGCGTGATAATGGAGAGATAATTACTATAGAATGCCAACAACATATTGGAGAAAATACGATCAGATGTATTTCTATGGATGCAACTGATGGTTTAGTTAGAGGTATGAAAGTAATTCCAACTGGTCAACCAATATTAATGCCCCCGGGAAACTCAGTAAGAGGACGCCTTTTAAGTGTTACAGGAGCTGCCATTGATGGTATTGGAGATGTTGATAAAACAAATGGTGTTCCTATTCATAGAGAACCACCAAAATTTGAAGATTTATCAACAGAAAGTGAAATTCTTTTTACCGGTATTAAAGTAGTCGACTTAATTGAACCATATGCCAAAGGTGGTAAAATTGGTTTATTCGGTGGTGCTGGTGTTGGAAAAACAGTTTTAATTCAGGAGTTAATCAATAATATTGCGAAAGGTTATGATGGTTTATCTGTATTCGCTGGAGTAGGTGAACGTACCCGTGAAGGAAATGACCTTTTACGCGAAATGATTGAAGCTGGGATTGTTAACTACGGTGAAGAGTTTAAGAAAAGCATGGAGGAAGGTAGTTGGGATTTATCAAAAGTGGATAAAAAAGCTTTAGCAGATTCTCAGGTTACCATGGTTTTTGGACAGATGAATGAACCACCAGGTGCTCGTGCAAGAGTAGCATTATCAGGATTAAGTATTGCAGAAAGTTTTAGAGATGGTGATGGTTCTGGTGCCGGTAAAGATATTTTATTATTCGTTGATAATATATTCCGTTTTACACAGGCTGGTTCTGAGGTTTCGGCTCTTTTAGGTCGTATGCCATCAGCAGTAGGTTATCAGCCAACTTTATCTTCGGAAATGGGTGAATTGCAGGAAAGAATTACATCAACAAAGAATGGTTCTATTACATCAGTTCAGGCTGTATATGTACCTGCAGATGACTTGACTGACCCTGCTCCGGCTACAACATTTACTCACCTTGATGCAACAACAGTATTAAGTCGTAAAATTGCTGAATTAGGTATATACCCTGCAGTAGATCCATTGGATTCTACATCGAGAATTCTTACTCCTGAAATTGTTGGTGATAAACACTATAATACAGCTCAAAGAGTAAAAGAAATTTTACAACGCTATAAAGAACTTCAGGATATTATAGCAATTCTTGGAATGGAAGAATTATCAGAAGAAGATAAACTTGTAGTACATAGAGCTAGAAGGGTACAAAGATTTTTATCTCAACCTTTCCATGTGGCTGAGCAATTTACTGGTTTAAAAGGAACTTTTGTAAGCATTGAAGATACCATCAAAGGATTTAACATGATTATTGATGGTGAAGTAGATAAATATCCTGAAGCTGCTTTTAACTTAGTTGGTACTATTGAGGAAGCCATAGAAAAAGGTGAAAAATTACTTGCTGAAGCTAAATAATTATGGATTTAAATTTAGAAATTATTACACCTGAAAAGATACTTTATTCTGCAGATATTGGACTTGTTTCATTACCCGGAATAAATGGAAACTTTACCATTCTAAAAAATCATGCTGCCATTATTTCTAAATTGGCTAAAGGTAAAATTAGAGTTATTGGTAAAGATGGTAAGGAAAGTATTTTTGATTGTGATTCAGGCATTTTCGAATGTAAAGACAATAAAGCTACCATACTTATTGGTTCTATAAAAGACTAAGATAATTTAATAGATATATTGAAAAACCGTTATCATTTATTGATATCGGTTTTTTGCATTAATAAAGGTTATTGTGAAAAAGGTACTTATTATACGTTTAAGTTCAATTGGAGATATTATTCAATGTATGTCTGTTACAGGAGGTTTTAAAAATCATTATCCTGATTGTGAGATACATTGGATTGTAAGAAAAGATTTGGCTTCATTACTAAAAATTGATCCCAGAATTGACCAGTTAATTGAATTTGACCGAAAACTTGGTATGTCAGGTTTAATAAAACTGGCATTAAAACTAAGAAAAGAAGGTTATACTCACGTTTATGATGCCCACAGCAATATACGCTCTAACATATTAAAATTAATTCTTCGTCCATTGGCAATAGGGCCTAAATTGGTTACGAGACGAAAAAGTAGATTGAAGAGATTTTTACTCTTTAAATTCAGAATTAATCTTTTGCCAAAACCATTCAGAGCTTTTGAATCGTTTAGATTACCATTAAAAAAATGGGGTATACTTAATTTTTATACCCTTAATGATAATTGGGTTTTTCCTAAAGAAACAGAGGAAAAATGCCTGGAATTATTAAAAGACCAACCATTAAAAACAATAACACTGGTACCTTCTGCAGCCTGGGAACTAAAACGTTGGCCTGTTGAATACTGGAAGAAACTTGTATCGCTATTACCTGATTATCATTTTACCATTTTAGCAGGACCTACAGATTACTTTTGTGAAGAAATTGTTGCAGCTGATCCGGATCGTGTTCTAAATTTAGCTGGAAAAACTTCACTATTAGAGAGTTTTTGTGTTACCGCAAAATCAAATTATGTAGTAAGTGGTGATACCGGATTTTTACATGCTGCGGATTTATTTAATATTCCCGGTTGTGCTATTATAGGACCTACAGCATTTGGATATCCTACGGGTGAGAAAATGAAAATATTTGAACAGAATCTACCTTGTCAACCATGTAGTAAACATGGAGATACCAAATGTAAATTAAAAGAAATAAAAAAGTGCCTGATAGACATAACTCCTGAACAAATAGTTAATGAGATTAAAGCTAATGAATCATGTTTTTTACCTAAATAAAATATATCGTTAACATATAAATGATTCATAATTAAGATTTTTGAACCCTAATTAATAATAAATGGGTTCAATTTTATCAAAAAGAATTAGTGGTAAACACAAAAACAACAAATTAACTTACTATATAATTGGCTATTTAGTAAAATGGTTTTACTCTGGATATAAACCAAAATATCTTAAAACCAAACTAAAATCACTAAATCAATATAACTTAACTTATATTGAAAAAAGAGTGAATTATTATAATAAATTATTCAGGATATATAGCACAAAAAATTCTATCCCTTTATCAAAATTTAAATACATAGGCCAATTTAAAACCTACTATCTGGATTTTTTAAAATTTAAAAGATACTTTTCACCAATCTCAAAAATACACTACGAATTTGGTGATGTAATCCATATTCCCAAAAATCCTACGATAGTTAAGAGCAGACCAATTTCTAGTTATAATGAAAATTCAGTTCTTCTAAACTTAAACAAAATACGACACTTCACTTTTGTAAAGGACAGTATATCATTTACAAACAAAATAAATCAATTAGTTTGGAGAGGGAAAATCACGAAATTAATGCCACACAGAGAAGCTTTCTTTAATATTCACCAGAACAATTCAATTTGTAACATAGGAGCCGTCAATAATTATGTTAACAATAAGGATTGGATTAAACCTCGCCTGACAATTGAAGAACAATTACAATACAAGTTTATTTTATCAATTGAAGGAAATGATGTTGCCACAAATCTAAAATGGATTATGTCATCAAATTCGGTTGCAGTAATGACTAAACCAAAATATGAAACCTGGTTTATGGAAGGAACATTGATTCCAAATTATCATTATATATGCATAAAAGATGATTACTCAGATTTAAATGAAAGATTGGAGTATTATATAAATAATCCAGATAAAACATTACAAATAATTCAAAACGCAAATAAATACGTAGAGCAATTTAAAAATAAGAAGCAAGAAAAATTAATTGCTTTATTGGTTCTTAAAAAATACTTTGATTTAAGCTCCAAATAAAAAGTGAATTTAAAGTTTGGTATTGGTTATTGCCATCAAGTTTTACTATCAGGACAAAATTTGATATATATTTGTTGACAAAATAAAATTAATTGACAATTGATGAGATTTCAGGTAAACCCAAAGTTTAAAGAAGTAGAAGATTTTATTAAAGATTTACCCAATAGTTTTGACAACACTGGTGAATCTATATACAAAGGAAGAAACGAAATCAAAATTTTTGATTATAAGGGCTATAAAATCAACGTAAAATCTTTTAAAATACCTCATTTCATCAATAAAGTAGCATATGCCTGGCTGAGAGGTTCAAAAGCAAAACACTCTTACCAATATGCCTTAAAAATGCGTAGAGTAGGAGCTGATACTCCTGAACCAATTGGATATGCAGAAACTTTAAAAAATGGCCTTTTTAACAGAAGCTATTACGTAAGTATCCATCAGGATTATGATTTTACGATAAGAGACTTAATCGGGTTTGAATTTGAAGATAAAGACAATATTTTACGTCAGTTTGCTCGTTATACTTTTCAAAAACTACACAAAAACAGAATTCATCACTTAGACTACTCAAGAGGTAATATTTTAATTACACGAAAGGATAAAGGCAACTATGAATTTAGTGTGGTTGATATAAACAGAATGAAGTTTGAAAAGATGCCCTATTTAAAAGGATTAAAAAATTTCCGCCAGATATGGGCTAGTGAAGAAGAATTAGAAGTTGTTGCCAGAGAATATGCCAAATTAAATGGCAAAAATGAAGAAGAAGCGGTAAAACTTTTAATTGAGTTTGACAAACAACATAAGTATAAAATTAATCGCAAAGCTGAACTTAAAAGAAAAATGAGAGGAGAGGATAAAAATTAATCTTTGATTAATAATTGAATATTAATTTTCCCTTAGTGTAAAGTTGTAATTAAATACACTTTAAATTCATTTATTTATTTCAATCTAAATATAGTTAACTTAATTTCCACTTAATTAGTAATACATCTACAACATCTATTTTTATTTACTAAACAATTGATTAGCAGTACATAGAACTAATTAGTTATAGATAAATAAATCTTGAATGTTATGGAATATTCTTATGACTATTTGATTGTTGGAGCTGGGTTATTTGGAGCTGTTTTTGCAAATGAAGCTACAAAAAGAAATAAGAAAGTTTTAATAATTGACAAAAGAAATCATGTAGGTGGAAACTTATATTGTGAAAATATTGAAGGCATAAACGTTCATAAATATGGCGCTCATATTTTCCATACTAGCAATAAAGAAACCTGGGACTACATAAATCAGTTTGTTGAATTTAATAGGTATACAAACGCTCCAATAGCAAATTATAAAGGAAAGCTATTTAACCTTCCTTTTAATATGAACACCTTTTACCAACTTTGGGGTGTTACAACTCCTGAAGAAGCTAAAAACAAAATTGACGAGCAACGAGAACCTTACCTCAATCTAAAACCAAAAAATCTTGAAGAACAAGCTCTTCATCTGGCAGGAAAAGATATTTATGAAACGCTTATAAAAGAATATACAGAAAAACAATGGGGGAGGCCTGCTAACCAAATACCAGCATTTATTATTAACAGACTGCCTTTTAGATTTACATTTGATAATAATTATTTTTCTGATTTGTACCAGGGAATTCCGATAGGTGGTTACAATAAACTTTTTGATAATTTACTGAAAGATGCAGAGGTCTTAACAAATGTAGATTATTTTGAAAATAAAATGTTATTCGATGAGCTTGCAGAAAAAGTGCTGTATACTGGAAAAATTGATACATTTTTTAATTATAAACTAGGCATACTCGATTACCGGAGTTTACACTTTGAAACATCAATTCATAATACTCCAAATTATCAGGGAAATGCGGTTGTTAATTATACAGACAAGGAAACGCCCTATACTAGAATAATAGAACACAAACATTTTGAATTTGGTAACCAGGATAAAACAGTTATTACCAAAGAATTTCCTCATGAATTTAGCAAGGATAATGAACCTTATTATCCTATCAATAATCAAGATAATAATTTACTCTATAGCAGCTATAGGTATTTAGCTGATTCGTTATCCCATAAATTTTTATTTGGGGGAAGGTTAGCGGATTACAAATATTATGACATGGATGATACTATTGAAGCTGCCTTAAAATTATCAAATACAGAATTTAATGGACAAATATTATATAGCGAGAAATTACAGGTCGAAATTTGACGCTGCAGGAAAAGCAAAAATGGATTGTGAAACCATCCTGGAGAAAAATGGTTGGAAAAATATAGGTTTTAAACAATCATGGATTAGTATTGCTGTATTAGGAACATTAATTAGTGCAATAGGAATATCATGGGCACTAATTAAATTAAAGCCTAAAAGTACCTTATGTTTGCAATATCCACTTAACAAATTCTATGATTATATATTAACTATAGCCTTATTTAAACAGTGTAAGATCATTACAATAGTACATGACGTATATACTTTAAAAGGTAAAGTAACAAAACAAAAAAAGGAACTAGGTAATCTTTCTAAATCAAATACACTTATTGTACATAATTCTACAATGAAAGAATGGTTCTTAGACCAAAATATTAATACAAATTTAATTGAACTGAATATATTCGATTATTTGCACTCCATCTCTTATAATATTAAAAAACAACCATTAAATAGTTCTAATTATCGAATTGTTTTTGCTGGAAATATGGGTGGTAAAAAAAGTTTTATTTATCAGCTTGATACAACAAAAAAAGGTAATTATTCAATTGATTTATATGGAATAGGCTTTGACAAGGAGCAGGTTATTGATGCCAATAACACAATGTTAAATTATAAAGGTGTATTCCCATCAAATGAAGTTATAGATCATATTGATGGTGATTTTGGATTGGTTTGGTATGGAAATTCATTACAATCATGTGATGGACAATCAGGACAATACCTAAAATATAATAACCCGCACAAAGTTTCATTATATATTCAATGCGAAATGCCAATTATAATATGGAATAAAGCAGGAATGGCGGCGTTTGTTGAAGAAAATAAAATAGGGTTAACAATTTCCTCACTTGAAGAATTATCAGATAAAATAGCAAAAATAACACCAGACGATTATAATATGATGAAGTCAAACATCTTAAGCCTGAAAGAAAAAATATCTTCTGGATACTTTTTAAATACAGCGCTACAACAAGCTGTATAGTTATCAAATCGATTACATTTTAAGGATAGTTTAAAAAGTTATTGAATAACTTATAGTATACGTATATTTGTTGTCAATTAATATTTCTACCAATACAACGTAGAAAAGAATTTTTACCTATGACAGCAACACATTATTTTGCCATATTTTTTACAGAACATCTTTACTATATCCCACAATTTTTACCTGTTGCACGAGAACTTGATAAAAGAAATCTGAACTATATTTTTGTTGTATTAGAAAGTAGTAAAAGAGATATCTTTAATCAGAATGATTCTATTGTAAGAGTTTGTGAAAAAGAAAATATACCATATAAAGTTGGTGAATCAGGGTTTGAAAATAGTACATGTGATTATTTAATTTGTGGAGGAGATAATTATCCGGAAACCTCTTTACCTCATGATAAAAAAGTACTTATTGTTCATGGAATAGGGACTAAAGTTAGTGCGTTTACTGAGGATAAAAATAGATTTGATATTAGATTTATTGAAGGAGAGTTCAGGTTAAAAAGACTACAGGAATTATATCCTAATGCAAAAACAGTTTGGGAAAATGTTGGTTTTTCTAAACTAGATGATGTTTTTAGGTACACAACTAAAATGAAAGATGAGTTATTAGAAAAGTTAGGGCTGGATAAAAATAAACCAACACTTTTATATGCTCCTACATTTTATCCTAGTTCTATTGAAAACATGTCTAACAAGTTTCCTGAAGAGTTTAGTAATTTTAACTTAATAATTAAACCTCACTACTACAGCTATTTAAGAAAAAAGTATAAAGCTCAGCGAAAGAAATTTAAAAAATGGGAGAAATATAAGAATGTTTATTTTGCGGGATTTGAGGATTATAATATAGCTCCATTTTATGCTGTTTCAGATCTTTTAATTTCTGATGAATCCTCTGTAATATTTGAATTTGCAGCATTAGATAAGCCTGTAATTTGTAATCGATTTATTCATTTAAGATTATCATACAGATTATTTGGAAGATATAAGTTCAATAAACGAATGGAAAGTGCGATGAATCGTTTTAGAGATATTGGTGAGAATGTTTGGAAATATAAAAATTTGAAATCAACTGTCGAATCAGAACTAAAATCACCAGAGCACAATCATTCCAAAAGGATGGAGTATACAAAGGAAATCATTGGTCCTGTAGATGGTAAAGTATCTGTTAGGATGGTTGATTTGTTAGAACGTGAACTTAAAAACAAATAAAAAAGAGGGAATTCCCTCTTTTATTTATTCATAGTTATAACCTCCGTCCAATTGAATAATTTGACCTGTTAAATAAGGCGTTTGAATTATATTAAAACATAAATCTGCCACTTCTACTTCTGAAGCAAAACGTTTTAAAGCCACCTTACCTTTAATTTTTTCTCTTAACCATTCAGGCTTTTCTTTTTGCCAATCTGTATCCACAAATCCAGGGGCAATAGCATTTATGGTAATATTATCCTTAGATAAAAATTTCACCATATTTTTAACCAAGGCATGCACTGCACTTTTACTAACGCCATATGAGGTAGATACTGAGTGCGGCAGATTTCCTAACATGGATCCTATGAAAATAATATTACCTCCGGTTTTTATGCTGGGAACCAATTCTTGCATTAAAAAGAATGGAATATTTAAATTGGCATTGAAAACTCTTAGCCAATTATCTGGATTAATTTCTCCAAAAACAGACCGATCGGTTATGCCTGCATTAAAAACCACTGTATTTAAATATGGAACAATATCCCTTAATTGTTCTGAAACATGTTGTACTGAATCAATATCAGATAAATCAGCTTTAATAATATTATACATACCATTGTAGGAATCTTGCAATAACTCATATAATTCTCTTGCTGATTCCTCTGAATTACAATAATTAAATACTACATGATAACCTTCTTGTAGTAATTTAATTCCAATAGCTTTACCAATTCCTTTTGTTGACCCTGTTACAAAAGCATATTTCATAAGTGTATATTATTTGAGTTTAAATAAAAAATGTTCACCTCATACAAAGTGAACATCTATTATATTATTTTTTTTCATCTTCTTTTGAAACCACATCCGGGTTACCATGATTATCTATTCGCTGCTTTATTTTAGCATAGCTTTCATAGATTTTTTTCTTTAAAGCAGTAGAACTAGTTCCTTCTCCGTATGGAAAATAGAATACTTTAACTCCATATTCTTCAAGATAATCATATTTTCCAGTCCAGTCATCTCCAACAACAAAAATATCAATATGCAGTTTTTTTACAATTTCTTTGTGATCTAATGATCTTTGAGGAATAACAATATCAGGAGCTTTTAATCCTTCAACAATAGCTAACCTTTCTTCAAAAGGAACAATAGGAGGGGCTTTATATGAACTTACTAACTCATCAGTACTTACACCAACTATTAATACATTTCCTAATCCTTTTGCATAATTAATCATTTTTAAATGATTGCTATGAAACATATCAAAAGTACCTGAAGTGTAAACAATTAATTGTTTTTTCTTTTTCCCCATTATTTAATTCTTTTTTAAACAAAAATCGTGTAAAAGTACATTAATAAGCAGTAATCACAAAAATGATATAATAGAAATTCTTGTGATTAGAAATTCAATCATATATTAATAAATCGATCACGTTCGTCTAATTATACAAAATCACTACAAATTAATTATTTTTGAAGTCTTTTGTATCATATAAAATCAAATAATGAAAGCTGTACTATTTTGTGGACAACCCTATGCCTTTGATATCATGCGTTCTCTTTACCTACAATTGGAAAAACAGGGATATGAAACTCTATGGTACTTCAATAAAAAAGTGGAGCAATACTTTCCTTTTGATAAAAATAAAGTACAGTATACAACTACAATTGATGATCTTATTACATTTAAAGCTGATGTAAATTTTGCGCCTGGTAATGTAATACCTCATTATATTCCTGGTGTAAAAGTCCAAATATTTCATGGTTTAGCTGGTGAAAAATCAGGTCATTTTCATATTCGTCATTACTTTGATTTATATTTAACTCAAGGCCCATATTTTACAGAGCGGTTTTTACAATTAAAAAGTAAGTATAAAAATTTTGAAGTAAAAGAAACAGGCTGGTGTAAACTTGATAGTTTGTTTACTCCGGATGAAAGTAAAGAAAATCTTATACCCAAAGGATTTAAGCACGTATTACTTTATTCACCTACATTTTCACCGAGTCTTACCTCTGCCACTAAATTTATAAAATCAATATTTGAATTAGCTCAAAATCAAGATTACTTTATTTACATTAAATTCCATGATAAAATGGATAAATTTGTGGCTAAAGAATATCAGGATTTTGCTGATACTAAAAATAATGTGGTTGTATATGATGACACCAATATTAAACCATTACTTCAGCAATGTGATTTAATGATTAGTGATACTTCATCGGTAGTTTATGAGTTTTTATTATTAGATAAACCTGTAGTTACTTTTAATTCAACATCAAAAAATATTCGTTGGGAGGATATTAATACAGGAGAAAAACTAAAGGATGCAGTTGATTCAAACCTTAATCAGGATCCATTTAAAGATGAAAGAAAATGGTTTTATGATAATTACCATCCCTTCAACGACGGAAATTCAGCGTCAAGAATGATTGCTGCAGCAGAAGACTATATCAAAGATTTTGGTGTTCCGAATCAAAGAAAACTACCATTTTTAAGACGAAGAAAAATGTATAAATTGTTTGGTAAACCATCAAAAAAATAGAATTAATTTATTGATATTGATAATCCCAACATAATGCCCAAAGAATGATACAATTCTCCAAAATCATATGAAAGTGAAGTATTGATTTTATATGCATTTTTCTTATTTAAATATGATAAGTTTAAATTCGTATATACTTGTTCTTTACCTCCTTTATAGTGAAAGTCTTCATCTTTTATCCAACTATAACTACTTAAATATTTTTCAGAATAAGCACCTAAATTGTTAGTGTAGGTTGATTTAATAATAAAACTAAATTTATTACTAAGCGACCCTAGGAAACCTATGTGAAAACCTTTTATTCTGTTATTAATAAAAGCTAAATAGCTATTTAGTTGCCAATCCGAGACATACGACTCAACTTGCCAAATTGTTTGAAGAGAAAATACCCATACTATTTACATGTACTTCAACATTCTTTTGAGATAATAAGGAAGTAACCGAAAACAAAAACATTATAAAAACATTCAATAGAAATCGTTTCATCATATAATCTCAACGTTTAGATCAGATTTAGCTTCTTGAAATTGTATAATATCTTCAATAGCATCTTTAAAAGTGATGCTTTCAGCATTTGGTGACTTTATAAAAAGATTAAAAAATTCAGTGTATTTATCTTTGGTATTCATTGATTTAAATGACTCTACTTCTATATTATGATTTAGATACTTAGTTGCATTTAAAACATTAACTTCAAAGAAATTAGCAAAAGCCGAAATTTCTTCTTTAACACTACTTTTTGAAAAACAATCTGAACCTAATAATATAAACGGTTTATTATAAATAACAGAATAATTAATTGCTGTACTAAAATGAATTAATGATACTTCGGCATATTTAACCAGTTGTGCAGTTTTATTATAATAAAGATCAAAGTCGCTATTAAAATTACTATTTACCGTGTTTATTCTTCGTGGATGCGCTGCTATAACAATCTTTAAACCTGTCTGTTTTGAAAATTGATTTAAAAATTGATTCAATTCTCCATAATATTGCTCTGCTGTAAAATGATGAATGATGTGATTAGTTTTAAAATCAGGATGATGAATAAAATACTGATCAATAAAAACAGCATATGGTTCCTTAATTAAATTATTATCATCAACACTTGAAGCACTAATAAAATCTAACGATGCCGTATACTTTATGTTTGTATCCTTACCAAGTAAAGGCCTTTTACTTGACGAAACCTTTTCTTTAGAACTAATAATTGAAGTTGCTGGTCTCTTAATTAGGTTTGCATAATAGAAACATAGCAGCTCAATGGGCTTTTGATATATTTTTTTTAGATCAAAACGAGCAAGAAATTTTATAAATCCCAGCTTCATACTTTTATGATCGACTTTAGGTAGAACAGCATTTTCGAATAATACATATGGAATATTATTCTTAAAAATATTTATATACAACCATGCACTATTTAACCTAAAACCTACATCTGATATAATCAGACTATTCTTCTTATTCTTATGAATAAAATTTTTAAAATCTTGTTTAGATTTAAATGAAATCACATGTTTTTCAAGATCCTGAGCATATGATAAAATGAGTTTCTTCTTCTTTAAAAATTGTGAAACATCTAAATATTTTACATTGTAGCCTAATTTCAAAAAATAATCAAATTCATCTCTTATATAAGCCTCTTTTGTAAATGGAAATCGATGAATAAAATAAAGATTAGTCATTTAATACTAAATTATTTCGGTACTTCAATTTATTTCTTTGAACCATTTCAATATCAAGTATATCTTTATTTTTAAAATTCAAAGCCTTACTAACAGCTTTTAAATCTCTGCATAAACGACGTAATCCATCTGGTTCTAAGGAGGCTGCATGATCAGTTCCTTTCCATGTTCTATCCAGCGTATAATGCCTTTCAATATATGTAGCCCCCAGAGAATATGCTGCTACATCAACTGCTATACCTAGATGATGGCCAGAAAAACCAATTTCGTTTACTAAAGAACCATACTTTTCTATGAGATTTCTTATTTCCAATAAACAGATATCATCAAATGGTACAGGATAACCAGATGTACAACTATAAACCACTAAATCTTTATTCCTTTTGAATTTGATAAAAAATTGAATCAATTCTTCAATTTCAAGTTTAGTAGTCATACCTGTAGAAACATGAATTTCTCCGATATAGTTTAAAGCCAACCATTCTAACATCTCAAAATTATTATTGCATGCTGATGGAATCTTAATCAATTTTGGATTTAAGGAAACGATTTCTTTAGCAGAAGTCAAATCCCATACTGATGTAGAATATTCAATATCTAAATCATTACAATATTGCTGTAACTCTCTATGTTGATCGAGCGTAAATTCTAAATATTCTCTATGCTCACCATACGATTTTCCATAGGAATGCATAGGATTTGGATGTGGTGCATGATATTGTTCTTCCGTTAATAATTCCTTATTATTTCGTTTTTGAAATTTAACAATATCAGCTTTACAAAAGATCTTAGCCATCTGAATCATCTCTTTGGCAATTTCCATATCACCCTTATGATTACATCCTATTTCAGCTATTATTTTTGCTTCTTTCATATGTCTAAATTTGTTTTTAATTGCCATATGGAACTCGCCACAGAAAAATCTTTCTCTTGTATGAGAAATTCTTTTAAGGCTCATTTCATTCCTTCCACTACCTATGACCTTTTATTGTATTTAATTAAGAATTCTATAAACTCTCTAATAGCACCATTTCCACCAGAATGATGTAATTGTATATCTGAATTTTGTTTTACTATATCTACAGCATTGATAGGACAGGCACTCCAACCAACTGAAAGCATGTTTGATAAATCATTAATATCATCACCTAAATAAGCTACTTCACTTCTTGTTGATCCTAACTCATTTAATAAAATTGATAATCGTGTGTACTTATCTTTTACCCCTAAATAAACATGTAAAATATTGAGTTTTTCCATTCGTTTTTGAACTAAGGAACTTTGTTCTGAAGTCATAATAATTGGGTCAATCCCATTCTCTCGTAATAATTCAAAACCCATTCCATCGATAAAGCTAAAGTTCTTAGAAAACTCTCCATCTTTAGTATAAAAAACTGTTCCATTGGTAAATACGCCATCTACATCAAATACAACATATTTAATATTTTGATGGAACTTATTTTTTGATTGTAATCTATTCTTTAATAGTTGTTCAATTATTACTAAGTCACCAGGCTCATCAATTTCTATCAAAGTATCCTCTGACATCTCAAGAACTTCAATCTTATCTCCTAATCGATTATTAGTTTTTAAAAATGTTTCTTTTTTACAACCGTAAATGGCACCATTTTCAATTAATAATCCTTCAAAATCTTGTCTTCGTGGCCTGTTCAAATAATTATAATTGAGTGATTCTCCTTTATTATTCCATATAAATCGGTGAGTTTTAACTACAGAAAGAACAGAATCAACTTGAACATTATTGAGTAGAGTTATAGCATTATTAATATCAGAGGATGTTGTTAACGGAGAAGTAGCTTGTAATAAATAAAATTGAGCAAATTTAAAATTGATCATTTCAGCCAATTCATTCATTGCAAATTCAGTACTTGCTGTATCATTAGCACTTTCCTCACTTCTTTCAACAACAGAAACTTTTGAGGTCCATTGGTATTCCTTTTCTACATAAGCTTTAATTTCATGATCATCTGTAAATAGATAAATATGGTCAAGATTACTTTGAATGGCTTCACCTAAAACCCATGTAAATAAAGGTCTGCCTAATATTTTCTTTTGATTCTTTTTTATAATTCCTTTTGATCCAGCCCTTAACGGAATTATTGCAATTTTACGCTGCTCCATTATATTCTATGTATATACTAACAGCAAAGAAGTAATTCACATATAACTCATAGGTTGGCTAAACATTAAATTATTACTATTGTCTATTAACTAGAAAGCGAGTTTTAAAATTTATTTAAAAGCAATTTAACATCAGACAGACGTGTTAATTATTAATTATATATTTTTGCGACTGCTAAAACATTATAAATGAAAAGAGAAGATTTTGAAATAATGGCACCCGTAGGATCCTACGAATCATTACGTGCAGCTATTAAAGGTGGAGCAAATTCAGTTTACTTTGGTATTGAAGGTTTAAATATGCGATCAAGATCATCAAATAACTTTACTGTTGATGATTTACACGAAATAGTAAGAATATCAAAAGAAAATAATGTAAGAACCTATTTAACGGTTAATACGGTACTTTACGATCAGGATTTAAACCTGATGAAAAAAGTTATAATGGCAGCAAAAGAGGCTGAATTAAGTGCAGTTATTGCTTCTGATGTGGCAGCTATTTCATTTGCCAGAGAAATTGGTGTAGAGGTACATTTAAGTACACAATTGAATATATCAAATATTGAGGCTTTAAAATTTTATGCCAAGTTTGCTGATGTTGTAGTTTTAGCCCGTGAATTAAATTTAGATCAGGTAGCTCAAATATACCGTGAAATTGAACTTCAACAAATTAAAGGACCTAATGGTAAATTAATCCAGATTGAAATGTTTAGTCATGGTGCGCTATGCATGGCGGTTTCCGGTAAATGTTACATGAGTCTTCATAATACTGATCACTCTGCAAATAGAGGAGCTTGCCTTCAAACTTGCCGCAGAAGTTATATTGTTACAGATAAAGATACAGGTCAGGAACTTGAGATAGATAATGAATACATCATGTCACCAAAGGATTTAAAAACCATTCATTTCTTAAATAAAATGGTTGACGCCGGTGTTCGTGTATTTAAGATTGAAGGTAGAGCCAGAGGTCCGGAATATGTACACACTGTTGTAAAAGCTTACAACGAGGCATTAAATGCGATACTTGATGGCACGTTTGAAGAAGACAAAATTAATCTGTGGAATAAGGAATTAAGCACAGTATTTAATCGTGGATTTTGGGATGGCTATTATTTAGGACAAAAGCTAGGAGAGTGGAGTCATAAATATGGAAACAGAGCAACAAAGCGAAAAATGTATATTGGTAAAGGAACTAACTATTTCCCAAAAATTGGAGTTGCAGAGTTTGTTCTGGAAACTAAAGATCTTAAAGTAGGTGATGAAATATTAATTACAGGACCTACCACTGGTATAGTACAAATGGTAGTATCTGAAATTAGAGTAGATTTAAAAAAAGTTGAACAAACTGTTAAAGGAGAACGTTTTTCAATGCCGGTACCTGAAAAGATAAGAAGATCGGATAAATTATATAAGATGATACCTTCTCATCCTTCATTAGATCAATAATTATTAAACTTTTACAAGAAAAATATAATATGGAATACATAGGCAACATAGAAAAAATGTTAACTCAATTGGATGATAATGTAAAATACATTTTACCAATAGGGGAGGAGCGTATTGAAATGAATCAATATATTGGTAAACAAATTTCGTTACAGTTCCAGAACCAAATAAACTGTGTTGCCTGTGGAACTAAAACCAATAAATCTTTTGCTCAAGGTTTTTGCTTTAACTGTTTTAGTTCAGCGCCAGAAGCTAGTGAATGTATATTACACCCGGATAAATGTCAGGCGCATTTAGGAATAAGCAGAGATATGCAATGGTCTATTAATCATTGCTTAACACCACATATCGTTTATTTAGCCAACTCTTCAAATATTAAAGTAGGTATAACACGTAAAACTCAAATACCAACTCGTTGGATTGATCAGGGTGCTACCGCAGCAATTATTATAGCTGTAACTCCGAACAGACATATCGCCGGGATTATTGAAAAATACTTGATGCAATACTATTCTGATAAAACCAGCTGGCAAAGTATGCTAAAAGGAGTATCAAATCATGTAGATTTAAGTGCAGAAAAGGCTAAAGTAAAAAGTTTATTACCAGCTGAATTATTACAATACTATTCTACATCGGACGACATTACAACAATAAAATTTCCCGTTGAAGAATACCCGGTAAAAATTAAAAGTGAGAGTTTTGACAAAACTCAAAATGTTGAAGGTGTATTAACTGGTATCAAGGGGCAATACCTAATTCTGGACCATTCAAGAGTTATTAATATCAGAAAGCATAGGGGATATTTAGTAAAGTTTACTATTTAATTAATAAATCATTTAGTTGATCTCCAACCATATTTCTTTCAACATTATTAGTATTCAATGAAAATTTAATTTGAATATTACAAAGAGATAATGTATTAACAGTGTCTTTATTTAGATTAATGACTTTAAAAAAATCATTTACGTAAAATTTAATACAACTATTTGTCATACTCTTGATTGCTTTAAAATTATAATTATCTATCCACTCATTTGTTAATATATTACTCATTTCCAGACAATTTGAAATATTATTACTTAAAATAATAACAGGCGCACCAGCTGAAATTTCATCAACTTTTTTTAATAAATGATAACTGATTAGTTTAATTTGCTTGTCATTGAGTGTATCCTGAGTATCGATTTTAAATACATAAAATATATAACCTGACTTTAGATATTTTAATTTATACCACGATATTATATTCAATTCACTCATTAAAATATCATGTTTAATAAGTAGAGTAGAGGAAGATAAAAGCTCTATTAATTGTTTATTGGCATATAAAACTGAATTTGTTTTTGTGGATTCATTTTCAGTATTGCTGGAAATAATATTATAATCTTCATTTAATACTCGATTAAGTACTATACTATCAGTTATTGCAGTTTTTATTTCAATTAAATCAGAAGATAAACCAGAAATATATTTTGAGATAGAATCTGTATTATGCTGTATTTTATTGGCAAAATTTAATGATACAAACGACAGTTTATTATTATTTTGATAACAACCAAAACAAATAAGAATCAATATTAAAGTTAATAATCGCTGCATCTAATTAATTTTATATCAATATAAAACCAAATTAAATGCAATGACTACTTTTTACATTAGAGGCATAATTATCTTGATATTTCTACTTAATTCTTACATTATTATATTCATCTAAAGAATCAATGTGAATGGTAACACCAATACTATGTATTTCCATAATAGCATTTTCGTATTTTGTTGCAATTTGATGAGCTTCTGTTAAACTCATATTACCAGGTAAGGATATATGAAAGGTAAGTTCCGAGTGATTTCCATATTGATGAATTAAAAAATGGTGTGGATCTAAATCACTATTAAAATTATGAATTCCTATTTTTTGAATACTCTCCTTAAGATCATCATCTATTTTTTCTCCTAAAAATATGGATAAGGATTCTTTTAATATTTTATAGGTTGTATAAAATATTAATAATGAAACCAATAAGCCTAAAACACCATCAACCCACCAAAAATACTTACCTACAAAAATACCACCTAGGATAATAATACTTGAAAAAGCGTCGCTTCTATGATGCCATCCATCAGCAATTAACGATTTTGCATTTATTTTTTTTCCATAAAAAATAGAATACTGAGCCATTACTTCCTTTACAACGATAGAAATGATGGTTACAATTATAGCAAAATTACCATATTCAACAGATTCATGCATTCGTAGCTTCAACACTGATTCATATGTAAAATTAGCGCCTACTAGTGCAAGTAAAATTCCAACAAAAATAGTTGACATTAACTCAGCTCTACCGTGTCCGAAAGGATGTGTTTCATCAGCTGGTTTAGATGAAATTTTAATTCCTATTAAAACTGCAACAGATGATATGGAATCCGTTAAAGTATGCCATGCATCTGCTATTAATGCCACTGAGTGAAATAAAATACCAGCCCAAAATTTTATAATAAAAAGCGCAATATTTAATATAATAGAAGCCCAGGATATAAATATTCCAAGTTTATATTTTTCCATTTTACTTATTGTTTAACCTTTTCTGAATCTATTGGAAAACCACTTTTTTTCCAATTTATAAATCCACCTTTTAATTGAAATACATTAGTATATCCCAGATCTCTCAGCCATTGAGAACATTCAATTGACCTTTTACCTTTTTCGCAGTACAAAAATATTTTAGTATTCTTATCTATATCATTTAAATATACAAGAAACTTCTCTTTTGTGTCAACTAAAATAGCATCCACTAATCTTTCTTTATTAAATTCTTCAGTACCTCTTAAATCGAACAATTTACTCTTACCGTTTTCATAAACTTCTTTAAAAAAAACATCGCAATCCAGAACCTTTGTTACGAAATCTTGTCCATTAATAACCTGAAGAAGACTGAATAAAAATATGAGTATTGTAATTTTTTGTTTTAGCATAAATAATTAAATCTTAAAAAAATCGGAAATTATTTGATCGGTAATAAAACGTTTATTTTCACACACTTTTAAAAATCCATTATCAATAAAAACATTTGATTTAATTTTTTGAATTTCGTATTCCTTCTTAAAAAAGTTCCAAATTTCAGAATTAAAATTATCATTCAAAAAATTCATATCGACTCCTTTTCTGGTTCTTAAACCTAACATTATTAACTCATTAAATCGATCCTCCTCAGAGAGTGTTTCATTAGAAAAATAACTCTTATAAGAACCAACATTTTTTATATATTTCAATAAATTACTAATATTCCATCTTCTTATATTGTTTTTGTAGGAGTGAGCACCTGGTCCGAAACCAAAATAATTTTTACCACTCCAATATCCTGAGTTATGTTGGGATTCACAACCATTTTGTGCAAAATTAGAAATCTCATAATCATTAAATCCGGATCGATTTAATATTTCTAAAAGTTTTTGATATTGGTCCACACTATCAGAATCAGATATTTCTTTTAGTTCTCCTTTTTTAAGTTTACTGTAAAAAGGAGTTCCTTTTTCAAAAGTTAAATGATAGGCTGAAATATGCTGGACATTCATACTAACTGCAATATTTAAAGAAGACTCCCAATCTGTTAAACTCATATCAGGAACACCATAAATCAAATCAATACTTATATTCTTAAAACCTTTTTTCTGAGCTAATTGTACTGTTTTCATAGCCTGTTTAGCATCATGACGTCTATTCATCATTTTCAGAATATCATCATTAAAGCTTTGAGTACCTATACTAATTCTATTAAAACCAATTTCAATTAACTCCTCTAAAAATTCAGGTGTTATATCATCCGGATTAACTTCAATAGTTAATTCATTTACCGATTTTTTGGGAATATATTGATAAATAGTATCTAAAATTGAAATAAGATTTTGCTTAGTTAATAAACTAGGTGTTCCACCTCCAAAATAAATGGTACTAATTTGTTCCTCATTAAATTCTGATTTCCTTGAACTAATTTCACTTATTAAACTATCTACAAACTTGTCTTTCAAAGACAAATCTGTAATACTATAAAAATCACAATATCCACATTTTCTTATACAAAATGGTATGTGTAAATAGATTCCTGCCATTTATAATTACTAGATTAAAAATTTTTAACATGAACGTTTCACGTGAAACATTTGTTTTATGCTATATTGCAATTATTTGTTGATAACTTTTTAATAACTAAGTTACAAAATCAAACATAACATACTCATTATGTACACATTAAAAACATATTGGCGCACAATTTTAGTTATTTGTATTATACTTTTTTTAAGCTTAATGAATGTAAATAAAGTACTTCCAAGTGAAGTGAAATTTTTTAAACATTTTGATAAGATAGTACATTTTCTGATGTATTTTGGATTAAGCTTTATATTCTTTATTGAGAACTATGTAAACAAAAATTCAATCAGAAAATATTGGATAATTATCGATACTATCTTAATAGGTATTTCAATTGAATTTTTACAATTCTTATTGACTAATTACAGAAGTGGAAACTTCTATGACGCAGTATTTAATAGCATTGGTGTTTTAGCTGGAAGTATTTTGTTTATTTTAATGAAAGACCAAAATTTTATATATAAAGTTTTACTATTTAAATTAGATTACAAAAGATAATAATCCAATTTTTGATCCACTCTGTTTACAATATTTTCTATCGTTTCTGTTTTGAATAGTTTAAATAATTCTGCTCTTACCTCACAAAATTTTTCATGTACAGGGCATGGAAGTTGTTGGGCATGAGCAGCCTTACAAGTATTCATACCAATTAAACACATCTCAAACATATCCATTCCATCAATAATCTTTACTATATCTAATAATGTAATATCTGCAGGATTTTTACCTATGGAAAAACCACCATGGGGTCCTTTGGTAGATAATAACATTTTTTGTTTCACCAATTGCTGTAATATTTTCCCTAAAAATGGAGTAGGTATATCTAAATCCTCAGAAATCTTCTTAATTCCTATTTTTTTATCCTCTTCATTATTCAATGCGAGATAAATTACAGATCTGACAGCATATTTGCAGGTGTTCGATAACATAATAAAAGATTTTTATATGCTAAATTACATTATTTTATTAATAATCAAGAAAAATTTAAGTAAACATTTTACCTAAAAATAAAATACTGTAAAATCATCATATACTACAGTATTCTATTTTCAAGATTTGAATATAATTTACGATTTACAAGGGATTTTTTCAATTCTTTTAATGTGTCTTCCTCCTTCAAAAGGTGTATTGATAAAAGCATTAACAATAGCTTTCGCTTCGTCTACAGAAATAAAGCGTGCAGGTAAGGAGCAAACATTTGCATTATTATGAGATCGGGCTAATTCAGATATTTCCTTATTCCAACATAAAGCGGCTCTAATACCCTGATGTTTATTAACAGTCATGTTAATTCCGTTTCCACTACCACAAACAGAAACTCCAAAATCAACTTCATTGTTTTCAACAGCTGATGCCATAGGATGAGCCCAATCTGCATAATCAGTACTTTCAGTTGAATGTGTTCCATAATCTGAAACTTCAATACCTAATTCAGTAAAATAACCCTTTAATATTTCTTTTAACTCATAACCGGCATGGTCTGCAGCTAAACCAACTTTTGAAAATTTCATGTTTTTGTTTCAAAGATAACAAGAAAATAGAGTATACTATACAATAAGTATAGTTGAACGTATAATTAAAGTAACCTTTAAGGCTAAATATCAGTAAAATACACGCATAAATAACATGTAAAATCAGCTTATTAATAAACTGTGCATAACCATTTAATAACTGTTCATAAGCTGTGAATCCAAAATTAAAACATTTGAAAAAATAATTTTGGAATTCTCATTTTATAATACAATCAACACTCTTTATTGATATATCAAGTTATTTTTATAGGATTTTAACGACAATTTCAAACAGTATTTTAACAGCTTAAATCTTCTTTAAACAGATAATCTTATTAAATTTGCCAACTATTAACAGCATGTTAATAATCCTAGTTAAATAACTGATTACAAAGTAAAACTAGTATAAAATTATTGTTAATTATCTTTTAATATCTGTTTCACTAATGTTTACGACAATATGAAACAATTAAATTGCAATAATTTTATAAACGTTACTAACAGGATATTATAATTACTATAGTTTTTTAAAATTTCTCTATTTTATATATATATTATAATGGAAGTAAAAGAAAGTTGGTTGAAAAAAGGATTCGTTGATGAACCTGTTGAAGGTATAGAGAATATTCAAAATGAATTTTTAAAGTTAAAGAAAGAAAAGAATGCGGTTTTAATGGCGCATTACTATCAGGAAGACGAAATACAAGATATTGCCGATTTTGTCGGAGATAGTTTAGCACTTGCCCAATTTGCCAGTAAAACTGAAGCTGATATTATTATCGTGGCTGGTGTTCATTTTATGGGAGAAACAGCTAAGATATTATCACCTGATAAAACTGTTTTAGTTCCGGATTTAAATGCTGGTTGTAGCTTAGCGGATAGTTGTCCTCCTGATCAGTTTTCTGAATTCATTAAACAATATCCGGATCATAAAGTCATTACCTATGTGAATACATCGGCAGATATTAAAGCTTTATCTGATATCGTGGTTACTTCAACTAATGCAAAAGCAATAGTTGATAGTTTTGATAAGGATGAAAAATTAATCTTTGGTCCTGATAGAAATCTAGGTAATTATATAAATGGTATAACTGGGAGAAATATGATATTATGGGATGGAGCATGTCATGTGCATGAGAAATTTTCTTTAGAAAAGATTTTAGATCTTAAAAAAGAAAATCCTGATGCAAAGTTGTTGGCTCATCCTGAATGTAAAAAGCCTTTACTGATGGTTGCGGATCATGTTGGTTCTACAGCTGCATTATTAAATTTCTCAAGTAAAGATGATGGAAATAAATATATTGTAGCCACTGAATCTGGCATCTTACATCAAATGAAATTAAAAAGTCCAGAAAAAACTTTTATACCTGCGCCACCTAATGATTCTACTTGTGCATGTAACGATTGTAATTTTATGAGATTAAATACAATGACAAAGTTATATAATGCATTAAAATATACCTGGCCTACTATTGAAGTCGAAGAGAGTATTCGTTTAAAAGCTGTTCAACCTATTGAAAAGATGCTTGATATTTCTAATAAATTAGGTTTATAGTAATAAAATTTTGTATGTTTATATCAGTATGACGCATAACAATCCCTTAAATATCTTACTTGTAGAAGATAATGTATTAAATCAAAAATTAATTTATCTGAATTTATCTAAATTCAATTATCAAATTGATGTAGCTAATAATGGACAGGAGGCTGTTTCGTTAGTTATGCAGAAAAAATTTGATTTGATTATTATGGATTTAATGATGCCAGTAATGGATGGATTAGAAGCAACAACTGAAATAAGGAAATTTGAGCAAAATAAAGGTGTTTACACGCATATAATCGGTTTAACGGCTAATACCTTTGATGCAGATAGAGATAAGTGTTTAAAGCATGGTATGGATGAATATATGGCTAAACCTTTTGACTTGACTCTATTTGAAGAAATACTACATAAACTTAATTTAATTTAGGACTTGTTTATTCATGCAGGATAATTTTGATATAAGGGAAGAAGGATATCAGTCTGTTGAGAATGATGTAGAAAATAAATTACGTCCCCTTAGTTTTATTGATTTTCAAGGACAAAGTAAAATTGTTGAGAATCTTAAAATATTTGTTCAGGCTGCTAGTATGAGGGGTGAAGCTCTTGATCATGTTTTATTGCACGGACCTCCTGGTCTTGGTAAAACAACTCTTTCAAATATTGTGGCAAATGAATTAAATGTCGGCTTTAAAATAACTAGTGGTCCGGTTTTGGATAAACCAGGCGATTTAGCTGGTATATTAACGAATCTGGAGCCTAATGATGTTTTATTCATTGATGAGATACATCGTTTAAGTCCTATTGTTGAAGAATATTTATATTCAGCGATGGAAGATTATCGAATTGATATTGTTATTGATAAAGGACCCGGGGCAAGAAGTATACAAATTGATTTGAATCCTTTTACTTTAGTAGGTGCCACCACTAGAAGTGGTTTATTAACTAGTCCTTTAAGAGCAAGGTTTGGAATTAATTGTCATCTTGAATATTATGATACAGATATTCTTTCTGGTATAGTAAAACGTTCATCATATATTTTAGATACACCTATTACAGAAGAAGCAAGTTATGAAATTGCAGGAAGAAGTAGGGGAACACCACGTATTGCTAATGCTTTGTTAAGAAGGGTTAGGGATTTTGCTCAAGTTAAAGGAAATGGAAATATTGATTTAAGAATTTCACAATATTCACTTGAAGCATTGAATATAGATCAACATGGATTAGATGAAATGGATCATAAAATTCTATTGACTCTTATAGATAAGTTTCAAGGTGGACCTGTAGGAATTAGTACAATTGCAACTGCTATCGGAGAGGATGCCGGAACTATTGAAGAAGTATATGAACCGTTTTTAATTAAAGAAGGATTTATAAAAAGAACTCCTCGAGGAAGAATGGTTACTCCATTAGCATATAGCCATTTAGGTAAGGATAATCTTAATCAGGAACAATTTTCATTATTTTAATCTAACTTATTTTGGGAAGTTTAAAATCGCTCGCTGGTGAAACAGTAGTTTACGGTGGAGGAACTATATTAGTTCGTTTGTTAAATTGGTTGTTAATGCCATATTACATTCGTACAATGAGTAATATTCAATATGGTTATATTACTGAAATATATGGATATATTGCTATTTTTCTGGTTGTTTTAACGTATGGATTTGAAACTACATTTTTTCGGTTTTCAAAGAATGATAATTATAAAGGTGTTTTTACTACAGGCTTTCTTAGTATTTTAACAACAAGTTCAGTTTTTATAGTATTCCTTTTTTTTCTTCTAAAAAACATTAAATTATCTGACCAACTTGAATCATATAATGAATTAATTTGGTTAGCCGGTTTAATTGTTGCTTTTGATGCTGTTTCAGCTCTTATTTTTGCTAAACTTAGGTATTTGGGTAAAAGTATACGCTTTGCTATCATAAAGCTATTAAATGTACTTATTTTAATATTTTTCAATATCTTCTTTCTTTTAGTTTGCCCTTATCTTTTAAAAAACTATACTGAAAGTGTCTTTTCTAATCTTGTTAATAGCTTTTACAGAGATAATCAGGAAGCATACTATGTATTATTTTCAAACCTAATTGCATCGGTTTTTATTTTAATTATTTTACTTAAAGATATAAAAGGAGTTATTAAAGGTTTTGACTTTAGTTTGTTGAAAAGGATGTATAAGTATTCTTTTCCCATATTGATTGTTGGTATAACTGGCATGATCAATCAAAGTATAGATAAAGCATTATTACCTAGATTGATAGGCGGAGATGAAGGATATAAAATGGTTGCATTATATGGTGCTAATTTTAAAATTGGTGTACTAATGGCAATGTTTACGCAATCATTTAGAATGGCTTTTGAACCTTTTTTCTTTAAGCATAGTCAATCATCTCAGGATAACAGTATTTATTCCACAATATTAAATTATTTTGTTCTATTTGGGTTACTTATTTTTATTGGAGTTACTTTTTTCATGGATATTATTAATTTGATTTTAGTTCCGGAATATACAAAAGCTAACGGAGTGATTCCTTTAGTTTTAATAGCTCAGTTATTAAGTGGCATCTATTTTACATTATCAGTTTGGTATAAAGTGTCAGATAAAACTATCTATGGTGCATATATGGGTGTTATAGGAACTACAGTAACACTACTTTCTAACCTTATTTTAATACCAATTATTGGTTATTACGGTTGTGCGATTAGTGGTTTATTATGTTTTGCCAGTATGGTTGTATTTAGCATCATATGGGGAAATAAATATTATAAAATAGATTACGATTGGCTTAGAATATTAAAATATGTTGTATTTACAGCATTACTCTATTTTTTAGGTATATACATAATACCTTATATTTTTCATGTAATTACTCCTTTAACAGGTCCACTTTATAATATTGCTTTATTTTTATTACGCTTTGGCTTAATAGTTGTATTTTTATGGACTATTTATGTTTTAGAATTTAAAAAATTAATTAAAATAAAGAATGTCTCTACTAATTAACATCATCAATAAAAGCAATAATCAATTACCAGAATATAGTACAGCTTTATCTGCAGGGTTGGATTTAAGAGCTTATTTACAAGATGATATTATCCTTAAACCTTTACAAAGAGTTTTAGTTCCAACAGGCTTATTTATTGAACTACCAGAAGGTTATGAAGCTCAAATTCGCCCTCGTAGTGGTTTGGCTTATAAGCATGGTATAACCGTTTTAAATACTCCGGGAACAATTGATGCAGATTATCGTGGAGAAATAAAAGTAATACTTGTAAACTTAAGTAACGATGACTTTGTTATTAAGTCAGGAGAAAGAATTTGCCAGATGGTTATAGCCAAACATGAAACCGCTTCGTTTATTATTGTAGATGAATTACAATCCACAGATAGAGGAGAAGGTGGTTTTGGTCATACAGGTAAACATTAACATTATTAGACTTTTATATCATTATAAATGAAATACTATTATATTATTGGTTTATTAAGTATTGTTTTATTTAGTTGTAAAACATTGCAAAATACACCTTCCAAATCTATTAAATCAGATACTGTATTAACGACAACATCTTTAAATTCAGTAGAGAAAAGAAAATTTGATTATTTTTTCTACGAGTCGCAAAGATTAAAAATGCAGGGCCAGATTGATAAGGCCAAAATGTATTTAATTGAATGTATCAAAATTGATAGTTTAAGTAGTACCTGTTATTATGAATTATCTAATATAGAAATAGGTTACAAGAATTATAAAGGAGCACAGGATTTGTTAAAGAATGCAGTGCGTTTAGCTCCTAATAATAAATGGTATAAAATGTTATTAGGGGATTTATATCAGCAAAATAAAGATATTCCTAACTCAATTGTTATGTATAAATCATTAACTGAACAATTTCAGGAGAATGAGGAATACTTATATGTTTTAGCGCAATTGTATGCTCAAAATCAAGAATATCAAAACGCTATTGATACATATGATTGTTTAGAAGGAAAAATTGGAATTACTGAAATTATTACGCTTGAAAAGGAAAAATTATATCTTCAACTAGGTAAAGAATCATTAGCTTATAAAGAGGTTCAAAATTTAATAAAGGATAATCCTTATGAACCTAAGTATTATGGTTATTTAGGTGATGTGTATTTTTATAATAAAGAATATGATAAAGCGAAGGACTCCTATAATAAAATTTTCACTTTGGATCCTGGTAATGGACTAGGATATTTTTCATTAGGAAATATAGCAATTAATGAAAAAGATACAGTTTTGTTCCTGACAAATTATACAAAAGCCTTACAGGATAAAAACCTTGATGTTGAAATAAAAATACAAAGATTATTACCTTTCTTAGTTGGTCAGGATTTCAATAATTATAAAGATACGGCATCAGTTGAAGCATTATTTATAGAGTTAACTAAAACTCATAATGAGGATGCAAAAGCCTTTGTTTTTTATGGTAATTATTTGCAAAATAGATCACGAATTAAGGAAGCAATCAGTTATTATAAAATTGGACTTAAACTTGATAATACAAATGCATCTGTTTGGCAGGATTTGTTTTTGTTAGAAATTAATAATGGTGATTTTACATTATTATATAATGATACAAAAGAAGCTTTAATATCCTTTCCGGAAGAACCTCTGTTCTTTTTATTCCATGGTATGGCGTGTATGCAAAAAGAATTAAATGAAGAAGCATATAACAGCTTTATTAAAGGTTTGGAGTTTGTAGGAGATAATAAACAGATGACCGTACAGTTTTATGCCAATTTAGGGGATGTACTCTATAATTTAAAGCGTTCTGATGAGTCGTTTACTTATTACGATAAGGCCCTTAAAATCGATGAAAATAATGTCGTAGTATTAAATAATTATAGTTACTATTTATCTCTTGAAAATAAAAATTTAGATAAAGCTGAATCTATGATTGCAAAGTGTATTGAATTAGAACCTTCTAATTCTACATATCTCGACACTTATGCATGGGTTTTATTTAAAAGAGGACGTTATTTTGAAGCAAAATATATCATTGAAAGAGCTATAGATAATGGTGGTAATTCAAGTGATGTAATTGTTGAACATTACGGTGATATTTTGTTTAAAAATGGTGACGTTGAAGGTGCTGTAGCACAGTGGAATATATCAAAAAAAATGGGGAATAAATCTTCTATTTTGATGAAGAAAATAGATCAAAAAAATTATGTTGAAGAATAAATGGGGATGGCTGGTTTTAATTTTTTTAATAATTATTTCCTGTAAAACCACTGAGAAAGTTGTAATAGGTAATGTTACAAGTATTTCTGATGTTAAGTTGCGTAAACAACTTAAAGATCATGAGATAAACTATGATCAACTATATATTAAAAAGGCAAATTTTACTTTTAATGATGGTTCGCAAAAAAGATCATTTAAAGGAAGTTTTGTAATTAAAAAGGATAGTGTTATCATTGTTTCTATTTATGCTCCTATGGGTATAGAAGTCGTTCGTACTCAGTTAACAAATGACAGTGTAATCATAGTAGACAAGCATAATAAACAAGTATTTAAAACAGATTATTCGTATTTTAGTAAAGATTTTGGGGTTGATATAAGCTTTGATATTTTACAAGCACTTATTTCAAATCAATTATTTTTATATCCCAGTGAGTTAGATTTTTATGATGGATTAAAGAAATATAAAAATCATGTGGAACAAGATTTTTATTCTTTTAAATCAATAAGAGATAAACGTGTCAACCGTATAGTGAAACGTGATAATGCAAATCTTGTAATTCATGAAATAAGTATCCACCCAGATATTTATAAGATTTTTAATGTATTTATAAAAGATTTTGGTAGCGGGCAGACTTTGACTGTTAAGTACGATGACTTTAAACAATTTGATAAAATATTATTTCCAGAGACCTATGAAATAGAAGCATCTCAGGGGATAAAGAAATTTCAGATATCTTTGAAAATTAATTATTTAGAAATTAATGATGGTGGAAGCCTGCATTTCAAAATACCTTCTTCGTACCAAGTTAAAGAGATATAGTCTTCTTATCTTTTTTACTTTAATTTATATTTTTGGCTCTGCACAGAATTCTGAAGTAGAAAAGTTAAAAAACCTTCGGAAAAAATATCAGAGCGAAATTGCTAATGCACAAAAATTATTAGAGAAAAAGGGTGTTTCTAAAAATAATTATTTGAATGAATTAAAATTATTAAATTCTAAAATAAGTTCTCAGCAAAGTATTATTTCTACTTACCAATCTGAAATACAAGTAATTTCAAATGAAATAGACCGAAATAAAGAGTTTATAAATCAATTAGCTACAGAAATACAATCCTTAAAAAAAGGCTATGCAAATTTAATTGTTGAAGCTAATAAGCAATTAAGCAGTAATTTAAATGAGCTTATGATTATATTCAGTGCTAATAGTTTTTCTGAAGCTTATAGAAGATTTAGTTTATTAAAACAATATAGTTCTTATAGGAAAAAGCAAGGTGTTGTCCTTGAACATACTAAAGCCAAACATGATAGTATACAAGCCATTAATCTACAAAATTTACGTGAGAAACAAAATGTATATGATCTTCTAAATAATGAATTAGAATCAATAAAATTAGCTATTTCCAAAAAAGAAAACTATATCGACAAATTACAACAGGATGAAGTTTGGCTTAAAAGAGAAATAAAGAAGAAACAAAAAGCTTCAAATGAACTTGAACGAAATATAGAAAAGTTAATCAAGGAATCTTTAGCTAGTTCTTCAAAATATATGTTTAGTAATTTCAGTAAAGCTAAAGGACAATTGATATGGCCTGTTAAAGATGGAATTGTAACAAGTAGGTTTGGTGAACATAATCACGCCGTTTTAAAGGGCGTAAAAGTAAAAAATAATGGTATAGATATTACTGCACTCAAGGAAAATGCAGTTAAATGTGTGTATGATGGTACTGTAAGCCGCGTCATTGCTATCCCTGGCTACAATAAAGCTGTTATTGTTCGTCATGGTAAATATCTGACAGTTTATGCTAATCTTGTTAATGTTTATGTAAAAAGTGGAGAAACTATTCACAGTAATCAAGATATTGGTCAAATATATACGGATAGTGAAGATAAGAGTGGTATATTGCATTTTGAAATTTGGGAAGAGAGTAAAAAAATTAACCCGATAGAGTGGTTGGCTAATTTTAATTAAATGTTTAAAAATATTTATTGATTTTAGTAACTATTTATACAAATTTTAGTATACGCTTGTAAACGTATATAATTCGGAAGCTAAATGGATCTGATTGTGGAAAAAATTGTAATTGATTCAGACATTAAAAATATAACTCTTATAGAGAAGCTAATTGATGATATTTCTAATCAGTATGACTTACATTCTGATATTTATGGAAAACTTCTTTTAGCCATAGTTGAGGGTGTAAATAATGCCATTGTGCATGGAAATAAGCTTGATATTAATAAGAAAGTTAGATTAGAGTATACAATTACCGATAAAACCTTGGAGTTCATTATAATGGACGAGGGTAACGGTTTTGATTATTCTAAAATTCCTGATCCCACCTTACCTGAAAATGTAGAAAAAACTCATGGTAGGGGAATATTTTTGATGAATCATTTAGCAGATGAGATAGAATTTGAAAATAATGGTAGTACTGTAAAATTAATTTTTGATTTATAAGTGATCAACTTTTATTACGAAGAAGTATCTGATAAACAGATAGATGAAAATATAGTAAAGAGTTGGATTAGTAATGTTATTACTAGTTACAACTCTTTTTTAGGTTCTATAACCTACATTTTTTGTAATGATGATTATATTTTAGATATTAATAATCAATATCTTAATCATAATTATTATACTGATATAATAACATTTGACTATTGTGAAAATAATACAATATCTGGTGATTTATTTATAAGTTTAGATACAGTATTAACAAATTCTCAACAGTTTAATACTTCATATAACGAAGAATTGCACAGGGTAATTGTTCATGGTATTTTACACTTATTAGGTTTTAAAGATAAAACTGAAGATGAAGCTAAAATCATGCGACAAAAAGAAAATGAAGCCCTAAAACTTCTAGAAACAATTTCTTAGTTTTTCTGTTACTATTTTGATGGTTAAATAACTGGATACATGTACATTTGCATCCTTATTTGTTTATTATGGATTTTAATTACGATGTAATTGTAGTGGGAGCCGGACACGCTGGATGTGAGGCTGCCGCTGCTGCTGCCAATTTAGGTTCTAAAACCTTGTTGGTTACTATGGATATGAATAAAATTGCACAAATGAGCTGTAATCCTGCTATTGGAGGTATTGCTAAAGGACAAATTGTGCGTGAAATAGATGCTTTAGGTGGATTCTGTGGAATAGTTACAGATAAAAGTTCTATTCAGTTTCGACTATTAAATAGATCAAAAGGACCTGCTATGTGGAGTCCTAGATCTCAATGTGACAGGATGGTTTTTTCAAGTGAATGGAGAAAAGTATTGGAAAATACTGATAATCTGTTTTTTTGGCAAGATAAAGTAGTAGATATAACTTTTGAAGGAAACCAGGTTAAATCTGTTATAACCGAACAAGGTGTAGAATTTACTTGTAAAGCCCTGGTTTTAACTAATGGTACTTTTTTAAATGGTTTAATGCATATTGGAAAAGTACAGATGAAAGGAGGGAGGATAAGTGAACCTTCATCTTCAGGTATAACCGAAAAGTTATTTAATTTTGGTTTTACTACGGATCGAATGAAAACTGGTACACCTGTTCGTATAGATGGAAGAACAATTGATTTTTCTAAGTGTCTGGAACAGAAGGGTGATGATACTTTTTATAAATTTAGCTATTTACCAGAGGTTAAATCACAACTGGAGCAAAAGAGTTGTTGGTTGACTTATACAAATGAGGAGGTACATACATCATTAAGAGATGGTTTGAAGGATTCACCATTATATGACGGTACTATACAAAGTATAGGTCCAAGGTATTGTCCAAGTATTGAAACTAAAATAGTAACTTTTGCTGATAAAGATAAACATCAACTTCACCTTGAACCTGAAGGTGAAACTACCATAGAGTATTATTTAAACGGATTTAGTAGTTCGTTACCTTTAAATGTACAACTTGAAGCTTTAAAACAAATTCCTGGATTGGAGAATGCCAGTATTTTCAGACCAGGTTATGCTATTGAATATGACTTCTTTGACCCAACTCAATTAAACCATACATTGCAAACTAAGTTGGTCTCCAATCTTTATTTTGCCGGTCAAATTAATGGTACTACAGGATACGAGGAAGCTGGTGCACAAGGTTTAATGGCAGGGATCAATGCTCATTTAATGCTTAATGATAAAGAACCGTTTATATTAAGTAGAGATGAAGCTTATATAGGTGTATTAATAGATGATCTAGTAACTAAGGGAGTGGATGAACCTTATAGAATGTTTACCTCTCGTGCAGAATATCGTATTTTATTAAGGCAAGATGATGCAGATGTTAGATTAACTAAAAAATCACATGATATTGGTTTGGCAGATGACTATAGGTTAGCTTTATTAAATAAAAAAATAGAACTTAGAGATTCTATCATAGAATTTATTAATGATTTCAGTATTAAACCTAAATTTATAAATGAATATTTAGAAAAGGTAGGTACAACACCATTAAAACAAACTGTTAAGTTAAAAGATGTTTTACTTAGACCACAAGTTAATATTCATGATCTTGTAGATAATATAGAACCTTTTAAAAAGCATATTACCATCTTACCAGATAATAGGAGAGAAGAAATATTAGAATCTGCCGAAATCTTTATTAAGTACCAAGGTTATATTAATCGAGAAAAGGTTATGGCTGATAAATTGAAAAGATTAGAGAATTTAGAAATTAAAGGTAGATTTAATTATACTGAATTAAAATCTTTATCAACAGAAGCACGTCAAAAATTAACTAAAATAAATCCTGACACTATAGGACAAGCAAGTCGTATTTCTGGCGTTAGTCCTAGTGATATTAACGTTCTGTTGGTTATGATGGGAAGATAGTTTAATGTTCCACGTGGAACAGAAATATTTATATTATGAACATATCAGGTAAAATTCTAGATTTATTTAATAGGAAAATTTATAATGGTACTATTAAATATAATAATGGAAAAATTATTTCTATTACTCAAACTGATCAAGAATATTCAAATTATATACTGCCGGGATTAATAGATAGTCATGTACATATTGAAAGTTCCATGCTCACTCCAAAGCAATTTTCTAAAATAGTTGTTCCACGTGGAACAGTTGCGGTGGTAACAGATCCACATGAAATAGCAAATGTGATGGGAGTGGAGGGTGTAGAATATATGATCCAGAACTCTAAAGGTACACCATTGAAATGTTTTTTCGGAGCACCATCTTGTGTACCTGCAACTTCATTTGAAACATCAGGAGCTGTTATTACTTCTGAAGATATTGAGTTATTATTACAAAAGGAAGAAGTTTATGCTTTGTCTGAAATGATGAATTTTCCTGGGGTGATTTATGAAGATGAAGAAGTTCTGAAAAAGATAAAACTTGCGCATAAATATGGTAAGAAAATAGATGGGCATGCACCTGGTTTAGTAGGAGAGGATTTAAAGAAATATGCCCAAGCTGGTATTACAACTGATCATGAATGTATTAATACAAATGAAGCAATTGATAAAATCAATCAAGGTATTGTAGTTCAAATTAGGGAGGGTAGTGCAGCTAAAAATTTTGATAATTTAGCCTCATTGTTTGATACTCACCCTGATGATATCATGTTATGTACTGATGATTCTCATTCAGATGAAATCTTACAAAAAGGACATATAGATAAGATTATTAAACTTGGAATAGCTAAGGGAATAGACATTTTTAAACTATTAAGAGCTGCTACAATTAAGCCAGTAGAGCATTATAATTTACCCGTTGGTTTACTTCGGGAAGGAGATGATGCTGACTTTATTGTAGTAGATAATTTGGATGATTTTAATATTCTGGAGACTTATATTAATGGTGAAAAAGTTTATACAGAAGGTAAAATTACGTTTGATTTAGATAAATCTGAGGCTATAAATAACTTTAATATTTCATCTATTAATGAAGATGAAATTAAAATTTTACCTCAAGAAGGTAAAAATATTAGGGTTATAGAAGCTGTCGATGGGGATTTAATTACCGACGAATTGATATGGAAACCTAATATAATTGATGGAAATATTGTATCGAGTATAGATGAAGATATACTAAAAATAGTTGTTGTTAATCGCTATAAAACAGCTCCTCCAGTTGTAGGATTTATTAAAAACATTGGTTTAAAAAAGGGTGCAATTGCTTGTAGTGTTGCTCATGATAGTCATAATTTAATTGCTGTAGGTGTTTCTGATCAGGAAATTGTGAAAGCATTAAATGAAATAATTGCTTGTAGAGGAGGTATTACTTGTGTAAATAATGATGAAATTAACACACTTCCTTTAGAAATTGGAGGACTAATGACAGATGAAGATGGTCAAAAAGTAGCCGAAAATTATCTGCTTTTAAATGAAAAAGTAAAAGAATTTGGCTCTCCATTAAAGGCTCCTTTTATGACTTTATCATTTATGTCGCTCTTAGTAATTCCTAAAATTAAAATAGGGGATAAGGGTTTATTTGATGTAAGCACCTTTTCTTTTACTAATTTATTTGTTTAATGAGTCAAATATTAAATCCTAAAATTGATTATTTAAAAGAAAAAATTGCAGTTCTTCCGTCCGATCCCGGAGTGTATCAATACTTCAATAAGGATGGGAAAATTATCTATGTAGGCAAAGCCAAGAACCTAAAAAAGCGTGTTTCATCATACTTTGTAGGAAAGCCTGATAATGGTAAAACCGCTTTATTGGTTCGTAATATTGCCAATATTGAGCACATTGTAGTTAACTCAGAAGAGGATGCTTTATTGCTCGAAAATAACCTCATTAAAAAGTATCAACCCCGATACAATGTATTACTTAAAGATGACAAATCCTTTCCTTGGATTGTTGTAAAAAACGAATCTTTTCCTAGAGTTTTTTCAACCAGAAATGTGATCAAAGATGGTAGTTTATACTTCGGTCCATATACCTCAGTAGGGATGGTTCGAACTCTATTAGATCTGTTTAAATCGACATATCCACTTCGAAATTGCAAACTAAATTTATCTCAAGAAAACATTGCTCAGGGCAAATATAAGGTCTGTTTAGAGTATCATATTGGTAATTGTAAAGGTCCTTGTATCGGAAAATATGACGAAGAAATCTATCGCGAAAACATAGAATCTATTAAAAATATTCTTAGAGGAAACATTAATTCTGTTATTAAATATTTAAAAGAAATGATGCATTCCTATGCTTCTGAATATAAATTTGAAGAGGCTGAAGAAGTAAAGCAAAAAATAAAACAACTCAATTCTTATCAAAGTAAGTCCACTATTGTAAGTGCAAGCATTAATAATGTGGACGTATATTCTATTATAGAAGATGAAAATTCGGCGTATGTAAACTTCTTAAAAGTGGTAAATGGATCCATAATACAGGCGCATACTATTGAGATGAAAAAGCGTTTAAATGAGTCTTTACCCGAATTATTATCATTGGCGATTACCGAAATCAGAGAAAGATTACATAGTAATTCACGAGAACTTATTGTTCCATTTAAGCCCGATACAGCGTTTGAAAATGTTCGTTTTATCATACCTCAAAAAGGCGAAAAGAGGCAATTATTAGAGCTTTCTGAACGTAATGTAAAGTATTATCGTTTGGAGAAATTAAAGCAACAATCGATACATAAAAAGGAAACCAGAGAAGATCGTATTTTAAAAACAATGCAAAAAGATTTAAGATTAAAGGAAAAACCTATGCATATTGAGTGCTTTGATAACTCAAATATTCAGGGAAATTTTCCTGTTGCTGCGTGTGTTGTTTTTAAAAATGCCAAGCCTAGTAAAAAAGATTACAGACATTTTAATGTAAAAACAGTGGTTGGTCCTGATGATTTTGCCAGTATGGAAGAGATCATAGAAAGACGATATAAACGCTTAATAAACGAAAATGAATCGTTACCTAATCTGGTTATTATTGATGGGGGAAAAGGGCAATTAGGAGCTGCTATGAAAATATTCAGGAAATTAGAAATCGATGATAAAGTTGCTGTAATTGGTATTGCAAAACGTTTGGAAGAAATATTTTTTCCTGGTGATCCAGTACCTTTGTATTTAGATAAAAATACAGAAACGCTAAAAGTTATTCAGCATGCCCGAAATGAAGCTCACCGTTTTGGTATCACATTTCATAGAAATCAAAGATCAAAGAATTTTGTGGCTTCGGAATTAGATCAAATAAATGGGATAGGAGAGAAGACAGCACAAAAATTATTGGCCGAATTTAAGTCTGTAGAACAAATAAAAAAGTTAGGTTTAGATCAAATTCAGGGGGTAATTGGAATGGCTAAAGGTAAAGTTGTTTGGGATTACTTTCATTAAAATAAAGCCTCTAAAAACTCTTTTTGGTCCAATTCTGTGTATTCATTAAATATGGTTTCAGTTTTAGTTTTGATATCATCGTATTGATGTAAACATGAATTTAATGTTTTTTCTAACTCTGATATTTTAACTTTTTGTGTTGCATTTGTTTTTATTTTAGCCTCCAGAATCTCTCCTTTTTTGATCTGCATTGTAATTTCAAATCGCTTTCCGGAATTCGATTTTAGTCTTTTTTTAAACTCATATTTTGGGCTATATCCATAGTTCCATTCCCAAGTACTAAACTTCTCTGATACGAGAGAATTAATCGTTTTGTAATCATTTTCATTTAAGCAATAAGAAGTACAATCATAATTATTAATAATGTATTGATTCAATTGTTGTACAAATTCATTTACTTCTATTTTCTCCTCTAAATGTTCTTGTATATTGGTCACCTTACTACGAACCGATTTTACGGCCTTATCTGTGAATTTTAAAGGATCATTTTTTAGTGCATTAGTTAGTGATTTTAGTTTACTATCAAAAAGCAATGTACCGTGATGCATCACTCTATTTTTAAAAACATGACATGCATTGCCGCTTATTTTACTTCCTTCAATAAGAATATCATTTCTTCCTCCGTGAGCAGCCTTTACATTTAATGCATTTAAAAAGTTTACAATTGGTGTGGTATGTTTCTTAAAGTTTACCAATTCACCTTTATCACCGGAGGTAATAAAACAGAAATTTATATTTCCCGGATCATGAAAAACAGTTCCCCCTCCCGATAATCTCCGAATGACAGGAATGTTATTTTCATTAACAAAAGAATAATTTATTTCAGCAAGTGTATTTTGATGTTTTCCTACAATGATACTTTTTGAATTGATGTAAAGAAAAAATACATCTTCCTTAAAATTTTTAAGTAAATATTCCTCGGTTGCAATATTTTGAAATGGATCGTTTGTTTGACTTAAAATAATGAGCATATCTCTGTATAATCTATCGTATTAAAAAAAATATTAAAATCTCAGTGTGTTTATAGTTAAAGTAAAAGTATATATAAAATATGTAAACAACAGATATAAAGCTTAATAAACTAAATTAAAACATTGAGTATCTGTTTGTGATAAAAATTTAATCTAGCTTTGATTTGTTGAATTTATCATATTTTTACCCAATTCAACAAAAAAAACTATTGTAAGGTTTCGATAATTAAAAAAATATATACATGCGAGTAGTTATTCAAAGAGTTTCTCAAGCGTCGGTTACTATTGAACAAAATATTAAGTCATCTATTGATAAAGGATTATTAGTTTTAGTTGGAATTGTAAATGAAGATGATCATTCGGATATTGAATGGTTATGTAAAAAGATTGCAAATCTTAGAATATTTAATGACGAAGATGGTGTAATGAATAAATCATTGATGGATATTAATGGTGATATTATTGTGGTAAGCCAATTTACTTTACATGCTAAAACTAAAAAAGGAAACAGACCTTCGTATATTGATGCAGCTAAACCAGAAGTTTCTATACCCCTATATAAGCAATTTGTAGTTTGTTTGGAGTCAATGATAGGTAAGAAAGTACAAACAGGCGAATTTGGGGCTCATATGGAAGTTTCATTGGTAAATGATGGTCCGGTTACTATCATTATTGACTCAAAAAATAAAGAATAGCATTTAAAATTTAATTATAACATTTTATCAAGCCTTAATCTCACTATGAAAATTATAAGATTTACTTTACTTTTTTCGTTATTATTTATTGCTTACAATGCAACAGCTCAAAAAATTGGTGTAATTGGAGGATTTAATATTTCAACAATATCATATGAGCCTGCTGTTAATGATAATAAATTATTAGTTCGAAATCATATTGGAATTGTATATGAGCAATCTATATCTGGTAAAGAAATATTTGTTCAAACAGGGTTAATATTTTCTCAGAAAGGCTCCGCTTTTAAGGATATGTATGTAGGATATGGAACGTATGTAAACGATAATAATGATATTAAAAAGATGTTGAATTACATTGATATTCCTGTACTTTTTGAATATAAACATAGTTTTACAAATCTAGCCCTAATTTGAAAAATAGGGCCTGTTTTTTCGTTTGGAATGCAGGGTGTAGAAACGAGTAGTGGAGTAAATGATAATAAAATTAGTTTTGATGGAAAAGATCATCATTTAATGGATATAAGCGCAGATGTAAGTTTAGGAGTAGAGCTTATAGAACAGTTCCAATTTACCTTGAATTACCAATATGGACTAACTAATATTGAAGTAGATGCAATACAACAAAGGAATCGAGTATTACAATTATCAGTGTCTTATTTCTTTAGTAAACTTAGTTTTAAATAAGTATCAGTGAAGTTCCTTACTAATTAAATAATCTTTTAAATAAACATCTTTTCCATACACTACTTCACCAGATTTTGGATCAATCCAACAGGTTAAATAAACTATGTTTATTGGGATTTCTTTTTTTAAATAAACTTTTACAGGATAACCTTTAGCTAGGTATTTGTTTTTATCAATGTTTTGATGATCAATTTTATTTAATGTAAAATCTGCCAATTCTAATGCATTCTCTACCCTGATACAACCATGGCTGTAGGTTCTTACAGGTTTCTTAAACAAGCTTTGCTGTGGTGTATCATGCAAGTAAATTGAATAATGGTTTTTAAACATGAATTTAACCTTTCCTAATGCATTTGATGGTGATGTATGCTGAAATACTGTAAAAGGGAAATTTGAGGCCGTATATTGCGAAAAATCGATACTATCGGTCGGTATTTCGATTCCATTGATACAGGCAAACATTTTTCGCTTTTGAAGATACATTGAATCACGTTTAGCACCTCTTAGTATTTGAGTAGTTGCAATGGATCTGGGAACAGTCCAGCACGGATTAAATACTAAATAATCAATAGAAGACTGAAATACAGGTGTTTGATTTTTATACTTTCCTACCACAACTTTTGAAGTTAAAAGACTTTTATTATGGTCTCTAAAATCAAGTAGTTGAGATGCGATATTTATAGTAATACCTGTTGTAAACTGATCGTCAGAAAACCATCTTAAACGCTCTAAATTTGCTTTTATAAGGTTAATATAGGTCTCTTTATTCCAATTTAAGTAATGATAGGTTTGTTTACCAACAATTCCATCTGGTACAAGACCATGTTTTAATTGAAAATTTTTTACAGCATCAGATAATTCCTGATTAAAATCCATAGATATATTTGAATCATTAGGAAATTTAAGGAGTTTCCTTTTTAATGGAAGAACATATTTATTGGAATCACCTTTTTGCAATATAAATCCCGGATCAATAATTTGAAAATCTGATTCTATATTCTGCTGTGAATAAAGTTTTTTTAGTTCTAATGTTAGTTTATTGTAGAGTATGTTTTTAGGCTCAAAAAAGGTGTTTAATTGGTTTAATTGGTTCTTTTTAATAGAATTAATCCAAATAGAATCATGGGTTGATAAAATAGGTTTAGGGTAATTCCAACCAGAATGAAATTGATTGGGATCCAATTGTGAAAATCTGATATCTAACCCGCATTTTCTAATGGCTGATGTTAAAAGAATATCCAGCTGTGCATATTTTGTAGTATTGATACATGTATCTGTATGTATTTCACTATAAAGTTGTTCTATTTTAGAGAGGTTATACTTAGCTGGGCTTAACCCATGATATTTGGCATTTCTAATCCATTGAATACCATTGGTAATTAATGTATCTGATTTCCAAATGGGAGTATAGTGATTAGAATAATAAATGGATTTAATGGATGAATCAGGAATATTGATAAGATCATTTTTTATATTTTCAGCTATTTCCTGTTCTGGAAATACGTCTGCTATTTCCTCCTTAATCAATGGTTTATCAATGGTGACTTGTTTTGTTTTACAAGCCATTGATAAAACCATTAAACCAATATATATTCCCTTTCTAAGCATATGCAAATGTAATCATTTGCCGCACTTACAATAATGAAACATATATGTAAATTTAGTGATTACAATAAGTTTGAAAGAGGAGTAATTTAAGTATGTGAGATGTGTATATGTCATTAAAAAACATTATAAACTTGTGTAATTAAAGAAGTTTATTTTAAACTTTATTTAATGTACTAATATGTGTAACACCGGTTATAAATGTCAGTATAATAAATCAATAATAGATATTATTAACTTAAAACTATTGTAAATGAAAGTTTCTATAAGTGTATTGGTAATGGTTATTTTTATGGCAATATCTTGCACAGAAGATATTCTTGAAATACCTACTATTACCGGATCCTGGATGTTAGAATCTACCAATCATGTCACCACAGAGATTATTTCGTTTACTGATGTTATGACTTATGAAATAGTATCTTTTCCAAGTCAGCTAGAAAATCCAATTGGTTCAGAAGTAGATACCGTATATATAACAGGTGATTATGCTTATTTAGGCAATCAAATATCCTTTCTTTCGGCTAATTTTAAAGGTGAAGAAGAAGCTGCTATAATTTATGCAGAACCTACAATATATGGTGCTACCGTAAGTGATTTATTTGTTGGAATGGTTAATACTGTGGTTGGAGTTTACCAGTTTCTTGAATTTATTCCTACAGGTTTAAATTTCATATTTAATCCCTTTACATGGTCTGTTGATGAAATTACCAGGAAAAACCTTATTCTAAATAATAATGGGAAATTATGTAAGTATAGACGGTTGTAAATTAAATATGAAGCCAATTGTTTAAATCGTTAAATATTTGTTCGCAATGCTTATATCCCATAGTAAAAGCTTCCTGTAGTTTTTCTTTATTTCTTTCTGTCCTGCTTACAGGAATTTTATTTTCAGGTCTTATCACATAGGCTTTTCCTTCTTTTTCTAATTGTTTAATCTCTTCAAGTTGCTGATTGTAAAAATGATATCTTTTAGATAAAACATCGATCAATTGAGGGTATTTGGGATACAATAATTTTCCTATAGTTGAAAATTTAGTAGGTTTCTTTTCAAATTCAATTGGTTGAGTCAGTACAATAACAACTTTATCGCATCCATCATTAAAAGCTTTTTGAAAGGGGATAGGATCGCTAATACCTCCATCTAGCAGTTTTTTATCATGGAATTTAACCATTTTTGAGGCAAAAGGAAGGCTTGCAGATGCTTTTAAAGATGTAAGTAAATTATCATAATCTAATGTTTTAATATAGAATGGTTTCCCTGTGATACAATCTGTAGTTCCAATTACAAAATCCTGCTCAGATTTAGAATAGGTTTCAAAGTCAAAAGGAATTAGTTTTTTGGGTATTTCATTAAATATAAAATCCATACCAAACAATTCGCCTTTAGTAAATAAGCGTGAGTAACTCATATATCGCTTATCATTCACATATGAATAAGGAACATTGAGGTTTCTGCCAATTTGTTTTGAAATATAGTTTACGCCATTACAAGCACCCATTGAAACACCTATAACATAAGGCAACTCAATGTTTTTCTCTAACAGATAATCAATAACTCCTGCGCTGTATATTCCTCTAAAGCCACCACCTTCAAGTACAAGTCCTACTTTTTTATTCATCTGATTATAACCTATTTTCTTAAGCCATATATATGGAACTTGCAGATTTTGTTATCTATGTGTTTGATAACTCTGTACGACGGCTTGTTTCATATAATTGAATTTTGGTGACTAAATTACGAATAATCTAAGAATGATTTATGATTCTTTTAACTCATTTCCATATCTAAAAAAGTCTTTGGCTTCTTGCATTGCTTTATCCATTTTTTCTAATTCAGCATAATATCCTTTTTCATGCGTATTGGTGGTAATGATTTTATCCATTCCTCCATTTTTAATGACAACACGTTTATCTGCCAGTAAAATAAGCAGAGGATCATGAGTAGCCATCAATACAATTTTATCTTTACTAACCAGTAAATCAAGGGCTTTTTTCTTGTTTACACCAGCATTTTCAATTTCATCGATAAGCACAATAGGGGCCTGACCAATGCATGCTACATCAGCAATCATAAGGGCACGGGATTGTCCGCCACTTAAAAAAGTTACAGGAGTTGTTGGATCAAATGGTTCACCAGAAAGCTCATTAGCCAATTTCATTACTTCTTTAACAGCATCTTCTGCATTCATTAATAAGCGGCTTTGAGCATGGAGCATTAGGAAGCTTTCTACATCCATATCCAAAACAAAATTCATGTTTTGTGTTATTTGGGCAATCAATTTACCACCAAATAGGGCAGAGGTATCTTCGTCGGCAGGTTGGCCATTAATGAGTACTTTACGTTTTGTTGGCGTATCGCCATTTGCTAACCACTCAATATCAGCCAATAAACGACTTTTACCAGAACCGGTGGGACCAACAATACAGGTGATTTCTCCAGGATTTAAATGAAGATTACAATTTTCCGGATTTTTACTTTTATCTATTCCACGAAGGATATCCAGTGTTTCAATTGTTGTTTTTTGTTCCGAAGCTGCAATACCACTTATATAATCCACAAAAAGATTAGCTATTTCTTCTTTAGAACTGGCATTTTCATCCCAAAATGAATCCGGTTGAGTACTTATGTACTCTGTAAAAGATTTGTGCTCATTTTCAGCTTTTATTTGAAAGGACGAAAAGAAATCACTAAACAATGGATTTTCATTAACAATTTCCTTTAATGGTTTATGTAGTAATATCTCTGTTTCCATATTTTAAAGCTTAATCTTTCTGTTTAATCCTATCTGAAAATCTTCACCTACGCGGGTTTCTCCTAAACAATAAGAACATAATGCTGTTGGCATTGAAAAGCGCAGTTTCATTTGTTCTTTCTCCATTTTTTTGTTTTCAGTAATTACCAATCTTGCTAATTTATCAGCGCCTTGTCCGGTTATTCCATTTATAAATAACACTTTACATTTAGGGTTGACTTGTTGTATTTTAAATCTGAAAACCTCTTTTTCGGCTTGCGATACTAAATCGCTTTTAGTTACAACAACAACATCCGCCAACTTTACCATTGGTCCGGTTTTTAAAGGGGTATTGATACCACTTAAATTGTCGAGAATACAAATTGCAGGCACATTTTTAAGGTGAGGAGCACACCGGTTACATAAACCCGCACTTTCTGTAATAAGGGTTGAAAATCCTTTTTCTTTCGCCCAATTGATGCACTCTTCAAAATTAGAAACAAAATAGTGATCGGGACAAAGATTACCTGCTAATCCGGTTTTAGCTGTAATGCCATGTTTAGCGTATTGCTCTTCATCTAAAGCACTTAAACAGTCAAATTTTATTACCCCGCATTTATCTTTAAAGCCTTCAATACTGTCAATCATTTTTATAATCACAGAGGTTTTACCAGATGAAGGAGGGCCTGCAATTGTAATTAAATCTATCATAAGCGATCTATTTTTTATTCCAAACTTCCATAAAAGTTTCCTGAATGTCTTCTTTTAATTTTCCGATATAGTGGTTGTTTAGGAAATCCCAACCCAACCATTTTACGGTTTCAGGTAAATCTTTATGATCAATTTCAGGATGAATAACAGGGAAATGACGTTGTTTAAGTAACTCAGCTAATTTTTTACTAAACAGGAAGTTTAATAGTTCTTTATGTTGTTCTTTTTTATCTTTTTTAACCAATAGAAAAACAGGACTGGCAATAGCACCATCTTCAGGCCATACAACTTCAACATTTTTATCTTTAATACGTTTTGAAAAGAAGTAAGGCATAATATAGATGGCTGTACCTTTGTCGTCCTCTTTTCCTGCCAGTTTCACCATCTCGGCAGGATGCATGCCGCTTTTAATATTGTTGGCCAATATTTTAATGGCTTCAAAACCATGATCTTTATAAAAAGGAAGCATAACAGCGTTACAAAAGAAATCGTTTTCGCCTCTCATAATAATGCTGTTTTCAAATTCAGGCTGTAAAATATCATCCCATTTTTTTGGCATCTTTCTGTCTCCCAATTTGTTTTTATCCACTACCATAACCAACATATTTGCGGTATACATGGTATAATGCTTATTAGGATCTGCAAAACCCTCTTTTTGCAGGTAATGATTTGGAATAAATGGTTCAACAGCCTCAAATACATCGTTTTCAATAAATCGATGAATAAAAGGACGATGAAAAAAATTGTTGATATCAGAAGCCATAATTACATCAGGTAATTCATTTTCATCGGTAATGCTATCTAAAAGAGGGTAATATGATAATTCGTGGTTTACATTACCTTCCATCATATAATTTAAGTCCTTAAAAAGTGCTTTATTCTCCTCAAAATAAGATTCAGTTAACTCTTTAAAAGGATTTCGTAATCCACAAGGTAACATGGCTGAAAAATGAAGTGTTTCGTTATCATTTTCTTTCACTTCCTGCTTTTCAGAGAGCGATTGATTGAGTTTATTGATGAAATGCTCTGAATTGATATTGTTAGATGTTAATAAAGTATTTAAACGTATAAAACGACCTGTTTTACTCAGGTTTTCAGGTTTAAAATAATTACCTAATCCATGCTGTTCAAATACAGAAATATACTCCTTGTTTAATTCTGAAATCTGTAATAAGTTTTCGTTACCTGTGATCATAATCAATAATTGTTTGGGTTATAAAGCGACTAATAGTTTTCTTTTTTTACTGGTAGAAGTCGAAGCTTCAAACAGTTTGACAGGAGTGATCTATTAATCATATAAAGTTTCAACCGTTAACCAATCTTCTGTAATGCTAATGGATGAAACTATACTTTTAAGAATTGCTCCATATCTCAAGTTTTCAATATGTATGCCACTTTCAGTATAAACAGCGTATTACACTATTCAAATTGAAAGCTAATTTATCCATTGCGATATATATTGGTTTTCAAAACATTGATTGCATCATCAAATGCATGCACTTTAAGTCAACAATCAATTGCTTTATATTGAATTATTTTTGCGCTTCATCATAATAAATCATTAAAACACAACTTTGATACTTTATCGAAAAAAGAATTCAGTATGATTTAGTTACTGATTCAAGTAAATAAAATGCATAAATATTTTGAATATAAGTTTATGATATTAAAACCTACATTTTTGTAGGATTATAAGAATTTAACTTACGTTATTGTATTGCTTTTACAAGTTAGTTATGTAAGCTAAACGGCATAAAAAAGGAGCTGTAATATAAAACTTACAACTCCTATAAAATATGAATGTATAATGAATAAAATCCTTGGTTCTGTTTAATTATTGACCAACCATTTTTTAAAAACAGACACTCTTGCTTTACTTATGATGATACGTTCTTTTGTTGGAACATTAAGATTTACTGAAAGCCGGTTTCCAAACCAAACTACTACCTCTTTAACTGCGCTATGTGAAATGATAAATTGCCTGTTGGCTCTAAAAAATTCTGAAGGATCCAGTTTAGACATTAAAGTATCCAGAGAAGATTCTACAGGCCATTCCTGACCATCAAGCGAGTGTACGGTAACCATTTCATTTTCTGTGTAAAAATATGCTATTTGTGCGGTTGGTAATGGAATCAATTTATCACGATATTTAATTAGAAGTGTTTTGGTATATTCTGCTTTATCGGCAATAAAATGATTCATTCTTTTAGCGTATTCCTCTAAATCATTATTAGAAAAGTTCTTTAGCTTGTTTAATGCACGCTGCACATTTTCAGGTTCTATTGGTTTTAATAAATAATCTATGCTGTTTACTTTAAAAGCTTCTAAAGCATAACTATCATAAGCAGTTGTAAATATAACAGGACAGGTTATTTCAATTGATTTAAAAATTTCAAAAGATTCTCCATCAGCGAGTTGAATGTCCATAAAAACCAAATCAGGTAATTCGTTATTTTGAAAATAATTTACTGAAGATTGAATACTATCCAGTACTGCAATAATTTCCAGATTTGGCTCAAGTTCTTTTAAAATTGCTATTAAGTTTTTAACAGCAACAACTTCATCTTCAATAATTACTGCTTTCATTCTCTACGTTAGTTAAAGGAAGTTCTACAATAAATTTCCCATCGTATATATAATTACTAATTTCTTTACCTGCCAGGTATCTGTATCGTTTAGATAGGTTATTTAATCCAATTCCTGTGGTATTTTGAATACCAGCCTTAGGTTGAAATCTGTTTTCAATAATTAGCTTGTTCTCAACATTGATATAAACCCTGATTGTCATGGGATATTCTTCGCTAATAATATTGTGTTTTATTATGTTTTCAACCAATGGTTGAAGCGATAATGCGGGTAATTTTAGTTTAGATTCAAGCTCTTCATCAATTTCAATTTCAAAAAGCAATTTGTCTTCGTACTTAATATCAAGCAAATACTGATAGGCTTTTAAAAAAAATATTTCTTCTTTTAATGTAACTAACTCCTGCCAATTTCCTTTTAAAATGTAGCGAAACAGGTTTGAAATTTCATTAATGAACTTTAATGCTTTTTTGTTTTGATTTTCGCGTACAAGTCCTGATAATGAGTTTAAAGAGTTAAAGAAAAAGTGTGGGCTAATTTGAGCCGAAAGTGCCTCAAATCTGTTTTGAAGGCTCTCTGTTTTCAATTTTTCGTTTTCTACAACCATATTTTGTTGTTTGTAGAGCAACTGATAAAGCTGTCCGAATAATACTACTGATACAAAAATAAATAAACCCTTAAATATGGCTATGCCATCAAGATATCGGGGAAATGGGTGAAACTGAACCTTGTAGTGTAAGATAAATGAGTTTAAGAAAACACCTATATAACAAATGATTAATGTGAGTCCTATAACTATGTATGGTCTGTATTTATCTGATATACTATGAAACAGAGGATTCTTTTTTTGTCTGTTAGGATTATTAATAGCCAATAATATCCAGGTTAAAACAAAAAAGAATACAAAATCGAATACAATACCTGTTACACTATCTCTATTAAGAAAAAAATCAGGTGGTATTTCACCATTTTTTCTGAATGGTTCCTTTTTGTTTTGAATGCTATCATTAAATACGTTAAGCCTCTCCTCATTCATTGGAGGAGGAGGTATTTTATCAAATGCGTTATTGGATGGAGGTGAGGGCCTTTCTGTATGCTCTGCATTTATCCATTTACCTCTTTCGTGCATATCCCGGTTATCTGATGATGATTGGTCAATATGTCTCACAACATCAGGAAAAACAATAAATACTCCAATTATTAAGGCAACTAGAATATTTATAATCTGTGTTTTATATAAGTATTTTAAGCTCATTACCACTAAATATAATCCTAATAGATATATTATACAAAGATTGCAATTTAGATTATCTCTTAAATTTATAATTCACAATTCTTCAGAAGATACAGATCTTCTTCCTCCTGGGCCACCACCGCTTTGACTTCCTATTGAAGTGATGGTACTTGAAATTGTAAATGATTGATATTCTGTACCAGGCGTATACTCACCATTAGTGTACAAACCTCCAGATTCAGTTCCTGTTGAGCTTCCACCTGTGTAGATAGAATAAGTTTTACCAGAACTTAAGTCTGGAGAAGATATGGCTACAGATTGGTATTGATGTGCTGGTTTAAAGGTTGCGATGGTATTACCACTATTGTCTTCTAAATGAAATAATGTATTGGCAGAATAACTCGAAGTAAAGTTGATTAATGCTGCATACTGAGAAGAACTGGTACTAGGAGCTTCAGCCATTCCGGAGCTACCTGCTGCAATTAAAAGTCCGCCATTAACTTTAAAAGAACCATCATAATCCAGTGCTCCATTTCCACTGTTTGTTGGTCCATGAACCAGTACTGTACCTGCAGTCATTTCACCCGAACCATTCATATCCAAACCATCGCCATAAGCATATACAAATACAGTTCCTCCATTAATATAGAGGTAGTTGCTATTTCCACCTGCAGCGTTAATGCCGTCATCAGAAGCTGTCAAATCAATATGTCCTCCATTGATTGTAATTGTTCTGGCTTCTAAACCCTCATATGATGTAAGGATTTCAATAGTTCCATTGTTAATCTCCAGCTCGTTTTCTGCATGTATCCCATCATCGTTGGTCGATAGGGTCAACTTTCCATCATTAATCATAATATCTAAATCAGAATGCACAGCATCATCAACTGAATTGATTGTAAATTCACCATTCTGAATATATACTAAAGTTCCTGCTTTAATGCCTTTAGCGGAGCTAGTACTTCCATTGCATGTAATATTAAAGGTTCCATCAGTAATGGTAATCTTATTGTAAGCATATAATCCATCACTATATGTATCTATTGTAAAGTCAGCATAAACAATATTAATATACCCGCATGCACTGTTTTCGTTATCAGATTTTACTGCATCACCATCGGAATCAATTACAAAAGTACCATCATTAATTATTAGGTAGTCTTTACCTCTTATACCATCATCATTAGCAGTTATATTGTAGTTGCCAGAGTTAATAACAAGCCCATCTTTACTTGTTATACCATCTTTATAATTAGCACTAATATTTAGTGTGCCATTACCAGATAGTCGTAAATCAGATTTTGAAAAAAGTGCGGCATTGGCATCTTCGTCAGTAAAGGTATTTCCATCACTAATTGAATTGGTAGTATTGTCGTTAAGAATAACAATGGTTCGTAATGATTTTTGAATATATATTCCAGGGTTATCAGAACATGTAACACTAACATTATCTAATATTAGTTTAACAACAGATTCGTTATCTGCGCTAACCAAAATTTCACCATCAGTTAAAGTTCCTTGAAATAAATAATTTCCCTGGGATGAAACTGTTAATATTCCATCTTCAAAGGTAGCGCCATCCCCGGTTATTTCGGCTGTATTATCGTTAAAAACTATAGTGGTTACATCAGAGGCATCCCATTGATAATCAGTTTCTATTTCGTAGTATTCTGAGTAATCTGAATCATCGTCATTTGAGCTGCTGCTTCCTCCACTTTCTGAGTCTGAATCAATATTTCTTTCGCAAGCTCCCATAAAAAATAGGATTAAAAGAGCTAAGGTGTAAAATCTTAATGATGCTATCATAACTTTTAAATTTTTAGATTTTAAAGCAAATGTAGGTTTGGTACTAAAAAGCAAGAGTAATAATATCAGGGAAGTGGCATTAAACGGGGGTGAAGTGGGAAAAATTGAGTTGGCTTGTTTTTGTCTAAGAATTATATTGTATGTGGTTGTTAATTAGTAGTATAGATTTATGAATATACATGTTGTTTTGAAGTGAGATAAATATCCTAGTTCACCCTGAAAAAATTCCGTTTAACCATAAAACCACTCATCATACATTAATTAAAGGTTTAAAATTGCTGTCATAATTATTGCTTGTTTATAGAAAATGGTTTTAAAACTATATCAAACAAATATGATGTGATTACAAGGTTTATAGGATTGTTTACTTTATATAAAACATTGTAATACAGTTGATAATTAGTAGTAAATCAATTCGGTGGTTTATGGATTATTTAGGTTTTATAATGTGTACATATTAAATTCAGGAATGATGAAGAGGATAGAATCAAGTTTCTTTAAACCCATTCATATTGACCAGATCGATAATGTAAAGCTAATGGATCGGACAGATACAAAATATTGTATTGCGTTTAATCAATTACAGGAAATCTTAAATAGTATTAGTACAGACTATTATGCATTATCAATTGAAAATATGAATCAATTAAAATATGCAACCACCTATTACGATACCTATCATCGTCAAATGTATGGTAATCACCATAGAGGAAAATTAAACAGGTATAAAATACGGAAGAGAACCTATCTTATTTCAGACACCAGTTTCCTGGAGGTAAAATTTAAATCAAATAAGGGTAGAACCATTAAAAACAGAATGGAGATTCCTCAAAACTTTCAATTTATAACTTTTGATGAACAGGAGTTTATTTCAAATAATACGCCTTATAAAAGTCATCAGTTATATCCGGTTTTAAACAATAGATTTACTCGTATAACTCTTGTAAATAAAAGATTAAAAGAGCGTTGTACCATCGATTTTAATTTGAGGTTTTATAATGATGATCGATTAGTAAAATTAGATGATTTAGTCATCGTTGAAGTGAAAACAGGGAAACGAAGTGAACACTCTAGTTTGGTCAATGCACTTCGGGAACGTAAAATTTTACCCTGTGGGTTTAGTATGTATTGCATAGGCCTTTCTTTAATTGAAGATACCCTTAAAAAAAACGCATTTAAGCCCAAATTAAGGGCTATCCACCATAAGTTTAAAACAACATATCAACTTCAGGAAGTAGTGTAAATTATGGCCAATTTAATATATCAATTATTCGATTACAAAATAAACCTGCTTTCTGCAATGGGAGGTTGGGATGAAAAGCTTAGTCTGTTTGGAATTCAAATCATTGACATAAGTGGATTTACTGAACTTGCAGTTCGGTTTTTATTTAACACTGTTTTATTGTTAGTGGTGGTTCACTTTATTTATGCTAAAAACAGTCGGCGAAAGGACTTTTACTTTTCTTATTTGTCTATTGGAGTAATTGTATTTCTGCTATGTTTCTTGCTAAATAGTGTAAAGTTAGAGTTGGGCTTTGCCATGGGCCTTTTTGCCATTTTTGGTATTATACGCTATCGTACTGACGCTATTCCAATTAAAGAAATGACCTATCTATTTATCGTAATAGGTATATCGGTTATGAATGCTTTGGCACACAGTAAATTGAGCTATTCTGAGTTGGTATTTACAAATGTAATAATTATTGCAGGCTTGTGGTTTTTGGAAAAAAGATTGAGTTTAAAGCAGGAGCAAAGTGTCACACTGATCTATGAGAAGATTGAAAACATTCATAAACACAATTCTTCAGAGTTGTTGGATGATTTAAGGGACCGTACAGGAATAAATATCAATAGATATGAGATTAATAAGATTGATTTTCTAAGAGATGTAGCCGAAATCACTTTGTATTTTCATGTGAATGGAAATATTCAACATAAAGAATAATACTTATGCTGCTTACAATTTGTTGATGTAAAATAAGAATGATGAAATTGATGAAAATTAGAATATTAGTACTGTTCTCTTTTGTTTTAATAACTAGTTTTATGGGTATTGGACCATATGCTCAAACGGTAGAGAAAGAGTGGCAGACCAGGATGGCCTTTCAAACTTCATACAAGATTATAGATGATCTGACAATTGAAATTTCTCCTGAATTACGCTTTGATAATGAATTTAAGTTAGACAAATATTTATTGGAAGGAGCGCTGGAATATGAGTTTTTAAAGCATTTTTCGGCAGGAGCAGGGTATCGGTTTTTAGCCAATAAAAAGAAAAGTGGAGATACAGAATATCTGCATAGATATAAATTTTTTGCTAGTTATCAGACTAAGATAAAGAGGTGGAAACCTGGTTTTAAATTAAGTTATGCCGATTATTCTGATGATGAAGAGGAAGATTCTGAATATTTACGACCTAAGTTGTCGCTAGCTTATAATATTCGTAAAAGCAAAATTACACCTAAAGTGGGAGTGGAGTACTTTTATCAAATACCTACCTCAGAATGGTATAAGGTACGATATAATGTAAGTTTAGATTACAAGTTGATGAAGAAAAATTATCTAAATCTGGGGTATAAATTTGATTATTACTTAAATGATTATTTAAACAAGAATATTATTGAAATATCTTATAAACTAAAGTTTTAGCTGAGTCAAGATGTTGCTTTAAATAACTTTTGCATATAAAACATATCATTAATGCTAATTTTAAAAGAGGCTATCCAAATTGTGTATCGGATAGCCTCTTTTTTTCTTTTATATACTAATGTTTAAAACATGGGATCCCATGGAGGTAACATCTCTGATTTTTGTTTGTAGATATCCAATACTTTTTGACTGATAAACTTTTTATTCACAACAATGCGAAACATATATTCATCGAACCATTTATCTGTAAAAGTAAGGTATCCATTTTCTCCAGAATTGGCTCCCCAACTGTTTTCAAACTGCCATTTCACAGGATTTTCATTTTTATCAACTTCCACTGCAATTAATGCCATTCCATGCGATGAACCACTATCGTGAGATTGAATACGCTGTTTTTTAGTCATTCCAAAAGGAATATCATAAACAGCTTCAAAGTCGTAATTATCTACATCTAAAACCCCGAAATCTCTGCGTAATTGTTTACCTACATCACAGGAAGCATACATTGCTTCATTGTTTTTAATCGATTCAATACAAAATTGTTTAATTACTTCATTAGGAAGGTTTACATAATGCCAATTTTCACCTTCTTCAACATTACGATAGTTCTCTATTTCATAATGTTTCCAGTAATCACGCGAAGGATCATTCATTAACATTACATAATCACTTAGTTTTATATCACCTAAAACCTCTTTCATAAACGATTGAGGCGTATATTCTTTATTTTCAGAAACAGTACCTTCTTTATCTTTAAATCTATATTCGAAGTTTACCGGTGGTTCACCTAAATTTAAAACCAACATACGATAAACGTCACCTAACATTTCTACTTTGCGATCATGAATTTGTTTGTTGTTTTTACCATCATTTTTCATATCACGAAGCTCTAATGCCTGTTCCCTTAATTTGCGATTAAGCAATTTGGTTAACCAGCTTGTATTATTGCTGGAATAGGTTTCTTCCATGGCTTCTTTGGGCACCATACCGTATTTTTCAGCAAGATTTACAAAGTTAATCCACTGTCCGCCGTCATCAACAGGATATTTGAAATACCAACTTACTTTTTCATCATCAAATCCTCGATCTGAAGTGTTTAAAATGTTATTTAAAAACAGATTCGATTTCTCAAATAAGTCCCAGAAATACAGGTAGATCTGGGAAAATTCAAAAGAACTTACATTAAAGTGATTCATTGCAACCGGACGAAAAACATTTAACGAAGTAAATAACCAGCACCTGCCTGATTTATTTTGATTGGTGATGCCGGATACATCCACTCGATAAGTGAAGTAATGGTCTGTTGTTCCTTCGTTTTCACGATTCCAGGCAATGTTTTTTATTGAATTTGAGGAAAGTGCATTTTCCATCGCCTTCGTATAATTATCTTTTACAAAACCCTCACGTATTTTATTCAAATCGTTTTGATCTACGCTTTGAGCCATTGCAGATAAAGACAAAGCCATTCCGGCTAGTATCAATAACTTCTTCATGATATTTATTTTATATGATTATATTTTTTCAGATAAAAAGTAGCTGCAATAATAACATTTACAGTTTATTTAAAAACTGACAAATATTATTTATAGTCAGATATTTATGAGTGGATGTTGGGGTAGATAGGCAAAGAAAATACTCCAGTAAACATGTTCACTTGTGAGAAATCAACGATTAGTTTTAATCAATATTACTAACCTGAGATAAATCTTTATCGTTGACTTTAGTTTGGTAATATTGATTATTTTTATTTAGTGTAAATCGTTTAATTATAGAATTATATAATGGTCTATTTATAATTGTACTTTAATAATGTTTACTATTAAAACCACTGTCTTTTTCTGAAGATCATTACACCTAAAAAGGATAGGCCCAAAGACCCTGCAATTATAGAAGGCATAGCCCACATTGAATTTTCCATAAAGTTAGGCACGTTCATACCAAACATACTGGCAATTAATGTAGGGATCATCAGTATAATGGAAATCAGCGTTAATTGCTTCATTACCACATTTAAATTATTGGATATTACCGAGGCAAAAGCATCCATCATTCCACTTTGGATATCGGAGTATATTTGGGCCATTTCAAGAGCTTGTTTATTCTCAATAAAAGCATCTTCCAGCAAATCGGTATTGATTTCGGTTGTAATCTTTTTAGAGTTACGAAGTTTAGCCAATACAATTTCGTTTGCTTTAATAGAAGTGATGAAATATACCAAACACTTTTCCATCTTTAAAAGCTTGTTTAACTCCTTGTTTTTAATTGATTTTTCAAGATCTTTCTCAATTAAAGAAGTCATTTTATTGATTTGCTTTAAGTAGCTTAAATACAGACTTCCGGATCTTAAAAATAAACGAAGAATAAAGTTGATATTATCAGTTATTTCATGATACTGATCTCTGAATGGAGATGGCTTATCAATAGGTAATATCTCGTTATTTTGAGAGCATAATGTTAAGGTAAAACTATCGGTAATAAATATACCTAATGGAATGGTGTTAAAAGGCACTCCATTGTTTTCTACTATAACAGGAATTCTTAGAATAATTAAAGTCCAGTGATGATCAAATTCAATACGAGGCCTCTCGTCCTGGTCTAAAATATCATTGATAAGATCACTTGGTAATCCAAATTCGTCGGTAAGTTTATATAGCTGGGCATCTGTTGGATTGGTCACATTAATCCAACATCCTTTTTGGGGTTTGTCTATCTCAACATAACCACCAAAGGTTTTAAACATTTTGATCATGATATGTCTCCTCACAATTTATCCTGTAAGGAAACACGAAGCCCTTACAGAAGTTCTACAACATTTAATCTACTTGGATACGGGTCTTCGTCCATTGTTTTGTTATTTTTTAATTACAGTGTGCAAAAGTAGTTTTATTTTATAAAAAATCTTTGAAATGAAGATTATATTTCGTTTTCACTCCTATAGGATTGGTATATAGTAGATTAAAAACTTTAGTGGTGCCCGGTGAGATGTAGGTGAGATAATGTAGGGAAGGCTGTTATTTAGAATTGACTTACAAATTGTAAGCAATAATGAGGTGTTTTATATCTCAAAAAAAAGGAACTGGCTTTTAAATATGGACCAGTTCCTTTTTATTAATACAATTAAGTATTATTCTCTATGCATAATTTTAATGCTTAAACCTTTTTGAGTAGACCATCCTTGTTTATCTGTTAAACTAATAAAAAAGTGATAATCCCCTTCATCAAATAGGCCATTTTCATCACCGGTAGGTATTGTAATAGATTGATTAGCCTCGTATTCAGTTAAGTTATCCGGGATTTCAAAATCTTGAATAAATGTAAAGGGATTAACCGGTGTTTTTATTTCACCTAATTCACATTCTGTTACTTCGGTACTATGTGAGTGGTGATCAAAATTATTGTGTAAACTAATACTGTACGATCCCAGTTCAATATTATCAGTGAATAATGCACTAAAATTAAAATCTTCTCCAAAATATAGCGTAGTACATTGTTTAGGAAAAGCAAAAGATACATTGGTATCAATTTCAGGCTTTATATCATCAATATCTTTACTGTCACTACATGCTATAATTAAGGATGTTAACATAGCAATAAAAAGTATTTTCTTCATAAACTCTAATTTAATAAAAAGTGGATTACCAACATATAAGTAATACTTGATTTAGTAATTGTTTTGCTTTGTGTTTGTTTTCAGTCTGTTATACTTGCTGATTAAGTTTAAATATTCTTCCCCAAACTAAAGTAAGGGGAAGAAATATTGTTCTTATTTAATTTAATTACAAAAGTTTATTCTACGTGGTCATGATCATCTTCAACCTCTTCATGTGTGGCATGCAGGTGTTCTTCAATTTCTGTAACATTGCCCGACATATCAACTACCCTAAGATGAAAATGATATTCACCTTCTTCTACAGTTTCAGGTATCATAATGCCATGATGATGTACAGTGTAATTCTTTTTGTTACGAATTTCAGTAAATTCCTCTTCATATTTCCACCCTGTTATCTCAGATTCTTCCTGACCTTCTTCTCCACCATGTATTTCTACAGAGTAATAGTCTAGTAAATCATTGTCTTCAACATAAAATTCTAAGTGCAATGCTTCACCAATATGGGCTTCTCCATCATGTCCAACTTCCAGCTCAGTTACAGTTGGTTTTGTGTTGTCTTGGTTGTCATCATCCTCACATGAAACAAATAAAAGATTAGCTACTAATGTAATGGATAATAAAAACTGTATATTTTTCATCTTTAATGACTTTAATTTTGTTGTAACTCACCAATGGTTTTAAATGGTGGGTTACTCGTTAATAATTATTTTTTAATGCATATGTGCTGAAAATGGAATAGAAATGGTTAATACAGCATTTCTTCCTGATTCAGGCACGTTAATTAATCTGTAATAGCTTGTGTGGTTATAATACTTTGTATTTAAAACATTGTGTACCGACACTGAAACATTAATTTGTTGATTTCCCAATTGAAAATCGGCCCCTGCATTTAAGGTTAATACCTGATACCCATCTGTTTTGTTCTCCGGTGGCACAATCTGATTTTGTGCTGCCGTCATCCTGTAATCCATAGATAAATAGGCATTGTGTGCCAAATTAAAATGGATGGGTTGATATTTAACACTAAATAAAGCTGATGGAGGAGGAGAGAAGGGAAGTGTAAATCCCTCTTTTTCTCCGGATAATTGCTGAGAGTATACATATTCACCCATTATTCCTAGTTGTAATTGAGGAATTACTTCCCAATGAAAATGCATCTCTCCACCATATCTGAACACAGAACTTTGTGTATAATAAAATATCTGATTACCAAGACCATATTGACTATCATGCTTATCGCTTGGATTTAGATAAATATAGTTTGGAAAAAAGTTAACAAAAGGAGTGATACCAATAGCAAAGTGATTTTTATTGTATTCTGCTCCCATATCAAGTTGATAGGATACTTCTGCATCCAAATCTGATTTTCCTACTTCATAGCTAAATCTGTGATAGTTTACACCATTAGCAGCCAACTCTTTGGCAATAGGCATTCTGAAACTTTTACCAATATTGGACTTTAGTGATAATGCCTGATGATTATATACATAGCCTAACGACCATGAAATATTTTCATATACCTTGTTAATTTTATCAGCTCTTTGTAAGTATTCTTCTGTTTCAACTCCATTTTGTTCAACAGTAGAAGGAAACCAGTCGTAGTATTCTTTTGTATTGATTGCTCCACGATCAAAACGAATTCCTGCTTGCAATTTACTGCGGTCTGACAAAGTATATTTAGATACCAGATGTAAACCCATAGACCATAAATTATAGTCCGGTATAATGAATCCTCTGCCACCAATGCTATTATTTTGATACTCAGCATTGATACCAGAAAAAAGCTTAAGTCGTTCTATTTTAGAATAGGAGGTTTTAACGTTAGCAGAATATATGTACTTGTCAAATTCCCGTTCCATATCAGGATCCATATTTAATGTTTCCGGAAAATTTGCAGGCATATCTCCATGAGCTATATATTTACTTTTTTCCCTGCGTAAATTACGTTGCACCCCAATATCTGTTTCAAGCCTAATTCCATCCCATGTTTTTATTGTTTTATTTATCAGCTTTGAATGATTTACACTTTGATAAGGAAACAAAATATCTCTTGAGGATTTGTCGTGTACTTCAGTATTAACTCTTTGTGGTTCAAGTCCATGAGTATTAGCAAAAAAACCACTTTTAGTGTACACATTACTTACAAAAAAGCGTGTTTGAAAATCAGGTTGAATCAATCCAAAAGAAAAATGTACATCCTGTTCTTTTCCTGCTGTATTTCTCATTAAATGATCATGTAAACCAGCTTTATATGAATAAATACTTATACTGTCTGTAGGAACTTTATAATCTCCATAGTCCATAACCGTACCACGCAAATCGGCAAAAAGCTTGTTTTTACGTATAAAAACATTTACCGATGAGCCCACAAGGTTATTGTTGCTTTTGCCAATCAAATTAACTTGTCCTCCAACAGTGTTGGGGGTTGGTATTTCACTTTGCTTTACATCAATAACACCTCCAATGGCATCGGAACCATACATTAGTGAAGCCGGACCTTTGATTACTTCAATCCTGTTGGCAGCGAATTGGTCTATTTCCAAACCATGGTCGGAACCCCATTGCTGGCCTTCGTGTTTTATATTGTTTTCAACTACTAAAACGCGGTTAAAGCCAAGTCCTCTGATCACAGGTTTTGATTGACCTGAGCCAATACCAATCATAGAAACTCCAGGTAGGCGTTCTAATGATTGACTCAAACTACCACCCAAATTTTGCTGAATGAATTTATTGTTGACCACTTCAACATTCAGGCTCTCTTCCTTTTTACGACTTGCTGCGTAATTATCCTTAACAACAACTTCCTGCAAACTCATTGCAAGAGCAGTAAGCTTTATATTATGTTTCGTGTTGGCTGTAATCATAATGGTATCTGTATAAGTATCGTATCCTAAAAAGCTTACTTGAACTACATAAGTCCCTTTTTTGGCAATATGCAAATGATAGTTACCGTTTGAATCGGTAAAAACTCCATTATCAATAGCAGGTATATATACAGAGGCTCCTGGTAATGTAACGTTCTTATGATCTGTTACTTTTCCCGAAAAAATGTATGATTCCTGACTATAGGCAGATACAAAATACATTCCCAGTAAGATAAACAGCATATAAAATCTGTTCATAATGATTTACTGAGTAAATAAAACTAAAAAAATATCTATGAAAGTAAATCTGAGGATGGAGGTCCCCGAGGGTGTTTTGGGAATAAAACACATTTTAATATTTGGGCTACTACAGAATCGTTATAAAGGTATTTTATAGCTGGTATTGTGGTTTTGTAAATAAATAACCCAGCTACATCATTAACCGAAAATTCGTAATCACAAATCAAACATTCTTGCTGTGCCTGTTGTGATTTATTAATAAAAAATCCTTTGTCTAACTTATTGGAAGAATAATTATTGTGATGATGATGATGAGAGCAATTGTGGTGTTGCTCAGCTAATTTTTTTTTGTGATTGTATATATGAACAGGCTGAAATGCTATTGGGTATAAAAAACCTAACAGCAGAATAAGAGCAATATGTATGTTCCTTTTTCTTTTCATCCTAATCAGCTATTTTTAATAGCCTTTTTATAAATATTGTTTCCTAATTATTTTGTTAGCAAACTTAATGTAAATGCAACAATGTTGCAAGTAGTGAAATTTAATAATGAATAATAATAATCATTTCAACAACATAACAAGATCAATAGAAAATAGTTCATCAATCTAAATATCAATTTAGTGTGCGAGCAGTCGATAACTTTTATAAAGTTCAAGGGTAATCTGATTATATAATTATTTGAATATGTCCAATACTGCCAGCTAATTGAATTATGATAATTTTAATAATTAAGAATCTTTTCTCAGTATTAATGTGCATTATTGATGAAGGTTATTCAATCGTTCAGGTAATACTGAGTATTTCTCAATTTTAACGGATAATTATCAGGTTGTAACCCTGATTTCTCATATGTTAATCCTGTTTTTATCAAGGTTGAAGTGTTATTTCTCACAAAGAGAAAGGAATTTCTCAATAATAGATGTGTCCGCTCAGGTAGAAACCTGTCCTTTCGCGGCTTCTATAGAGATTATATATTTTAAATCACTAGTGACCGAGTAAAAAAATAAAAGAGGGTACTTCCTTTCGGTTTCCCCTCAAAGTTGTAAATTGATTTTGCGAAACTTTTTACAACA